>CAYHQQ010000016.1:0-31044 GCA_964358855.1 uncultured Phycisphaeraceae bacterium
CTCATCCGTCCCCGCCGCTTCCTCCACGACCTTCAACTACGGGCGGGACAATTTCAGGCAGAAGGCGGAATTGATTCAGCCTTCTGCCTTCACACTCAGCCTTCCGCCTTCTCGGCGACACTTCCATTATTCGACGCAGTCTTTCTCCGTGTCCCTCCGTGGCCTCCGTGTTTCAATTCCTGCATCACAGGCGAGCGGCGGCGATGCTGGCGAGTTCGCTGCGTTCGCTCTTGGTGAGCGTGACGTGGCCGTAGAGGGAGACGCCCTTCATCTTTTCGATGGCGTAGGCGAGCCCGTTGGATGAGCTGTCGAGGTACGGATTGTCGATCTGCTGGATGTCGCCCGTCAGGATGAGCTTGGTGCCCTCTCCCACCCGGGAGACGATGGTCTTGACCTCGTGGGGCGTCAGGTTCTGGGCCTCGTCGACGATCATGAACTGGTGCGGGATGCTGCGCCCGCGGATGTACGTCAGGGGCTCGAGCACCAGCTTGCCGTCGGCCATGAGCTTTTGGATCCGCTGCTCGCTGGTGTGGCTGTCGGCGGCCCCGGTGTGGGCGCCGCGGGTGGACATGAGGTACGTGAGGTTGTCGAAGATCGGCTGCATCCAGGCCGTCAGCTTCTCGTCCTTGTCGCCGGGGAGGTAGCCGATGTCGCGGCCCAGGGGCATGATGGGGCGGGCGACGAGCAGCTTGTCGTAGCGTTCCTCGCTGAAGACCTTGGCCATGCCGGCGGCGATGGCGACGAGCGTTTTGCCGGTGCCGGCAGAGCCCAGCAGCGTGACGAACTTGATCTCATCGTCGAGCAGAAGGTCCAGGGCCATGGTCTGTTGCACGTTTCTGGCGATGATGCCAAAGACGGGCTTGCGCTGGTTGGTGACGGGGATGACGTGGTCGGTGTCGGCCAGGCGCCGCCCCAGGCCCGTGTGGCTTGGGTCGTCCTTGTCGGTGAAGGAGACGAACTGGTTGGAGAGAAGCTCGATGGGGTACGTGGTGCCGTCGTGCGAGGTCTCGACCAGGATCGGCAGCAGCTTCTCCATCGAGAGCATGCGGTCGCGGTACATCTCGTCGATGAGGGCGCTGTCGGCCTCGACAGCGACAGAGCCATTGTAGAGGCGGTCGGCGTCGACCTTCTGGTTCTCAAAGTCCTCGGTGGAGATCCCCAGCGAGTCGGCCTTGATGCGGGCGGCCAGGTCCTTGGTGATGAACGTGACGTTCTCGCCGCGGAGCTTGAGGGCGTAGGCGACGGCGATGATGCGGTTGTCGGGCGATTCCTCGTTGAGGGCCGACGGACGCACGTGCTCCTCGACGTCGATGCGGACGGAGCCGGACTTGCCATCGGGCCCGAGCTTGGCGGCCTGACCGACGCGTGGCGAGTGGACGCCCCAGTTGACGCCGACGGTGAGGGAGCCCTTGGTGCGGAGCCAGTCGAGCTGGCGGATGCACTCGCGGGCGTTGCGACCCAGGTCGTCGTCCTTGCGCTTCATCTTGTCGAGTTCCTCGATCACCGTGAAGGGGATGACCAGGTTGTGCTCGGCGAAGACGAAAAGGGCGACGGGGTTGTGCAAGACGACGTTGGTGTCGATCACGAACGTGCGGGTGCCGGTCTGGGAGGGCGGGTTCGAGCCCGCGGGTCCGCGACGGTCCAGCGCCGGTTTGGCGCCCTGCTGCGCGGACGGTGAAGCCGCGCCGGACGCCGGCGAGGGGGAAGAAGAAACGGCTTGGGGCGTACGCCCTGGCTTGGTCATTCGTGCGATTGGGACGACCGGTCCGCTCCTGAATCCATCCATGGGGTGCGTCCTGATTCCTTCCCCGCGGTCCTGCGGGGCTTCTGGATCGCGAGACTACCAGACTTTGGCGTGCTTGGGAAGAGGAAAGTCGAAACCATGACGTTTTCCACCATCGTTCTCTCGTCCGGTCAACGCGCTCACGCGGGATTCGCCGGAGTCTCGACGGGCGGCTCGGGCTCGGCGGAGGACTCGGCGGCCTTGGCGCGGTCGGGGAAGGCGGCGTATTCCATCTCCACGACCCAATCCTCGAGCGGGACGTAGCGCAGGAGGTCCAGGCGAATCTCCTTGCCCGCGTGCCTGGGGTGCCCGGTGCGGACCCGGACGAACATGAGGAATTTATCCCATTTGCGACGATCGAAGTCCTCGCACTCGGCGATGGCCAAGGTCGAGCCGTCGGGCAGCGTGAGCACCTTGGCCTCGGGGTCCCAGGAGTATTTCGACCGTGAGACGACGATGATGAGGGCGAGCATCCAGAGCCCGACGGCCAGGCCCAGCCCGCAGATCAGCCACTGCACGGGAATGTCCCACCACGAGAGGGGCTTGGGGATGTTGGGCGCGCCCGTCGCGGTTGTGAATTTCTTGTGGAGTTCGGTGTGCTCGAGCTCGGCGGAGGGGATCTCGGTGTGGGCCGCGTCGAGCGTGTTGATGATCGCCAGGGAGTCGAGCCACTCGCGCCGGGCGAGATCGAGCGGCTTGAGCTGCTCGGCGGCGGTCTTGCGGAGGCGGTCGAGCTCGCCGGCGGGGTCCTTGACCGAGAGCGGGCTCAGGAGCAGCGACTGGCGTTTGGCCTCGTCGAGGTACAGGTACTTGAGGTACTCGGCGGAGGCGACGCCCCGGGCGGGGTAGACGATGCTCGCGTCGTAGTAACCCCAGATCCCAAAGACGGCGAAGATGATGCCGATGGCGGCCATCTTGAGCATCCACGATCGGTTGATGGAGGTCGTGTTGGTGGCGGGCATGCGTCAGTGTAAGGCGGAGGAGGTGTTGGAGCGGCGGGGAAGGATCGGGTGCCGGAGTGAGTCGCACGCCGGGGTCTAAAGCCACGGGCCAAAGACACGGCGAAGTGCCAGTTCCCACCATCGGTCGGCGCGGCGGCGGCCATGAGGGCGGGCGAGCATGGGGTCAAAGCCCCCCGCGGCGACCTCGCGGAGCGGGATTCTGGGGAACCTATTTTCGGACTTCATCGCCCAGGTGAGCCAGTCGGAATGCTGGCGGCGGGCCAGAGCGCCTGGGTCGGTGGGGAGCCTCGAATGTTCCGGTCCAACCAGGTTGAACATTCAGGATGATACCCGTGGAGGTGGCGTGAGTGGAGGTGCCTGAACGAGGGCGGATCAGAGCTTGGGGGGCGTCTGGGGGCTGGGCGCCGTCTCGGGAACGGGCTCGGGTGCCGGCTCGGGTGTCGGCTCGGGTGCCGGGGAGGGGGTCGTCGCGGGTTGCTCTGTGCCGGGAGGAGTCGCGTTCTTGCGGGGGGCCAGACGAGGGGACGTGTCCTGTGCGTTGGGCTTGCTCGCGTTGCCGTACTTGGGACGATCCTTGATCGTGGTCTCGAGCCCGATCTGGATCCAGCGGTAGTGAATAAGGAGCTTGGGATCGCGCTCAACGAGCACGGCGCGCTTGACGAGCTCGAGCGTGTCCTGCTCGGGGGCGTTGGTGTTCATCATGGTCTCGATCGCGCCGCGAAGGGCGACGGGATCGCGCGGGGCAAGCTCCAGGGCGCGACGGAAGTACTCCAGCGCCTCCTTGGCCCAGCCCTTGTCCGCGTAGATGACGCCCAGGTTTGTCAGCGCCTGCTCGCTTGCCGCCGGGAAGAGCTGGACCTCGGCCTTGAGGGTGTCGGCGGCCTGCATCAGGTCCTTGTGGTCCAGGAGCGCGACGCCCAGGTTGGTCCGCACGCCGGGGATCTCGCCGTAGGTCTCGATCGATTTGCTGTAGAGCTCGATGCTGCTCTCGAGCTTGCCCGCGTCGTACGCGGCCTTGCCGCGGACAGCGAGCTTGATGGCGTCGTCGCGTCGTTGCGACAGCGCGGCCGAGGTGTCGACGGGCGAGGAGGCGCACCCCGCCACCAGGGCGATCAAGAACAGAGCCAGGAGGCGTGAACGTCGGGGCATGGGGTTAGCCTTCCTTCTTCTCCCACCTGGAGAAGGTGATGGTGAGGGACCAATTGTTGGCCGAGGGCGTGAGATCGATGCTCTCGACCTCGAGTCCCTTGATGTCGGCCAGGGACTTGTCGATCCAGGCCATCAGGTCGTCGATCGACTCATGCTGGATTCCGGTGATCGTGAACTTCTTCTGGGCCACGCCCTGGTCCTTGCTGAGGGGCGATTCTCTGGCGGGAGTGCTCTGCAACGCCGCGAGAAGCCGCTGGTTGGGGGCGGCGTTCTGCAGCCTCAAGGGCACGTCGTAGATGGGCTCGTTGCTGCGGGTGTCCTTGGCCCGGGCGATCTGGGCGCGCATTGACTTGATCTCGTCCACGGATCGGAAGATCGCCTCAGCCTGCGCCACGCGGGCTTCGAGCAGGCTCGCGGCGTTCTGCCGAGCGAACATGCACCACACCAGGGCGACAAACGCGACCACAAACAGGCCCAGGGCCAGCACAAAGACCGACGAGGGAAGGTTGGAGCGGGCCGCCGAGGCCGCCAGGGACGCTCGCTCCTGGCGGATCTCACCCTGTTCGATCGTCATTGGCCACCTCCACCGGACTTGGCCGGCTCGATCAGAGGCCAGGTCCCCTGCAACCGAACGTCCAAAGTCGCTCCCGACTTGGTCGTGCTCATCGACCAGTTGAGGATGTGAAGGCCCGCGATCTCACGCAGCGCCTGCTGCACGGCCGTGGCTTGCTCCAGCGAGGCCTGGATCTGCACCAGCACCGTGCTGCTGGTCAGCGAGATCCGGGTGAGGTGAATCTCCGGGTCGCCCAGCACCATGCTGAGGGTCGCCAGTTCCGAGAGGATCGGCCTGGCGTCCGACCGCGTGACCTTCGGGGCGACGTCCTTGCGCAGCTGCGTGACCAGCCGTTCCAGCTTGATCGACACCTCCGCGGGCTTGGACATCAGCGACGCGTCGATCGCTTTCACGTCCGTGTGCCACGCGCTCTCGGCCCGGATCGCCGACGTGTACGCGTCGCCGGCCTCAAGACGCAGGCGATACGCCGCGGTGCCGACGGCGGCGGCCATCGCCGTGATCGCCAGCGATGCGATGATCAAAAGTCGACGGTGGACGCGGGTGGGTCTGGCCGCCAGCGTTTTGAACGGTGTCTGGACCAGCGGGGGCGCACCCGCCGTCACGGGCGCATCGTCGACTCGTTCGGCCAGGCGAACCAGCACCCGTCCGATCGGGTCGTCGTTGGTGGTGAGGTCGACTGGAATCTGCGGACAGGCCTTGCCCAGAGCGCTACCAAAGGCCTCGAGCGACGCCGTCTCGCCGTCGTGGCCCGTGGGGGCCAGACAGCGCACGCGTGTGGGCGAGCGGCCAAGCTGCGCGGACCAGGCGAGCCACTCGGTGGCAAGGCGCCCGCCCTCGGCGGCGCCGATGTGGAGCGTTGGTCGCGGCGGGTGATCGCCGCCGCGGACCAGAAACGACGCGGTCCGGGACGAGTCGACTGGATGCTCGACCCCGTGGCGGTCGACCGCCAGGCGCATCGAGCCCGCGGCGATGGGGATGCCTCCGACCGACCACGCCCAGGCCAGTCGCCCGGCGGGATCCAGGATCAGCGAGGCGCTGGTGGGGGCGTTGTCGGCCACGACGGGCCCGTCGGCGGGGGTTGCGACTCCCGCGGGATCCAGAGCCAGGCACAGGGCATGCCACACGGTGGTGACGGACTTGACGACCACGCCGCGACGATCAAGAGCGTCGAGCAACAGGCGAGCCGGCACGTCGTTGACCGCGACGACGCCGATGCGCGTGGCGTGGGCGGTCGTGGTGCCGCGCCCGCGTCCCAGGAGCCCGCGCACCGAGGGCGGGGGGGCGACAAAGGGTGGGGCAAGCACCGCGACCGAGGCGTCGTCGGGCGTTCCCGAGTATTCCGAGAGCGGCGTGGCGTTGGAGATCCCCTCGGGCGTCGTGACGAGCGTGCCCTGGCGCGCGATGGCCGCGACGACGTCGGGATCGGTCGAGGGTGCGCTCAGCCAGCCGCACGCCGAGCCGTCCGCGTCCAGACACAGCACGTCGAGCACCCCGCCCGAGGGCGAGAGTTTCTGGGCGAGCCACACGCCCGCGGCCTCGGCGTCGGCGGTGGGGGAACCGCTTCGCACGGAGGCGGGGGCGGTCCAGAATTCGTCCGAGCGGGCGGTGACGAGCCGAAGCCCCGCGATGGCGTCGCCGCGTCCCGTCCGCTGGAGGTAGCACACATGAACGCTCATTACTTCTCCAGGGACCTTTCGGCTGTGGCCCGGTCGATGCCGTCGGCCTGCATCTTCTCGATGATCTTCTCGCGGAGGTCGGCATCGGACTCGACGCCTCTGGCCTTCTTGGCCTCCTGATACGTCCGGTTGAACTGCGCCATGATCTTGGCCTGCTTGGCCGAGACGATGCTCTCGATCGACTCGCCCGCAAAGTTGGTCCGACCCTTGGCCTTGGGGTCGGTCGTGGGCTTCATCACCACGGGCTTGTTTCGGGTGGGCTTGTTGCCCAGGAACGAGACGACCTCGCCGTCGCTGTCGGCCTTGGCGATCTGGCGTTGCTCCCCGTCGGTCTCGACGATGATGGCGTCGGCGCTGACAGAGACCAGCTTGGTGGTCTTGGTCGCGCTGTCGACGGTGACGCCGAATGTCTTGCCCTCGGCCAGCACCCTTTGCTTCTCGTTGAAGCTCACCAAGGCCAGCATCGTTACCCCCAGGCGAACGGGGCCGACGTACTTGATGGGCTCGGTGGACGTGGTGGTGATCACGGTCTCGGTCTCGTCGATCTTTGGCGGCTCGATCGGCAGCGGCACCGGGTGGTTCTTGACCAGCCCCAGCCGCGTGCCCGCACCCGCCGTGTCGATAACCACGGGCGGCGTCGTGTCCTTGGCACCCTTGGCGCCCTCGGCGCCGGGCTTGGGGCTCGACTTGGCCAGGGCGCTCGCGGCGTGCTTGGCGACCATGTCGTCCACCACGCTCTCGGCACTCTCGCGGTCCATGACAGCGATGTATCCGGCGGCGAGCGTGCCCAGGACCATCGCCACAATGGCGGCGACCGCGAGTCGGGAGGCTCTGAGGCGGCTCATGTTGCCGAGCATCGGCGTTCACTCCGGGGGTGTGAGGTTTCTGGTGTCAAGGCTGAGAGTTTACGCCCGACTTGCGCCGGTCGAGGGTGAGGATCGCCGATCTTCGCTGGCTCCCGCTGCTGCCCGCCATGCGTGGGCCTCGCCCCTCGGTCAGGAGGAGCCCGTCGTAGCCGTCGATGACAGTATCGCCCCGGACAATGTCGGCCCGGAGCTTCCACAGCGAGGTCTCGGGGACGACCAGCCGGAGCAGCTTGGACTGTTTCTCGGGTGTCAGCCCCGCGTCGATGATCGCCTGGTTGAACGCCTGGGGGTTCATCGGGCCCGCCCCACGCATCGACATCACCGACGAGACAAACTCCGACCCCTCGTTGGCCGACTCGGTGACGGCAAACAGCGCCGCCGAGAGGACCTCGGCCGAAGCAGACGCTGCGCTGACAGCGACGGGCCCGAGCGTTCGGGTCTGCCTGGCGAACTCCTCGGGAGATCGCTCCTTGAACGAGCCGGCAAAGTCGCGGGCGTCCAGCAGCGTCTGCCCCTGCAGCCCCGAGAAGTCGACGAGCACCTTGTCCTGGGCATCGATCACGCTCAGACGGACCTTCTCGGTCCCCGTCGCGCTGGGAGTGATGCCGTCGGAGACCTCGATCTCGGCGATGAGCCCGTCGGGACCGATCCGTTCTCGGAACGGACGGCTCTGCCCGCGCCGCAGCCAGGCGTCGATCGCGCCCTGGATGCCGCGCTTGACGTGGTGCGATTCCAGAAGCCCGATCTGCCGTCGGGCCGAGAGCCCATGCGCAGACTGACGGCTCATCACAACGGCAGTGAGCAGCGTCAGCGACACCGTGATCATGATGACCAAAGGCATCACAAACGCCCGGCGAAGGCGAGAGCGGCGGGGTTGGAACGGTCGACGCGTCAATTCTGTTCGCCCTTGGGTCCGATCTTGATGAGATTCCTGACCCGTGGTGGTGAGCCGCTCGGCGTGCCTTTGATGGTCGAGCCTGGGAGGGGACCGCCCTCCACGGGAATGGCGCCGGCGTCGGCGGAGGTCGAGGTGGCGCCGGAATTGAGGGCGCCGCCCGCTTCGAGTCCCGACAAGGTGACCTCGGCGCCGACCGTGTAATCGACCTCCAGGAGCCACTCGGTGCGGGCGCCGTTGGCAAGTTCGAGGGTGACCTTGACGTACGCGGGAAGATCATTGGACCAGGTGACCTCGATCGCCTCGTGCCACTCGTCCTTCTGGAAGAACTGCCAGCGGCACTGGATGATGTCGGAGAGGAGCCGCGTGGGATAGCCCGCGCTGGCCGCCAGCGGCCGCTCGTTCACGTCGCCCTCCTCGGCGGGCGGGGGAAGAGGGACCCACCACAGCTCCTGGACGTTCAGGGAGTTCTCGCGGGCGTCGAAGGCCGGGGCGGCCTCCTGTGCACGAAGGATGAACGCCCCGCGGATCGCCTGGGACCCGCCGTCGGTCGAGGTGTTGTTGCGGGCCGCTGTTTCCTGGACGATGTGATCGTCCTTGATCGACTTGAAATCGGCGGAGGAGGACTTGGTGGGCACGGGGGAGCGGGAGAGGACGACCTCCAGACGCTGCATCGTCTGCCCGAAGAAATCGGTCGAGTCGGCGGCGCCCAGCACGATGCGAGGCGGTGGCGGCCTCACACCCGCGGGGTCGGACTTGGAGCCCCCGCTCGCGTCGCCCTTGGAAGTGTCGGACGACTCGGGCTTGCCCGAGGGCACGGGGGTCGCGCGGTTGGTGGCGTCGCCTGTGCTCCGGCGTTGCTGCGGGCGGTCGGACATGACCAGCGAAGTGAAAGTGTTGAGGAAGGCGCGGCGCGTGCGCTCGATCTCGTTGACGTGAACGTACTGAGCGGCCAGGCGCCGATCGGACTTGTTCATCGCCGTGAAAACAGCGAAGGCCCCCATGACGACCAGCGTGGCGATCGCGCTGGCGAGGGTGAGCTCGAGGATGGTGAAGGCTCGACGCGTCATTTCTTGGCCCCTCCGCTGGCGGCACCGGTGCCCTTGGGAGCGGGACCGCCCCCTGGGAATTGTCCTGTCTTCATGTACTCAGAGAGAGCGCCCGCGCCGTACTTCTCGAGCATGCGCTTGCTGGAATCGGGGCGGGTCAAGGCCGCCAATGGATCGATGATCCGCGTGAGGACGGCGTAGGGAGCGTTGGGAGTGAAGTTGAGGTAGCCGCCGCTCTCCTCGCTGAGCCAGACGCGGACCTTGACAATGTGGATGGCGTCCAGGCCGATGACGTTCTCGCGCGAGTCGGCGGGAGCGGGGACGGCGGAGGTGATGTTGACGGTGCCGTGGTCGAGCTTGTACCGGTACTTCTCGCCGTTGATCCACTCGATGAGCTCGCCCTCCTTGTCGGGCGATTGGGGGTCGTCGAGGTACATGAGGATGAGGCGGCTGGCGATCTCGGATGCGGCAAGGGTTTTCTGCTCGCGGGAGTGGGACTTGTGGACGTAGGAGAGGGCAGCCATCGAGGTCGTGGCGACCAGCCCGAGCAGGGCCATGGCGAAAACAACCTCAAGCATGGTGAGGCCGGTTCGGGCGAGGTTGGAGGGAGCGCGGGTCATGGGGGGATGGAAAGTCAAAGGGTCATGGGGCGATGGTGCTCAAGAGAGCGGGTTCGAGCGTTGTGAGCACAAGCCGGGTCATTTCGACTTCCCTTCCGTGTCGGCGCCCGAGTCCTTGGGCGCCGGTGCGGTTCCGGGGAATTGGCCAGTCCTCGCGTACTCCATCACGGCACTCCTGCCGTACTTGTCGGCCATGCGTTGAGTGGAATCAGGTCGGGTCAGGGCAACCCACGGATCGACGATCCGCGTGAGGACGGCGTAGGGTGCGTTGGGGGTGAAGTTGAGGGAGCCGCCGCTCTCCTCGCTGAGCCAGACGCGGACCTTGACGATGTGGATGGCGTCCAGGCCGATGACGTTTTTGGGGGCGTCGTCGGGGGCGGGGACGGCGGAGGTGAAGTTGACAGTGCCGTGGTCGAGTTTGTAGCGATACTTCTGGCCATTGATCCACTCGATGAGCTCACCCTCTTTGTCGGGTGACTGGGGGTCGTCGATGTACATGAGGATGAGGCGGCTGGCGATCTCGGACGCGGCGAGGGTTTTCTGCTCGCGGGAGTGGGACTTGTGGACGTAGGAGAGGGCCGCCATCGAGGTCGTGGCGACCAGCCCGAGCAGGGCCATGGCGAAAACAACCTCGAGCATGGTGAGGCCGGTTCGGGCGAGGTTGGAGGCGGAGCGGGTCATGGGGGCAAGGCAAAGAGTCAGGGAGTCACGGAATCACATAGGTCTCATAGGTCCCATAGGTCTCATGGTTCTCATGGCTCAGTTGGCTCTTGGGGCCTCGTTGTCCATGTTCCACACGTCGATGTCGTCGGGGGTGCCGATGACCTTGTCGGGGCCGGCGCTGCGCAGGTCGAAGGGGCGCTCGACGTTGGCGGTGTTGAGCTCGTAGTAGAACTCGCCCTTCCAGCCGTCCTTTATCTTGTTGCGGTCGAGATATCCGGGGACCAGGCCCGCCAAGGTCGCGGGGTAGGTGTTCTCCTGGGCGTTGTAGCTGTCCAGGGCCACCTTGATCGTGGCCAGGCTCTTCTTGGTCGCGCCGATCTTGCCCTTGACCATGAACGAGTTGTAGTTGAGGGCGGCCGTGGCCAGCAGCACGCCGATCACCACGAGCACGAACGTGAGTTCGAGCATCGAGAAGCCTCGGGCCATCGCACGCGTCGCGTGTCTTGCGGAACTTGTCGGGAGCATCGCAAACCTCCGGGATTGTCTGTTCGAGAACCTGCCTTGGGTGGCGCCGCTCTCCGGAGCGGTGCCCGTCTTCAGCCGCTGACACCCTCCACACGGCTGGTGACCGAGATCAGCGGGATCATGATCGAAAGCACGAGCGAACCGATCAAAAGGAACATCAGCACGATCATCGCCGGCTCGAGCAGGGCCAAAAGACGCGACGATCTTGTCTCCACCTCGTCGGCCATGTCGTTGGCCAGCGTGTCAAACGCGTTCTGCAGGTCGCCCGAGCGTTCGGCGGCGATCAGCAGCCGGCGCGTCGGCAGGGGAAACGTCACCACCTCGTCGATGAGCACGCGGAGCACGCCCCCCTCGATGAGGCGCAGCCGAAGCCGGGAAAGTTCACGCTTGAGCGTCGGATGTTTCAAAGCCGCCTCGCCCACGCCAAGAGCGTCCGAGAGCACCACGCCCGTGCGGGTCATCGCGCTCATCACCGTGAAGAAGCGGGCGCACTCCTGGGCCAGCACCACATCGCGAAGGAACGGAAGACGGCTCATCTGGGCCGCCACAAACGCGATCACCCGCGCTCGAAAGAGAAACAGCAGCGTCGCGAGCACGCCAAACCCGATGAGCAGCGGCATCGCGTTGTCGCGAAGGGTCACGCCCACCGAGTACACCACCTCGGTGAACCAGGGCATCGAGTCCACCGCGTCCTTGAGGTTCTCGATGATGCTGGGAACCACCAGCGTCATCATCCCGATCGCAACCATGATGCTGATCGACAGCACCACGATCGGATACAGCATGAGCGTCGCCGCCTTGCCGCGGATCGCGAGCTGGCGACGAACTGTGCCCGAAAGCTGCTTGGCCGCCCCGCCCAGATCGCCCGTGCGCTCGGCCGCCCGATAAACCGCAATCGAAACGTGATCGAGCCCCCCCTCGGCCTGGCACGCGTCGGCGAAGCTCGAGCCCGAGGCCACCATGTCCCGCATCCGCGTCACACGGGGTTTCATGTCGCGCGAGACCGCCGAGGTGCACACGTCCAGAGCCTCAACCAACGGCACGCCGCGGGTGAGCAGCTGCGCAAGATTGCCGTGCAGTTCGGCCTGATCTTTCAGCGAAACGCGCCCCGGACCTGATCGTCCCATGCTGGGCAGAGCCCAGGACCGAAGGGGCACGAGGCGACGGCCGCGGAGCTGATCGGCGAGATTGCGGGGAGTTGTGGCGCGAAGGATTCCCCACTCGCGACCGCCGCCGGGCTTGGCGGCGTGAAAGAGATAGGCACGGGGCTCTTTGTTCTGAGGCACACCCCGTACGCGAACCAAACTAGCTCGACTGGCCTCTGCCATGTCCAATCGTACTCCAAACCGGGGTCGGGCGTCGCTGAAACCACGTGTCCGAGCGTGCCGAGCCGTCTCTGTCCATCGGATACAGCGCGTCCACTCCCTGAACAGTTTGATCCCAACCTCCGAAGGGCCACAATTGTGCATCCCCCTCCTCCCCCGCGCCCCGCGGGGGAGGTGGCCGAGTCCGCGAAGGCCGGAGGGGGTGAGTCCACCCTCGGCCATCGACGGCACTTTGATCCGACCGGTAACCCAGTTCCATCGACCCGGCGCCAACCCGCCCCTCGGAATCCAAAATGACAACCGCCCCAGCACGCCCGGCCGCCACGTCTTCTACGTCCACCCAAACCATGCGTTCGCTCTTCAAGCACCACGCGGGCGTTGGGCTCAAGTTTGACGGCGTGCGGCCCAAGCCCAAGTGCGGCGCCCGCGATGTCCTGATCCGGGTGTCCAAGGTCGGCATCTGCGGCACCGATCGGCACATCTGGGAGTGGGACCAGTGGGCCGCCGGACGCATCCCCGTCGGCATCGTCACCGGCCACGAGTTTGTCGGGATCATCGAGGAGGTCGGTTCGGCCGTCACCAAGTACAAGCCGGGCCTGCGGGTGAGTGCCGAGGGTCACATCACCAACTGGACCGATTACAACAGCCGCACCGGCAACGCCCACATCGCCAGCGACACCCGCATCGTCGGGATCGATCGCGACGGCTGCTTCGCCGACTACGTCTGCGTCCCCGAAGAGAACGTGTGGCCCGTGCACGCGAAGATCCCCGACAAGGTGGCCGCCGTGCTCGACCCCTTGGGCAACGCCGTGCACACTGTGATGGCTGCGGGCGTTTCGGCCAAGAGCGTGCTGATCAGCGGCGTGGGAATCATCGGCCTCATGGCCGTCACGGTGGCCAGGGCCGCCGGCGCCGGACGCATCTTCTGCACCGATGTGAACCCGGTGCGCCTCGCGCTCGCGAAGAAGCTCGGAGCGGTCGAGGCGTACGACGTGCGCCAGGGCGACGCCTACGTCAACGACATCAAACGAGCCTGCCGCGGCGAGGGCGTCGACGTCATGCTGGAGATGAGCGGCGCCGCATCCGCCTTTGACCAAGGCTTCCGCGCCATGCGCAACGGCGGCACGGCCGCCATCCTGGGCATCCCCAGCAAGCCCATCACCTGGAACATCACCGAGCACGTGGTCTTCAAGGGCGCGACGGTGCTGGGGATCAATGGCCGCAAGATGTTCGAGACGTGGTACCAGATGGAAGAGCTCTTGCTCAGCGGCAAGCTCGAACTCGACGAGATCATCACCCACGAGTTCCCGATCGAACAGTTCGAGACGGCCTTCAAGACGATGATCTCGGGGGATGGGATAAAGGTTGTGATGAGCGTGAATGCGTGAAGCATCGCGGGATGTTTGTGCATCAGAGCCCGACGCGCCAGCGAGGGAAGGCCTCTGGCCGCTAGGAGTGTGATTCAACGCGAAAGATCAACGGACGCGAATCTTCGCGGGCGAGCCTCGCTCTACCGAGTTGGCCGGCAAACTCAGATCCTCCGCCGAGGACTCCAAAGGAATGAAATCGCAAGCGTGGACGGACATCTTGAAAGTCTTGGAGCGATGGTCCCCTCTGGGCGAGACGAAGGCGTCCACCGGTGCGCGCCTGATTGGTCACGTGCCCCACGTGGCGCCTCTGGCATATTTCCATTTGGTCTATCTGCCGCTGGGCACTCCAGAGATTGAACAGCTTGAGAAGCTCGCTCAACGACCGATTCCAAGGGCGTATTCAGAGTTCTTGAGCATCAGCAACGGTGCGAATCTGTTCAATGACAAACTGAGACTAAACGGTTTGCGGATGTCCTACAACAGAGATCCTGATGCGTCCTGCCTTCCCTACGCGTTGGAAACCGCGAACACACACGAGCGTCCGACAGGATCTCCAGATGATGTCGTGTTCTTCGGCGGTTACAGTTTCGACGGGTCGAGGCTTTGGATGCGTCCGGGTGATCCCAAGGTATATCGGTGCCCTCGCCGTGAGTTTCTGCCCACGCTCAATACGTGGCCGTCATTCGAGGCGATGCTTGAGGCGGAGGTGAATCGCCTCGCGTTGCGGTTTGACGAACGGGGAGTGCTCATCGATCCGAACACGCCGACGACACCGCCGGTCGATGGCGTCCCCCCGCCCGGGCATTAGTGTCGTGACCGAGCGGCGTCCCGAATCTGCCGTGAATTGCCGCGGATGCCCGGATCAATCAGAGCCCGACGCGCCAGCGAGGGAAGGCCTCGGGCCGCCAGCGGTGTGATTGGACACTTCGATCAACGGACGCGAACACTCGCTTGCGCGTCGTGCTCTTTTAGGGCCGACCCCGGGCCGATTTCGCCAACTGTCAATCAAACGCAATATTCAAGAAATTGACAGTTCGAGCCGATAGGGGTATACTCGGTTGAACTGGCAATCTGCTAGAATTGCGTTGAGGTGACAGATGGACCGGGAAGTCCCGCCAATCTCGTTCGATCAGGCCAAGTCCGACCCGCAGGCCGCCGAGCGGGCGAGGTTTCTCGTGGCCGGGCAGGAGTCGCTGCTCACCAAGCACCGCCCTTGGAGAACGCTCAGGCATGTTGCCAAGGGCGCTGGCCTCGACCCCGTCGAGCTCTGGCGGGTGGCAAAGCTGGAGCGCCTCGCCACATGGCGAAACATCGGGCTGGACATGTCCGGCGGCAGACCGTTTGGTTACTGCCTCGGGCCGCAGCTCTCCGAACCTCTCCACCGGATCGACCGGGCGACCGGGGCGGGTGGCCTCCTCTTGGACGAGAGTCATCGGACGCGCCTGGAGCTCAAGGCGCTGATCGACGAGGCGGTGGAGTCGTCATTGATCGAAGGGGCGGCCACGACGCGCAAGGACGCCGTCGAAATGCTCCGCGCCCGGCGGATGCCGCTCACGCATGGCGAGCGAATGGTCGCCAACAACTATCGCGCGATGCAGGAGATCAAGGGCTGGCTCGCCCGCCCGCTGTCGAAAGCGGTGCTTCTTGAACTGCAGACCATCCTGACGACCGGCACGCTCAAAAGCGAGGGAGAGTCGGGCCGCTTCCGGAGGCCCGACGAATCCGTTCGTGTCGTCGACGAGCGGACTCAGGAAGACATCTTCGTCCCGCCTCCCGCCGAACTTCTCGACGCGCGGATCGAGCGACTGTGCGCCTTCGCCAACATGGATCACAGCGGCGAGAACTTCATCCATCCCGTGGTGAAGGCTTGCATTTTGCATTTCATGATCGGCTACGAACATCCGTTCGTCGACGGAAACGGGCGAACGGCCCGAGCGGTGTTCTACTGGTTCGCCCTGCGAAACGGCTACCGGATCTTTGAGTACATTCCGATCTCGGAGAAGATCCGCAAAGGCTTTGCCCGCTACCCGCAAGCGTACATCGACACCGAGCTCGACGACGGTGACCTGACGTATTTCATCTTGTACAAGCTCGACATCATCGAGCAGTCGCTCGATGCACTCTCCGAGCACCTCAAGCACGAAGAAGAACGCATCGTCCGCAGCGAGGACCTGCTCAAGCTCAACAAAGGGCTCAGACTTCGCCAGCGGATCCTGCTCGAGCACGCCCTGCGTCATCCGATGCAGCGGTACACCGTCAAGAGCCACGCAGCGGCCAACGGCCTTTCGCTCAACACGTCCCGGGCAGATCTCCAGGGTTTGGCTCGTCTCAAGCTGCTCGTCGTCGAAAAGGACGGGCGTGAGGTCATCTATCGCCCGGCCCCCGGCCTCGCCGATCGCGTCGCGAAGTCGATGCGGAAGTGATCGCGAAGCTCCAGCGGAGCCCCTCGCAGGTAGAAGTCGCTGGTAAAGAGAACTTGACTAGCGGTCTCCGCTAGTCAAGTAGGCTTGACTAGGGATGTAGAAGTCCTGATGCCCGCCTCGTGATTCAATGCAAACCGTCGCCCCACGCCCACACTCGCTCGCGCGTCGTGCTCTGAAGGAAAAAGGCCGCCGATCTCTCGGCGGCCTTCACAATTTCACTTCAATCTCTCACCCGCTCACGCCCGACGACGACGCGTCGCCACGAGTCCGCCCAGGCCCAGGAGGCACAGGGCGCCCGGCGTGGGGATGGTCGTGATGACGGCATTGCCAAACGGGGCGGTGTCGGTGAACCACACGTTCACGCCCGTGGTCTGGAAGCCGAACTGGATGTGATGCCCCGCGTCGGCACT
Organism: uncultured Phycisphaeraceae bacterium; assembly: GCA_964358855.1. Classification (GTDB taxonomy): domain Bacteria; phylum Planctomycetota; class Phycisphaerae; order Phycisphaerales; family UBA1924; genus UBA2396. The sequence goes on from CAYHQQ010000016.1 coordinate 16,291, forward strand.
GGTCGCCAGGGTGATGCTGAACGCGCCGGGGGTCAGGGCCACGCTCGTCGTCGTGAACGACGAGTAGTCGGACGCGAAGTCCTTGATGAACGCGATGGTGCTGTGGGCGGCGGTGAACGAGTTGGTCATCACGAAGCCCTGGAACGTCAGGTTCGTGCCGACGTAGACGCCGGTGGTCTCCTGATAGAGGTTGGCCTCCATGATCTTGTTGCCCGCCTGCCCCGGGCCGCCGCCACCGATGTACCAGTAGGGGTTCGGATCGCCGATGGTGTTGGGCGAGAGCGTCAGCGTGTGAGCGCCGTCGTTGAACGAGCTGTTCAAGTCGTTGGTGCCCCAAGGGCTGCCGAACTGGAACGCGCCGCCGTCGCCAGGAAGATTGAACACATTCATGTAACCCAGCCAGGTGGCCGACGAGTCGCCCACGCCAACGACCTGGGCCTGAGCCGCCGAAGCCGCCACCAAACCCGCCAACGCAGCAATTCGAATCGATTTCATACGCTCTCTCCATCTCTGAAACGGTTGTCAAGACCACTGGAACACTTCAGTAACCTATCTGAAACAGCGGAGCACTTCAACTGATATTTCTGGAATTGGCAAATAATTGCAGGCGAAAACAGCGCCCGAGTCGGCATGTTCGTGCATAGTTAGGTATCTGCGTTCAGGATCCCCTTCGGTCCCCGTGGCAGCACAGGTCAATCACCACCACCGACGCCAGAATCAGCACCGGGTCGAATCCAGCCGCGATCTCCACGCCGTAGGAGTCGGCCAGGGCGAACCAGCGTTTGGAGACCGTCGCGGCGATCTGCCCGTCAGCCCGCCGGAACTCGTACTCCATGTCGAGCAGATTCCCCGTTGCCTCGAGGTCGTCAGGGCCCGGCAAATCGACGTCGAACGTGCACTTGAAGAACGTGAACATGTGCTTGTGGACCGTGGTGGTCTGTCCGTCGCGCGTGATGTCGTACGTTTTGCCCAGCGTGAGCAGTCGCTGACGGATCCGGGCCAGCTCGTGTCCCTCCATGTCCTGGAACGAGAGCGAATCGCCAATCGACAGAGCTTTGCCGTCGACGTAGTACATCTCATGCCCGCGCTCGTCGCGGATGACGTAATCGTCGCCCAGGCAGAGCATCTTCTGTCGCATCTGGTAGATCACCGGGAGTCTCCTTGCATGGCGTGGCCCTCGCCCGCACGATACGCGACCCGATCCGCCCTTGGCCCCCGGGCGTTCATATGCTGACCACGAACGCACGCCGGGGCCGCTCCATGATCAAGATCGCCATCCGCATGCTGCTGGGCGACACCACCAAGTGGTTGGGCGTCGTGCTGGGTGTCTTTCTCTGCACGTTCCTCATCACGCACATGCTCAGCCTCTTCACGGGGCTCATGGCCAGGAGCTACGCCCTGGTCACCGACATCCCCGCCGCCGACATCTGGGTGATGGACGCGGCCGTGCAGTATACCGACGAGCCCATCGGCCTCCCCGACACCGCCCTCTCCCGCGTGCGTGGCATCCCCGGCGTCGCCTGGGCCGTCCCGCTGCACACGTCGACGCTGCGGGCCCGCCTCCCCAGCGGCGCTTTCCAGGCGGTGCTTCTGGTGGGCGTCGATGACGCGACGCTCCTGGGTGCACCCACCGAAATCCTCGGCGCGACGCCCTGGATCCTGCGCGAGGCCGACACGGGCATCGTCGACACAACCTCCGCCCACACGCTCTTGCAGCTCCCCGTCCAAATCGCCCTGCACGAGCCCGGGTATCACGAGCTCGATCTCTCGGGGCCCAAGCGTCCGCTGAGGCCCGGCGATGAGCTCCTGATCAACGACCACCGCGTGGTGGTGGGGGCGCTGGCCGAGCTTGGCTCGCGGTTTCTCTCCAAGCCCATCGTCTACACCACCTACTCGCGGGCGGTGGCGATCTCCCCGCCCCAGCGCAACCTTCTCTCCTTCGTGCTGGTGAAGGCCGCCCCGGGCGTCGATCACGCCGGGCTCTGCCGGGCCATCATCACCTCGACGGGCCTGCGGGCCCGCACCGCCGCCCAGTTCTCCGACGACACGTACTGGTACTACGTCGAGACCACCGGCGTCGTGAAACGCATCGGCATGATCGTGGGGATCGGCGTGCTCACCGGCGTCTCGGTCAGCGCCCTCCTGCTTTACCTCTTCACCAACGAGAACCTGCGGTACTACGCGGTGCTCAAGACCCTGGGCGCCACCGACTCGGTTGTCCTGCGGATGATCGTAGTGCAGGCCCTCCTGGCCTGCTCCACCGGCTATGGCCTGGGCGTGGGTTTCTCCGCAGGCGTCGGCACGCTCATCAAGTCCGACGCCATGCCCTACTCCCTGGTGCCGCTCACGCTGCTCTTCTCCGCGTGCGCGGTCCTGTTCGTGGGCGTGATCGCGGCCGCCTTGAGCGCCCACCGCCTCGTGCGCCTCGAGACCGGCGCGGTGTTCAAGAACTGACCGCCTACTCTCGCGCCGTGCACGCCCAGAGCAACCACCCCGGACTCATCTCCTCGCGCATCCTGAGCCGGCTTGGCGTGCCCCACGCCTTCACCACCCGTGTCGGAGGCGTCTCCTCCGTCCCTTTCGACTCCTTCAACTTCGGTAACCCGGGTGAGCTTCCCCCCGGTGTCGCCCGCGATCCCAAGTGCAACATCGAGCGGAACTTCCAGATCGTGCTGGACGCTTTGGGATGCCACGCCCGGCGGATCGTGCAGGTCCATCAGGTGCACGGCCCGGAGGTCCTTGTTGAACAGAGCCGCGAGCGTCAGCGAGCGAATCAATCGCTCGCTGACGCTCGCGGAACTGTGGTTTGGGGCGACGTGAAGGCCGACGCGATCGTCACCGACGATCCTTCGTGCGTCGTTGCGGTTCGCGTCGCCGACTGCTGCCCGGTCCTTCTCGCCTCGGTCGATGGCAGAGTTGTCGCGGCTGTCCACGCGGGCTGGCGCGGCGTCATCGCCGGGGTTGCGACCGCGGCCGTCGCGCAGATGCGTCTTCTGGGCGCCGGCGAGATCGTCGCCGCGATCGGGCCTTGCATCTCCGCCGCTCACTTCGAGGTCGGCCCGGAGGTGCTGTCGGAGTTTCGCAGGATCTTCGGCGACGCGGCGCCGGTCGCCCGCGAGTCACCCCAGACGGGCAAGGGGCACGTCGACCTGCGTGCGGCTCTGGCGTTGCAAATGCGCCAGTCGGGCGTCGAGCGGGCCGATGTCCTGCCGGGGTGCACGCACGCCGACGAATCGCTCTACTTCTCGCACCGGCGCGACCGTGGTCTTACCGGACGCATGATCGGCCTCATCGGCCCACGGGCCTGACCCAGCCTCACTCGTCCTGGCTGGTTTCCTTCCACCGCACGACCTTCAGAAGTGTCTGAATCTCCGCCTCGATCGCCCCGTAGTCGTACCCCGTGAGCCCGCTGGCCGTCGACCCTAGCGGACGCGCCGTGGCGTACACATCGGTCAGGGGCACGACGTTCGCATAGCCGGTGTCGATCCCGATCGACCCGCTCTTGAGCGAGAAGTCGCCGGTGCCGGGGTCGTTAAAGACGGGCGCCTGGGACGTGCTGAGGCCCACGACGCTGGCCGCGTGGATGTACGAGGAGATGATGGCGGAGTTGGACGAGCCCGAGTGCGAGTCGCCTTTGTGCGAGTCGCCTTTCTTCGATTCGCTCTTGTGGGTCTCTCGCGAGCCGCCCGCGATGGTGATCCCGCTCTCGATCTCGCCCAGCAGCTTTCCCTCGGGCGAGTACATGTAGAGCCCGATGTACGAGTCGCAGTTGATGTTGTTGCTCACGGTGCACGACTTGGTCGAGTAGGTGTACGCGTAGGTCGCGTAGAGGCAGTTGGTAGCGGTGTTGTTGGCGACGACAGTGGTGTGCTTCCCGCCGTAGGCGTACGCGTAGATGCCGATGTAGGCGTCGCTGACGATGTTGTTCTGGACCGTGAGCGTGCAGGCGGTGCTCCCGCCCACCATGGCGATGAGCCCGTAGCAATAGCTCGCGTTGCCGTTGATGCTGGCGATCGAGCCGGACTTGAACTTCGACTTGGCGTAGAGCCCGCTGTTCATCAGGAAGCGGTTGCCCGTCACGGTCATCGTGTTCCCCGACGACGCGTAGAGATACGTGCAGTGCCCCGAGGTCGCCGATCGCAGGAAGTCGCAGTCGGTCATCTCAAAGTCGGAGATGTAGTAGGCGTACACGCCAAAGCCCGTCGGCACGTTGAACGTGCACCCGTCAAGAAGCAGGCCCGTCACCTCCGGCGGCTTCCCCTTGTAGTTCGAGGGAAGCGTGGCGTACACGCTCATCTGTGCCTGCCCGGTGAAGGTGAGATACTTGAACTGCCAGTACTCGCACTCGGACATGTTCAGCCCGTAGTTCTTGCCGGTGCCCAGGATCGTCACCGCCTCCGCCTTGTCGCCCGTCAGCGTTCCGCTGAAGTCACCCACGATGGTGTTGGGGTTGCCACTGGTGCCCTTCTGGGTCGCCTTGGTGAACGTCAGCTCCTCGTTGTAGCTCCCCGGGCCCACAACGATCATCGTGCCGGACTTCTTGGTCGCCCCGATCGCTTTCTGGATCGTCTTGAACGCCTTGGACGGCGTGCTCCCGTCATTGGAATCACTGCCCGTCTTGCGGACGTACAGGTTCGTCTTGCTCGAACCAAACTCCTTGTCGAAGGCTGTCTTCTTGGTCGTCATCTGGTCCGCCCGGCGCTGCGCCGCGGTCTTGGATGCTTCCAGCATCTCCTCGCCCAGAGCCAAAGAGCCCGGACACGCCACCATCGCGACAAGCACCGCGGCCACAAGAGCGATCGATCTGATCTTCATGAGAAGTTCTCCTGAACAATCAGTCATCGGCACGGGACCACCCCGAACTTCCTCCAGAGCCCCCCGCACGCCCCACCTTGTTGGTTATCGTGCCGGCCCCGACGACTTCAGGGACTCGGTGATCGAGATCTCCTGCAGCCGAAGGCTCAGGCGGTCGAGCGATTCCTTGGTCCGATAGAACGCGTCGGCATCCACCGACCGCCAGTCGCCCCTGGCGCGCTCGACCAGCTCCCGCAGCTGGGCGATCGCCGCGTCCAGGCTCGCCGCGTACGCACCCTCCAGCGACCCGCGATGTCGCTCCAGCCGCTCGGTGATCCACTTGAGGTCAAGCGTGCTGTTGGTCACCAAGTCCGCCACCCGATGGTGCGACATGTCCTCCCGGGCGTGCACCAGGCTCTCACGCTCCATCCGATCGACCTCGTCGCGCGTCAATCCGTGGTTGGGCACCACCTGCAGCTCCGCCCGCTTGCCGCTGCGCCGCTCGCTCGCCGAGACCTGCAGCACCCCGCTGGCGTCCACCAGAAACTCCACCTCGAGCTGCGGCACGCCCGCGGGCATCGGCGGAATCCCGCGCAGGTGAAACACGCCCAGGCTCCGGCAATCCGCCGCCATCTCGCGCTCCCCCTGCAAAACGTTGATCTTGATCGAGGTCTGCCCGTCGACCTGCGTGCTGAACATCTCCCGGGCCCGCGTGGGCACCGTCGTGTTGCGCATCACGATCTTCGACGCCGTCCCGTTCGCCGACTCGATCCCCAGCGAGAGTGGGATCACGTCCAGGAGCAGCGACCCCCTCGACGTGCCCGACAACAGCGAGGCCTGCACCGCGGCCCCCAGAGCAACCGCCTCGTCGGGATTGATCGCGGTGTAGGGCGTCAATCCAAACGCCTCGCCGACCCTGCGCCGGACCAGCGGCGTGCGCGTCATGCCGCCCACGAGCACCACCGCGTCGATGGGCGTGTCGCCCAGCCGCGCATCACGCACCGCGCGCCCGCAAGCGTCGATCGTTCGATCCACCAGCGGCGAGATCAACCGCTCAAAGTCCTCGCGCGTCACCATCCGTCGATACTCCGCGTGCGGCGGCGGAAGCGCGACCACCGCCTCGACGCCCTCGACCTCCGAAAGCGCAATCTTCACCCGCTCGCCTTCCGCTCGCAATCGCGCGACGAGCGCCGCATCGGGCTTCCCCATCCCCAGCGTCGCCAGCTCGCCCGCGAAGAGCCCCACGAGCAGTTGATCCACGTCGTCGCCGCCCAGATGCGTGTCGCCCGCGGTCGAGAGCACCTGAAAGAAAGCCGTCGCATCCGCTTCCTTCGCCGGCGTCAGCCTCAGGATCGAGACGTCAAAGGTTCCCCCGCCCAGATCAAAGACCGCGACGACGCGGGTCTTGGCCCCGGCGAGTCTCGACGTGCCCAGCCCGTACGCGAGCGCCGCCGCCGTCGGCTCGTTGACGATACGCACGACGTCAAGACCTGCGAGGCGACCGGCGTCCCTGGTCGCTTGACGCTGCGCATCGTCGAAGTACGCGGGCACCGTGACCACAGCCTTGGTCACCGGGATACCCAGCACCCGCTCGGCCCGCCCCTTGAGGCTTCGCAGGATGACACCCGAAACCTCCTGCGGACTCACAACCTTCCCCCCGGGCAACTCGATCCTCGCCGTGTCGCTCGCGCCGGCAACCACCCGGAAAGGCAGGTACGGCAGGTCCGCCCCCGCATCGGCGATCGATCGACCCATCAGACGCTTGACGCTCGAGATCGTCGCCCCCGCAAACTGGGCCGCGCCCCGCCTCGCTTCATCGCCCACCAACGGCTCACCGGCCCCGAATCGCACCACGCTGGGCACCATCGCCCTTCCGCCATCCTCAACGAGCACACGCGGCCCGCTCTGATCGCAGAACGCGACCAGGCTGTTGGTGGTGCCCAGATCAATCCCGACAATGACATCCCGCAGGTCGGCCATGCCGGACGATAGCACCCGAGCGAAAAAACCACCCAGGCGCCGTTCTCCCGTCGCCCGCGGAACCGCAAATCCCCCCGAAAAACACTCCGATTCCGGCCAGAACCGCGCAAACCCGGATGCGAGTTCTATGATTGCCCTTGGGGCCCTCTCCCTCGCCCTATCAAACGCCGTTTCCCCTCGCCCTCCTCCGGACCCGTTCATGCCCATCCTGACCGCCACCAACGTCTCCCATCACTTCGGTCAGAGGATGATCCTCGACAAGCTGTCGCTCACCATCGAGCCCGGGCAGCGTCTGGGTATCGTCGGACGCAACGGGTGCGGCAAGAGCACGTTCCTCAAGATCATGGCCGGGATCATGAAGTGCGACACCGGCTCGATCGCGCTCCAGCGGGGCAGCCGCGTCGGATACCTGCACCAGGACTTCACACTCGACCCCACCGACACGCTCCGCGGCGCGGCCGAGGCCGCGTTCGAGGGCCTCCACGACCTCCACAAGCAGCTCAACGACGTCTACCACCACATGGGCGATGAGGGCGCCGACATCGACAAACTGCTCAAGAAGCAGGCGCAGCTCGAGACCGAGATCGAAGCCGCAGGCGGATACGAGGTCGACCACAAGATCGACGCCGTCCTCCACGGCCTGGGCTTCGTCGATTCCCAGTTCGAGGTCCCCGTCACCGGCCTCTCGGGCGGCCAGAAGGGTCGCGTGTCGCTGGCCAAGCTGCTGCTGACCGAGCCCGACGTCCTTCTTCTCGACGAACCGACAAACCATTTGGATATCGACGGGCGCCTGTGGCTCGAGGATTTCCTCAAGAACGAGTTCAAGGGCGCGGTTGTCATGATCAGCCACGATCGCTATTTGCTCGATCGCGTCGTGACGAGCATCGTCGAGATCGAGCAGGGGCGGCTCATCGAGTACCCCGGCAACTACATGGCCTTCCGCGAGATCCGCGCCCAGCGCCGTCTGACGCAGATGCGGGCGTACGACAACCAGCAGGCCCAGTTCAAGAAGGAAAAAGAGTTCATCCTCAAGTACAAGGCTGGCCAGCGCGCCCAGCAGGCCAAAGGACGCCAGGCCAAGCTCACGCGTGCGATCGAGGGCTCCGACCTCGAGCGCCCCATCGAGCTCGAATCATTCCGGCTCGAACTTCCCAAGGCCGAGCGATCCGGCGACATGGTCTTCTCGGGGCGGGGCATTTCCAAGAAATACCGGGCCGACGACGGCACCGACAAGGTGCTCTTCAAGGACCTGGACATCCAGATCAGCCGCGGCGAGCGGTGGGGGATCCTGGGCCCCAACGGCGCGGGCAAAACAACGCTCGTGAGGGTGCTCCTGGGCGAGATCCCGCCCGACGAAGGCATCGTGCAGATCGGCTCGCGCGTCTCGATCGGCCACTTCAAGCAGACCCACGAGCACATCGACCACTCGCTCCAGGTCTACCGATACATCCAGGACATCATCAAGAAGGAATGCCCCGGCTCGACCTACAGCGAGCAGCAGGCCCGCGACCTCGCCGGCGCGTTCCTGCTCGGCGGCGCGGATCAGGATCGCGAGATGGGCTCACTCTCCGGCGGCGAACGAGCCCGCGCGGTCCTCGCCGGTCTTTTGGCCTCCGCGAAAAACCTCCTCGTGCTCGACGAGCCGACCAACCACCTCGATATCCCTAGCGCCGAGCGCCTCGAAGATGCCCTGACACCCGGCGAGGATGACGAAGACGGCTACCACGGCACCATGATCTTGATCACCCACGACCGCGCCCTGCTCGACGCGACGTGCGACCACCTGGTCGTGCTCGACGGAAACGGCGGGGCCAAGGTCTTCGTCGGCACCTACGCCGATTGGGTCGTGCGCGAGAAAAAGGAACGCCACCTCGACGCCCAGATCGCCGCGGGCGCCAAGGAACGCAAGGAGCGCGAGGAAGCCCGTCTCCGCAAGGCCGAGGAAGACAAAAAGGCCGCCCAGCGCCAGAAGCAGGCCTCCAACCCCGCCGCCGACAAGATGTCGAAGATGAAGACCGACCAGATCGAGAAACGCATCGCCGAGATCGACAAGCGCATCAAGCAGATCGACGCCGACATCACCGCGGGCGATGTCTGGAAGGACCAGGCCAAAATGAGCCGTCTGGGCGCCGAGCGCCAGAAACTCGCCGCCGAACTCGAGCCCCTGGAGATGGAATACTTCTCGCGGGGCGGTTGAGGCGGCACTGCTCTCCAGAGCAGTGATTCAGGCCATGGGTGGCACCGCTCTCCAGAGCGGTCCATCGGGCAACTTCATGCCATCGCCGAGTCTTCCGAGCCCTTGCTCTCGAAGGATCCGGCAGGGTTCTAGTACTGACCCGGCGGTTGCGTCTCGACCGTTCCTGAGGCCGCCTTTGCCCGATCGCGCAGAATCTGGGCCTCGGGCAGCTTGCCCTTCTGCTCCAGAAGCTGGGCCAGCATCATGAGCGACGCGGAGTGGCGTGGCTCCAGTCGCAGCGCCTCGCGCAGGTCACGCTCCGCCGAGCCCGAATCGTCCGCAACAAGCGAGGCCCGCGCTCGCGCAAACCGCAGGTCCGCGCTGCGAGGCCGTGCCGCCACCGCCGCGTCCAGCCTCTCCCTGGCCCCCGCGACCTGCCCGGCGAGCAGAAGGATCCGCGTGGCCTCCATCTGCGTCGCGACGTCGGTGGCCGCCGCCGCGTAGAACGACGAGTTGAGCGCCGCGTTGGACTCGGGGATCCGTCCCAGCTGCGCCAGCAGCGTCGCCTTGGCCAGTCGCACCGCCCCGGCGGTGGGATGCGTCGCAAAAAGCTCGTCGATGCGTGCGACCATCTGCTCGGGCGTGTACTTGCGGGCCGCCATCACCCCCATCCACTGGGCCGCGGTGAACAGGTCCTGCGGCGACTGTGCCGCCAGCACCCGCTCGAACGCGTCCTGTGTCGCCTGGAGATCCCCCAGCACCGCCTTGGCGTGAGCGAATCGAAGCTCGGTGCCCGCGTCCACCTTCCAACCCAGCCCGCCCTCGGAGCGAGGCCTGGCCAGCGAGACTCGTCTGACGATCTCCTCCGCCAGCTCCTTCTCCGTCGCGCCGGCGGAGAAACCCGCGGAAATTACGCGTGAGAAATCTCCCGCGGGCGTCGAGGCCATTTTGTACTGAGCGATCTCCGAGGCCGACACCTGCCACCTCACCCACGCCGACCACACGCTCGCCGCCACCATCACGAGCGTTGCCGCCGCGAGCACAAAACCCGCGGGCTTCACGCGCCCCTTGAGCTTGAGTTGCACGTTCTGCGCCCGCACGTTGGGCAACGTCAGGATCGACCAGGTTTTCCAGAGTCCCCACGTCGCGATCGACGCCAGCCCCGCCGCCATCAAGAGCGGCACCGAGTGCAGCATCCCCCGCACCGAGAACATGAGCGCGACAAACGCCACCAGCAGCACAAGCTCCTGGCGCAGGGAAAGGTCATACCTCGCCGCCCGCAGCTTGGCATTGTCCGCCGCCTTGGCGTCGTGCTTGGGCTTGATCAGGACCGCGGGCTTGGCAAATCCAAACGACAGCGCCCCGTTGGGACAGACGCTCACGCAGTCCATGCACTTCATGCACCCCGGATCCACCACCGCCCCAAAGTCCCGCACCTCCTCGTGCACCCGCACATTGCTCGTGCACACCGCCGTGCAGTGCCCGCACTGATGGCAGTTCTCATCGACGACGATCCGCGCGGGCGCCAGCCGGTCCAGCGGGCTGAACAGCGCTCCGTACGGGCAGCCGTAAGTACAAAACGCCTTGGCCCCCAGGAAGTACACCGTCACAAAGCCGCACACCATCATGAACGGCACCGCGATGTACCAGGGCGGAAAGGTCGCCCAGAAATCCTCCACGATCACGTGGTTCACCATCCCCGGCCATCGCATCGAACGCCCCATCCAAAGGGGTATCCACTCGCCCAATACCGGCGTGAGCACCCAGCGATGAAACGTCGGCCACGCGAACATGTACAGCGCCAGCACCGTCGGCCCCAGCACCAGAAGGCGCGTGCGAAACGGCTTGGGATGCACGCCCAGCTTCTTCATCGCCCACCCGCACGCGTCCTGCATCGCGACCATGTGGCACGCCCACCCGCAGAACCACCGCCCCAGAATCACCGTCGACAGGAGCGAGAGGGCGAAGAAAATCACGCCCGCGTTGAGCATCCCGTTGTTGAGCGTGTACATCGTCTCCGACGGCTCGATCGGGCTGAGCGTCTCCCGCACGCCGTCCCCGCGCCCCGAGGCGTACCAAAGCCCCACGTGCACCGCCACCGCCACGTGCACCGCCAGCAGCACGTACGCCCGGCGCGGTCCCATCCTCGACTTCTTCACCTTCCCGCCGCCCGGCAAGACCGTGAGCGACACCTTCCGCCCCGAATCTCCGGGCGTGTGGCACGAAACATGGCTCGTGGTCGGTGGCTTCATCAGACAGTTTAGGGGGCGTCAGTGGGAGGCTTCGCTGCCCTTGGGTGGAACCCCGATGTCCTCGTTCCAAAGCTCCGGACGCTCGCGGATGAACTTCTCCATGATCGCACGGCACCTGAAATCATCCACAAACACAATCTCAACGCCCTCGGCAACCAGCCAATCCTCACGCCCCACAAAGGTCGTCCGCTCCCCGATCACCAGCCGCGGAATGCGATGCAGCACCGCCGTCCCGCTGCACATCGCACAAGGCGACAGCGTCGTCGCCATCGTCAGCGTCTGCCAGTCGCGACGCCGCCCGGCATTGCGAATGCACGCCGTCTCCGCGTGAGCGGTGGGGTCCCCGGTCTGCACCCGCAGGTTGTGCCCCAGGGCGACGATCGTGCCGTCGGGCTTGGCCAGGGCCGCCCCAATGGGAATGCCACCCTCACTCAGCGACTTGACCGCCTGCTCATACGCGGCGTCGAGCAGCTTGAGATCCGCCGGTCCGGGCTTGCTCATGAATTCCTCGCGAATGTGCTCTTGTGGGCGTTCGCTCGACCGCAATTCGCCGCACGCCTCAGTCGCCCTTCACCACATAGTCGGGCTGCTTCACGGGCTTCCTAGCGTTCTCGGGCGGGAACTCGCCCGGAGCCCGCAGCGACCAGTCCAAGGTCCTCGAGCGCGGCACCGCCATCTCGTTGTTCAACGCACCATACGCCTTGCCCTCGGGCATCAGGTCCCACCGCATCTGGTCGGAGAACGAGGGATTGTCCGCGTAGTACCCATTGGAGAATCGAACCACGAGCTGCTGCCCCACCGGCACCTCAACCGTCCACAGCACCTCGTCGGTGCGGTGGTCCTTGAGATTGACGGTCTTGGGCTGGTCGGCCGTACTCACATACACGTGCTGATCGTGCGAGACCCCGTCGCCGCCCTCCAGATACGGTGCAACCGAGCACCCGCTCATCGCACCCGCGCCAAGAGCCAGGCAAACCAGACCACACACGCAAAGAGTCCTGATCGTCCGCATCACGAACCTCCACTGGGGCGACGGCCAAGGCATCGATCGATGCCCAGCGCCCACGCCTCTGCCACTGTAGCGGCTGGAGTATCGACATGTTCGGGCGTCGCTCGTGATTCCCCACAACGCAATCCTCGCCCCCACAGCCCCCACCGCCCCCACCGGCCCCACCGGTACACTCCGCCATGCCGACCCCTCCCGCGAATCCCAGCACCGCCCTCCCGACGCCCCTGCGCATCGGCCACGGCTACGACCTCCACCGCCTCGAACCCGTTCCGCCCGAGGGCGGCGGTCGGCCCCTCGTTCTGGCCGGGATCGAGATTCCGCACGCCAAGGGCCTGGTCGCCCATTCCGACGGCGATGTGCTCTTCCACGCCGTCACCGACGCGATCCTGGGTGCCCTGGCCGCCCCCGATATCGGGCAGCTCTTCCCCGACAACGACGCCGCCAACCGCGGGCGGGCTTCCATCGACTTCCTGAACGAAGCCGTCACTCGGGCGGCCAAGGCCGGCTACCGGATCGCAAGTCTGGATTCAACAGTGATTTGCGAGCGCCCGAAGCTGGCGGGCTTCAAGGCCGCGATCGTCGAGAGCCTGGTCCGGGCCCTTCGGGCCCAGCCCGGGACCGTAAATGTGAAGGCGAAGACCAACGAAGGGGTCGATGCCACCGGCCGCGGCGAGGCGATCGAGGCGCACGTCGTCGTCCTGCTTGTCGCTTCAATCGTCTAAAGAGTTGGAAGGCTGGCCGAAGGTTTAGGCCAAAAAAGACAAGAACAGCAACTCCCCTCTCCATCTCTCCTCAGCGGGGCGGGGTTGCTGTTCTCGCTCTCTCTCAAACTCCTCTGTCATCCACGCGTTAACGTCTCTGACAGGCGGGCGGAAACATCAGGCCCGAAGATAGTCGAGCCTTCCGGCGAACGCAAGGGAAAAAACACCATTTGTGGTCCAAGCCTTGCCCAACGCGGGTTTCTTGTTCTGTTCGTAACCAAATCCCCACAGATTCGTCGCCAGGCGTGAAATTATCGGACAATTCGAAAGACCTCGAACCGATATCGCCCCACCTTGCCGTCAAAAAGCGTCGCCGGAAGCTCCGCCCCGACCGCAAGGTGCCCCTCTTTGACCAGGCGCGCGATCTCATCGCCCTCCGGGTCGCGGCGCAGGGCCACCAGAGTGCCTCCCGGCAACGGGCGCAGTGTGGCGGGCGTCCAACGGGGGATGAGGGAGAGGCCTTTGGCCGCCGCGTGCCGCTGGGCCGCCAGCAGAATCTCAGGCCTGGCCTCGATCAGGCCGTCGGCGTGGATCTCGATCGGGCCGGTGATGCCTTGGGCCACAAGCGCCTCGGCCAGGGCCTGGCCGGCATCGCGTCCACTGGCGCGATCGCCGGTTCCCATGCGAGCCCGCTCGGAAAGCTCGCCATAGATGATGCCACCCGCCACCAGCCCCAACAACAACGCCACGCAAGCCCCTCGTGCCACGCGGCGAAACGGCTCCGCACCCGACAGCGCGAACGCCACGAGCGGCGCCGGCAGCATGAGTGACGGAATCACATACCGAGGATTCGCCACCCCCGCCGCCATCGCGATCACGATCGAGCCGACGCAGGTCGCCGCAAGCCCAAGGGCCGCGGCGTCGGAGGCAGTGATCGCTCGCCGCCATCGCACCGCGAGAATCGCCAGCGAGACGGGCATGCCCGTTGCCAGTGCGATGGGCACCAGCCCCGCGATGTTGAGCACCTTGGTCCGGTCCCAGAGAAACTCGCCCGGCCCCTGCACGATGGGCAACTCTCCCGCGGGCACGCCTCTCCAACTCAACCACAGCACAGCGCCCACGATCGGCGCCGCGATGATCAACGCGGCAATGATGGCGTAGCTCGTCGAAAGCGACGCGAGCCAACCCCACTTCCCTTCTCGCGAAACCACGATGGAAGCAATCGCCGCCGCTACCATCACCGGAGCGCCCGCGGGGCCCTTGACCAGCAGTGCCGCGCTCAGCGAGACGCCGCACAGCACGATCGCCGCCACCAGCCCCCTGCTTCCCTTCGCTCGCCCGCACACAAGTCCCAGGTGCAGCGTGGACAGTGCGCACGCCTGCACGCAGGCCGCATGAAGGGCCTCGATCTCGGCGCTGCGTCCCATCTCCCACGTCAGCGGCAATGTCGCCTGCGCCAGCCCCGCATAGATCGCGAGCCTGGGATCAAACCATCGCCTGGCAAACCACCACGCGCCAAGAGCCATTCCAAGACACGCCAGCCCCGACACACTCCGCGCCGCGAACTCCGTCTGCCCCAGCACCTTCGACATCCCCGCGATCGCCCAGAACATCCCCGGCGGCTTGCGCAGATACAGCTGCCCGAACATCCGCGGCACCAGCCAATCCCCCGTCTCCATCATCTCCCAGGCCGGCACCACCCGGTGCCCCTCCGACTGGCTGAATCCCGAGCGCCATGTCCCCAGCGTGCAGACCAAGAGCGTCGCGATCACGATCAACGCGATCTGGGCCGTCTTGCTTCCTGCGATCATGTTGCTGGTGCGGGAAATCATCGGGGGTGGG
>CAYHQQ010000016.1:31054-71246 GCA_964358855.1 uncultured Phycisphaeraceae bacterium
GGGCCCCCGGCCCCCCCGCCCCCCGGCGCCGGGGCCGCCACCCCCGCGGGGGGGGGCCCGGGGGGGGGTCAATGGACCATCTTTGATTCGCCGCCCGTGTCGACCTGCTTCCCACTCTTGACGGCCTCTTGAATCGCCCCCGCCCACCGCTCGGCGATCGCCCTCACATGCGGGTTTTTCGTCGGCTCGTGATCAAACTCCTGAGCCTCAGTCAGTGCCTTCTCAAGCCCCACGTTCTCATAAATCTGCCGGTACAGCATCACAAGGCACCCTGTCCGCTCGCTCCCCGCCGAGCAGTGCACGAGCACCGGCTGCTGCTTGGGGTCGGTCATGATCCGCAGCGCGTCGGCATAGATGTTCACATCGCCCGTGCCGTCACCTTCGAGCCGGAACGAGTGGCGTTTGATGCCCAGGGCGTCGGCCGTCTGCTGCTCCCGCTGGTCTTCCTTCGATCCAGCGTGATATCCGCCCAGATCGATGATGGTCTTGATCTTGTACCGCTCATACACGTGCGCGAGGGCCGAGGGAGACATGCGACCAGAACGATAGATGTGCCCCTCGCGAACGACACCGAATCGCGTCGGCCACAGCGAGGGTTTGATGAGCGTGGTGTAGGCGACGATGCCCAGCGCCACCGCCACCGCAATCGCGACGACCATTCGCGGCCTCGACAGGCCGCGCGGATCAGCGATCGCACTCTCAGTTGACGGAATATGATCAATGTTCGACACTCTCGGATTATACGTCGAGCCAACAGAGCAGCGAGCGTGAGCGAGCGAAGTCCGCTGTTTCACAGAGCCGCGAGCGTCAGCGAGCAAAGAGTCCGCCGCTGTTTCACAGAGCCGCGAGCGTCAGCGAGCGAAGAGTCCGCCGCAGGCGCAGTGAATTCCATCGCTCGCTCACGCTCGCGGCTCTGTTCGCCTTCCTCTGGCCACCCATTGACCGCCTTGCCGGTCTCGCCCACGCTCATCCCTCGCCCATTAGGGTACCATTCGGCATGGACCGCAAGGATCCAACTCCTCCCCGGCCCTCGCCGCGACGTCGAGCCGAGCCCGACGCGCCCGATTCGTCTCGTCGCCGCGTCTATCCCGTCGTCGTCGAACGTCTCATCGACGAATTCACCAAGCTCCCGGGCATTGGTCGGCGCTCCGCCGAACGCATGGCCTTCCACATCCTCAAGTCCGACGGCCCCAGCGCCCTCGCTCTCGCCCGCGCGATCGAACAGGTGAAGGCCTCCATCCGTCACTGCCGTGCCTGCTCAAATCTCTCCGATTCCGAATACTGCGGCGTCTGCTCCGACCCCTCGCGCGACCGACGCACCATATTGATAGTGGAACAACCCCGCGACCTCATCGCCCTCGAGCAGACCGCCATGTACCGGGGGCTCTACCACGTTCTGCTCGGCCGCCTCAGCCCGCTCGAAGGTATCGGACCTTCCCACCTCACCATCGATGACCTCCTGCAAAGGGTGGACCACCCGGATTCAAACCCGGGAGGGGTTGCGGTCGAAGAAGTGATCATGGGGCTGAACCCCACGCTCGAAGGCGACGGCACCGCCCTGTATCTGGCGGAACTGCTCAAAGCCCACGGCGTGAAAATCAGCCGCCTGGCTCGGGGACTCCCCTCGGGCTCACAGCTCGAGTACGCGAACAAGGCCGTCCTCGCCGACGCGATCGTCGGCAGGCAGCGGGTCGAATGACGGTTTCCATCCATGCGATTTGACACCTCACAAAGCATGAAGATGGGCCAGCACATGAAGCTGGCCCCGCGGATGATCCAGTCGATGGAGATTCTGCAGATGCCCCTCGCCGAGCTCGAGGAACGCATCGAGCGCGAGCTTGAGAACAACCCGACCCTCGAGATCTCCGAGCCCACTGCCCTCGACCCCCTCGACACCGCCCCCGAAGTTTCAGGCCGCTCCCTCAGCGACCGCATAGACCAGTTCTCCAACACGCACCACCGCCAGCAAAACAGCGGCGAGCGCGACGCCAAGATGGACGCGATGGCCCAGGCCCCTGCCCGCTCCGAATCCCTCACCGAGCAGCTCCTCCACCAGTGGATGCTCGTCGATGTCGAGCCCCGCATGCGCGAGCTGGGCGATGTGCTCATCTCCAACCTCGACGCCGACGGCTTCCTCCGCACGCCCCTGGAAACCATCGCCGAACGAATCAACAGCACACCGCCGACCACGATCCTGGAGCTCGAACGAGCCCTGGGTGCCGTGCAGCTCTTTCTGGAGCCGCAGGGCGTCGCCGCCCGAGATGTACGCGAGTGTTTGCTGCTGCAGCTCGCCGCTCTGCCCGAGCGCGAGGAACCACCGGATCCCTTGGTCACCGAGCGTGCACGGCGTCTCATCGCCGACCATCTCGACGACCTGATGAAGAACCGCCTGCCCAAGGTCTCTGAGCGCACCGGTTACACGCTCGAGGAGATCAAGGGCGCGCTCGAGCTCATGCGAACGCTGAGCCTGGCCCCCGCCAAGCGGCTCATCAACGACGCCCCGACCGCCATCGCTCCAGACGCCGTCGTCGAGTACGAGCCCGACAGCGACCGCTACATCGCCTACCTCAACGACACGCGCCTGCCCAACCTGCGGGTGAATCAGGAGTACGCGAGGCTCGCCCGCGACAAGACGATGCCCCAGCGTGACCGCGAGTTCATCCGCACCAACATGGGCAACGCCCAGTGGCTCCTGGACGCCGTCAACCAGCGACGCGGCACGCTGCTCAAGGTCGTCGAAGCGGTGGTGGGGGCCCAGCGCGAGTTCTTCGACTTCGGTCCCCAGGCCTTGAAGCCCCTGCCCATGTCGCAGATCGCCGACGAGATCGGCGTCCACGTCGCGACCGTGAGCCGTGCGGTGGCCGACAAGTACATCGCCACGCCCCGCGGCGTGCTGCCGCTCCGCAAGTTCTTCTCCGGAGGCCTCTCAACCAAGCCCGACGCCGACGGCGACAACGAGGGCGAGGAGCTCGCCTGGGAGGCCGTCAAGATCGCCCTCCGCGAGGTCATCGACAAGGAAGCGAAGTCAAAGCCTCTCAGCGACGACGCCCTGGCCGAAGAACTCAAAAAGCGCGGCATCGACATCGCCCGTCGCACCGTCGCCAAGTACCGCGACCAGCTGCAGATCCCGCCGGCGCGACTGCGAAAGACCTTCTGAGCCCGACGCGCCAGCGAGGGTTGGCGTACGTCCACCATTCGTGTCGAATGACGCGACAGACCAACGTACGGCGATCGTCGCCGTCTGTCCTTCGCGTCCAGTGGCACGTCAGATCGCCGTACGCCCACCCTCGCTGGCGCGTCGGGCTCTGACTAAATCACACCCTGCTTCAGCGGCTCCGTCGACGCCGCTAGTCGCACAGTGCCCTCGGCCAGGATGTCCACCGCGTCGTAGACGCGGATGGGCGAGTTCTCTGCCGTCACGACCATCGGGGCCTCCGAGCACCCCAGAATCACGCCCTCGCACCCGCGTCCGGCAAGGCTCTTGACGACGCGCAGAACGGTGAGCTGCGACTCGGGCTTGAAGTGCCCGTAGATCAGCTCGTCGTAAATGATCGTTTCCAACGCGTCGCACTCAAACTCGCTGGGCACTTCCACGCGGATTCCCCGCAGGCCAAGGTGTGTCTGGTAGCTCGACGCCTGCGTCACCAGCTTGGTGCCGATGAGCCCCACGCACGTCTGCCCAGCACCCGAGATCGCCGCCGCAACCAGATTGGTCGTCGAGAGCCAGGGAATCGGCGAGCCGGCCTGCGCAAGGTGCAGCCCATGCAGCACGGCCTGATCCGGCGTGACACAGAAATCCGCCCCCGCCCGGGCCATCACCTCGGCCGATCGCCGAAGCAGATTGCCCACGGCGTGCCAGTCGTGCTGGTGGATCGCATCGATGTAGTCTGCGAGTCGCTCGTTGTGGAGCGACACCACCGGATGCTGGTGGACCGGAAGCAGCCGCTGCGCGTGCCGATGGATCGCGCGATAGAACAGGGCTGTCCCCTCGGGGCTTGCGCCCACGATGCCGATGTGCCTGGTCGCCAATGCCGGCTCCTTCGCTGCGCCGATGTTTGAGCGCTCGCATCAATCGTCGCCCCGTCAGCGCCCCGGGTCAACCCGTGAGCTCCATACACTCCCAGATACACTTCCAGATGAGCCGCGACGCCTTCGACATCCTCTCGCTCCCCGCCCGGCTCGATCTCCCCGAAGCCGACATCGAAGGGGCCTACCTCGCGCAGATCGCCCGGATCCACCCCGACTTGGCCGGCGGCGACGCCGAGGACGCGATGGCGCTGGCGGCCCAGGTCAACGACGCCCGCCGGACGCTCGCCGATCCCCTGAGCCGCGCCGAGGTCCTGCTTGCGCGGCTGGGCGGGGCGACCGCCTCGGAGGACAAGTCGCTGCCGCCGGGGTTCCTCATGGAGATCATGGAGCTGCGCGAGGGTGTTGAGGCCGATCGTGCCTCGGGCGATCCCGCGCGGCTGGAGGCTCGGTCGCGTGAGGCGATCACGCGGCGAAACGAGTTTGTGGAGCGGCTCACCCCGATCTTCGCGTCGGCGTTTGGAGCCAGCAAGGCGCCCGCCGACACGCTGGCACAGATCCGCACAGAGCTCAACGCGTGGCGCTACACCGAACGATTGATCGAGCAGCTCTGATCCGGGCTCACTTGGTCGCGGGATCGACCGACACGGTCGTGGTGGCGGTGCCGGCCGCGTTCATCTGATCGATCATCTGCCGGGCGGTGAGGTTGCCCGGCTCCACCTGCATGACCGCCGCCAGCGTCTTCTTGGCGCCCTCGTACTCGTGCAGCTCGAGCTGGATCATCGCCAGGAGCGTCATGGAGCTGGTGGTGGGCTTGAGCGAGAGGGCCTTGGTCACGCTGTCCTTAGCCGCACGCTGATCGCCGCGCTTGTGCTCGTAGAGCCCCTTGAGGATGTACCCCTCGGGCTGCCTGGGCGCCATCGCGATGAGCTTGCTGGACGCGAGCTTGACGCGGTTGAGGTCGTTGAGGCGATAGGCCACCTGGCCCAGGTCGTTCCACACGTCGGTGTCGGTGACGCCCGACTGGTCGTTGCTGAGCTTGAGGAGCACCTCGCGGGCGTCGGCCAGACGGTCGATCTCCGCGAGGCACTTGGCGTGCAGGTGCATCAGGTCGCGACGCTTGGTGAGCGTCGGGTCCTTGAGCAGCCGCTCGATGTTCGAGTTCGCGTCTGAGAACTGGCCGGCCGCGATCTGCGCCCGCGCCAGGTCCTCCAGCACGCCCGTGTCGTTGGGCGACAAAAGCCTGGCCTCGTTGAACAGGCTCACCGCCTCCAAAGCGTTGCCCTGCATCAGCGCGATGTGCCCGAGCGTCTGCCGCACCGCCGAGTTGTGCTCCTGCTCGGGGCCGCGACCCTTGAGATAGCTCTTTGCCTCGTCCAGGCGACCAAGATCCACCAGCACCTCCGCCGAGGCGACGGTGTACTGCGGGTTGGTCTTGTCGAGATCCGCGGCCTGCTGGAACCGCTCGAGTGCGATCTCCTTGCGCTCCAGGCGCTCGTTGACCACGCCCAGGAAGTACTGCGCCTCGACGTTCTTGGCGTCGAGCTCCTCGGCCCTGGCCAGCGAGATGAGCGAGCCCTCAAGGCTCCCCATCTCCATCAGAATCCGCCCGCGAAGCACGTGGCTCTTGGCCACCTTGTCGTTGAGGATCAGCGAGTTGTCCACCGCGCGCAGCGCTTTGGGGAAGTCGCCCGCCAGGAAGTCGCCCATCGCCGTCTGCCACTCGAGCCCGGCCTTGAGCTGGGCGAGCTTCTCTTTGGCCGCGTTGGTCTGCTCCTGCGTGTACCGCCCGTGCCCGCCGCATCCAGTCAGCGTCAGTCCGAGAATCGCGATACCCGAGGCCAGCACAAGCCGAGTGGATTTCCGCATGGGTCAAGTCTCCGTGAGTTGGGGAAAGCCGAGGCCCGGACGTTTCCGTCCGGGCCTGGTGGATCACTTGTTGGTGTTCGTCGGCGAAGCGACGGGTGATAGATCAGTCTGGGCAGGCTCCTCGGGCACTTGTGTTACCGGAGTGTTCTGGGAACCACTCTCGGGCCACCCGCCATAGATCCCAAAGAGGGCCGCGAACATCTGGCGGATGAACTCCCGCGTCTGTTCATCGTCGAACTCGGACATCGGGGTGGTGGGGGTGGTGGGGGTGGTGGTAGTGGTCTCGACCGTCACGGCGTTCTCGGACGACTCGTCGGTCATGGCGGGGGTGGTGTTGAGCTTGGCCTCGCCCTCGTTAACCACCACGGACCAGTGCTTGGGCTCGCTGGCCATCGCCTGGGGCTCACCCTCGCCGGCCTGCGGCGCGGGCTGGACCGTCTCGTTCTGCTCGGTGACGACGGGTTCGACAACCGGTGCGACGGGCTCGCTCACCGGCGCCGCGGTCTGGGCGACGGGCGCGGCGGTCTGCTCGACGCTCGGGGTGGTCTTGGTGGGCTCGACGGCGACAAGCTGCTTGGCGGCGGCCTGGGCCGTGTAGTTCTGGATGATCTGATCGGTCGAGAGCGAGGCGCTAGAGCCGCTGGTCTCGATCGTCCCGGGCACGACCTGGGCCTTGGGAGCCTCGGGCAGGCCCTGCTCCTTCCGCATGATGTCGTCGAGCATGCTGCGGTTGGGGGCTGTCTTCTTCTGGCCCGAGAGCTTCTCCTTGAGCGCGATGGCGTCGGGCTGCATGGGGCTGAGGGTCAGCGACTGCTCGATCTTCCACAGGGCCTTCTGCGTGTCGCCGCTGTCGGCGAGACGCTGGGCCTCGACGAGCATCTGGCTCGAACGCTTGTCGCGGCTGAAGCCCAGGAGGTTCTCACGCGTTCCCGAGCGGACGCGGTCGATTGCCTCGTTGCCACGCTTGCCCATCGACGCCATCGCCTGGTCGTTGACGATCGTGGGCGTGATGAGGAAGATGATCTCGGTACGCTCGATCGTGTCGTCGTGCCCGCGGAACGCCTCGCCCAGGAAGGGGATATCGCCCAGGAACGGGACCTGCCGGCGTGTGCTCTGCGTCTTGTCGCGGAACAGCCCGCCCAGCACCACCGTCTGCCCGTTGCCCACGATCACGTTGGTCGTCAGCTCGTTGGTGATCTCGTCGGGCACCGTCACCGTCGCACCCGAGCTGTTCTTGATGTCTCGCACCACCGCGGTCGAAACCTGCGGCTTGAGTTCCAGGCGGATCATGCCGTCGTCGGACACGAACGGCCTGAAGTGAAGCTGGGTACCAGTGTCCAGGAACTCCACCGTCTGCGTGGTCGCGGTGTCGGTCGACGTGCTGCTGAGGTAGCCGACCCGCTGGCCCACGAGCACCCGGGCGGGCATGCGGTTGAGGGCCATGATCTTGGGATTCGAGAGGATCGTGGTGTCGGTCACCTCGTCGAGCACCCGCAGGAAGAAGGCGACGTCGTTCTTGATGATGCCCATCTTGAGCGTCGCGGGTCCGCCCAGGGCGTTGCCCGCGTTGCTGACGACCGCGCCGCCGCCGTCGGCGCCGACGGCGGGAAGGTCGGCCGCGCCCGGGCCGCTCAGCTTGGTGCGATCGTTCACGCCCAGCGAGTCGACGGTCTTGAGCGGGCCGCCGATGGGTGTGAAGTCGGCGAAGTTCAGGTTGCCGATGAGGGCGAAGTCGATGCCGAAGGCGTTGGCCTCGTTGAGCGAGGCCTGGAGGATCGTCGCCTCGACGAGCACCTGCGCGGGCCTGGTGTCGAGCTGCTTGACCAGCTCCTCGACCGCCTTGATGTTCTCTTCGTAGTCGGTCACGACCATCGTCGCACCCGAGGCGTAGTCGTCCTGCCCCGTGGGGACGTCGGACTTGCCGGGGAACGGGGTCGTCTTGCCGGGCGTCTTGATCTGCCCGCCGTCGGAGAGGGCGGCCTTGACGAACTCGGCCGCGTCGATCGCGTTGAGATAGTTGAGCTTGATCACGCGGCAGGCGCGGACGCGCTCGGCCTCGGCGATGGTCTTCATCTGCTCGCCCGTGTAGACGAAGATGAAGTTGTCCTTCTCGACGAATCCAAACCCGTTGGCGTGCAGGATCGCCTCGAGGGCCTGGTGGAACGTGACCCCGAAGAAGTTCGCCGTCACGCGGGCGGAGACTTCCTTGCTGGCGATGATGTTGCGCTGGCTCTGGATGCTGAGCATCTCCAGCACGTTGGCGAGCTCCTCATCCTTGACCGCCAGGTCGACGAGCTGGTTGGAATCCACGCGGATGTCCATCTGCCCCTTGCTCTCGGGCTTGGACCCCGGGTCCATGCCCCCGGGCTGCGTCATCGCCTGTTGCCCCGCGCCGGTGAGCGCGTCGGGGTTGGTCGGCGGCTCTTGGACGTTGGGCTTGGGCGGGCCGACGGGACTGATGGGCATCGGCGTCGTGCTCTCGGCCTTGGGCGCCGCAGGAGTGTTTGGCGCCGGGGGCGTCTTGGGCATGTTGTTGAGCCCGGCCGAAGGGGCCTGGCCGCTGGAACTGGGTTGGGAGAGCCCGACGTTCGCGCCCGCCAGTGCGCTCACGATGAACGCGGCGGTGGGAGTGAGCCGGAAAGAATGCCCCGAGATTCCCCGCTGATGGCTGCGCATGTCTGGTCCTCGCTTCGAGTCTTGAAATTCGGCCGGTGCTCGGAACAGACCGATCGCCCGGTGCCGCCGCGCCAGTCGTCAAAAGAACTGGACGGCACCGTCTATGTCGGACCTTCCAAGGGGTGACTTTCGCCGCCAGCCCTGCGTCGCGCGCCGATCGTGCCGGTTGTGACGACTTGACGAAATCCACCCGGAACTCAAACGAGGTATTTCTTGCATTTTGTCCCAAATCGGCAACCAACTCATGCGTCTGGCGTATATACTCCTGATGCATGGAGGACGTTTCGTGCCGACTCTCATGACAACTCAGCGGTGCGGTGCGGCCACTTGGCTGGCCGATTCGTGCCTCGAACACCGCCAGAACAGGCGGGATTCGGCGTTGAAATTCTGGATTCAAGTTCCCGGTCGGGTTTTGGTCGCTAGACTCCCCGTCTTATTGAGGGGGAGGATGGCGTATGGCAAGCACAATCGAAACGATGCTCGACCGGCTCTTCGGCTCCGCCAAGCGGCGCCCTGGTTCAGCCGCGGGGCGGCCCAGATTCACTCGCAACATCAAGCTCTCGGGGCCGGTGGTGGAGTGGTGCGCCTCAGAGATGCGAACCGGCTCAGAGCTCGCGCTTTTCGCGGATCTGCTCCTGTGCCTGGATGCCGATCCGTTCATGAGCGAGAGCAGGCCGCTCCTGCCGCATGTCGGCCTGCGATGGCACGCGCCGGGCACGCCGCCGAAGTTCAAGGTGATCTACCACGTCGATCCGGCTCTGGATTTGGTCAAGGTGCTCACGTGCACGCCGGTGGTGGCGTGATCCACGTGGCACCGGGCTTCCGCCCGGTGTTCGCTTTCGTGGCACCGGGCTTCCGCCCGGTGTTCGACGGCCAGAAACATCGCCCGGAAGGGCGATGCCACAGCAGAATGTGATGGAGGTTTGTCATGTCGGCGATTCCCAATCACTACGCGTGCATCACAACCCCGGGGGGGAGTGTCACTCACGTCGTCGTGCCCATCGGCGACTTCGAACGCTTGCAGGCCGAGCACCAGGCTCTGGAAGCAAGCTCCGCCCCCGGGGAGAGCGAGATCGACGCCGCCTTGCGTGTCTTGCACGACCCGGCGACCGCCTGGCACGACGCCGGCACCGTCTTCGAACAACTCGTCCGCCGGGGGCTGGCCCCACTTCGCAAAGAACGCGGCCTCACTCAGAGCGACCTCGCCGCCATGCTCGAACTCTCCCAGGCCCAGGTCTCCCGCCTCGAACGCGACCTCGACGGCGCCTCGCTCCGCCTGCTTCGCCGAATCGCCACTTTGCTCAAGCCCGATGGCAAGCAGCTCAGAGCGGGATGAGCCTTGCTGCTGGTCGGGTACTGACGCTTCGCCGATCCCGCACTGACCGGGAGATGTTCCATGAGCAGCATTGTGCAGATCTATGTCGCACTTCTGGACGAGGGCGTGGACACTTGGCGGCCGGTTCAGGCCGAGCCCGTGAGTGGCAACATCTATCGAATTGTCAGCCAGGAATTCGACCGTACTTGTGAGGCATGGCAATTTGAACCAGGCGAATTGGTTGTATGCGAAATGCGAGACTCCAGTAGTGGGCGCATTCTGGCTGCGACGAGCAGGACCAGTCCCACTTGATGCCAACTCTCGCTGGCGCGTCGGCCTTTGAATCTCGGTGCTTCCTCGGGCTCGCCCCGGGCTCTCGGCGCGCGAACAATGACTCCATGGATGTGATCTCCCGCGTCAAACATCCGGCCGTCGCGCTCGAGACAACGCTCCTGCTCCACGGCGTGCCCCGCGCCGAGAGCCTGCCGCTGGCGGCGGACCTTTGCCGGCTTGTGGCGGCCCAGGGCTCGCACGCCGCGGTGGTGGGGGTGGTCAACGGAAAGCCGACCGTCGGGCTCACAAGCGACGAGCTCGCCGAGCTCCTGGGCGCCGCCAAGGTCGAGAAGTGCAACACGGCCAACCTGGGCGTGGTGCTCCATCGCGGGTGCCACGCCGCAACCACCGTGAGCACCACCATGGAGCTGGCGGCCGCCGCGGGCGTCAAGGTCTTTGCCACTGGCGGGCTCGGAGGCGTGCACCGAGGCTACGGGACGCAGCTGGATATCTCGGCGGATCTGGCCGCGTTTACGAGGTTTCCCGTCGCGGTGGTGACCAGCGGGGTCAAGAGTCTGCTCGATGTCGAGGCAACCCGCGAGGCCTTTGAGACCCTGGGTGTGACGGTGGTTGGCTATCGCACCGAGCGTTTCCCGGCGTTCTATCTCCGCGAGAGCGAGGCCGACGTCGATGCCACCTTCGACGACGCGGGTGATCTCGCGCGATTTGTCGTGCGGGAGATGGAGCGGACGGGGCGGGGCGTGGTGGTGTGCAACCCGATCCCCAAGCATGATGAGATCGACCGGCGGAGCTGGGACCGCTGGCTCGCGCTGGCGACAGCGCCCGAGCCGGGTGACCGTGGGCACGCCGGGCGGGACCTGACCCCGGCGACTTTGGGACGCCTGCACGAGCTGTCCAGCGGCGCGACGCTGCGGGCGAATATGGCGCTCGTGCGTTCCAACGCGTCGCTGGCGGGTCTGATCGCGTCCAAGGCCCAGCTGCGTTCGTGATGTTATCGGTCTATGGATGGGTCGTTCGCCGGTGCTTCACCAAATCTTTGCCGGCGGGGGAATGCGATGGGCGTTGCCCGGGATCGACTTTCTGATACCATCCATTTCCACCGTAAGGATGCGGCTCGGCGCGAGTTGGGAAGCCATCTTCGCTGAGGCAGAGGGTTCAGAGAGGTTCAAAAAAGTGCTCGGATGTTTGGTCGCCGGCGAGATGGCGGGGTGTCCCCGCCGGATCTGTTCGGGGGCGAGGGCTGCGTCCCTACGTTCCGCTCGTGCGGCGTGTAGGCGGAGCGTGTGAAGAGGTTCTGGTCACGACGAAAGGATTGCCATGAAGAAGAATGCTTGTGTGCTCGGGATGGTCGCGGTGGCGGGGCTCGCGCTCCCGGCGATGGCGCAGGACAGCGTGTCGAACACCCCGGGCCTGCCCGGTGATGCGATCGCGGTGGACGTGGCCGGTGCGCCCAACCAGAAGTCCGCGTATGTCGTGGACCTGGTGCCGCTGTTCACCTCCTGGAACACCAAGTTCGGCATCGCCCCGATCATCAAGGGCTCGACGGTCACCGGTGCCTATCGCGGCAGCGCCCACCCCAGCGGCACGTTTTTCAACGCTCAGCTCAGCGCCCAGAGCATCAGCCAGACCCTGGGACGCAACGTCCCCTACGCCTCGAGCCTCTACCGCCACTGGAATGACGACGCCGGCCAGGGCAGCGGCATCAACCCCGAGCAGAACGCCCCGACCAACGTGACCGAGCCCTCGGGCCTCTCAAATCAGTTCGGCGTCGTCTTTGCTGACTTCGGCACCACTCCGGCCGCCACCAGCGCCAGCACGGTCATTTCGGGCCTGGTGAACTACAACCCCAACGACCCCGGGCGCCTCTGGGTCACCCGCGTGGTGTCCGCCGGCAACTTCCTCACCGGCCAGGGCGACCGCAGCCAGTTCGGCATTGGCGCCATCGACAGCCACGGCAACACGTACATCCGGGCCGACTCGTTCAACTCGACCCACGCCAACAAGATCACCGGCAACAACTACTTCCGCGTCCGCGCCGATCAGAACGGCGCCTTCGCGGGCCGGGACCCGGCCATGCTCAACGTGATCGACATCGCCGGCGGGTCCGACGCGCCCGCGACCGATTGGATCGTCAGGCTCCACGCGACCTCACACAACACGCCCAACGGCATCCCCTCCGAGCTCACGACCAGCCCGCGCGGCGCGGTCATCGGCTCGAACTTCAACCGCAACTACGTCTATGAGTCGACTCCGCTCACGCCCCTTGAGACCACCACCCACCGTCCCGGCACGGGCGACCATCGCGGAGGCGTCGGCTTCTCGCCCCTCAAGCTCCGCGGCCTCGCCACCGTCGGGACCGCCGCCATGATCACCAAGACCAGCCTGGTGATCGCCAACGGGCAGCCCACCGATGCCATCAGCATGTGGGGCGTCGACGGCGTCGGGCTTCCCGTCAACCCCGTCACAATCCAGCTTCCCCGGGCCGTGACGACCACGCTCCCCGATCCCGCCGCGTACACAACCGCCCCGCAGCAGTACGACTGGGATCTGGGCAACGGCACGAGCGTGGGCGATTTCCGGCACTACAGCAGCCAGGTCTTCGCACGCGGCGGAAACGGGCAGGTCGCCATCGGCCGCGACCAGGCAGGTCGCGGGCTTCTGGCCGCCGAGGTCAGCGGCGGGCAGTCGATGACCGCGGGCGTTCCCCCGGTTCCCACCGACGACAGCGGCCACAACGCCATCGCGGTCTACCGCTTTGATCCCGCCAACGCCGCGGGCGGCTCCTGGATCGTCGCCGCATGGACCAATCCCGCTGGCTCGTTTACGGGCGCCTCGGGCAAGGAGATCTACGGCGACAACGGCAACGACGGCATCCCGTTCTCGGCCGACGCGGGCGAGTTCGATGGCGTCGTTGATCTCAACCCGCTGAGCCCGACGTACGACGGCCCCATCGGGCGTCTGTGCTGGGCCGCCGAGCGTACGGGCGGGTCGATCATCGGGCCTTCGATCTCGGCCCCGACCTTCGACTCGGTCGGCAACATCTACTTCCTGGCGACCGCCGCGCTCTACAAGAGCACAGGCATCGACTACGACAACGTGCTGATCCGGGCGATCTATGACCCCACCACGTTCTCCTACAAGCTCGATCTCATGCTCGAGCTGGGCAAGACCTTCCTGGGCGCCAACTCGGGGCTCCGGTACCAGATGCAGTTCATGTCGGTCTCCACTTCGGGAAGCCGTCCGACCTCGGCGAGCATCTGGTCCGACAACGCGACGGGCCAGGCCTGGAACGACATGGATCCCACCACGCTCGACATCCAGGACCCGCGCACGCTGGGCGGGCTGGTGCTCTCGGCGTCGATCGTCTATGACCGCAACAACGACGGACTCTTCGAGAACCCGGCGTCGACGGGCGGCAACCCCGCCAGCCCCGATCAGCAGTACAACGCTCTGATGTACATCGGCTACATGGGCTCGGCGCCCCAGGGCTGCCCGGCCGACTTCGATGGTGACGGCACCGTCGACTTCTTCGATTACGACGCCTTCGTCATCTGCTTCGAGGACCCCGATTGCACCCAGGCCGACTTCGACGGCGACGGCACCGTCGACTTCTTCGACTACGACGCCTTCGTGGTCGCGTTCGAGACCCCCTGCCCATAACCATCGGGCCACGCTCACGCCAAAGACTCCCCCGGGCCCTGCCCGGGGGTTTTTCTTTGGTCGATGGCACTATCAATAGATCGGGCAAGGGTTTATACTCCCGATCGACCGCCGCGTGGCGTCTCACGTGCGGGACCGGTCCTGGAGACCTGAGATGATCTGTCGCCAACTCGTGCTCGCCGCTCTTTGCGCACCCGCGGCGCTGGTCCACGCCCAGTGGAGCCCCGCGACGGGGCAGTGGGGTAAGACCGAGACGCGCGACGTCCGCGTGATGGCGTGGAACATCAGAGACGGGCTCTGCTCGACCAACCTCAAGCTCGAGGGCGCCAACAACTGGTGCTGTCTCGCCCGCGTCGTCGCGGCCATGAAGCCCGACGTCCTCATCCTCGAGGAGTGTGCCGACAACTCGGGCAACGGCACGGGCGCGAGCGTCGACAGCGTTGCCAATCTGCTCACGACTCTCTCGCTCTTCCAGAACGGCGGGACCGATCCGTTCCGCGGCGGGGCGGTCACCGCGTACATCAAAAAGTACGCACCCTCGTTCGATCTGCCGTACGTGTGGGTTTCGGGAAACACCGACGGGTTCAATCGCAACGTCATCATGAGCCGGTTCCCTTTCGGCGATCTCAACGGGGACACCAAGTCCAACTACGACCAGTTCCTCACGCAGGCGGACCTGTACTCGCCCGGCGGGGGCACGGGCATCCGCGGCTGGACCGTGGGTGAGATCAATCTGCCCGAGGCGAGCTATCGCGGCGACATGGTCATCGGATGCTCGCACCTCAAGTCGGGCGGGACCGCGTCGGACTACTCCGACCGCCTGGCCGCCTCGCAGAACATCGCGTACATCATCGACTACTGGTACAACGGCGGGGGCAGCGGGGTTCCGGATCCGCGCAACAAGGTCATCGAGGCTCCCGTCGCCACGCGCATCCTCGACCCGTACACCCCGGTGATCTGGGGCGGCGACCTCAACGAGGACGAGAACTCCAACGGGCGTGACGGACCGGCGCTCTGGACGACCCGCGCCGCCTCGACCAGCGGCGACGGCACCGATCGCGACCGCACCGACAGCACCTACGACGACGCACGCGACCCGCTCAACGCCAGCGGCGCCAATCGCAACACGCAGGGGTCCAGCAAGCTCGACTACATCTGCTGGCAGGACTCCATCGCCACGCTCCGCCGGTCGTATGTCTACTCGGCCGCCAGCGGCGGGCCGCCGGCTTATCCGCCCGAGATCATCGGTCTTCCCACGCCCGGGCTGGCGACGTCGCTCGCGTCGGATCACAAGCCCGTCATCGCCGATTTCATCCTGCCCGCACCGCCGCCCCCCGGCCCGTTCTCGCTGCTCTCCCCCGCCGACGGGAGCTCGGATCAATCCTTGACCCCCACGCTCAGTTGGTCGATCTCGACGGGCGCCACCTCGTACTGGCTGCTGGTCGCCGACAATCCCGCGTTCGGCGCGCCCCTGCTGTCGGTCCCGGGGCTGACGAATACGTCGTTCTCGGTTCCCGCGGGCGTGCTCGCCCACTGCGTCCCGTACTACTGGAAGGTGGTCGCGGGCAACGCGTTTGGGTCGGTCGCGTCGACGCCGGCACTTGCCTCGTTCACCACGATCTCGGCCGCCGATTTCAACAGCGACGGGGCCGTCGACTTCTTTGACTACGACGAGTTTGTCACGTGCTTCGAGGGCGGGGCGTGTCCGCCGGGCACCACCGCCGACTTCGATGGCGACGGCACGGCCGACTTCTTCGACTACGACAGCTTCGTGGTTGCGTTTGAGACCCCGTGCTGAGCGCATGAGCGGCTGGGCGGCGCGTTCTTCACTTGGCGAACAGGAACGCACAAGGGCGAGTCTGTGCCTGACCGCCCGAGTGGACGACGTGCTCGTAGCCCTCGTGCATCGAGGCCGAGCCGGTCTGGCCGTCCTTGCGCAGGGCGTAGAGCGTGACGTTGAAGTTGGGGATGCCCTTGGCGGTGAGGTGGCGGCGTTCGCGCGTGCGGTCGGCGATGCGTTTGAGCGTGAAGAGGCAGGCGGCCTCGGGCGTGTCGCCGTTCTCCATGCGTGAGACGACCAGCGACGCGCCGCAGACCTGCATCACCGCCTCGCCGCGACCGGTGGCGCCGGCGGAGCCGATGGCGTTGTCGGTGTAGAGGCCGGCGCCAACGATGGGCGTGTCGCCCACGCGACCGGCGATCTTGTACGAGAGGCCCGAGGTGCTGGTGATGCTGGCGAGGTTGCCCGCGACATCCAGCGCCGAGAGGTGGATCGTGCCGTAGGTGAACGGGACCTTGGGCGCGGTCGATGAATTGCCCGGCGCGGGGGTGGGGGCGGGAGGGGGAGTGGGGGTGGCGCCGGGCACGGCGACGTTCTTCGCGGGGTCCACATTGCCGGCCCACAGCGCCTGGCCGAACGTGCTGCCGGCGTCGCCCGCGAGTTCGTCCGCGCTGAGCCAGCCGTCCTTGGTCGAGAGCGTGGCCTTCCAATCGAGCCACGCGCGACGGGCCTTGTCGGTGAGGAGTTGTTCTTCGGGGAATCCAAGAGCTCGCGCGAAGCGTGCGGCGCCCTCGCCCACGAGCAGCGTGTGATCGGTACGGCGAAGGACCTCCAGGGCCAATCGCGAGACGTGCCTGAAGCCGCGGACGCCGGCGACGCCGCCCGCGCGGTGGCGCGGGCCGTCCATGATGGCGGCGTCGAGCTCGACGATCCCGTCCTCGTTGGGCAGGCCGCCGTAGCCGACGGAGAGTTCTTCGGGGTCGTCTTCGACGAGGCTGATGCCGGCGACCAGGGCGTCCAGGAGCGCCTCGCCGCGGGCGAGGCCCTGGGCGGCCCGCGTGACGGCGGGTGCGCCGTTCCAGCTGGAGATCATCACGGGAGGGGTCGTGGCGCTCATGGAAGAGTGTTCGCGGCTCGGCGGCGCAAGTCGCGTCGAACGTCACAAACAATCCATGAGACGGCCGATCGATGGTTTGCCAACGGGACCGGGCTTACTTGCCCGCGGGAGGCGTCGCCTCGGGCTTGGGCTGGGACTTGGCGTTGGCTTTGGCGACCTCTTCGAGGCGCCCGAAGTACTTCCGCACGGTTGCTCGGAGTTCGGGCGGGACCTCGCCATTGCTCAGCGCCTCGGCGGCGTTCTTCTTGCTCGCCTCGACCGCCTCGGTGAACTCGGCGACCGACTCGCCCACCATCTGCTCGCCCTTGATGTACTGCTTGCCGATGATGGGGCCCTTGCCGGCCTTGACTTTCAGCTTGGCCTGCTCGGTGTTGAAATCGGTGGGGGTTGAGCCGCTTCGGTCGCCCTGGCCCTTGCCGGGCCCGCCGCCCTTGCCGTTGCTGCCGAACTTGTTGCTGTCGCCTTCCTTCCAATCGCCTTCCTGCTGGTTCCAGGCCAGTCCCATGGGTCCGCTCTTGTTGCCATCGCCATCGCACGAGCCGCCCATGCACTCGCCCAAGGCGGCCATTTGCGACTGGCACTCGGACATGGCGGCGCTGAGCGCCTGAGCCTGCTGCTGCATCATCTCGGCCTCGGAGAGCTGCGAACCCAGCTCGGACATCGAGGCGTTCTCGCCCTGCGAGTCGCCCGATTCCATGCTGCCCGAGCACTCGGACATCTTCTGGCCCATCTGGGCGCCGTTCTTGGAGGCGTTGGCCTTGGCGGTCAGCTGCTTGGCGAGCTGCTGCTTCTGTTCAGGGGACAGGCCCTTGAGGGCCTCGAGCGCCTTGGCGATCATCGCGGGATTGGCCGCGAGCTGCTTGGCCATCTCGGCGGCCTGCTTGGAGTCCATGCCGGCCTGCTCCATCGCCTTGGCGATGTCCTTGGCGGCGTCGGCGTTCTGCTTGAGCTGCTCGCCCAGCTTGCCCATCGCCTCAGCGATCTTCTTCTTCTCTTCGGGGGAGAGGTTCTTGTCGCCCAGCTTGGCCTTGAGTTCGTCCAAGGCCTTGCTCGCCTTGGCGAAGTCGCCCTTAGCCAGGTTCTTGTAGAGCTCGTTGAGCTCCGAGCCGCCCGGGTGCTTGAGCTGCGCCATCATCTCCTTCATGGCGTCGAGCTGCATCCCCTTCTCGCCCTTGGCCATCCCCGCGAGCTTCTCGTTGAGGTCCGTCAGACGCTTCATCTCGGCGGTGCGGATCGCCTCGGGCTTGACAGCTCCCGGGGGCTGGAGTTCTTCGGGCTTGGTCTGGTCGCCCAGCTCCTTCTTGAGCTCGGGATCGATCTTGGCGAGCACCTTGTCGAGCTCGGCCTGCTTTTCCTTGATGTCCTGCTTCACCGCGATGACCTGATCCTGGCGTGTCTTCTCTTCTTCCTTCTTGGCCTTGTTGCCAAGAGCGTCGAAGACGGGAAGGGTCCACGCGATGGCCAGCACCATGGCGGCAGCCATGGGCCAGTACCAGCGCTTGGGCATCTCGATGGGGATCGCGCGATTCACGTCGACACCGATCGCCTTGGCACGAGCGGTCTCAACGACCAGCTTCGACCACGACTCCTTGGGCTCGCCGATGGAAAGGGCCGTCGAGAGCGATTCACGAAGCTGCGCCCGCTCGTCGAGCACGCGGGCGGCCTTGGGCGTCCTGGCCCGAGTGGCGAACGACCAGGAGAGCGAGCCCGCGGCCACGATGCCGCCGGCCACCTGCATCACCATGTTCCACTGGAGCGAGAGCGCAAAGACCTGCTGCACGGTCCGGAGCACGGCCATGACGGCCAGCGCGAGCGTGAGGGCGATGAGCACCGATCGGATGAGCTCGATCAGGAAGAGCCTGCGACCAGCTCGCTGAACCGCACGAAGAATCTCGTTCATGGAATCGCTCCGCTTGGATTTCCTGCTGCCCGATCGCTCGGATCCCGCCCCAAACCCCACCCGGCCCTCACCCGACCCCTCATCATACCGTACGAACCCAAGCCGGGTGCATGTTCTTGCCATCTGCATCGGCCGATCTTGAGCGTGGGATACGAGAATCGGGTTCACCCAAGGCCGCCTTCGAATGCAGATCCTGATTGTCGCCAATTTCATCCGCAATATGCCGTGGGATTCGGCGTGGTGGACCGTGGTCTTTGCCCGCGAGTTCCTGGCGCAGGGGCACTCTGTTCGTATTCTGGCCGATGGCCTCGAATCGCCCGAAACGCTGGCGGGCTTCGAGTCCGAGATCGTGCGGCCGAGCCGGACGCATCTGGGGGCCAATCCGCGGAGCTTTGCCCTACGGGTCCGGGAGGCTCGGGAGCGGTCGGCGGACATGGTCACGCTCTCACTCACGGGCTGGGTGGCCGGCGACCTCTGGTTGCCGCTCGACCAGACACCCGGCCAGCTTTCGGGATCGATCTTTCGCGATCTGCGCCCGCTGTCGGCGGCGTTGGAGTTCATCCATCACCCGTGGCTCATCCACGAGGCCTTCGCACATCGACGTGCGGCACAGGAGGCGGCCGGCAAGGGAACGCGTCGCCTGAACTTTGGCGAGGGTGAGTCTGGAATCGGGCATGCGAGCGGGCTGGCGATCGACACGCGGGCGCGGTACTCGGGCGAGGCGATATCGCTCAGGCGACTGATGGGGATCGCGTGCGATGAACCAGTCTTTGTGCTCTCGGCCGCGGAGGTCAGGCCGCACGCGCTTGAACCGATCGCTCAGGGCTTTACGGCGGCGAGGAGTGGTGGTGGGCCTGGGGCTGGGGGTGGGGTTGGGGCGAGGCTGATCGTGCTCACGCGGCGGCAGCATTCGGTCTCGCGCGTTGTGCAGGACGCGGGTTGCGGGCGCGATGTGATCGTCATGGGTCTCTCGCGTCGGGTGGAGCTGCCCCTTTCGATCGCGGAGGTCGCGATCGCAGGTCCCATGAGCGGGGGCGTGTCATGCGGACGCTGGGTGGCCGACGCGCTGCGGGTGGGGCTCCCCGTGGTCGCGTCGGTGGACTCGTCGGGTGCACGCCTCGCCGAGACTAGCGGAGCGGCGATGGTGCGTGCCCACGACGCCATGTCGTGGGAGCGAGGCTTTGCCCAGGCGCTGGACGCGTCATGGCGCAAGCACGCGGGCGAGAGAGCGATGGAGGCCGCACCGCAACTTTCGGTCGACGCGATGGTCGCACGTCTCCTGGCGACGCTACGCTCGCCGAACTCGTGAAACGCGCGCTCACTTTCACCGTCCCCCTCATGGCGAGGCGAACGCTCTCGCTCGAGCTTTTGGCCACGCTCTTTTTCGCCGTCACGCTGGGATTTCTCGAGGCGGGCACCGTCAGCGTGTTCCTCAAGCGGGTGTTCGACGGCACGACCGACCGCGCGGCGGGCAACCTCGCCGTCGTGCTGGCTGGTTCGGCCAGCGAGATCGCAAACATCGTGAGCTTCGGCTGGATCGCCATGAGCCACGCGAGGCCCAAGGTTCGTTTCATCAACTGCCTTCAGGCGGGCGTGGTGGTGTGCGTCGGGTGCATCGCCTTTGTGCCCCAGACCGGCGGCGGGCTGTGGACGGCCCTTGCCCTGGTGATGCTCGCTCGGATCTGCTGGTCGGGGATCGTGACGCTTCGGACCTCGATCTGGCGATCAAACTACCCGCGCGAGGTCCGGGCACGCGTCGTGGGGCGGATCTCGATCATCACCCAGATCGTCATCGCCACGGCCGGGCTTGGCGTGGGTGCGGCCCTGGACTGGAACGTCGAGAGCTTCCGCGTGCTCGCCCCGTTGATGGCCATGATCGGCATCGTGGGCATCGGGTTCTACGGGCGCATCCGCCCCCGGGGCGAGAGGCTCGCCCTGGTCCAGGAGCGGGCCCAGCCGCGAGCGGCGGGAGTGATGCGTCCCTGGATGGGCATCGTCTCGGTCCATCGCATCCTGCGATCGGATCGTCGCTTCGCCCAGTTCATGGCGTTCATGTTCCTGCTTGGTCTGGGCAATCTCATGGTGGTTCCCACCCTCGTGCTCGCTCTCAACGAGCGGTTCAATCTTGGTGACGATCCCTTCAAGGCGAGCGTGCTGGTGACCACGCTGGTCCCCAGCATCCTGATGCCGCTGGCCGTGCCGATGTGGGCCTCTCTCCTGGACCGCGCGCACGTCGTGAAGTTTCGGGCGATCCACGGGTGGGCGTTCGTGCTGGCGTCAACCCTTTTCACCATCGGTGCGGCGACGTTGAGCTACCCCATCGTGGTGGCGGGGTCGGTCGCCTGGGGGATCGCCACCGGCGGCGGGGCCGTCGCGTGGAACATCGGGCACACCGACTTCTCTCCCCCGGGCGCGACCTCGCACTACATGGCGACGCACGTGACGCTCAACGGCATCCGCGGGCTCATCGCTCCTTTGCTGGCGGTGGGGATGTATCACTGGCTCTCCAATCATCGTGACGCGCTGCCAGTCGAGCCTGCCGCGATGGTGCTGGGTGTCACCTGCGTGCTGAGCGTGAGCGGGACGATGGGCTTTGCGTGGCTTCGTCGCTCAATGAATGTCGCGGGCAGGCCCCCGGAGGCCTGACCCGCGACAATTCGTGCACGGGGCCGAATTGGCGTCAGCCAGAGCGGCTCCGTGCGTGTTCGGCGTCCCTGCCGCACGCCACGGGCATCAGTCGATGGTCAGCTTCCTGGGCTGAACCTTGGGAGTCTTGGGGAATCGCAGGGTCAAGACGCCGTCCCTGAACTCGGCCTTGGCGTCGCTGTCGACGACCTCGGCGGGGAGTTCGACCTGCCTGAAGACGGCCCCGGAGCGGCGTTCCCTGCGGAGGAATCGCTCGCCGGTCTGGGACTTCTCTTCGTTGCGCGTCGCGCGGATCGAGAGCAGCCCGTCGTGCACCTGCACGTCGATCTGATCCTTGGCGAACCCGGGGAGATTGGAGCGCACGATCACGCTCCCTTGGTCCTCGGAGATATCGACGGCGAAGGTTCCAGGCTGCGGATGCGACAACCCCGCGACATGGGCCATGAAGGGGTCGGCCAGGACGGAGTCGAGCACACGGAAGATCGAAGCGGTCTGGCGAGGGGTGCAGTCGTTGCTGGCGCAGTTCATACAGGTCTCCTTCTCGGCGCTGTGCGGCTCCAAGCCGCGAGCACGCCGATGCCAGCATGCATTGCAACAGGCGTGCCAACGCCATTTGAGCCCAAAAACGAGCCTCGAACCGGCCAAGGCGGCAGATGGGCCTGCCATATTGTCAGAATGACAGCCAGCCGGGGGGCGTGATTCGGGGCGGTGGTCCGGGGGGGCATTGACCCCACCCGCCCCTCGCATCCGATCGCAAAGGGCATTACAATGCTTTCATGATCATCGATCTTCGAAGCGACACCGTGACCCGCCCGACCCTGGAGATGCGACGCCAGATGGCCGACGCCGAGGTCGGCGACGATGTGCTGGGCGACGACCCGACGATCATCCGGCTTCAGGAGAAGTTTGCGACCCTCATGGGAATGGAGGCCGCGTGCTACGTGCCGTCGGGAACGATGGCCAACCAGGCCTCCATCCGCGCCCACACCGAGCCGGGCGACGAGGTGATCGCCCATGAGGGCAGCCACATCATCCAT
Source organism: uncultured Phycisphaeraceae bacterium (assembly GCA_964358855.1). Classification (GTDB taxonomy): domain Bacteria; phylum Planctomycetota; class Phycisphaerae; order Phycisphaerales; family UBA1924; genus UBA2396. The sequence continues at coordinate 53,375 of CAYHQQ010000016.1, forward strand.
TACGAGACGGGCGCGCCGGCGGCCTTGTCGGGCGTCATGGTCCGTCCGCTGGCGGGCGCGGGCGGGCTCTTTGATGCCGATCAGCTCGACGAAGCGGTGCGGCCCTACTCGGCGCACTTTGCCCGCAGCCGTCTGCTCATCGTCGAGAACACGCACAACCGGGGCGGGGGCACGATCTGGCCGCTCGAGCAGATCAAGCGTGTGACTGCCCGGGCCAGAGTCCTTGGGCTCAAGTGCCATCTCGACGGCGCCCGCCTGTGGAACGCGTGCGCGGCGACGGGCGTCGCTCCGGCCGAGTACGCGCGGCATTTCGACACGGTCGCGAGCTGTTTCAGCAAGGGGCTGGGCGCGCCGGCGGGTTCGGCGGTGGCGGGCGACAAGGAGACGATCTTCCGCGTCCACCGCTTCCGCAAGATGTTCGGCGGGGCGATGCGTCAGGCCGGGATCCTGGCCCAAGCCTGCATCTACGCCCTGGACCACCATCGCGAGAGGCTCGTGGAGGACCACGCCAACGCCAAACGGCTGGCGACGGGGCTGTCGCAGATTCCCGGGCTTCGGGTCGACATGCCGGCGGTGCAGACCAACATGGTCTTCTTCGATCTGGACCGTTCGCTGGCGATGAACGCGGCGGAGCTGTGCAAGAAGTGCGAGGCCTTGGGGGTCAAGATGCTCCCTGGCGGACCTCGGCGGATCCGGCTGGTCTGCCACCTGGACGTGACGAGTCCGATGATCGACCGGGCGGTCGAGCAGATCGCCGCGGCGCTGGGCGCGGTCGCGGTCTGACCCGGTGTGGAGCCGTGGGGTATGCTGTCGGCATGCCCAAGACACCCAACTCCGCAGCCGCTCGTTTTCTCCGCAAGCCCGGGAGCAAGACGCGACTGGCGTCGATCGACCCGGCCTCGACGCCGGGCATCGACAAGCTGCGGGCCGAGGCGGAGCTCGCGCGCAATCGCGAGGAGCTCGAGAAGCTCCAGTATCGTCTTTGGGCACAGAACACCCAGGCGCTTCTGGTGGTGCTCCAGGGCATGGACACGTCGGGCAAGGACGGCGTGGTGCGGCAAGTGGTGACGGGCATGAACCCCGAGGGGTCGAGGGTTACGTCATTCAAGAAGCCCTCGGAGGTCGAGCTCGACCACGACTTCCTGTGGCGGATCCACAGCGCGTGTCCGGCCCGCGGGGAGGTCGCGGTGTTCAACCGTTCGCATTACGAGGATGTGCTGATCGTCCGGGTGCACGCGCTGGTGCCCAAGGAGGTCTGGCGCCCGCGATACGAGATCATCAACGGGTTCGAGCGGACATTGGTTGGCGATGGGACCACGATTGTCAAGATCTTTCTGCATATCAGCAAGGACGAGCAGAAGCGCAGGCTGATCGAGCGGCTGGAGGACCCCGAGAAGAACTGGAAGTTCAATCCCGGCGACGTCGAGGAGCGCAAGCACTGGGACGAGTACCAGGAAGCGTACGAGGACGTGATCTCGCGGTGCGGCACGCCCGAGGCGCCCTGGCACGTCGTTCCCGCGGACCACAAGTGGTATCGGAACTGGGCGGTGAGCGAGATCCTGCTGCACGCGATGAGGGAGATGGCGCCAAAGCCACCACGCGGGCGGTTCAAGGTGAAGGACTTCAAGTTCGACGAGTGAGAAAGGCAGTTCAACACGGAGGACACGGAGGGGCACGGAGAAAGACAGGATGGCGCGAAGGAAATGGAGCGGAAAGGGCAGAAGGCTGAACTTGAAGGCGGAAGGCTGAATCAACTCCGCCTTCATCCTTCAAGTTCAGCCTTCTGCCTTGTCTTTCTTCCCTGCTCCACCGTGTGGTCCGTGTTTCAACTCGTTGTTCGATGTCGCGTGGAAAAAGAAAGCGACCCCGGCTCAAGGGAGCCGGGGTCACGGGTTCACGGAGTCAGGAGGCGTTAGCCCAGGAGCTGGAGAACCGACTGGGGAGCCTGGTTGGCCAGGCCCAGCACGTTGGTCGAGGCGCTGACCATGATCTGCGACCGGGTCAGCGAGGCCGTCTCGGCGGCGAAGTCGCTGTCACGGATCACGGACTGGGCGGCCTGGGAGTTCTCAAGGGCCACGTTGAGGCTTCGAGTGGTGGCGCCGATGGTGTTCTTCTGGAAGGCACCAAGGCGACCGCGGAGCGAGGAGACCTGGTTGATCGCCTCGGAGACGATCTTCTGGGCGTTATCGAGGCTGGCGGTGGTGAGGCTGTTGGCATTGCCGCTGGAGAGCGAGCTGAGGAAGCCGGCGGTGGAGTTGCCGAGCTTGCGGATGGAGGTGTCGCCCACGCCCAGGGAGACCTTGCCGTTGATGTCGACCTTGCCGGCGAGCTGGAAGGTCGCTCCGCCGCCGGTGATGGTGCCGGTCTGGCCGGTGCCGACCGAGCCCAGGGTGGTGGAGGTCGTGCCGGTGAAGGTCAGCTCGGCATCGAGGAAGTCGGTGGAGATTCGGGCGTTACGACCCTTGCTGACGGCGATGATGCCGTTGATGGTGGCGCCCACGTCCTGGCCCGAGTCCGACAGGCCGTTGGTGGCCGAGGCGAAGCCGGTGTGCGTGGCGGTCTTCACGGTGTTGAAGTTGGTGGAGGACATGTTGTAGACGCCGATGGCGGTGCCGGTGATGTTGCCGGCGGCAACGACCTTGACGCTGACGAACTCGGCGGAGCCGTACTCGGTGCTGAAGAGGCGGACGCCGGTGCCGCTCTTGGAGGCGGAGACGCCGGTGACGTCCTTGAAGGTGTTGATGGTGTCACGGATGACCGAGACGTTGGTGCCCGAGGCGAAGGAGAGTTCGCGTGAGCCCTTGCTGCCCTTGACCTCGACGACGAACTTGCTGCCCGTGGCGCCGGTGCCCGAGAGGCTGATATTGCTGGTCGCCATCGAGAGGTAGAAGCCGCCGAGCTGGGCCGACTTGGTGATGACGGCGTTGAGGTTCATGCTGCCGCCGCTGAACTTGGCGGCGTTGATGCGGAAGTCCGACACGCCCGCGGCCATGCCGCTGACCTTGAAGTCGAAGTTGCCGTTGAGGAGCTTGATGCCCTGGAAGCTGGTGCTTCCGGAGATGCGGTCGATGGTCTGGAGGATGGAGTCGACCTGCAGCTGGTTGGCGTCCTTCTCCTCGCTGGAGAGGCCGGCGGAGCTGGCGGTCGAGGTGACCAGGCCCTGGAGCTCGGTCAGGAGGCCCGAGACTTCCTGGAGACCGCCCTCGGCGGTGTTGACGACCTGGTCGGCGCGATCGGCGTTGGAGAGGGCGGCGCTGGTCGACTTGATCTGGGAGCCCAGGGCTTCCGACGCGATCAGGCCGGCGGGATCGTCCTTTCCTCGGTTGATCTTCACGCCCGTGGACAGCCGCTCGAGCGACGTGTTCAAGGACGAGTGGTTCTGGTTCAGCACGCGCTGAGCGATCATGGACTGGACGTTTGTATTGATACGGCTCATGAGATCCTCCGTGAACAACTCCGGACGGTCGGTCACACCTTGTGAACCCGTACCAGAGCCCGATCCGCGCCGGCGAGCACACTGCTCGTTGGCCCCCGTCGAGGGGCGCCTTTCCAGCTTGCCCGGCCTTCCGTGCCGGGGCTTGTGCAGCTCTGCGGAACACCCGCGAGTGCCTTACGCACAAGACATCGGCGGCCCCCGTATGCGGATTCACTCGTGCCCAAGAAAAATCATCACGCCAGCCCATCCGCAAGCAGAAAGCCCCGGCGACGGCGCCGGGGCTCTTGATAACCGCTGTGCTTATCGGATCATCCCAGCAGCTGGAGGACCTGCTGAGAGGACTGGTTGGCCAGGGAGAGCACGCTGGTGCCGGCGCTGGCGAGGATCTGCGACCGGGTCATCGAGCTGGTCTCGGAGGCGAAGTCCGAGTCGCGGATCTGCGAGTTGCTCGCCGTGAGGTTCTCGAACGCCGACTGGAGGCTCCTGGAGTTGGCCTGCAGGACGTTCTTCTCGAAGGCGCCCATGCGACCTCGCAGGGTCGAGATCTCGTCGATCGCCTGGTCCAGGATATCGCTGGAGGCGGTGAAGTCGCCCGCGGCCACGGACTGGGCGATTGAGTTGCCCTGCCCGGTCTTGACCGAGGAGAGGAAGTTCATGACGCCGTTGACAAGGACGCCTCCCATCCGAGACGCGGCGACGCTGGGGACGCCGAAGTTGGTCTGCTGGAGGGCGGTGACGTCCTGGCCGAGCTGGAAGAGGGCTCCTCCACCGGTGACGTAGAACGTCGAGGCCGTTGCCGCCGGATTGGTCGCCAAGGCGGTGTTGAGGAGGAGATCGGCACCCAGCGAGCTGTTGTTGACGGCGACGGAGAGGCCCCGTCCGGTGGCGAGGGACCCGTTGACCAGGGCGGCGACGTCCTGGCCCTTGTCCTGCTGGGCGACGGTCAGGCCTGTCGCGCTCCAGTTGGCGGGCGAGCTGAGGGTGGTGGGGTCGACGTTGTTGGCGAAGGCCATGAGATTGGCGGTGAACGAGTCGCCGGTAGAGGGTGCCCCGACGCGTTTGACGCTGACGAAGGCGTCGCTGCCGTACTCGGAGCTGGTGATCTTGAGCCCCGAGGTCATGTTGTTGTTGACCAGGGAGGCGGTGACGCCGGTGAAGGCGGTGGTGTTGTTGATCGCCTTCATGACCGACGAGAGCGGGGCGCTCTGGGGGAACTGGATGGTCTGGACGCCGGCCTTGCCGCCGACCTCCAGAGTCATCGCCGAGAGCAGGTAGCCGCCGGTGGCGCTGACGGGGTTGAGGTACAGGGCGGCTTTTTGGGCGCTGGTCACGACCTTGACGTTGACCTGGAGAGTGGCCTGGCCGACGAGGGTGGCGCTATGGATGGTGGCCTTGTTGATCGCGCTGGTGGCGACGCCCGAGAGGGTGTAGTCGAGGGTGCCGTTGAGCAGCTTGAGCCCGCCGAAGCTGGACGTGTTGCTGATGCGGGTGATCGAGTCGATGGCCGAGTCGATCTGGAGCTGGTTGGCGGCGCGTTCGGCCTCGCTGTTGCCGCCGGTGTTGGCGGACTCGACCAGCAGGCTCTTGATCGAGTTGAGCAGGTCGCTCACCTCGTTGAGGGCCGACTCGGTCGTTGCGATGACGCTGCTGGCGCGATCGGAGTTCTTCATTCCGCTCGACAGGCCCTGGATGTCGGATTTGATGCGTTCGGAGATGATGAGTCCGGCAGGGTCGTCGGCACCTCGGTTGATCTTGAGCCCCGTGGAGAGGCGTTCGAGGTGCAGAGAGAGATCCTTCTGCGCCCTGTTGAGGTGCGATTGGGCAATGACGCTCGAGATGTTGGTATTGATCCGTGACATGGGCAATCCTCCATGATTGCGGTGTGCTCTGAATCCTTCAGTCCGTTTGGTTCACGCCTGAATTACTGGTGGGGTCTTTCGATCCCCGGTCAACCCCGTCGCACTCCGGCGACATGGGGCCTGGTCGTTGTGGCGCCCGGTGACGGATGGGGCGAGGGGTGGGGCGAGGGGTGGGGCGAAGGGAAGGGCGATGGTCGAGAGGACGTCGCGGGCGGGGGCGGCTGGCTGGCGGCGACGACGGTGGTCGCGAGCCTGGCCCCCGGCGGTCCGGCCGGAGCGCGTGCCCCGGGCGAGCTGCGGTTCTTGGCGGGTCCTGGCATCACGTCGCGTGGCCTGGCCTGGACGGGGTCGTCGTGGCGTGGCGTGTCGAATCCTTCGACCTGGGCCGCCGCCTCGTTCTCCCTCCGGATCGCCTCGTACACCTCTTTGCGGTGCACTGCGATCCTGGCCGGGGCCGAGATGCCAAGGCGGATCTTGTCGCCTCGCACATCCACGACCGTGATCTCGATCTCGTCTCCGATCATGATGGTCTCGTCGCGTTGACGACTCAGTACCAACATGGTTAGTCTCCTTGGAACGAACGCACCGAGTAGGGCGTGTAGCGGGTGTGTAGCGGCTCGGGGGGCAGATCGCCCGCGCCGGCTCGTAGCTGGATTGTTTCAGGCAGTAGTTCATCGTTGGCCGAGGGGCATCGGGCGCGAGGTGTCGCGACGAAGCGCCTGCGGAATCTCCGGCGAGCGAACGGGGCGAGGCTCGGCTCAGGCCGACATCGCCCTGGCCGCGGTTCTCTCTTCACCGACCGACACCAGGTGATGGCGGGTGGTCCAGCGCTTGTCGGCCAGGACGATCTGCTCGCCCTGCCTGGTCAGCGTGTTGATCACGAGCGGGCCTTGCAGGTTCCCGGTGAGGGCCTGGTCGACCTTGTTCACGATCACAAAGACCTGGGCGTCGGCCAGCTGCTGGAGCGCGAGCTCCTGCATCTGCTCGGGCTTGATGGGCACCTCGTAGTCCTTGTAGAACATCGAGGGGTCGGTCACGACGAAAGCCAGCGAGGGCTCGTCGAGCGACTGCAGCCAGAGGAAGGCCGAGTCGTTGCCCGGCTCCAGGAGGCAGAATTGCTTCTGGCTCTGGAAGCCCAGGAGGCCCTTGGGGAAACTGATCACCCGGTCGTCCGGGATCTCAACGGTACCAAATCGAGTCGTCCGCACAAGCATGAGTGCGCTCCGCGTCATTCGGCCAGACATCCAACCTTTGCCCGGCGGATCCCCGCCGGGTGACATCCTGTCATCCCGCATCGCCGAGGCCGATCGGCGTGCGAGACCCTTTGCAATCCCGTCCGCCCGCTCTCGCGGGACGTCCGAGTTCAATCGACCGTCACTGCAGGAAGTCGAGCAGCGTTCGCGTGAGCGTCGCCGAGCTTGACTGGTATCCCGCGGTGAGCTGTGCCTGGAGCTGGCTGAGGCGGGTGGCCGCCTCGGCGTAGTTCACATCCCTGAGATCGCTTCTGACGCTGGTGTCCACGAGTGTCTGATCCTCTTCGAGCTGCTGCGCCGAGTCCACACGCTGCTGGTAGCCGCCCACCAGACCTCGAACCTCGGTCAACCGATCGAGGTTCGCCGACATTCCCTCACTCGCAAGCGCGATGCCAGACGTGTCGTTGGCGTTGAGGGCGTCGCGAAGATCGATCAAATGTGTGAAAAGATTGTCCACGCGGACGGTGGCCGTGTCGGTTCCCACGAAGCTGCTGCTCGTGGAGTCGTACGCCCCGCCCATGAGGCCCAGGTCCGCCGCCGCCTGCGAGTTATTGAGCTGTCCCACGCTCACCGGGGAGGCGAACGCGGCGTTCTGGTTGATGACCAGCCCGTTGCCGTCGGCGGCCAGGCCCACCGAACAGTCGCCCGGCGCAAGTCCTGCCGTCGCAAGCTGTGCCGCGATTTGCGCGTTCATCGCCGTCAGGACGGTCTGGACCGTGGTCATGTCGGCCGGGGTGAGGTCGATGGCGATCACCGTCGAGGCACCATCGCCCAGGGTGATCGAGAGGTCGCTGTTGAGGAGGGTCGTGGCGGTGCCGGTGGTCGGGTCGATGACGCCGTCGATGATCCGCACGCCCCTTCCGTCGTTGAAATCGCTCATCTGGGTCGTGCCCGAGAAGCTTCGGATGCCCAGGCGGGTCGCGGTCGAGGTGTTGCCGCTCACTTCCTCGATGGACATCGCCATCGCCCGGGTCCCGGCGACCTCGTTGAGCACGTCGATGCCGGTGCCCGCGTCGTTGATCACCACGCGCACGCCCAGGTTCGTCCCCTCGATGCGATTGCGGATGTCCTGGAGCGTGGTCGCGCCCGAGAGGTCGACGTCGGCGAAGCCGCCCACGTTCTTCACGCGGATCGTTCCAAGCGCCCCGCCCAGGCCCGTCATCGCCGAGACCGGCGTCGTCCAGGTCAGCTTTGCGTTCAGATCGACGCCCGAGGGCGTGGCCGATGTGAAGGCGAAGGGCACCGCGGCGGTCAGACCCAGGTCCTGGGCGGTCACGCCCCCGGCGACCTCGCTGAACTGGAGGGATCCGCCGGCGACGACGTCGACGCTGAAGCCTGCGCCCGAGACCGACACGCCGCCGGGCCCCAGCACGGTGACGCTGTTGGTGGTCTCGTAGGCGCGGATGGCCTGGTTGAGTCTCTTGGTGATGTCGTCGGCGGTGTCGGCGCCCGTCAGATCGACCTGGACCTTGGTCCCGGCGTTGAAGCTGAACTCGAGGGTGCCCAGGGAGACGCCCAGCCCGCGTCCGCCGCTGAGGTCGGAGAGGCGGGTGCCGGCGGTGAGGTCGGGGTTGAAGTCGACATCACCCTTGACACGTCCGGAGGTCGAGCCGACGGGGTTGGTTCCCCCAAGCGTGATGGGCACGCTTCGTCCGAGGTTGATGTCGGTGACGATCCCGTTGCCCCGGGCCGTGAAGCGGTAGCCGCCGCGGAAGTGCTGGATGGGGTTCTGCCCGGGCTGATCGCCGCCCAGGATGTAACCGGCGGCGGACTGGCGCGTGGCCTGGGAGAGCATGCCGTCGAGGATGGACTGGACGATGGTCGCCTGGGCCGCCCGGTCGCCCGAGGAGAAGCCGGTGCCGACCATGTTGGACGCGATCTCCTGGGCGCTGAGCCCCAGGTCGTTGATCTCTGCGAGGGCGTTGTCGGCCTCGCCCAGGGCGGCCTGGGCGTGGCTGATGTTCCTGCTTCTCTGGACGGAGCGGTCGAGCTTGTCGTCGAGCACGCCGATGAGGGCGGCCCTGACGGGGTCGTCGCTCACGCGGTTGACCATGCGGGCAGTCGAGAGCTGTTCCTGCACCTGGAGCAGCGCGAGCTGCGACTTGTTGATGCTCGAGAGCGAGAGCTGGGACCGCAGGGAGTTTGGAACTCGGGCCAGGCCCGGGGGGATGGTGCTCATGGGATCGTGCTCGGAGTTGGGCTCGTGCGGAGTTTCATGGTGGTCATCAGATCAGGTTCATCAGGGTCTGCATCATCTGGTCGGCGACGGCGATGAGTTTGGCGGCGCCCTGGTACTGGCGCTGGAAGGACAGGAGGTTGATGCTCTCCTCGTCGGAGCTCACGCCGCTGATCGCCGAACGCTGGTTCTCGAGGCTCTGACGCACGTCCGAGGCCGCCCGCGCGTCCGACATCGCCGACGCGGACTTCACGCCGATCGCCTGGGAGGTGTCGCGCCAGGAGTCGGTGATCGAACGCCCGTTGAGGGCCGAGAGGGCCTTGGAGGAGAGGTCCTTGATCGCCAGGGCCGTCCCGTTCTCGACGAGCGAGCCGTTGTCCAGGCGTCCGACATTGAGCCCCGAGGGATCGGAGATCAGGTCGTCGCGGACGCCGATGTCGGAGCCCTTGGTGCCCGAGAAGTAGCTGTTGACGCCCATGACGGCCAGTGCGCCCGAGCTGTCGTCGCTGAAGGCGAACGTCGATCCGCTGGCGGCGGTGATCTGGAGCTTGCCGTCGCTGGTGAAGGTGGCCGAGAGGCCCGGCACGCTGGCGATGGCGGCGCGGATCGACTCGGGGGTCGAGTCGTCGGCGGTTCCGGGAAGGCCGGCGTTGTTGATGCCATCGAGGTCGACGTTGATGCGGACGCTCTCGAAGGTGCCCGAAGCCTCGTCCCTGACAGTGATGTTGAAGCCGCCATTGACCGCGGCGAAGGGGAGCCCGGCGAAGGTCGAGTTGGCGGGATCGTTGAGGGGGAGGGTGCGGTCGCCGGTGGCGATGGCGAGGGTGCCGGTGGTGGCGGTGAGTCCGGCGGCGTTGGAGCCGGTGGAGTGGAGCTTGTTGACCTCGAAGATGAGCTGCGACGAGATTCTGTCGAGGGCGGCGATGGAGTCGTCGACCGCCTGGGTGCGACCTGAGAGCATCGCGCCGATCTGCCCCGACTCTGGAATGATGGCGGCGCCGGGGTCGCGCGTCTGCACGGTGATCGTGGTGGCGCCGTTGACAGTCTGCCTGGAGGACGTGAGGCCCATCGAGCGCGTGCCCATCACGATGGGCGTGCTGCCGACCAGGAGGCTCACGCCTTCGCGCCCGCGATCCACGATGTTCACGTCCATCAGCTGTGAGAGGTCCGCGATCGCCTTGTCGCGCTGGTCGCGAAGGCTCGACGCCTCGGCCCCGCCGACCTCGGCCGCCGAGATCTGCCCGTTAAGCCCCGCGATCTGCTGCATGAGCCCCTCGGCCTGGCTGACCGAGGCGCCGATCTGTCCGTCGAGCTGGTCGCGGAGCTCCGAGAGGCTGGTGCGCTGACGCCGGATGAACGAGGCGAGCTTGTCGCCCTGCTGGACGACCGAGGCGGAGCTCTTGGTGAGGTTGGCGCGCTCGGACCAGGTGTTGAAGAACGAGCTGAGCTCGCTTGAGAGGTCGTGGTCGGAGAGCTCGCCGATGGTCGCCTCGACGGTGCTGAAGACGTTGGCGTTGTGCTGGGCGGCCGACTCGCGCGAAAGCCCGGTGTACAGACGGCTCTGGAGGGCCGAATCGACCTGGCGGCGGACCGAGTCGGTGAGCACGCCCCGCCCGATGGCGATGCCGCCTTGCGAGGGCCCGCCCATGGGCGAGAAGGACGCGCGCTGGCGCGAGTATCCCGGGGTCGCCGAGTTGGCGAGGTTGTTGCCGGCGATCTGGAGGCCGATCTGGCTTGCGGTCAGGGCCGATTGGCCGATCAGGATTGCCGAGTTGAGGCTCATCGAGTATCCCCTTGGGGCATCTTCAGGAACGCAAATCCAGTGCCGTTGTGACCGCGGTGGAGGTGTCGACCAGTCCGCGGCGTCCGTAGGTGCCGGCGTGGGAGAGGGTGCGAGCGATCTGTCGCATAACGCCCTCGATGTGGGCCGCGAGCGACTGGGCCGCGGACTTGAGCGTCGATTGCTCGCTCTGGCAGGCGGACATCACGCCCCGCAACGAGGTTGCCATGGCCAGGAGCGACTCGCGCTGGTCCTTGGGCGCGTGCTGGGCGAGCGCAGAGAGCGTGATGGGGGTGGCGCCGGTCCAGCGTCCGGTATCAGAGATCGTGTTGACCAGCACCCGGCGCCGGTCTTCAAGGGCCGAGATGGCGCGAAGTGCCGCGAGTTGGAGCTCGCCGATGCGCGCCAGGCGTGAGGGGTCGGCGGCGCGGATCGCCTCGCGCTGGGCGAGCAGGAGCCCGTGGAACGCGGTGTACTGCTCGTGGAGGCCGGTGAGAATGGCCGAAAGCTCGCCGGCGAGGGCGAGCGAGAGCGGTGTGATGCTCATGGGGCGGGCTCCTGCCTGGTGGCCGCGGCCTTCGATTTCTCGGCGGCCTTGAGCAGGTCCTGCGTCACGCGATCAACCAGGGGCCACCTTGACGACTTCACCACGCGCTGGGCGATGTCGGCGTCCATCAGGGCGCGAAACTGCTTCTCGCCCGAGGATGGAGCGAAGGGGCCCGCGGCGGAGTTGCTCTCGCGGAGCTGCTTGAGGATCGGCTGCACGAACGTGATCGCCACGAACTGCTCGGCCGACTCGCGGGTCTGTGCTTCCTTGGACCTGGCCGCCATCCCGGGCCTGGTGCTCGAGCGGGCCATGACGGCGGCGAACGACTCCTGTCCGCGGGTGAGCGGATCGGGGAGCGTGGTGATCCGGGCGCCGCCGGTGTCGGTGGGAATGAGAGAACGAACTCCGTTCGTATCCATATAGAGGCCCTCCATGGCCTTGGTCCGGCTCTGCATCGGCGATTTGTGCCGATCGACAGAGATCTGGGCGGTGAGCGGGGTTGTCGTTGGGCTTGGTCCGAAAAGCATTCGGCCGATCTTGCGCTGTTGCGCTCTGGCGGTCCATCGAGTCCCAGGTGGGTTATTCCATGACGAGCTTGGCGTGCAGGCGTCCGGTCTTGTGCAGCAGCTGGAGCACCTCGATCTGCTGCGACGGCGGGATGTCGAGCTGCTTGAACGCTCCCATCAGGTCGGCCAGACGCGCCTGCTCTTTCGGCCGATTGTGCGTGTCGATCTTCACGTAACGGCTCCGTTCCACCAGGGGGTCCAGAGCGGTGGGCTTGGGGGCCGGGATCGTCGTGGTGATCACCAGGTCCTTGTGGCTGATGATGCCCGGGCTGATCTCGACGTCGCCGGTGACGACGATCACGCCCGAACGCTGGTTGCAAATCACGACCGCGGCCAGTTCCAGGAGCGACGTGGGCACCGGGGCGGACATCACCGTGTCGATGAACTTGGCCTTGCTCACCCGCTCGTGCTCGGGGATGGTTACCCGGACGGTGCGCTCATCGATCGCGAAAGCGATGGCGGGCCCCTGCGGCTGGGCGTTCTCGTTGATAACCGAGGCGAGGATCTTGCAGGCCGACCAGCCCGCGACCTGCGGGTCGATCACCAGATCGAAGGTCGATTCGACGGGCATGGTGGGCAGATCGCGGATGATCCGGGCGCCGTCGCGGACCTTGCCGGTGGTGGAGATGGACGGGTCTTCGAGCTCGACCTTGCCCGCGGCGATCGCGTAGGTCACCCCGCCCGGGCGCGGTTCGGTGAGGGGTGTCAGGTAGAGGACGCCCCCCTTGATGCTGCTGGCGCCACCGATCACGGTGACGGTCACATCGTACTTATCGTCGGCCCGGGCCGCGACGGCGGGGGTGACGCAGGTGACCATGACCAGTGCGGAGGACTTGAAGGGCGACAACTCCCGGAGGTCGCCGGTGGGGTTGAAGTTATTCTCAAGCACCCTGGCGAGCGGGCGGGCCAAGGGGGCGTCCTTGCCGCTGTCGCCCGTGCCCGGCAGCCCCATCACGAGCCCGAGGCCCTGAAGGATGGACTCACCCTGCCCCTTGATGTGGGTCAGTTCCTTGACCGTCGTGTCGGCCGATGCGCCGAACATGCAGCTGGCGGCAAGAAATGCGGGCAGAAATCGGCAAGCGATGCGCATCGAGGGGCTCCTTGGACGAGGAACCCAACGCAACGCCGGTGCCAGAGGAGAGTTGAGCAGGGTGCTGGACTGAGGACTGAGGGAAAGGCTCGTGCTGGGTGCTGGGTGCTGCGTGCTGCGTGGTCGACTTACGACGCAGCACGCAGAACGCAGCACCCAGCACCTGTCCTTTTGCTCCCTCAGTCCTCAGTCCTGTTCACTGTTCAACTTCTTGCGCCAGCAGATCGTTCTGCGTCATCGCCTCCGGCAGACTGGCCATCGTGCGCGCCTCCTCGATCACAAAGCGGCCGACGCGGGTGCGTCGAAGGGCGGCCAGGGTGCCGCCGGTCCCCAGGGCGACACCCAGGTCGCGGGCGAGCGAGCGGATGTACGTTCCCTTGCCGCAGCGGATGGCAATCGTGAGCGTCGGCCACTCGTACGCGAGCACGCGAAGCTCGTGGATCTGCACGGGCCTTGGCTTGAGTTCGACGGGCTTGCCGGCTCGCGCCAGGTCGTAGGCCCGCTGTCCGTCGACGTGGATCGCGCTGTAGATGGGCGGGGTTTGCATGACCGTTCCGGTGAATCGAGGAAGAATGGCCTCGATCGCCTCACGCGTGGGTGGGCTCGGCACGTCGACTTTTCGGCGGACACCCTCGGCGTCGTCGGTGTCGGTGAAGGCCGAGAGGTCGATGGTCGTCTCGTATCCCTTCTCCCCGTCCATGATCTCCCCGCACAGGCGGGTGCAGGAGCCGACGAGGATGACCAGGACCCCCGAGGCGAGCGGGTCCAGGGTGCCGCCGTGCCCGACCTTGACGCGCTTTGGCGCCCCACCGCGTTTGAGTCGCCAGCGGATGTTGGCGCAGATGTTCATGGAGGTGGGCCCCAGAGGCTTGTCGATGACGAGGATGCCTGAGGGAGCGGGTGCCACGGGGAAGCGTAACGCCGCGGGTGCGATTGGGCGTTTGGGGGATGTCCGAATCGCCAAAATCCAACACGAGGAGCCCAATACATGCGATCGTTTGACGAACGGGGCACACCTTGGTGGGTGGTTCGTGCTAGGCTGCTCACCAATACGCGATAGAACCCGCCACACGTCGGCGGGTCCAACCCAAGCCCACACCGAATGCTTGTTGTCGAAAAGCGGCCCCGTGATCTGAGCTGGGTTCACGCCGGACCATTGCTGTTTGGAGATTGGGGCACGAGCCGTCTGTACGTGCTGGGGCTCGCGTTCTACTTCACGGCCCACGCCTCGCCGATCTATCTGGCGGCGATGAGCGTCTTGATGGCCGGGGTGGCGTGGTGCTACACGATCATCTGCCGGGAGTTTCAAGAGGGTGGGGGGGTGTACGCGGTGGCGCGGCGGATCAACCCGACGCTGGCGATTTTCGGCGCGACGCTGCTCTTGTGCGACTACATCGTGACGGCGTCGCTGTCGATCGTGGACGGGATGCACTACTTCGGCGTCCCGCACGATTCCAAGCCGCTGACGATCGGGCTTTGCGTGGCGGTGATCGCGTTCATCGGGTTTCTCAACTGGTTTGGCGCCCGGCGGGCGGGGCAGTTCGCGATGGTGGTGGCGGTGGTCGCGCTGGCGACCTCGGCGATCATCGGGCTCTTGAGCTTTCCCTTCGTCAAGGTCGGGCTGGAGAATCTGTCGTGGGGCGACGCGAGCATCTCGTCGCTGGGGACGCGGTGGACGAGCTTTGTCGGGATCGTGCTCGCGCTCTCGGGGGTCGAGGCCGTCGCCAACATGACGGGGCTCATGAAGCAGCCGGTGCCAAAGACGGCGAGGCGGACGATCTGGCCGGTGCTGCTGGAGGTGGTGCTGCTGAACATGATCTTCGGGATCGCGCTCACGGGCCTGTCGGGCCTCCTGACCACGATGCAGCCCGACGTGGTGACCTATGAGCACCTGGGGCAGCTGAGCTCGGATCAGGTGCCGGTGGAGGTGAAGGAGTACCGCGACACGGCGGTGCGCGTGCTGGCGGAGCACGCGGGCGCGCACTTTGGCGGGGCGGGGCTGGGTCGGTGGCTGGGGATCGGCTCGGGGATCGCGTTTGGCATGCTGCTGATCAGCGCGACCAACACGGCGATCATGGCGATGGTGTCGGTGCTGTACGCGATGGCGCACGATCGCGAGCTGCCCCCGGGGCTCACGCGGCTCAATTCGATGGGCGTGCCATGGATGGGGCTGGTGGCGGGGTGCGTGGCGCCGGTGGCGCTCTTGCTGGTGATGAGCGACGTGGCGCAGCTCGCGGATCTGTACGCGGTGGGGGTGTGTGGGGCGGTGACCATCAGCGTGATGGGGTGCGTGATCAACCGGAAGCTGGCGATCGGGGTGTGGGAGCGTCGCGGCATGGCGGTGGTGGGGCTGACGATGCTGGCGATCGAGGCGACGATCATCGTGACCAAGTGGCACGCGACGGTGTTCGCGGCGGTGGTGATCGGCAGCGTGCTTGTGGTTCGGTGGATTATGCTGGCGATGCGCAAGGAACAGGTCGAGGTGCCGCCCACGGGGTGGCTGGCGGAGCTTCGCTCGTCGGGCAAGGTCCCGCAGGCGACGGGGCCCAGGATCATGCTGGCCGCGCGAGGGCGCGACCAGGCCGAGTTCGCGGTCGATCTGGCCAAGCGTCGGGGCGGGATGCTGTTTGCGATCTTCGTGAGGCCTCTGCGGGTGATCGACCCGGGGCCGGGGATGGCTCCCAGGATCGAGGACGACCCCGACGCGCTTGAGGCGCTGGGCACGGTGCTGATGCTGGCCAAGGCCCAGGACGTGCCGTTCGTGCCGATCTATGTAGTGAGCCCGGACATCGCCGCCGAGGTGCTGGACTACACGGTGACGTTCGGGTGCGACACGCTGATCATGGGCAAGTCGCGCCGGACGTCGTTCGCCAGGGCGATGGGCGGCGACGTGGTGGGCGAGATCGCGTCGACGATTCCAGAGGGCGTCACGCTCTTGACCAGGGCGCCGGGCTCATCCCAGCCCGTCGAGCAGATCGTCATGGTCAAGGACGAGGACGACGCGACTCCGCCCCAGCCGGGCGGTCCGCCGGGACCGCACGGGATCTGAATCTTCTCAGCAGCCGGCCTCGAAGAAGCCGATGAAGGCGTCGTAGTCGAAGAAGTCGACGGCGCTGTCCCTGGTGATGTCAGCGCTTGGCAGGCCGCCCTCAAAGGCGGCGACAAAGGCGTCGTAATCAAAGAAGTCCACGGCCCCGTCGCGGTTGAAGTCGCCCACGCAGCGGGAGTGGAGGTTGGCCGACGGGGGCACCCAGTATCCGTTGTAGAGCGTGAAGGTGCCGTCGGTGAGAACGCCCGAGACGTCGGACTGACCCACGGTCGAGAGGAGGTCGAATCCGTCGGCACTGCTGGCGCCCCCGCCGCCGGCGATCGTGGACCACACCAGCACGATGGGGTCGTCGGCGCGTGCGGCGCCGCACGCGATCAGGAGCGCGGACGCCACGATGGCATGCGAGAGAAGGCGGCTCATCGGCGGACAATCTCCTTGAGATCGACGACGGGCTGGACGGGCTGCTGAGGCTGGGCGGGGCCGCCGATGCGGCTTGACTCAGGGCGGCCATAGGCCTCGGGCGAGAGGAGCTTGCCGCGTGTCGCGGGGCCCTTGGACTCTTCAACGGTGACGCGATTGGCGTTGGCCCAGGGGTCGTGGCGGATACCGGTGACGGTCCAGGAGACTTCCAGGCCGCCCGTGCCGCCGGCGATCTTGAACTGGTTGCCCTTGATCTTCTGGGCGATGTAGACGGGGGCGTAGCCGCCCACGCAGGTGAGCTGGTAGCGGAAATCGCCGTTGAGAGCCTCGAAGTACGCCGGGAGTATGACGATCGCCTCGCCGGAAGCGTCGAGGGTGACGATCCCGTCGTAGAAGGTCTTCATGTCGGGGCTTTCGATGCTGACGTGGTTGAGGAACTTGTTGCTCGGGTCGAGGGGGTGGTCGATCTTGAAGAGCTTGGCCTGAGCCGAGAGGGTGCCGGTGACGTTGACGTTGCCCTGGAACCAGCCGGCCCAGGAGTTGGTGATGAGGGGCGACTCGCCGTAGACGCCGTAGCGGGTGATGCCGTTGTTGGTGGCGTTGGTGTTTCGCCCCATGACGCCGGTGCCGCCGGAGCTGACGCTGAGCCCGTAGACGCCCGAGCCGGTGCCGGTAGTGGCGGTGTTGTTGCCGTAGACAGCCCGACCCGAGACGTTGTTGGTCTCGCCCCAGATGCCATTGAGGTTGCCGTTGCCGTAGGTGCCTGTGCCGAAGCTGGAGCCTGAGAGCCCCTGAACACCAAAGGCGTTGCCGGACTGGGCAGAGTTGACGCCAAAGATGCCGATGCCGGTGGGTGAGGTTGATTCACCCTCGGTGGCGATGCCCGCGCTGTAGCCGTAGACGCCGATGCCGGTGGGGCTGGAAGCCTTGCCCTGGACGCCGAAGTTGAGTCCCGTGGGGGAGGTGTTCCAGAAGAACCCTGCGTTGCCGACAGCGCTGTTGTTCATGGCGATGACGGCGTTGTTGCCCGTGCTGGTGACCGAGAGCGAGTCGGTCGGAGTGCTGGTGCCGATGCCGACGCGTCCGGTCGTGAAGACGGCGTCGTTACCATTCAACGTAAAGGGGGAGGCGCCGGGGATTCCTTGCGGGCCGGTGGCACCTTGGGGGCCGGTGTTTCCCGTCAAGCCTTGGGGACCAGTCGCCCCGATGGGACCTTGGGGACCGATTGGACCCTGATCGCCGGCGGGTCCGGTCAAACCTTGCGGGCCTTGGGGTCCTGTCGTTCCGGTTGGGCCGGTGAGTCCTTGGGGACCGGTGGCGCCTGCGGGACCGGTCAGGCCTTGAGGTCCGGCGGGGCCCTGAGCACCAGAAACACCGCGTTCGCCCTGCTTGCCGTCCTGACCGATCGGGCCGATGGGACCGATGGCGCCCGTGTCGCCCTTGGCGGCAACGAGTGACCAGTAGGCGGGAGAACTGGACGGACTGTTTCCGATGTTGTTGTCGGTGAGTGAGCGATAGGTCGATCCATTGAACAACACCGCGTTGTTCGAGGCGTACGTGGTGTTGCTCGCCCAGGCCGCGTGCCATTCCAGAGCGCCCAATCCGGCGGGACCCTGTGGCCCGGCAACACCTTGCGGCCCTGTCGGTCCCTCGGCGCCCGTGGCGCCGGTCGGACCCTGAGTGCCCGTGTCACCCT
>CAYHQQ010000017.1:0-64831 GCA_964358855.1 uncultured Phycisphaeraceae bacterium
CGCGCCGCCCGCACCCACCAGCGTGTGCAGCTCATCGATGAAGAGCATCACGTTCTTGGCCTTGCGGACCTCGTTCATGACGGCCTTGATCCGCTCTTCGAACTGGCCGCGGTACTTGGTGCCCGCGACCATCATCGCCAGGTCGAGAACGACCAGGCGCTTGTCCTGCAGGATTTCGGGCACATCGCCCGAGATGATCCGCTGGGCCAGCCCCTCGACGATGGCGGTCTTGCCGACGCCGGCCTCGCCCAGGAGGACGGGGTTGTTCTTGGTGCGACGGCAAAGGACCTGGACCAGACGCTCGATCTCGTTCTGGCGGCCAATAACCGGGTCGAGCGTCCCCTCGCGGGCGAGCTCGGTGAGATCGCGCCCGAACGAGTCGAGCGCGGGGGTCTTGCTGCGGTTCTTGCCGGCGGGGCCGGCGGTGCTGCCGCTGCTCCCGGCGCTTGCGGCGGGTCCGGAGGCCGGGCCGCCCTCGCCGCCGGTGGCCTCGCTCTGCTCGTTGCCCGCGCCCAGGAGGTTCAAGACCTCCTCGCGGACATCCTCGAGCTTGAGGCCCAGGTTCATGAGGACCTGGGCGGCGACGCCGTCGTGTTCACGCAAGAGCCCGAGCAGGAGGTGCTCGGTGCCGACGTAGTTGTGGTTGAGGTTTCGGGCCTCTTCGATGGCGTACTCGATGACCTTTTTGGCGCGGGGCGTCTGGGGCAGGCGCCCCATGGTCACCATCTCGGGACCCGGCTTGACGAGCTTCTCGACCTCCAGGCGAACCTTGCGCAGGTCGACCTCGAGGTTCTTGAGCACGTTGGCTCCCACGCCCGAGCCTTCCTTGACGAGGCCGAGCAGGATGTGCTCGGTCCCGATGTACTCGTGGTTGAAACGCTGGGCCTCCTGGTTTGCCAGGGCCATGACTTTGCGGGCACGGTCTGTGAAGCGTTCGAACATGGTTGAAACTCCCCCGAGGGTTGGTGAGAGGGGCCGGTAGGGGCCGAGAACTCTCTCCATTCTATTCGCACAACCGACGCCCTCGGGTGCGTCGACTGGCCTGTTATCGATCAGCGGCCGCCATCGGATCAGTTTGCCGCCCGGCAAGTGAGCAATGCGCACACTTGGGGTCCGGGCGCGACTCTGGGAAGGATATTCGGACCTCCCCGTGTTTGATGTCGCCGGATTGGCTCCGGCTTCCGATTTCTCCGTGCCCGACCGGCGATAGGGCAATTCGGTACAAGAGGTTGCACGCCGCGTGCCAAGCTGGATGGGGGACTTGTGCCCGATTGGAGCCCGCCAAGGGGGCTTGACGCCACCCGAACATGTCGGGACGTGGCCTGGGCTGCCATTCCGGCGGCTTGAAGGGAATGGAGGGCTACCTGCCGCGCATCAGGATCGTCACAAAAGCGCCGGCGACGCCGCCGATGAGGCCGCCCAAGAGGGCACCCAGGAAGACTAGCCAGAGCTTGGCGGCAGAAGCCGCTCCCTTGGTCGAGCGTGAGCTTGCGGCGCTTGACGCTCCGTCGCTCGTGCGATCGCCGGTCGAAGCGGCCGCTGTCTCGCCGCCGCCAAGGAGGCTCACGATCTCAGCTCCCACACGCGGCGGCGTCAGCCCGTGGGCCGCCAGGATTTCCTGCAAGCCTTTCGCGATGCGGACTGCGCCCGCGCCGGCGGCGGGCGATTGGGAGTTCTCAACGGTCGAGGCCCGACAACTCACGATACCCAAGAGCAGGTGCTCGGATCCGACGTAGTCGTGGCCGAGCTGGCGAGCCCATTCGATCGCGTCCAGGATTGCCCGCCTGACCTCGGGAGTCTGAGGCCGCAGGCCGCCGGCCAGTGGCTCAGCGCCCGGGCGCATCAGACCCTGGATCTCCGATCGGAGCTTCGTCGTGTCGACGTCCAGATTGGCCAGAGCCGCATGGGCTGTTCCCGCGCCTTCCTCGAGCAGGCCGAGCAGGAGATGCTCGACGCCCACGTGCGCATGACCGAACTGCAGTGCCTGCTGGTTCGCCAGCAACAGTAAGCTGCTGGCCCGATCCGTGAAACGCTCGATGTTCGGTGGACCTCCCGCGGGATTGGACGGATCGGTCGAGGCACCTCCCGCACCCAGAAGGGCGACGACCTCCGCTTGCACACTCTCGAGAGTCAGACCAATGCTTCGAAGCACCTGGGCGGCGATGCCGTCCTGCTCTCGGAGCAGCCCAAGGAGCAGATGCTCGGTGCCGACATAGTTGTGGTTGAGTGTGCGGGCCTCCTCGATGGCGTACTCGAAAACTTTCCTGGCCCGGGGTGTCTGCGGAAGCGCTCCCATGGTGACCATGTGGGGACCGGGCTTGGCCAGCCGCTGCAACTCCATGAGAACCCTGGTGAGGTCCACGTCCAGATTCCTGAGGACATTCGCCCCGACTCCCGATCCCTCGATGACCAGTCCCATCAGGATGTGCTCGGTCCCGATGTACGTGTGGTTGAGGCGCTGGGCCTCCCGGTTGGCCATCGCCATCACCTTGCGGGCCCGCGGAGTGATGTGCTCGAACATGTCGAGGCCCCTTTGGAATCCGGCACTCAGTGCTGCGACATCGCCACAATCGCCGCGATGCCACCGGCAACGGCAAGACCGGCAAGGACCGTGAAGAAGATCTTCCAGAAGCTCCAGGGACGCTCGCCCGAGATCTCGCCCGTGCGGGCGTTGATGATGATGCGGAAGACCCGCTTGTTGTAGCGGTAGGCCGTGATCCACACCGGCAGGAGCAGGTGCTTGAACGTGATGTCCGAGTACCGGGAGTCCTTGCTGGAGATGATCTGGTGGTCGCCCCCGATGTCGCGGCAGATCGAGCGGTCGATCGTCGGCTGCATCCGGACGGTCGCACGACCGAATCCGTCGTCGAGCGAGACCGAGTAGCTCTCGGCCGTGAAACCCGCGAGGTACGCGTCGTCGTAGGGCGCAATCGAGCCCAGGTCCCACGGCTCCAGAGATTCCAGGCGGTTCTCGGCGAGCGACTTGGTCGCGGGGACCAGAATGTCATCGAAGCTGTCGAACACGCGCCCGCTCGCGGGGTACCACCGCGTCTTTCGGACCTGGCGCGTGCGGGTCTGGCTGCGCCCGTTGACCGTGACGCTGTAGGTTTCGGTCACCCAGTAGTCCACGCCCCGCTGCCCCGTGTAATCCGTCGTCGCGTCGGCGTCGTAGGTCCAGTAGGGGAGATAGATCCCCTGGAGCGACTGATCCAGGAATGCGGCCTTCTTCAGGTCGCTGGGCGCGAACCACAGCGACGCGAGCCACGTCTCGTACGTCGCCGACGCCTTCTTGCGGTCGATGCCAAACGGCAGCAGCCCCCGCGGGCGGATGAGCTTGACCGACTTGCCCTGGGCGACGATCGGGCTCCCGCAGAAGCCGCACTTGCCGCTGGTGTGGTGGTCGGGCAGCTGCGTGTGGGCGGCACAGCTCTCGCAGATGACCTCGACGCGATCGACGGTCTCCTGCTGTTCGGCCAGGTTGTTGAGAAACGAGTGGTAATCGAGCTCCTCGACGGCCGCGACCTTCAGCTCGCCGGTGGCTTCGGGAATCGCGTTGACAGTCCCGCAGTGCCCGCACGTGAGCGAGTCGGTACCGGGCGTGAAGGTGAGCTTCGCACCGCAGGAAGAGCATGGGAAGAAACGCTCGGACATCGGGGGATGAGGATACTCAATTTCCATCGGCGGCGGAGCCGGTGCACGTGGTTGCTGCATTTGGCCCCGGAGGGGCCGCAGGCAGTCCATCGACACGTGCTTCTTCCGATTTGCGCTCGATACCTTGCACTCCGACTCTCATGGAAATATCAAGACGGACTTAGTGCTTACACCCACACCCGCCCGCCGCCGGGGCCTCGCTCGCCTCCGCCGCCTCGCCCAGGAACTTGACGATCTTGGCGTTGAGGAACGCGGCGTGGTATTCGAGGTGGTATGTGTAGCTCGCGACGATCGTCCGCACCGACTGCTCGCCCTTGGTCGGGTGCATGCCCGTGCGGGCCAGCTGGGCATCGCTCAGGCCCGCGAGCCACATGGCGGCCCACTGACGCAGGGTGTGGATGATCGCGACAAATGCCCCGATCGAGCCGCCTCCCGAAGCGCCCTGGCCCACGCCATACAGGTTCTGATCGACGAACGCGTTCTCGTCCCACTCGGTGAGCAGCGGGCGTTCCTCGGCCACGATCTTGCGCATGCGGTGGATCGCCACCAGGTCGGCATCGGCGACGTGCCCGATGAGCACGCGTGCCGGCCAGCGGCCCACGCCCGCGTCGGGCAGGAAGGCCTGGTCGAGCTGCTCCTCGGTGAGCCAGAAGAGCCGTCGGTCGAAGTTCTCGACGCCCTTGCGGAACCGCATGACGAGCTCCGCATTGGGGAGTGCGGTGATTTTTTCGAGCGAATCGACCTTGCCCAGGCGGGGGATGATGTGGGCGGCGACGGCGGTCTTGCAGCACGTGCCGGAGGCGGCCTTGGCGGCTCCGCCGCAGCACTCAGAAGAGGCGGCTTGGCCGGAGGTTTCTTGACAGCAGGATTGCGAGGTGGTCATCGGAATCTCCTTTGGCCAAGGATAGGAGCGTGGGAGCGGGGACTGGTGGCCGGGCGGCCATATCCTGCCCCCATGGGAAACCGGCGACTGAGCCTGCGGGTTGTGATGATGCCGCGGGACACCAACCACTACGGCACGATCTTCGGCGGGGTGATTCTCGCCTACATCGACCAGGCCGGCTTCGTAGAGGCCCTGCGTTACGGGAGCCACAAGTGGGTCACGGTCTCGATGGACCGGGTGGAGTTCAAGCAGCCCGTTTTCGTGGGCGACGTCGTGAGCTTCTACGCGTCCACCGTCCGCGAGGGGACAACAAGCCTCACCGTCTCAGTCGAGGTTGAGGCCCAGCGGGCCGCCGATGGAAGCAGCGTGGGGGTGACCGCCGCCACGATGACGCTGGTTTCGGTCGGGGGAGACTCAAGGCCCATACCATTCCGCCGACCGGGCGTCCCGACCCCTCCCGCGGCGACCTGATCGTCTTTGGAATTGCATGCCCGACTGTCCCGGGTGAGACAACCATGAGCCAATCCTCGTTCACGAACATGAAGATCGTCGGTGGTGTCCTGATCGCGCGTCCGGAGCGCGAGAAGATCGGGGAGTATGAGTCGCCCATCATGAAAGCGGAGATCGAGGGGGAGGCCCCGGCGGCCAAGTGGAAAGTCGTGATGGAGATGCACTCGGTGCGCATGGTGGCGTCGGCTGGCCTTGGCGCTCTGGTCAGTCTGAATCAGGGATGCAAGAAGAACGGCGGCAAACTGGTCCTGTGCGGGCTCGACGAGAATCTCAAGGCGGTGTTTGAGCTCACCAAACTGCACCGCGTGCTGATGCTCGTCGACACCACCGAGGCGGCCGTCAAGGCCGTGGGTTGAACGAACACATGTCGGACGTGACAGCCAATGCCGCGACCGACAGAAGCCCGGCCAGGCTCGCCGTGTTTTTGTCCGGGGGCGGGCGGTCGCTGACCAATCTGATGCGGGCGATCGCCCGGGGCGAGCTTGCGGCCCGGATTGTGCTGGCGGTGGCGTCCAAGGAGTGTCCCGGGGCACAGCAGGCAAGGGCCGCGGGCATGCCGACCCTGATCATGCCCGGCGAGATCGCCGCCGCCGAGCTTGAGGGCGTGCTGCGCAAGCACGATGCGCAGTGGGTGGTGCTCGCGGGATACCTGAAGAAACTGGCGATTCCGCGGGGCTTTGAGGGGCGGGTGGTCAACATCCATCCGGCACTCCTGCCGCGCTTTGGTGGGACGGGCATGTACGGGCGACGCGTGCACGAGGCGGTGCTGGCGGCAGGGGCTCGCGAGAGCGGCTGCACGGTTCACCTTTGCGATGATCTGTACGATCATGGGCCCATCGTTCTGCAGGACAAGGTCGAGGTCGTGCCCGGCGACACTCCCGACACGCTGGGAGCCAGAGTCTTTGAGGCCGAGTGCCGGGCGTATCCCAGGGCACTAGCGATGCTGATCGACGGCAGTTGGAGGGCTAAGGCATGAGATTGAAACACGGAGGACACGGAGGGGCACGGAGGAAGGCAACGGAGAGCGATGCGAAGGAATCAGAAGAAGGCAGAAGGCTGAACGTGAAGGCTGAAGGCGGAATCGACTCCGCCTTCAGCCTTCAATTTCAGCCCTCTGTTTTTTCCTCCTCCGTGCCCCTCCGTGTCCTCCGTGCTTTGATGTCTTTACTGCTCGCCGTGACGATGTGCGCGAGCCTCTCCGCGTTCGCTCAGCCCAAGCCCGCAACCCCTAACCCCGCGCCCAAGGCCCAGCCCGAGGAGAATCTCGAAGAGCGTGCGATGGAAGCGATCGCGGCCAAGGACTGGGTGAAGGCCCAGGAGTGGCTGCTGAAGATGGTGGACGCGGGGAAGGGAAAGTTCACGCCGTACTACAACCTGGCGTGCGTGCGGGCGGTGCAAGGCGACAAGGCGGGAGCGATGGACTGGCTGGTGCAGTCGATCGAGCGCGGGTTCAGCGATCTGCGGCAGATGCGGCGGGATTCGTACCTCAAGACGCTCGGCGACGAGCCGGCGTTCAAGAAGCTGGTCGAGGCGTGGCCGGTGTTTCTCGACAAGCGGGTTGAAAAGGACGTGGAACTGGCCAAGAAGCTCTTTGAGGCGAGGTTCGCCGAGGAACGCGACGCCAAGCAGCGTCTTGTGTTCCTCTCGTCGTTCGATGCCGCGGCTTTCAGTGACGCCAGGATCGAGGTCCGCCAGGTCGTCCGCTGGGCGACCCTGGACGAGAAGAGCGTGTTCAAGGGCATGATGGACGGGCCCGATGCGAATCTCGACGCGTGGGTGCTCGTGGTGTTGCCCAAGGGCGAGGCCTTTGGCCGCTGGGCGCAGCTCATGTTCGGCCCGGCGGCCATGTCGTCCACGAGCATGATCGGCGGCGCGTACGTGCACGACGACAAACGCCTGGTGTCGCAAGACACCGGGGCCACCCTCCGCCACGAGTTCATGCACGTCCTGCACTGGCGTGACATGGACCGACGCGGGCAGCGACACCCGATCTACGTGCAGGAAGGACTCTGCAGTCTGACGGAGGACTTCGATGTCGTGCCCGGCACCGACGTCGACGGCGTCAAGGCGATCAAACTCGCGAGCTCGTGGCGGACCAACATCGCCAAACGACGCGAACGCGGCGGCACGCTCATCCCCATCGAGACCATGGCGGCCATGCCCCACGAGAAGTTCATGGGATATCGCCCGCTGGCCAACTACGCGATCGCCCGGACGCTTTTCCTGTGGCTCGAGCGTGAGGGCAAGCTGAGCGACTGGTACGCCGATTACACGACGAACTTTGGTGAGGACCCCACGGGCGTGAAGTCGTTCGCCAGGATCATGGGCGGCGAGGCCAAGTCGATCGCCGAAGCCAACAAGCGGTTCAAGGCGTGGGTGCGGGCCTTGCCCGAGGTGCCCGAGGAAATCGCTCGCGGCATGGCGAGCCTGGGGCTCGATATCGAGACGGGCGAGGGGGATGGTGTGTCGGTGGTGGGCTTTGGGCCCAGAATCAAGGATCGCAAGAGCCGCCCGGTGGGCAATGAACCACTGGTGTGGAAGGTGGAGGAGGGCGAGATCCGCAAGGGCGACGTGATCCGCTCGATCAATGGGAGGCCGACGCGGGAGATGGCCGAGCTTGTTCGCGTGCTTTCGGGATTCCATCCTGGGGAGACGGTGGAGCTTGCGATCCGGCGCGGAAAGCAGAGCGTAACGGCGAAGGTGGCGCTGGTGGCGAAGCAGTAGAAGAGTTGAGCAGGACTGAGGACTGAGGAAAGACAAGGCGGAAGGCTGAACTTGAAGGCGGAGTCGGAATCTGACTCTTACTCAGCCTTCAGCCTCCGCCTTCCGCCTTTGTCTTTCCTCTCAGTCCTGTTTACTGATCAACTCCGACCAAAGAGCCGCTCGAGCTCACGGATCGTGAGGCGCACCGTGGTGGGGCGGCCGTGGGGGCAGTTGCTGGATCGCTCGACGGCCTCGCGGAGCTTGAGGAGCTCGGTCAGCTCGGTCTCGTTCATGCGGTCGCCCGCTTTCACGGCCGCCTTGCACGACATCATGTCGAGAACATCGCGGAGGGCGTCTTCGGAGCCGGGCATGAAGTCGCCCGCGGAGGATTTCTCGAAGAGGTCGGTGAGGAATTCGGCGGGATCGACGCCGCGGTCGAAGAGGAAGGTGGGGAAGGCCTGGACCGCGACGCGACTGGGACCGAATGGTTCGGCCTCGACGCCGATGCGTTTGAGCAGTGGGGCGAGTTCGTCGAGCTTGGCGAGCTGCGCCGGGGAGGCGTCGACGACGACGGGTGTGAGCAGACGCTGGCTCTCCAGGTCAGACTCGCCCACGCGGGCGAGCAGCGCTTCGAACATCACCCGTTCGTGCAGCGCGTGCTGATCGACGATGAGCACGCCCTGCTCGTCCTGCGTCACCACAAAGCTGTTGTGGACCTGAAGGATCCGCTGCGCGGGCGACGCGTCGAGGAGAATCTCATCGTTCAGAGCCCGACGCGCCAGCGAGGGTTCGCCTGGGGCAACGCTGGCCGCGCCGTCGTTGCCCACAGACTCGGGCCGCATGTCCCCGGGGCCCGCGGCTCCCTGCGTCCCCTCCACCGCCTCCCGTATCGCCTGATAGCTGATCGGCGTCTGCGTGTTCGACGGTGCAATCCGCTTGAAGTACTCGATGAACGCGGCCGGCGAAGTCGGGTGGCTGGTGGGTGCGTACGCGGGTTGGGCCGCAGGCCCAACTGAAGGCAGAATCGCCCGCCCCTCGCCCGCGCGGAAGAGCGCGCCGGGGCGCATCGACCCGTAGGTCGGCGTCAAGTCGGCGGCCGCCAGTGCCCGCTTGCACGCGTGATACACCGTCGAGTGCACCACGCCGCTGTCACGGAAACGCACTTCGGCCTTGGTCGGGTGCACGTTGACATCGACCGCCTGAGGCGACATCTCCAGCATGAGCAGCGCGGTCGCGTGGCGACCGGGCTCGATGATCCCGCGGTAGGCCTCGGCCAGGGCGTGCTGCACCGTCTTGTCGCGGACCGCCCTGCCGTTGATGAACACGTGCTGGGCCCCGCGCGTCGCCCGTGCGATCGAAGGCAGCCCGATGAGCCCCCACAAGGCGATCCCGCGCGGATCGTCGAACTGATCGGCGTTGGCCGTGAGCAACTGCCCCTTGAGCTCCTTGCCCAGCACCTCAAGCGCCCGATCGTGCGGCGACTGACCCATCGGCGTGTCCAGCAACGTCCGTCCCTCGCACTTGCAGACAAACGAGACGGTCGGATGAGCCAGGGCGAGTTCGGCCAGCGTGTCGACGCAGCGCGACTGCTCGGTTGCGACGGTGCGGAGGAACTTGCGCCGGGCTGGCGTGTTGAAGAAGAGGTTACGGACGGTGATCGAGGTGCCCACGGGGCCGGAGGCGGGGCGGAGGCTGTGCTCGCCAAGGCCTTCGACGACGCCGTCGGTGTCGAGCTGCCACGCGGCGTCCGATGTCGCGGTCCGCGAGCGAATCGAGAATCTTGAGACGCTCGTGATCGACGCGAGGGCCTCGCCCCGGAAGCCCAGGGTCGCGATGCGGTCGAGGTCCTCGGTGCCTGTGATCTTGCTGGTGGCATGGGGCATGACGGCCAGGGCCAGGTCCTCTCGAACGATGCCGCCGCCGTCGTCGGTGACGCGGACGAGCTCGATGCCTCCCTGCTCAAGCTCGACGACGATGCGGGTGGCCCCGGCGTCGATGGAGTTCTCGACGAGCTCCTTGACCACCGAGGCGGGGCGTTCGACAACCTCGCCGGCGGCGATCTGGCTGGCGACCAGGGGCGAGAGGGCGCGGATGCGCGGGGTTTGGGTGGAGAGAGCGGTCACGGGCGAGTGTACCCCCCAGAGGGGAAAGAGGCAGAGGTCCGGCTCGGAGAGCCGGAAAGACGAAGACCGGCTCGGAGAGCCGGGCTACCAAAGAAAAAGGCCCGCGCTTTCGCGGGCCTTGGGGGGGATCAGATTGTCACGATAGCTTTACTCTTCGCTGCCGCCCAGGCGGATCTTGTCGGTGCCCATGGCGCCGTGGGAGTCCATGCCGCCGCGGGTGGGGCCGCCCTTGCCCTTCTTGGTGGGTTCTTCCTCGGGCGTGGCGCCGGTGGGGCCTGCGCCGCCGGTGGCATCGCCCCACTGGGCCCGCTTGAGCGAGAGGCCGATCTTGCGTTCGGTCTTGTCGACGCGGAGGATCTTGACATCGACCTCGTCGCCGGCCTTGACGATGTCCTGCGGGTTCTCGACCTTGTGGTCGGCCAGCTCGGAGATGTGGAGGAGGCCCTCGAGATCGCTCTCGAGCTCGACAAAGACGCCGAAGTTGGTGATCTTGGTCACCGCACCGCGAACGACCATGCCGGGCTTGTAGTGCTCGGGGATGGCGTTGAGCCACGGATCCTCGGTGAGCTGCTTGGTGCCCAGGCTGATGCGCTGGCGCTCGCGGTCGACATCAAGCACAACGCACTTGACGCTGTCGCCCTTCTTGAAGGCCTCGTTGGGGTGCGTGACCTTCTTGGTCCAGCTGATGTCGCCCACGTGGAGCAGGCCGTCGATGCCCGGCTCGATCTCGACGAACGCGCCGTAGTTGGCCAGGTTGCGGACCTTGCCCTCGATGACGGTGCCCGGGGGGTACTTCTCGCTGACGAGCTCCCAGGGGTTGACCTCGATCTGCTTCATGCCGAGGCTGATTTCCTGCTTGTCCTTGTTGATCTCAAGGACAACGACCTCGACTTCCTTGTTGGGCTCGACCATTTCCGACGGGTGGTTGACGCGGCGGGTCCAGGACATCTCGGAGATGTGGACCAGGCCCTCGATGCCGTCTTCGAGCCGCACGAATGCGCCGTAGGACATCAGGTTCACAACCGAGCCCTTGACGCGGCAGCCCACGGGGTACTTCTTCTCGATCTCGGCCCAGGGAGACGCCTCGCGCTGCTTGAGGCCCAGCGCGATCTTCTCCTTCTCGCGGTCGATGTTGAGAACCTTCACGTCCACCTTCTGGTCGATCTTGAGGATCTCGCTGGGGTGATTAATGCGGCTCCAGGACATGTCGGTGATGTGGAGCAGGCCGTCGATCCCGCCCAGGTCAACGAACGCGCCGAAGTCGGCGATGTTCTTGACGGTGCCGGAAACCAGGTCGCCTTCCTTGAGCGTGTCGAGCAGGCGCTTCTTGGCGCTGTCGCGCTCCTCCTCGATCAGCTTGCGACGGCTGATGACGATGTTGCGACGCTCAAGGTCGATCTTGATGACGCTCGCGCGGATCTTGCGCCCCTGGAAGTCGCCGATGTCGCCGGGGCGGCGCACGTCGACTTGCGAGGCGGGGAGGAAGACGAGCACGCCGATATCGACGAGCAGGCCGCCCTTGGTCTTCTTGGAGACCATGCCCTCAACGACATCACCTTCCTTGGTGGTGTCGATGATCTTCTGCCAGTTGATCTGGCGATCCGCACGGCGTTTGGAGAGCTGGATGAGGCCGCTTTCGCCTTCGATTTCCTCGAGAAGCACGTCGTAGGTGTCACCGACTTTGACGTCGATGCCTTCGAATTCTTCCTTGGGGATGAGGCCTTCGGACTTGAGCCCGACCTCGACCACGACGTCGTCGCCGGCAAAGCCGACGATCTTGCCCTTGATGAGCTTGCCGGGGGTGAGGTCGGCGATCTGCTCGCTCAGGAAGTCATCCATGTGATGAGTCTTCTTGCCGGCGGCCGCCGAACCCTTGAGCAGGGCCTCGATATCGGCGTCGTCGACCTGGAGCGATGCGATCAGGGATTCGTCAATCATGCGTTTACCTTTATCGGGGCAAGGCCGCTTTTCGCCGGGAAGGGGGCGAGCAGGCCGAGCACCCTGTCCCGCCGGAGCCGAATGGCCTTGGTGGGTTGCCCCCGTGGGGCAGTTTGGAGTGCGAAATTGTCCGCCTCGCCGCAAAGCGAGAACCGCGGAGCCGGCCTTCCCGACCGGGGGTCATTCTAGGCGGCAACCTCAACCCGAGCGGGGGCCGAACGATCGACGATGCGGCGACGGCGAATCGCACGCAAACCCAGGGCGAGAAACACGATGGGAGCGGCGGGTGAGGGGATGGTGACAACGAAGCCGGTGATGTGGCCGTTGCCGAAGCTGCCGTAGCCGGCGATGGTGCGGCCGTCGGCAGAGATTGCCGACGCTCCTCCATAAGTCCAGCCCGCCGGAGTCGAGACGCCCGACGCGGCCAGGTAGTCGCCCAAGATCATCATCCCGGTCGATTGGGTCCATACGCAGGCGCGGTCGTTGAAGTCAGTCAGCATTTCCGCATAGCCCACAACGATCGATCCATCGTCCGAAACTGCCGTCGCGAAAGAGCGCGCCATGTCTGGTGTGACGCCAAGATCGAGAATGCCGCCGTCGCGCCACATCACTGCGTGATTGAGGTTGGCGCCAAACTTGGAGTTACCCACGACAATGGAACCTGTCCCACTTCCCCCGTAGGCGCGAGCATTGCGCCCATCGATCCCATGCAGAGCGGTCATCCCGCCAGACTCGGTCCAGACGAAGGCATCGGCGGTGCTGCCTCCGAGGCTGTATCCGACTATCGTCTCTCCATCGCGACTGATTGCGGTCGCATCGCTGTAGAAGTGTGAAGGGCGCGTGTACCCGAGCGATTGCATGCCGCCGGATTCGGTCCAACGGAACGCGACGCCTGAAAAGAAGCTTCGATCGTGGGCATTCCCGATGACTACGGCGCCGTCTCCGCTGACGCCGTGGCCTTCGCTCTCGGTGAATCCGCCGATCGTGCCAAGAGTCTGATACGTCCCTGCGCCGCTGTATCGGAATGCCCGAGCCGGCGTGGAGGGCGTTCCCGTGTATCCGACGACCGTCGAGCCGTCTCCGGAGATGCCCTCACTGACGGTTGCCACGGGCATGCCAGCCTGCAATCCGTAGTCAGATCGCCCTGCTGATGGGCTCCATGTGAATCCGGGTTGAATGGAGTAGAGGAAATCCGCACTCCAACCGGTCGCCGTTCGTCCATCCGCGGCGAGG
Organism: uncultured Phycisphaeraceae bacterium; assembly: GCA_964358855.1. GTDB lineage: Bacteria > Planctomycetota > Phycisphaerae > Phycisphaerales > UBA1924 > UBA2396. The sequence goes on from CAYHQQ010000017.1 coordinate 13,042, forward strand.
CTGGTCACTTTCGACTCAGTGCAGTTCGGTGCCGGCATCACCGCGTAGAACTGTGCCCGAGCCGTCGAGGCAGCCGATCCGATCGCGCACGTGAGAACATATGCGAAACGTGAAAACGTCATGGGCTTCGCCTCCGCCTGGGTCGCAGCCCGCTGAGCGGCAAGGTTGCGAGTACCGCGATCGCACTTGCGGGCGCGGGGATCGTGACGACGAAGCCGGTGATGTGGCCGTCGCCGAAGCTGCCGTACCCGGCGATGGTGCGGCCGTCGGCCGAGATGGCCGAGGCCCCTTCATAGATCCAGCCAGCGGGGGTTGAGACGCCCGATGCGGCGAGATAGTCGCCCAAAGTCATCATGCCGGTGGATTGGGTCCAGATGCAGGCCTGGTCGTTGAAGCTCGTCAGCATTTCCGCGTAGCCCACGACGATCGACCCATCGTCCGAAACGGCTGTCGCGAAGGAGCGAGCCATATCCGGTGTGACGCCGAGGTCGAGGATGCCGGCGTCGCGCCACAGAACCGCATGATTCAGGGTGCCGCCAAACTTGGAGTTGCCCACGACGATGGACCCTGTCCCATTTACCCCGTAGGCGTGAGCATTGCGGCCATCGATCCCATGAAGAGCGGTCATCCCGCCAGACTCAGTCCAGATGAAGGCATCGGTGGTGCTGCCTCCGAGGCTGTATCCGACGATTGCGGACCCATCGCGACTGATCGCGGTGGCATCGCTGTAGAAGTGCGAAGGACGCGTGTACCCGAGCGATTGCATGCCGCCGGATTCGGTCCATCTCCATGCAGTACTTGAGAAGTAAGAGGAGTCGTGCGCGCTTCCGACGATCACGCTGGCGTCGTTATTGGCTCCGTGTGCCTCGCTGATGGAGAAATTCCCGATCGTTCCCAGTGTCTGTAGGCCCAGATCCTGCCGATATCGATAGGCTCGACCAATGCCTCCGGCCGACTCTTTTTGCAAGCCGACGGCCGTACTGCCATCGCCCGAAAGCCCCATGCCAGTCGTTTGAATCGACATGCCGGGCAATCCACCAAAGTTGCTCAGACCGCCGCCGGGCGTCCAACTGAAGCCGGGTTGATAGCTGTGCGTGTCCCAACTCCATCCCGACGCAGTTCGTCCACCCGCCGACAGTCCGGTCACCTTTGACTCAGTGCAGTTGGGAGCTGGCATGACCGCGTAAAACTGCCCCCACGCCCCGGTCAGGGCCGAGAACGCGAACGTGATGGCGAGAACCCGGGCGCGGCATGTCATGGACCAACTATGCCCCGCAATTGGGAGAATGCCAACCGAATCCGTTCGGCCGGTCAATTGTTCAGGTGGCGAGACGCGCGGTTCCTCTCCCTGCAAGGTCAATCACGGTCGCCTCCTCGTGCCCCCTACCCTCCGGGATGTTTGTTGACCAAGCGGTAATCACGATCAAAGCGGGCGATGGCGGGAATGGGCGGGTTTCCTTTCGTCGGGAGAAGGCCGCACCCAAGGGTGGGCCCAACGGCGGCAACGGGGGCAAGGGTGGCGACCTGGTCGTCGTGGCCGAGGAGGGGATGTCCACCCTTTACGACCTGCGGTACGAGTCGATCTACAAGGCCCAGGACGGCGAGAGTGGGGGGGCCAAGCAGTGCTCGGGGGCCGAAGGGCTCGACTTTCTCCTGCTGCTCCCGCCGGGGACGATGATCTTCAACCACAAGACCGGCGAGCTCATGCACGACCTGCAGCCGGGGGAGCGGATCATTCTCGCCAAGGGCGGCGAGGGTGGGTGGGGTAACGAGCACTTCAAGTCGTCGACGAACCAAGCGCCGCGAGTGGCGGACGCGGGCGAGCCGGGCGAGCAGTTCGAGATTCGACTGGAGCTCAAGCTCATCGCCGAGGTGGGCCTCATCGGCATGCCCAACGCGGGCAAGAGCACGCTGCTCAAGGCCCTCACCAAGGCCAATCCCAAGATCGGCGACTACCCGTTCACCACGCTCTCGCCCCAGCTGGGCATCGCAGAGGTCGACGGCACCCGCCGCATCGTCATCGCCGACATCCCCGGGCTCATCGAGGGTGCCTCCGAGGGCGCGGGATTGGGCCACGAGTTCCTTCGCCACGTCGAACGCACGAAGGTCCTCGTCCACCTTCTCGATTGCCAGCCCGCCGACGGCAGCGACCCGGCCGACAACTACCGCACGATCCGCAAGGAGCTCGAGCAGTACTCCGTCGAGCTCGCCGAGCGCCCCGAGATCGTCGTGCTCAACAAGATCGACCTGATCCTCGACGAGAAGGCCCGCCGCAAAGCCCTGCTCAAGCTCTGCAAGGAGCTTGAGCTCCGCCCCGACAAGGAAGCGGTCGCCATCAGCGGCGCCTCACGCATCATGCTCCGCGAACTCCTCGAACGTCTGTGGGGCATGCTGCACACGAAGGCTGAGGGTGTGCCCGGATGGCAGGCGTGATTGCCTTCTCCTCCCCCACGCAGTGGGGGAGGTGTCGCAAGTCTTCGCAGCGACGGAGGGGGTGTCTCCGTGTGCGTGAAGTCTCGCGAAGGCGCTACTCCTTCGCCCTCTTCTCAATCGCATCCAGCGTCTCACTCAGAGCGATGAGCGTCAGCGCCGACGCCTCTCCTGGCATCTTCGTGTCCCACGCGTAGCCGCGGATGCCCCACTTGACCTTGGTCAGGTTCTGGCACATCCACGCGTTGGAATCGTCGACCGCGAGCTGCCTCAGAAACCTCAGGCAGGGCAGGAGCCTGACGAGCTCCTTACCAAACTCCTCCTTGGGCGTCACCGCCGGATCGCCCAGCATCGCCGCAAGCCCCGCCACCACGCGTGCCGACTGGGCGCTGGGCAAGGGTGAACGCGAACCCGGGAACACCAGCCCTCCCACAAGATCCTGATTGTCGTCGCCCGCATCCGCGCTCGTGAGTACGTACGTGTACGCGAGCTCGCGGAACGAACGAAGCCGCAACGCGTGCGATTCTGCCGACGAGCCTCCACCGCTGGAGCGGCTCGCGATCGCCAGCCACGGCATGTGCGTCGCCAGCTCCGCGTCAATCTGCTGCGACAGGAGCTTGGTGATCACCTCGCCGCCCATCTTCCTGGCGGCTCCGGGGTCGCTCTTGTCGCACGCCGAGAGCCACGCCAGCGCCTTGAGCCCCTCGAGCTGCGGGGCAGTCTCGGCCAGGATGCCCTTCTTGGCGCACTCCTCGGCCGCCCGCGCCAGACTCTCGCTAGGCTTGAAATCCACGTCGTAGCACCGCTGGTCGAGCGCCGCGAGAAACATCATCGATGAGAGCGGGTCGCCCCAGGGCTCCCTCTCGCCCTTCTCAACGTTCGCGAGCTTCTCCGACACGTCGTCGCACGCCGCAAAGGCCCTGGCGGCCTCCACCGTGGGCACACCCGCCGAGGCCGAGTAACGCCGCAGGGCCAGCGCGATCATCGCCTGTTCGGCCGGCGGGGCGATCTGCGGCTCGTGCTGGCCCGTCGTCGCCCGCATGCTGCCGCGCAGCCCAAACTGCTCGGCCCCCGACCAGCGTCGATCCATGAGGTGCGAGGCCAGCCCCGAAGCGAACAGCCGCATCGACCTGGCGGTGATCTCGCTCTCGGGCACGAGGTGCCCGCCCCGCGTGGCAAATTGCGGAACATCGCCCGCCGACTGCTGAACCACCAGCGCCGAGGCGAACTTGTAGAACGTGACCCCGTCCCGCGTCGCGAGCTTTGACGGCTGGGCTTCGGGATCGGCGCGAAGGCCCTTGGCCGGGTCGTTGAGCACCGATCCCACCAATGAGGCCGCCGCGTCACCCGGCGAGGTTCCAAGAATCAGCATCGACGCGGGAAAGATCGCCAGGGTCCTGTCCCCCACGCGCACGGCGATGCCCTCGACGCCCGCGTTGACGCTCGCGTCGATCTCGTCATAGGTGGAGGCACGCAGGGGTACGAGGCTCCCCGCCAGCTCAACGCTGATCGTCAACTCGCGCAGTACCTCGGCCCGGTGGTTCTCTTCAAGAGCGTCGGACCCCACCGGCACACGCTTCTCGGCCTCGGCGATAGCGAACGCCGCCGACTTCCACAAAGTCGCCGGCCCGCCCCCGGCGTCGGTGCCACGTCCGACAATCTCGCCCAGAAACCGCAGCGTGACCGCCGAGGCCGGCGCGTCGGGGAGGCCGGTGGCCGGGGGCGACTTGGGGACGTTCCCCCTTCGAGCCCAGCCCGAAACGGTCTTGAACGCGGCAATCGCCGAGCTCGCGTCGGGATACTGGATCGTCGGCACCGGCTGGTTCTCGGGCGGACGCAAGGGGCCTACCTCGCTCGATGGCTGATCGGACGCCTGTCCGATCGCCCCCGCGGCGTGGGTCAAACCGTGGAGCGCGAACATCGATGTGGCGGCCGTGCAACACGCGGCGAGGCGAAAGAGCGACAATCCGCGCGGGCAGACCCTTGATTGCCCTTGTGCAAATCCTGATTGGCCGGTAATCTGTGTGGTGCCGGTGAATCGCGCCCGCCGCACCCGGGCAGTCGAGCCCTGGCACGGGGTTTGATATGAGTATGGGGACAATTCAAAACTGGAGCGAGAAATGAAGAGCCTTTTGACGATCACTGAAAGCCGCAAACGAGTCGCCATTCTCTGTCTCCTGACGTTTATCGCCATGTGCTGAGCGAACTGGCCGGTGGACCCGCCGATGGTGTAGAACGGGTTTCGGTGGGGTGTGTGGGAAATGTGCGAGTGTCCGGGAAGCGTAGTTCCAGAAATACGCCCCAGAACCAAATGAAAGAGCCCGTGCCAGGTGGCACGGGCTGTGGTCGTTTTCACGGTTGAGGGTTCGATCGGTCTTCTGACGCTCTAGACCGATCGCGGTTCCTCATCCGGAGGCTCATCGGGCGAAGTCTCCAGGGCCGGGCCCCCAAACCCGGCGGCAAAGCCCGGGCCGGAGATTGTTGAGCCGCCCATGCCCGCCATGCCGCCCGCGCCCAGGTTCATCGCCGACCCTGGAGCCCGGGCCGGAGCCGCCATCTGTCGAGGCATCTGGCGTGGCGGGGGCGGAGCCTGCGGCGTCAGCTCGGCCTTGAAGACCAGCTCGGTCACGCGGTCGCGGACCTGCTGCATCACGGCCGTGTACATGTGCGAGCCCTCACGCTTGAACTCGATGCGCGGGTCGTTCTGGCTGAACGCCCTGAACCCGATCGTCGAGTGCAGCTGGTCCATCGCGTAAAGGTGGTCCTTCCACGCCGTGTCCATCGCGTCGAGCATGATCGACCGCTCGAACATGAGCATCTCGGCCCTCAGAATGTTCTCGATCAGCGCCCTGATCGCCGGCCCTCGCTCCTCGGCGAGCATGAACCGCATGCTGTCGGGGAGTTTCACGCCCATGTACCTCGCCTGGAGGTGCGCGTCGAGCTCATCGTCGCTCTTGCAGGCCAGCGCCGCATCGACCTCCTGAGAGAGCTGGTTGCTCTTGACGAACGCCTCGGACTTGACCTGCAGATCCGCCATGAGCGACTGGGGCGTCCTGGTCTTCATCGAGTCGGTCGTCCAGCCCATCTGGTACCGCTGATTGGCCCAGCGGCAGAGCTGCTCGAACGCCTCGGCCGGACTCCGCTGCATCATGATCTTGGTCATCTCGACCGCGAACTTGATCGGGTAACGGATCTCCTTCTCGGTGTACTTCCCCTGCGCCTGGTCGAGCAGGAACGCGGTGGGGTTGGTCGTGTCCGACTTGATCGTCCCCTTGAGCTCGTCGACGGTGATCTGGGTCCCGAACTTGTGGTTGGCCCACTCGGCCAGCTGCTCGATGCCATAGTCGGGCTGCAGATAGACGTCGATTCCCGAGAGGTTCGTGGCGTCGATCTTGTGGAACGCCGCCTGCGTGAGCAGACTGCCCACGCGCGAGCGACAGCTTGGCCCCTCGCGGGCCAGCTGCTGGGGGTCGAGTGTCACGCCGTACTTGGACAAGGCCCAGGCGGCGAGCCCGGGGGCGTCGAAGTCGACGGCGATCTCCGAGTCCGCCCCGGCCATGTACTCGCCCAGACTCCGGTCGATCTCGGCCCGCTCGTCGTCGTGGGCGTCGCGCCGGATCGTCCGGGTCATCTCGTCGACGTCCTTGCCCCGCAGGCGATCGGCGTTGATCGGGTTGCCCAGGATGTTGGTCGCGTGGGCGGCGGCACACTCGGCGGCGTAGTCCCTGGACAGGAACTTGCCCACGTTGGACCCGATGGTGTCGTCGATCCAGTCGACGATGAGCCCCTTGACGTCACGCCCTTCGAGCACGCGCTGGCGGATGCCGTAGAAGTTCTGGCGCTGGTGCTCGCGGACCTCGTCGTACTCGAGCAGGTTCTTGCGCTGCTGGAAGTAGTGCTCCTCGACCTTGCGCTGGACGCGCTCGATCGACTTACTGATCCAGGGGTGCTCGATCGAGACGCCCTCCTTCATCCCGCCGAACTTGGCGAGGAAGTTCTGCATCGTCTCGCCCGCGAAGTGCTTGGTCATGTCGTCCTCGAGGGAGACGAAGAACCGCGTCGAGCCCTTGTCGCCCTGACGCCCCGACCGCCCCCGCAGCTGGTTGTCGATACGCCGCGACTCGTGGCGCTCGGTGCCGATGACGTGTAGCCCGCCCAGCTCCTCGATGTTGTTGTACCAGCGGATCCGGTGCATCATGCACCGACCCGACTCGTCCAGCGCCTTCCTCAGGGCCTCGGCGTTCATCCCGTTGATCTGGCGCTCCGAGAGCAGGGTCGTCTTGGTCGCCCAGCGCTTGAGCAGGGCGAGCTCAACATCAGCGAAGGTCATGGCCTCCGCGTCCCGCTTGTTCATCTCCAGCTCCAGGGGCGCGATCTTGCGGTAGATCTGCTCGCGCACCGTCGCCTCGTCGGCGTCGACCGTCAGCGTGCGCGGGGCGATCCCCCGGCGGAGCCAGTGCTCGAGCAGCTGCTCGCGGGTGATGTTCCCCAGCTTGATGTCGGTGCCGCGGCCCGCCATGTTGGTCGCGATCATGACGCTGCCCAGCTGCCCCGCGTTCTCGACCACCTCGGCCTCGCGGGCGATCTTGTCGGGCTTGGCGTTGAGCACCTCGTGCTTGATCCCGTACTTGCCCGTGAGCATCTTGCTGAGCGTCTCGCTCTTCTCGACGTTGGTCGTGCCCACCAGGAGCGGACGCCCCGCGTCGTGGAAGGCCTTGATCTCCTCGACGATCGCGTTCCACTTGTCCTTGGCCGACAGGTGGATCACGTGCTCAAAGTCACGCCGGGCAATGGGCTTGTTGGTGGGAATCGCCACGACGTCCAGCTTGTAGATGTCGTTGAACTCCTGGGCCTCGGTGTCGGCGGTGCCCGTCATGCCGCTCAGCCGCTTGTACATCTTGAAGTAGTTCTGGATCGTGATGGTCGCAACGGTCTGCGTCTCGTCCTTGATCGGCACCTTCTCTTTGCACTCGATCGCCTGGTGCAGCCCATCGGACCACTGCCGGCCCACCATGGGGCGGCCCGTGTTCACGTCGACGATCACGATGCTGGGCACCTTCTGCCCCGTGCGAGGGTCGTCCGAGTCCATCACGATGTAGTCACGCTCGTTCTCGTAGACAGTGTGGGCCCGGATCGACTGCTCGAGCAAGTGCGGCAGATCGATGTTCTGGTCAACGTAGAAACTGCCCACGCCCGCGGCCCTCTGGGCCTCGGTGATCCCGTCGTGGGTCACGAACGCCTGCTTGCGCTCGGGCTTGACCTCGTAATACTGCGTGAACTTCGCGCGGGCCGCCATCAGCCCCGGCAGCCGCGCCTTGTCCGACGCCAGCTGCTTCTGAAGCTCGGGCAATCGCGACTTGTCGGCCAGCTGGCGGATGTCGCCCTCGATCGACTTGATCTCCAGCGTGCACTCCTGCACCGCGTCGTCGGCCTCCTGCCAGGGCCTCTGCTTCTCCACCAGGTGCCGCGCCAGCCGGTCGGCCAGGTCGTAGCGCGGCTCCCCTTCGTGCGCCGGGCCCGAGATGATCAAGGGCGTCCTGGCCTCGTCGATCAGGGTCGAGTCGACCTCGTCGACCACCGCGAAGTGCCGCTTGCGCTGCACCTGCTCCTCGGCCCTTCGCTTCATGTTGTCACGCAGGTAGTCGAAGCCAAACTCGCTCGTGGTGCCGTAGACCACGTCGCACCGGTACATCCAGCGCTTCTCGTCCTCGCCCTGCATGTGCTGAGGGTGGATGGCGCCGACGGTCAGGCCCACCGCCCTGAAGAACGGCGCGGTCCAGTCGCGGTCGCGCTGCACCAGATAGTCGTTCACCGTCACCACGTGCACCTGCATCCGCTCGCAGCACGCCAGATACGTCGCCAAGGGGGCCACGATCGTCTTGCCCTCGCCCGTCTTCATCTCGGCGATCTTGCCCTGCCCCAGCACCATCGCACCAATCAGCTGCACGTCGAACGGACGAGCACGAAACGGCGGACGGCTCTCGGGATACAGCACCCGCACCGCCTCGTAGAGCTCAACGGGAATGTCCACCTGCTGCCACCCCGGCACCACCTCGCGCCCGCCCAGCCACTCGCCCATGGGCTGCAGCGCTGGCGCCGAGTCCATCTGGGCCTTGGTCTGGGCGTACAGGTCCTGCGCCGCCGCCGGAAGTCGCGACGCATCAAACGGGATCTTGGGGCTGAAGATGTTGCGCAGACCCACCGAGCGGTCCATCGCCTCGCGGGCGACGGCAAACGCCTCGATCTGCAGATCGTCGGCCACCGTCCCCTTGTCGTGGCGGGCCCGGAACTCGGCGAGCTTGGCCCGCAGCTGCGTGTCGGTGAGCACGCGGGTCTGGTCTTCCAGCGCGTTGATCGCCCGCACGCGAAGCGTGTATCGCTTCACGAACCGGTCGTTGCGAGAGCCGATGAGGCGGTTGATCAGCGGCCCGATAATGGGAATGTCACGTTCGGCCATGGGTGTACCTTTGTCGTCAGAGCCACCGGGGGAGGGGTGGTGGCGTGTGGATGGACTGTGGAATGGTGCAACCGAAGAGAAGGGAGCGCAACCACCAGCGTGGTGCGATCGAGAGCTTCCGCGGCTTGCGAGATTCAGGGCGCGCAACACAGTGCGCGAAGCCGGCAGGCGCAGATCACGCCAAAGGCGGCGGAAGATCGGCCAGCGACCAGTGCGGCGGCGCGGGCGGCTGGATGTTCAGCGACCCCAGGCTTCGATGCGCCGTCCGAGCCAGCGCGGGGCGCGAAGGCCCTCGGGCGGCTTTGGCGTCGCGTGTCGGATCCGACGCCTGGGCCTTGCCCGAGGCGACGAACTGGATCAGCGCCTCGGCAATGAGCGTGGTCGAGAGCCGCGAGCCCGACGACGAGGGCGTGAACGCCCGGTCGACAAAGCCGACCGACATCTGGAAAACCATCGCCACGACCAGGAACGCCGGGATCACCGTTCCAAAGGAACGGCGAGCGGGGGCCTGGGTGTTGGCGGTGCGAAGGTCCATCGGGGCCGATTCTAGGGAGGCAGGCGGACAGGCGTGGTGGGGGCGGGCTCGACCCCGCCATCATCGGATGGTTCGTGCCCGCCCCCGAACAAAGACCCGGATTTGCCGTGTACCAGCGGGCCCAACGCCTCCACCCGACGGTTTGTGGTGAAGGCCGGGTGGAGCGTCCGATACTTCCGTCTCCTCGCCGGCGGCACTCGGGAAACGGGCGACTACATTGTGGCGATGGATCCATTGCCCCGCCCAATCCGTTCTGAAGTGCCCGACGCCGCGGCGAGGCTCGAGGACCAGTCACCCATGATCTCGGCACGCAGCTCACTCCCGACCACGCGCGAGTCCGTGACCCACAAGTTCAGCGTGGGCAACCACGAGGGGTACCTCACCATCGGGCTCTACCCCGACGGCCGCCCAGGCGAGATCTTCCTCAAGATGTCCAAAGAGGGCTCGACGATGAGCGGCATGTGCCAGGCCTTCTGCCGCGCCTTCAGCCTCTCAATCCAACACGGCCTCTCACTCGCCGACGCCGTCTCGCGGTTCAAGGGCATGCGCTTCGAGCCCATGGGCATGACAAGCAACCCCGACATCCCCGAGGCCAGCTCGATCGTGGATTACATCGCCCGGTACCTGGAGATGAACTACGCGCCGGTCAGGCGGTAGGTGGCAAGGATGATCCCTCCGGTGGCAAGGATGATCCCGCTTCGGGTCATCCTTGCGGGGTCCCCTGTGCGTCCCGCGAACTCAATAAAGTCACGCCTGAGTCATTGACCATCGCGCCGGGTATCCCGCCGCCGCTCTAAAGAGCGGTGCCACCCAAACGCTCACTCATCGAGCCTCCGCGGCGCCACCGACGACACAAACCGAACCGTGGGGGACGCCAGCGTGGTGTACACCGCCGCGTCGTCGCCCTCGTTGGGGCGGATGGTCATGTCGACCGTCGCACGCCGAAGGCGCGGGCCCACGTCGAACTCGAGCGTGAACGTCAAGTCGAGCAGGTTGGTGAGCAAGGGGCGCTCCTCCTGCGAGCTCAGGTTGTCGCCGTCGTAGTCGCTCTGGATGTAGTACAGATCAAACAGCGTCTGCCCGTCGTGGATGACGCCGTTGGCACGGCGTTCGATCCGAACCAGGCGTGTCGCCGTCGTGCTGCCCGCGACGGGCAGCTTGAACTCGATGAAGTTGCTGACCAGGGGGTTCTGGGCGTTGTCCAGGACGTCCACGGGGTAGGGGGCGAACTCGGTGCCCGTGCGGATCATCGCCATGATGCGGTGCATCGAGATGCGCGAGACGATCTGCGTCGACGCCCCGTCGGTCGTGTGCTTGTAGCTCTTGAACGACGTGTCCAGGGCGCTCAGCGCCGCCGTCAGCAGCGTCGCCGAGATCGTCAGCGCCACGAGCATCTCGATGAGACTGAAACCCGCGCGTGACGGGCGATTGGGACTGCTCATGGGCGCCCTTCCTTGTAGGTGGTCACCAGGGGGACGAACTGCAAGGGCAGCGGCAGCCCGTTGGGCAGGCCCATGTTGGGATCAAAGCGCAGGTCGACGCGACCATACCCGTTGAACGGCACGACGACCGCGCCCGCGGCCAGCTGGGCCGAAGAGGGAGTCTGCGTGGGCCCCAGGTCGGCCAACCCGTCGCCGTCGAGGTCCCAGCCCACGATCGGCACGCCATTGACCTTGGGGAGCGTGGTGGGGTCGAGCGACTCGCTGTCGCCGTCGTTAGGTCCGAAGTACCCGAGCGTGGCGTTGAAGCCCGCGGGGTTGCCCATGGCGTTGCCCATGGAGTCGACCAGCGGGTACTGTCCCACCACGGGCTTGAAGGTCAGCAGCAGGGCGCCGTTGATCGACGCGTTGCCGCGCACGTCCAGAACGCCCGCCACGATCGCGCCGTTGAGCTGCACGTTCTGCGTGGTCGGGCTGTTGAAGCTCCCGATGTCCACCGAGTAGTTGGGGAGCATCATCGAGCTCTTGAGGATCTCCGGGAGCTGGCTCGACGTGGGGTTCTTGCTCGAATCGTCCGGGTAGTCGGGGTTGACCGTGCTGAAGCGCGTCGCCCCGGTGAACTGGAGCTTGTTGCGGGCGTGCGTGTAGTTGGTCGTGCCGTCGCCCACGATCGAGCCCACGAAGAGGCAGTCGTGGAACCGCAGGTTGTTGGAGAGCTTCTTGGTGTCGGTGACGCGAAGCCCGCCCACCACCAGCGGATCGGGGAGCAGGTTGTACCCCTGCGTGATCAGGGCCTGCGCCGCCGTCAGGTCCGCCTTGTCAAGGGGCGGGTTGCCCATCAGGATCATCTGGTTGGGCGGCTTGGCGGTGGCCGGGAGCATCGTCGGGTAGCTCGTCTCGCCGGCATTGTCGCCGTAGATCGCGCGGGGCGGGTACTCGGCGGGTTTGCCCGAGGCGTCGACCTGCATCTTGCCGTACTCGGACCAGAGCACGTGCGTGTTGGCGGTGGTCGACTTCACATAGGTGACGCCGATGAACGTGCAGTTGCGGAAGAGCGCGTTGCGCCCGACGGGGATCTGCACGTCGCGGAAGGTCATGTTCTCGTAGACCGGGCGGTAGTACCAGTCGGCGAAATCAGGGCTGTTGAAGGGCATCTTCTCGTAGTACGCCGTGCTCCAGTTGTCGGGCTTGCCGTCCATGTTCGCGTCGGGATCGACGCGGAGGAAGCGCGGCTGGGTCGAGCCCGCGGCGTGCGCCTCGACGTAGGTCGCAAGCCCCGCGGTCGAGATGCCTAGCTGGGTCGCGACCTGCTGGTCAAACGGGGTCCCCGATGCCATCGCCGCCAGCGTCGTGCGGGCGGTGTCGAACGCCGACGCCGAGAGGTCGGGCAGCGCGGTCGTCGACATGCCGTAGTTCACCGGGCTCTTGCCGATGCCGGGGCGGACCGGTCCACGCAGGCGGTCCTTGTAGTTGGCGCCCTGTCCCGCGCTCCACGCCGCGGCGGTGGTGCGAAAGAGCAGGCGACCGGCGACCTTGGAGTACTGGTCCTTGTAGTCGATCACCCCGTCGCGATACCCCAGCACCTGGTCGCGATTGGTGAGGGTGAGCGGGTCGTAGTCCTTGAACGCCTCGCCCACGTCCCAGCGCCCGTTGTTGTTGGTGTCGACGAATCCCGACACCCCGTTCTTGTTGCGATCGGCGTTGGCCGAGTCGATCATGAGGCCCAGGTCGTCGTCGATCGACGAGCCGTCGGACGCCACAAACTCGGAGGTGAGATTCTGCGAGGGCGTCCCGAGCGTCAGGGCGCTCGAGAGCACGACCTTCCCGTCGTGGTTGGAGTCGAAGTGATTCATGAAGATGTCGAAGTCGTCGACGTACCCGTCGCGCGTCGCGTCGGCAAACGCGTTGTCGGCGGCCCCGTCGTGGTCGTAGTCGGTGCTGTTGCTGGGGATCGCCGTGCCCTCGACGGGGTGGTTGATCCGCAGCCGGTTGTCGCCGTCCACGTCGTACAACTTCACCGACGCGAAGTACGCGTTGAGCTTGGTGTCCAGCACCGAGTCGAGCCCGAAGAAGTCCGACTTCATCACCACCGGATCGCCGTTGGTGCTCGTCACGCCCGTGTACGTCGAGCCCAGATCGCCCGTCACCATGACGTTCTTGCCGATCATGATGCGGCTGGGCGAGATGACCGCCTGGTTCACGCGCTTGACGAGCCTGAAGTCCTGCGTCAGCGTCCTTTTGAGCGGCACGCCGTCACGCACGTACGAGTAGTCGTAGCCCGTCGACACCACCCGCACGTCGGTGCCGTTGGCAAGGGGGGCGTAGGTGATCTGGAAGCACAGGGGGCTCGAAGACGACGTCTCCAGCGAGATCGCCGGCGTGAAGACCCAGTAGTGCGCGTTGTAATCGCTCGCCGCGGTCTCGGCCATCGCGTTGCCCACCACGGGCGTGGAGAAGCCCACTCCCGGCACGATGTTCTGGTCCGCCGCGTGCTGGTTGGCCAGCGCCTGGGCGATGTTGAAGGGGTACGAGGACTCGGAGAAGCCGCTGGGAGGCGGCAGGATGGTCACCGCGCCAAACGCGCTCACGCTCGAGCCCCAGGCCGCCGCCGCCGAGCCCGAATCCACGTTGCTCCCCGAGACCACAAACCGCGACGAGGACTCCACCAGCCGAGCCGCCGCCACGGACATTCCCGTCTCGGCAGCCCCCAGCGCCCGCATCACGTGCACGTGCGTCGAGGCCGTGTGCAGGTTGCCCTTGGCCGCGATCGCCATCGCCGCCGCCAGCGATCCAAACAGCACCAGGAACATCATCGAGATGACCGCCACCACGCCACGGCGCGACAAGGGCGCGCGCCCCGCGACAGCCGCCAGACGGGTCGTGGGCTTGCACCTGGCCTTACGAAGCAGAGCGATTGGACCAAACACGTTCAACCTCCAGAAGTCCCTCGACCGCAAACCATCAGCCCCAACCAGATTCACGCACGAGCCGAGCGACCCCCCGAGGGTTCAAGGCGGCACCACCCAGTACATCCTCGTCACCTCGTTGGGCGACGGATCGGTGGGGCCCTGGTAGGTGACCACGACCGTGACCCGCAGCGGAAACTGATCGACGTTTCGCGCCGGTATCACGCCGCTGGCCTGCGTCGAGAAGTTGTTCGCGCGGACGAGGCCGAAGTTCACCGGGTCGACCTTCTGGACGTAGATCGTCTGGCACCAGCCGTTCATCGACCCGGCGATGTCGGTCCCGTCGATGATGTTCCCGTCCAGGTCGACCGACTGGATCACCTCGCCAAAGCCGTTGATCGGACCGGCGAACACGCCGCCATTGCCAAACTGCAAGGTGTCGAGATCGTCCAGGTCGTTGAAATCCGCCACCGCCGACGCGCCCGGCTCCAGCCCCCAGCCGTACAGCGTCACACCGCCCGAGCCGCCCAGATAGAGCCCCGTGACGGGGTCGTGCCTGGGGAGCCTCCTGGCGAACTCGCGGACCTCGTTGGCGAGATAAGCGCCCGTCGCGGCGTGGCTCGACCAGTTGTTGTTGGTGACAAAGGCCTTCTGAGCGTCGACAAAGGCCAGAACGCCCACGCCGATGATCACCATCGCCATGCTGGTTTCAAGGAGCGTGAAGCCGCGCCGCCCCGAGGCTTTTGCGCGGCCGCACACCGAGTTCAACTGACGCACGGACATGGACGCTCCCTCCGCCGCGTTCTGGGACCTATAGACCGGTCCAGCGCGGCTCGCTAGGGAGAAGCATCGGTTACTTCACGATCTGGCTCATCTTGAAGATGGGCAGAATGACGGCCATGGCGATGAAGCCGACGACTGTTCCCATCATGAGGATCATGATGGGCTCGATCATTCCGGTAACCGCCTTGATCGCGTCCTTGAGCTGCTTGGCGTAATAGACCGAGATCTCGTCGAGCACCTCGCCCAGCCGCCCAGACTCCTCGCCCGCGGAGATCATCTGCGTGACGGCCTTGGGCAACAGGTTGTCCTTCTGCAGCGGCTGCACGATCTTCTTGCCGGTCTTCACCGCCGTGTACACCCGGCGCCACATGCCCTTGTACAGCACGTTGCCCGAGATGTCGCCCGTGATCGCCAAAGTGTCCAGCAGCGGCACGCCCGCGTTGACCAGCTGCCCCATCGTCTGGAGCGAGCGGCTGATGTACAGCGCCTTGAACATCGTCCGCACGATCGGAAGGGTCAGCTTGAGCTTGTCAACCCAGAACGAGCCCAGCTCGGTGCGGGTGAAAGCGATGATGCCGCCAATCGCCGCGACGATCCCGCCCAGGAGGTAGGGCCAGTACGCGACCACCCCCTTGGAGACGCCCATGAGGAACGTGGTCGCCCAGGGAAGGATGTCCTCCTTGCCCTCGAAGACCTGGTAGAACTTGGGGAGCACGAACGTGAGCAAAAAGATCGTGACGCACACCGCCAGCGTTCCGATGATGCTGGGGTAGATCGCCGCCCCGATCACCATCTTGCGCGTCTCGATCTGCTGCCCGATGTACTGGGCGATCCGGTCGAGCATCTTGCTGAAGCTGCCCGACATCTCCGACGCCCGCACCATGTTGATGTAGAGCGGGCCAAAGAGCTTGGGATGGCGCACCAGAGCCTCGGAGAACTGCTTGCCCCCCTCCACGTCGGCCTTGAGCTGCTCGAGCACCTTCTTGAACGCCGCGTGCGTCGTCTGATCGGCGATGCCCTCCAGCGCCGTCCGCAGGTTGATGCCCGCGCGGATCATCACCGCCAGCTGCGTCGTGAAGTCCAGCACGTTGCCCTGCGTGGGCTTGGCGGTGTTGAGCTCCTTGAGCTTGGCCATGAAGCCCTGGCCCAAAACGGCGCCCGACGCCGCGCTCACCGACATCACGTGCATTCCCTGGTTGCGCAGCACCGTCGCCGCCGACGACGCCGAGTCCGCGGCGAGAATCCCGGCCTGCGTCTGGCCCTGCGCGTTTCGAACTTGGTATCGGTAATTGGGCATGGTTCAATCGTCTCTGAAGGAAGCGGACTCAAAGTGCCGGACTCACGCCGCGAACTGACGCTCGAGCTTGTCGGGGAACGCCGCCTGCGCGACCGCGTCCTCCTTGGTGATCATCCCGTTGAAGTACAGCTCCGCGATGCTCGCGTCCAGGCTGCTCATGCCGATCGATCGGCTCGTGTCGATCACGTTGGGGATCTCAAACGTCCTGGCCTCGCGGATCAGGTTCCTCACCGCGGGCGTGCACAAAAGCACCTCCACCGCCGGCACCATCCCGCCCTTGTCCACACGCCGGAAGAGCGTCTGGCTCACCACCGCCTGGAGCGTGTTGGAGAGCATCGAACGGATCTGGTTCTGCTGCCCCGCCGGGTACATGTCGATGATGCGCTCCACCGTCTGGCTCGCGTTCACCGTGTGCAGCGTGCTGAGCACCAGGTGCCCCGTCTCCGCCGCCGAGATCGCCAGACTCGTCGTCTCCAGATCGCGCATCTCGCCCACCAAGATGATGTCGGGGTCCTGACGCAGGCAGTGCTTGAGCCCGCTCGAGAAGCTGGGCATGTCCTGCCCCAGCTCGCGCTGCTCGATCACGCACTTGTCGCTCGTGAACACGTACTCCACCGGGTCCTCCAGCGTGATGATGTGCTTGCTGTACCGCTGGTTCATCGACTGGATCATCGCCGCCAGCGTCGTGCTCTTGCCCGAGCCCGTGTCGCCTGTCACCAGCACCAGCCCACGCGGCAGGTACGTCAGCCGCGCGATAACCTCCGGCAGGTTCAGGTTCGTCAAGGCCGGCACCTTGCTCTTGATGATTCGCATCGCCAGACCCACGCCGCCCTTTTGCATGTGGGCGTTCACGCGATACCGGGCCAGCCCCTCGGCCGAGTACGAGAAATCGCTGTCCTTGTTGCGGTCGAAGTTGGCCAGCGCCTCGGGTCCCGCCATCTGCTCCACGAACTTCCTGGCCTGTTCCTTGCTCACAATCGCCTTGTCGCCCAGCGGCTGCATCACCTGCTGCACGCGGCACATCGGGATCTGCCCCGCGATCAGGTGCACGTCCGACGCCTCTAGCTCAAACGCACGCTTCAACAACTGATTCAGATCCACGGCGTACCTCCGGGGGGGGGGGGGGGGGGGGGGGGGGGGGGGGGGGGGGTGGGCGGCGGGGGGGGGGGTCGGCCAAAGCGCTCGCCCTCCCCAGCCGGGGGCGTCGGCAGGCCCACCGCCGGCGTTCGCGCAAGATCCCCCCGACGGCACAGACGGAATAGACCGCACGCCGTGCACCTGGCCCTCCTCCCGCCCGAGCCTCCCCCCGACTCCCGCCGTTTGCACGCCCACCCTGTGTCGGGTAGCTTGACCACGCTTCTCCACCCATCGACCAGTCCTCGCACCGGAGATTCCCCGTGAGCCAAAGCCCCAAAGTGCCCAAGATCTGCATCCGCTGTGGGCAGGATTGCGCGGGCAAGCCAAGGACCAAGGACGCCACTGGCCGCTACACCTGCGACGACTGCGCCAAAACGCTCATGGCCCAACCAGACGCCCCCTCCCCCGCCGACCCCTCCATCATCCCCCTCGAACACGAGCCGCACGCCCCCAGCCTCGCCTCCATGATCGACGACTCCACCCTCCCGCGCTCCTGCGCCAACTGTGGCATCATCCTGGGCAAGAGCGCCGTCATCTGCTCCTCCTGCGGCTTCAACACCACCACCGGCAAGGTCACCGGTGCCACGCCCTCCCCCAGCGGCGGCCGCAAGTGCCTCAAGTGCGGGTACGCCCTCGAAGGTCTCACCTCTGCCCGATGCCCCGAGTGCGGCACCATGAACACCGCCGCCCAGCGCGTCGCGACCTCCAAGGAAAAGGCCTACCGCGAGTCGGTCCGCCTCGAGTACACCAAGCCCGTGTGGATGTTCGTCATCGGCCTGGTGCTCTCTGTCGCCCTCGCCGCACTCTCCACCAAAGGAAATGTCACCGCCTCCACCGCCATGCTCGTCTACCTCTTCAAGTACGCCCTCTACGTCCCCTCAGGTGTCATTGTCTTCCTCCTCTGCTGCGCCATCTGGATCGGGTTCAACGCGCCCATCCACCTGACGGCCCTTCGCCTCGCCGGCATCTACGCCATCACCGATGCCGTCGCCTCCGTCGTCGGTTTCATCATCCCCATGCAGCTGATCGTCTGGCTCGCGATGCTCCTGACCTACGTGGGCCTGCTCCAGGACATGCTCGAGCTCGACCTCGTCGACGCGATCCTCGTCGCCGTCGTCACGTTCTTTGTCCGCCTGGGCGTCGTCGTCGCGATCGTGGCCCTGAACGTCACGTGAGCGGTCAACCCACCGGCGCACGCCCCGTTGGCCAAACCCCCCCAGCTTCACATCGACCCCCCCCCAACGCGGCCCTCATCCGAAGCCTCAGTCATTTCGCGATCTCACTGAGCCCTGTAAAGGCCTGACGGTGCGTTCTCCTACGACCCTCCCTCCTGGGATAGGTTCCGGAGATCTCACATGTCGATGCGGAAACAACAGGCGTTCACAGCGGGCACTTTGGCACTCGTCAGCTTGGCGATGGGCCTGGGACACGTGTCGCCGGCCCTTGCCCAGTGCGACCTCTTCTACCTCGACCCCCTCCGCACCACCAGCCTCCTCGACGTCGGCGAGTCCGCCGCCGCCGATTTCGACGGCGACGGCCGCCTCGACCTCGTCCTCGTCAAACGCACCGGCCTGGGCGTCTTTGTCCACTGGGGGCTCGGCGACGGCACCTTCGAACCCCTCCAGCAGGCTTTCGCCAGCAGCTCCGGCACCGTGGCCGTGGGAGATTTCGATGAGGATGGCAGGCCCGACATCGTGGTGAGGGAATTCAACGCGCCGCCCTCGGTCCGCATCCTGGCCTCGCGCCCCGGGCGCACGTTTGCACTGATGCCTAACGCGCCCTTCCCCGGGGCGGTCAATCTGATCGATCTGGCCGTCGGTGACATCAACGCCGATGGTCACCTCGACGTCGCCGCCATCTCCCGCACCTCCCCCGCGATCCACATCGCCTTCGGTGACGGCACCGGGGCCCTGGCTCCCCAAACAGCGACGCTGCTGGCCTTTGGCGCCCAGGAAGTCTCTCAGGCCATCGCCATCGCCGATCTCGATGGGAACGGGCAGGGCGAAGTCGTCGCCGTCGGTTCAACGGGCAGCAATGGCGGCACGTCTCGCGTCTTCTCGCTCCGGTGGATCCAGTCCGGCTCGCCGCTCGACCCCACCTCGCGACAGGACCTGGCGTTCCAGATCGACGACATCTGCACCGCCGACGTCGACGCCGACGATCGCATGGACGTGGTCGCCACCCATGCCTTAGGGGCCTCGCGAGGTGTGGCCGTCTTCATGGGCGACTCAAACGCCGCCATCGAGCCCCCGGTCCTCTATCCCGGCGGAAGCGGCATGGGCCTGGCTATCGCCGCCGCCGACATGGACGGCGACTCCCACACCGACATCCTCTGCACCAATCCCGGATTCCGAACCTTTCTCGGCAACGCAGGCGGCACTCTGACTTTCGACGGCGTCAGTTTCTTCGACGTCGGCCCCACCGCCATCTCCGTGGGCGACTTCAACCGCGATGGGCGCCTCGACGTCGCCACCAACAGCGACGGCATCGGCTCTTCCACCACCGACATCATGCTCAACGTCGGGCCCCTCACCTGGATCCAACCGACCCAGGACCCCATCTTCACCTGCCCCGGCGCGATCTTCGACGTCAGCATCAACACCTCCGACGCCAATGGCGAGGCGCCCATCTCCTGGCAGACACTCGTCAACAACGACTGGCAGACCATCGTCGACAGCGAGTCCTTCCACAACACCCAGGGCGAGATCTTCGCCGGCGCCCGAAACGCCACCACCACCTCCATGCGCGTCTACGTCGCCGGCTCCTGCTGCGTCGCCTCGCTCCAGGCCGTCGTCCGCTGCGTCATCACCACACCCTGCGGCACAACCTACGGCCCGCCCATCCGCCTCATCATCTGCCGCGCCGACTTCGACTGCGACGGCACCGTCGACTTCTTCGACTACGACAGCTTCGTCATCGCCTTCGAATCCGGTGATTCCGCTGCCGACTTCGACAAAGACGGCACCGTCGACTTCTTCGACTACGACGCCTTCGTGGTGCAGTTTGAGCAGGGGTGCGAAACACTCTGATGGGTGGCATGCTTCCCCTTCAGGGAAGCATGATCCTGAGCTCGAGTTTCGCGTCACCAATCCCGCATGCGGTTCATCCCGCGTGCCATGTCGCACCTCAGAAGTCGACGTCCACGAAACTGCCAAGAACTGAATCCCCGAGCTTTGAATCGCCCGTTCCGCCCCAATGATGTTCGTACCCTGCCTTGAGCATGATCGGCTTCATCGGCGCCAGCATCTCGGCAACGGTCTCCGGGGTCTTGTCGGGCATGTGCAAACCCGCGTCGGAATACATCGGGCGCAGTGCCTCCCACACCTCCGAAGCGGCGCGTTCTTGCGAGGTCCGGACGAGTTGGATCGCGAAGACGGACAGAACCAGCGAGCCGGCTGCCATCACAAGGGCCGCCGAGTTCAACCTCCGATTTGAGTTCATGACGGTCTCCGGTGAGATGTAGGTCACTTTGCGTTCGATTCGCAATGACTATCCGACCATCCGCGATCCATCGCCCTGTCCTGGAAGAGGCTTGCCCGTGACCTTGTGATGGAGCACGCACGGATCAAGGTCCGCGCCATTGGGCCAGCATACGGTGCCCCCCTCCGCATCGACGATCGCCTTCTCGAAGTAGCCCGGATCGTTCCAAGGGGCGAACACGCCCGTGCGCGGGATGTCGGAGAGATCCACCACACCCTCGCTTTTATCGACAAAGCGGAGCCAGAGCTTCAGTCCACCGGCCGGGCGGCACTCGATGATCTTCGCGTACCTCATGGGCTTAGTCTAGGGGCTCAATCGGGTCAACGCTCTGCTGAGCCTGTGCCTGACGCCAGGCACGCTGGAGCTCCGCCTGGTGCTTGACGGCCCATTCAATTACAAGTCCTCTTGCACGCGGGTGGATGCTCCCGTCCATGATATCAAGCGAGGCGATGATGATGGCCGCCTCCTCACCCGCGTACTTTGCGTGGAAGTGGGGTGGCGCGTGATCTTGGTGATAGATGTAGATCGAGATCCCGAAGAAGTACGAGATACGTGGCATATGCGTCCCCTTCACGTCTTCGGCTCGATCACTTCCGCCACCACGTCTTCCCCCCAAACACTGCGCTCGTCCCCAGATCCTCCGCAATCCTCAGCAGCTGGTTGTACTTCGCGTTCCGATCGCTCCTGCACGGCGCACCCGTCTTGATCTGCCCGCAGTTCGTCGCCACCGCAATGTCCGCGATCGTCGCGTCCTCAGTCTCGCCGCTCCTGTGGCTCAGAATCGCCGAGTAACGGCTCCGCATCGCCAGATCCACCGCGTCAAACGTCTCGCTCAGCGTCCCGATCTGGTTCACCTTCACCAGAATCGCGTTCGCGCACGGCCCGCCCGCGTAATCAATCCCCTTGGCCAAAAACTTCTTGTTGGTCACAAACAGATCATCGCCCACGATCTGCACCTTGTCCCCCATCTTGGCCGTCATCTTCTGCCAACCCGCCCAGTCGTTCTCCGCCAGTCCGTCCTCGATCGACCGGATCGGATACTTCTTGGCCCAGCTCGCCCACATGTCGATCATCTGGTCGCTGCTCAGCACCTCTTTGGTGCTCTTGAACATCTTGTACCCCGTCTTCCCCTCGGCCGCCGCCTCGTTCCAGCACTCGCTCGTCGCCGGATCCAGCGCCACAAAGATCTGCTCGCCCCACTTGTACCCCGCCTTGCCCACCGCCTCCTCGATCAGCTTGAGGGCGTCCTCGTTGGTCTTGAGATCCGGGGCAAACCCGCCCTCGTCGCCCACCGCCGTCGCCATGTGCTTGGCGTGCAGCACCTTCTTGAGGGCGTGGTAGATCTCCACCCCTGCCCGCAGCGCATCCTCAAACGTGTCCATGCCCCAGGGCTGCACCATGAATTCCTGGAAGTCCACGTTGCTGTCGGCGTGCTTGCCCCCGTTCAAAATGTTGAACATCGGGCAAGGCAGCACCTTGGCCCGGGGCCCGCCCAGATACCGATACAGCGGCAGCCCGCTCGCCTCCGCCGCCGCCTTCGCCGCCGCCAGACTCACCGCCAGAATCGCGTTGGCCCCCAGATTCGCCTTGTTCGGCGTCCCGTCGATCGCGCAAAGCCGGGCGTCCAGCGCCTCCTGCTGGCTCGCGTCCATCCCCAGGATCTCCGGGGCGATCCGCTTGTTCACGTTCGCGATCGCACGCGTCACCGACTTGCCCACGTACATCTTCGCGTCGCCGTCACGCAGCTCGACGGCCTCATGCTCGCCCGTCGAAGCGCCGCTGGGCACCGCCGCCCGCCCCGTGAAACCCGAGTCCAGCGTCACGTCCGCCTCGAGCGTCGGGTTCCCGCGGGAATCCAGGACTTGACGGGCCTTGACCGAAATAATGTCGTACGCCATGGGGAATGCTCCAAAGGAGTGAGGGATTGTGCCCAAAGGGTGGGGGGGTGGTCCGGGAGGTTTTCGGGCCTGAGGGTGAAGGACGACGGGTCGACGGGCCGAAATATAGGTGTGGGCCGGCGTGTTGTGGTGGGCCTGCGGGCGAAGGATGGATCGCGGGCGTATCCTTCGTCAGCGAGTTTCTGGTGGTGGACGGACCAAGCTGATGCCAACGACGACCGACGCGTTCATCTCGCAGGCCGGCGAGCTCAAGGGCGAACTCATCGCCCAGGGCCGACGCGTCCTCGCGCTGGTCGAGGCCTCCTTTGACGCGGTGTTCTCCGGCGAACGGGCCCGGGCACAGGCCGTCGCCAAGTCCGACGACGAGATCGACACCGCCGATGTCGCCATCGAAAAAGCCTGCGTGCAGCTCCTCACCGACGCCACCGCCGGCGACGGCATCGTCGGCGCAACGCTCGGCTCCGACCGCCTCCGCGAGGTCCTCATGCTCGCCAAAATCAACAACGAGCTCGAGCGCATCGCCGACGCCGGAGTCGACGTGGCCGAACTCGTCGTCGAGGGCGATTCGGGTGGGGGTGCTGGTGCTGGCGGGGGTGCGGGTGGGGGCGGCGCAAACGTCGGCACGACGCGGATGGGGCGGGGCGGCTGTCCAGACACCTTCATGGTCATGGCCAACAGCGTGATCGGCATCCTGCGTGACACCAACCACGCCGTCGCCCGCAACGACGCCGCCATGGCCAAAGTCGTCCTTCAGAGCCAGCACGCCGTCACCGCCTTCAAGCGGGCGATCCTCAAGGACGCCGAGCAAAAGATCGCCCGCGGCACCATGAGCGTCGATTTCGCCTTCCGCCTCCACGAGATCGCCAGCCAGTGCGAGCTCATCGCCGACCACTGCACCAACATCGCCGAACAGGTGATCTACCAGACCACCGGCGCGATCGTTCGCCACATGGAACACCGCTGGGTCGAAATCCCCACCGCCAAGCCCTGACGGGCGCTTCCTAGGCCCGTCCCACCAGTTCCAAGAAACCCCCAACTCAACAATCGTCTCTTCCCGCGCTCCGCAGAAACATCTGCCTTGGCCTGTTGTCGCGCGAGCTTTCCCAAGAACCATTCCTCTCTCTCTCTCTCTCTCTCTCTCTTTCTCTTTCTCTCCTCCGCGTTCCTCTGCGTTAAAAACTGCCTTTGCGTTTCGCCCGAGCGCAACTCTCATTCACCTTCGTCTACCTCCGCTCCCCTTCGCGACTTCGCGTTCGCATTTGCCTTTCATCCAGGTCTGTATTCCTCAATCTCGGTGCGAACATCCCACAGCTCGGGAAAGAACGCGTCGTCGACGATGTGCTTGAGATAACTCACCCCCGCCGTCCCCCCCGTGCCGCGTTTGAAGCCGATCACCCGCTGCACCACCTTGACGTGCCTGAACCGCCAAAGCGTCTGGGCCTCGTCGATGTCGATGAGCTTCTCGCTCATCTCGTACGCGTCCCACCACGCGTCGGGCTGCTCGTAGATCGTCTTGAGCACCGCCACCACCCCGGGGTGCGAGACGTGCCGCTTGGTCACGTCGCGCCCCAGCACCTCGGCCGGAACCGGCATCCCACGCCGTCCCAGATACCGCAGAAACTCGTCGTACAGGCTCGGGGCGTTGTACGCGCTCGAAAGCTCCGCGTACGCCGCCGCATCGTGCCGGAAAATCGCCAGCATCCGCTCGTCCTTGTGCCCCAGCATGAACTCGATCAGCCGGTTCTGCACCGACTGGATCCCGCTCGCCGGCCCCAGCACATGCCTGAACTGCACATACTCGCTCGGCGTCAGTGTCGCCAGCACCGACCACTGCCCCAGGAGCTGCTGCTGGATGTGCTTCACCCGCGACAGCACCTTGAAGCTCGCCTCCAGCTGGTCCCCCGCGATTAGCCGCAAAGCCTCCCGAAGCTCGTGGATCACCAGCTTGAACCACAGCTCGGTCGTCTGATGCTGGATGATAAAGAGCAGCTCATCGTGGTGCTGCGGCTTCGAAAGCACCCTCTGACACTTGAGCAACTCGTCCAGCGCCAGATACCCCGAATAGTCGAGCTGCCCCTTGAGATCGGTCTTGGTGCCCGGATCAAAGCTGGATTCGGTCTCGTGGGGATTGGTCTGGCTCATGGGGGCAGGATACACCCCCCCGCGCCACCGGTCCCCGCCGCCTCACGGGTCCTTGCCGCGTCACTGGTCCATGCCGTCGGTCGGGCCAGAATCGCTCAGCACCGTGCGGGGCGCCAGCCGCGCGTACACCGGCTTGGTGAACACCGCCACGCCGATCACCGGCGCCTGCGCCAGCTCCGACTCGGCCACCACCGCCGGCATCACCTTGATCGCGTGCACCTTGATGTACTCGTCACGCTCCGAGAGCGTCGCCGTGCACCCGCCCGCCAGGAGCGCCGCAAGACCCAGAAACCCGAGATGACGCGAGAAACGACTCATGGCTGCACCTGTTCTATCGACACGCGGCCGACAATCGATCAGACTTGTCGGGTGCCCACGAAGTTCCCGGACTTGTTCTCAGTTGAGCCCCACCAAACCCCCATTCGAACGGGGGGTTGTTTGACGTTGGTGCGGCGGCGGGTAGGATGCCCGACCCCCAATCGACCCCCAATCGACCACCAATCGACCGCCGGGTTCGGCCCCCATTTGCCCCACTCCTCGTACGCTAGGATTCGCCATGAAGTTCGCATTCAGCACGATCGCCTGCCCCGATTGGACACTCGATCGCGTCGCCGCCCTCGCCCAGAGCGCCGGCTACACCGGCGTCGAGCTGCGCTCCATGGGCTACGCCGGCTCGGGCCTCGCCTGTGAGCCCGCCCTCACCTCGCCCTCAAAGCTCCAGTCCATCCTCCGCGGCGCAGGCGCTCAGCCCTGCTGCCTCTCAACCTCCTGCCGCTTCGACGCCCCAATCGAACCCCCCATCATCGGCTGGGCCATCAGCGACCACAACCGCTCCGCCCGCGAGGCCAAGGGAATGGTCGAACTCGCCGCCGACCTGGGTTGCCCCATGATCCGCGTCTTTGGTTTCGAGTTCACCTCCCGCGAACGCAAAGTCTCCGCGATCGATCGCATCGTCTCCCGCCTCCTGCAGGTCGCCGACGCCGGTCGCGCCCGCCAGGTCCGCGTCGCCGTTGAGAATGGCGGCTCCTTCGCCTCCGCCGCCGCCCTCGCCGAACTCCTCGACGCCGCCGACCACCCCTCCCTCGGTGCCGTCTACAACACCGCCACCGCACACTCCGCCGGCGACACGCTCTCCAGCGGCCTCAACGTCCTCTCCGATCGCCTCCTGATGCTCAAACTCAAGGATCTCAAAGACGGCAAGCCCTGCGTGCTGGGCGAAGGACAAGTCCCCTGCCAGGCCGCACTCTCATCCGCCAGCGCCGCCGGCTACGACGCCTGGGTCTCCCACGAGTTCGACCGCGCCTGGTTCAAAGACATGCCCGACCCCGCCACGGCGCTCACCACCGCCGCCGAGCGGATGTACCAGTGGGCGGCGCGCCCGAAGACCGCCGGCACGGGGCGCATCGCAACCACGGCACACTGAGCGGTTGAACAAATTGCGGCGAAACGCCAGACGCAATCCAGTTCGTTGAGTGCATGCGCTTTCCCCAATCGGGGCATCAGAGCCCCGCACAATGCGGAATCCACGGCTATCGTGCGAACAGGCGGCGTGAGCATGGTCCGTCTTGTCGGCCATCGTGCGTGCGATCGCTCTGTTCTCGCGCGTTCTTGAGTGATCTCGCTCAGACTGGCTCAACGGGTGTCGAAGATGCCCGTGTCCGTCAATCACGGACACGCACCATCATCGGCCCCATGCCCGTGAGCGGATCGCAAGGTGGGACCCCGAAGGGGTCAAAGGGGAAACGATGACAGTCTGGCGCCCGATGAAGCTGGCCCAGGGTGCTCGATCACTCTTTGGTCTGCTCAAGCTCCTCGTGGGCGCCAGGCCTTGTGGCTCGACGCGACTGCGCCCGTGGCAGGCCCATGGGTTTGCGTGTGCGGCCACCGTCGCCATGCTCGTCCTGCGCCTTGCGATCGACTCGCGGCTTGACGGGCAGCCCACGCTGATCCTCTTCACCCTGCCCATCACCCTCAGCGCGTACCTGGGCGGAATCTCCGCCGGGCTTCTCTCCACCGCGCTGTCCTACCTCCTCGCAAGCTACTTCCTCCTGCCTCCCCTCCTCAGCCTTGCGGTCACGTCACCGGTCGAGCGCCTCCAACTGCTCTTTTTCGTGCTCGCGGGCGTCGTCATCAGTGTGCTCAACGAGGCGCTCCATCGCGCTCGACGCCGCGCCGGCATCGCCACCCACGAGCACGAGCAGGCCGAAGGGCGATTGCAGCCCCTCAAGCAGTCCATCGCCGGAATGCTCGAGGGAATTCAGATCATCGATCGCAAGTGGCGATACGTCTACGTGAACGCCGCCGCCGCCCGCCACGGACGCCACGCTCCGGCCGACCTCGTGGGACGCACGATGATGGAGTGCTATCCCGGCATCGAATCCACGCCACTGTTTGACGAGATGAAGATCGTCATGGAATCCGGCACGGCTCGCCAGGTGCGAAACGAGTTCACCTTCGACGCCGGAACCATGGGCTGGTTCGAGCTCTCGATCGAGCCCGACCCGTGCGGCATCCTGATCCGGTCGATGGACATCACCGCGCACAAGCAGGCGGAGGATGCCCTGCGCAAGGCCGGGGTCCTGCAGAGCGCCATCTTCAGCAGTGCCAATTTCTCCATCATCGCCACCGATGCCAATGGCGTCATCCAGCTCTTCAACGTCGGCGCCCAGCGCATGCTGGGCTACACCGCCGCCGACGTGATGAACAAAATCACCCCCGCCGACATCTCCGACCCGCAGGAAGTCATCGCGCGGGCCAGGGATCTCAGCCTCGAGCTCTCCACGACGATCACGCCGGGGTTTGAGGCTCTGGTCTTCAAGGCTTCCCGTGGCATCGAGGACATCTACGAGCTCACGTACTTCCGCAAGGACAAGAGCCGGTTCCCCGCCGTCGTGTCGGTCACCGCCTTGCGCGACGCTCAGGACGCCATCATCGGCTATCTCCTCATCGGCACCGACAACACCGCCCGCAAACAGGCCGAGGAGGCCCTGTCCAAAGCAGGCGCACTCCAAAGTGCGATCTTCAACAGCGCCAACTTCTCCAGCATCGCCACCGACGCCCGCGGCGTCATCCAGATCTTCAACGTCGGCGCCGAGAGAATGCTCGGGTACACCGCTGCCGACGTCATGAACAAAATCACCCCCGCCGACATCTCCGACCCCCGGGAGCTCATCGCTCGGGCGACCGCCCTGAGCGTGGAGCTGGGCACCCCCATCACGCCCGGCTTCGAGGCTCTGGTCTTCAAAGCCTCCCGCGGGATCGAGGACATCTACGAGCTCACCTACATCCGCAAGGACTCGAGCCGCTTCCCCGCCGTCGTCTCAGTCACTGCCCTGCGCGACGCCCAGGACGCGATCATCGGCTACCTGCTCATCGGCACCGACAACACCGCCCGCAAGCTCGTCGAGGCCGAGATCGAACGCGCACGCCTCCAGCTCACCGGGCAGAACCAGCGCCTCGTGGCCCTCACCGAGCAGGCCCACCGTTTCGTAGACGACGTCTCCCACGAGTTCCGCACGCCCCTCGCCGTCATCAAAGAGTTCGGCGCCATCATCGCCGACGGCCTGGCCGGCCCCATCACCCCCGAGCAGGGCCAGTACCTGGGGATCATCGACAACGGCGTGCTGGACCTCAACCAGATGGTCGAGGACTTCCTGGACTCAAGCAAGCTCCGCGCCGGACTGCTGCGTGTGGACCGTTGTCCCCAGCGGATCGACGACCTCTTCGCCCGCATCCGCCCGGGCCTGCAGAAAAAGGCCGCGAGCAGATCGATCACCGTGATCGAGCGCATCGACCCCGACCTGCCCCTGGCGTTCGCCGACGAGGAAAAGGTGCGCCGCGTGATCATGAACCTGGCGACCAACGCCGTCAAATTCTCCCCCGAGAAATCGCAGATCGAGCTCTGGGCGCGCCGGGCCGCCGAGGGCGGCGTGGAAGTCGGCGTCACCGACCAGGGACGTGGCCTGACCCCCGGCGACCTGGCGCTGCTGTTCAAGCGGTTCAGGCAGCTTCCAAACTCCGACGCGCCAAGCCTCAAGGGCTTTGGCCTGGGGCTCAACATCGCCAGACAGCTCGTCTGGCTTAATCTCGGCAACATGAACGTGGTCAGCGATCCGGGTCGGGGCTCGACGTTCTCCTTCACGCTCCCGACCGATGACCCGCGGATGATCGTCGACCGCTTTTTCATGAGGCTCGCCGAGTGCGAGGACGTCGCGCCCAGCGTCGCCGTGATCTCCATCACGCCCGTGGGACCGGCGGAGTCTCTGGACGCCCTTCGCCTCTTCCTAGCCGCGACGACGCGCCCCACCGACGTCATCCTCGACATGCCGTCGCCCGCGGGCAACGGGCTCCTGGTGCTGGGTCCCACAGAGTCGGCCGAGGGTTGGGCGTCACGCCTGTCGTGCGTTCGCGAGCGCGCGGTCAACGACGCCGGCGCCACCAGACTCGGGCCGTTTCGAATCGAGATTCTGGGCACCTTCGCGTATCCGGAACGCGCGCTCGACGCGACGGCGTGCGCCCTTGACCGTCTCGCCCAGGAGCCCACGCATGTCTGAACGCGTCCTCATCGTCGACGACGAACGATACATCGCCCAGGCGCTCACCCTGCGACTCAAAGCCGCCGGTTACGACGTGCAATGGGCGTGCGACGGCGCCGCGGGAATCGCCGCGGTCTGGGAGTGGCGCCCCCAGGTGATCGTGCTCGACATCCGCATGCCCGACATGGACGGCTTCGAGGTGAACCGCCGACTGCGCGCAAGGCCCGAGTTCGGCGCCACGCCCGTCATCTTCCTCTCCGCCAACGTCCAGGAATCGGCCAGACAGGCCGCCCTCGCCGCCGGCGCACACGCCTTCCTCACCAAACCCTACGAATCAAAGGACATCCTGGCCGCGATCAAGAGCGCACTGGATCGCAGGCCAAAGACCACCACAGCCGCGCACGGAGACCCCACATGACCTTGAACGAACATCGCACCATCCTGGTCATCGACAACGACCAGGAGCTCACCCGCGCCCTCACCAAACGTCTGGGTTCGGTCGGCTTCCGCTGCATCGCCACCGAGTCGGGGTTGCAGGGACTCGCCGAGTTCCGCCGCGGCGGAATCGACCTCGTCGTCACCGACCTCAACATGCCCGGTGGCGACGGCGTCATGCTCGCCGAGACCATCCGAAAGACCTCCGCCGTCCCCATCATCTTCATCACCGGCTTCCGCGAGGACTTCAAACGCAGACTCCGTCACGTGCAAAACGTCTCCACGCTCCAGAAGCCCTTCATGAGCCACGACCTCGTCGACCTCATCACCACCGCCCTGGGACAGGACTCCCTCCCCGCCAGCCCCGCCCACACCACACCGGAGACCGCATGAAGACCTACAAAATTCTCGTCGCCGAGGACGACGCCGTCATGCTCAAGTCGATCCTCATCCGCCTCGACTCTCAGGGATACGAGGTCCTCTGCGCCCAGGACGCCTACCAGGCCGTCGCCCTCGCCCGCGAACACCTCCCCGACCTTCTCGTCCTCGACATCAACATGCCCGCCGGTGACGGCTTCAGCGTGCACGATCGCATCACCAAACTGCCGCACCTGCGCCGAACGCCCATCATCTACATCACCGGAGACCACTCCCAGGCCGTGCTCGAGAAAGCCCAGGCCCTGGGTGCCCGGTCACTCCTCACCAAGCCCTTTGACACCCGCGAATTCCTCGACGCCGTCCGCGACGCCGTCGAGCAGAACGAGTCAACCCAGGAGGAATCAGCCGCCTGATGCTCGATTGGAGCACGCGACGATTCTCCAGGTCCCCCCAGGGACCGGCCCGTTCATTCCAGCTTCGCCACCTTGCTCGTGATGACGCTCGCGCCCTGATCGTTGAGAACGTGCTCGATCCCGCTCCCCGCCAGACCCTCCAGCCGCACCGTGATCATGTGGCGCAGCCTCACCCCCGGCGTCGCCGGGGCCTCAAACGCCGAATCCGCGATCACCGCAGCCCCGCGAAAGACACAGTACACGCCCAGCCCCCACGCCTCGTGCGTCCTCACCGACGCCCCCACCTTGTACGACGCGTACCCCCGCACGCCCCCGCCCACTCCTTGGTGCGACCACGCCTCCTGACTCGGTGGGTCATAAGGCATCTCCGACTGGTAGAAGTACACTCGCCCGCCCTCGCCGTTCCAGATCGTCTGGTACTCCTGCGTGTGCTCCACGAAGAGCCCGTACATCGTCACGTCCGCGCCGTTCACGATCAGACCGTTGCGGTTCCTGTTGACGTTCCACGCCGCCCCCGCCCCGTGATCCGCCCGCCAAAGCCACAGGTTGTCGCCCACGACATTCGCCGACTCGATCGTCATCAACGTCTCGGCCATGCCGACGCTCGCCCCGCCCACCCTGCACGTGATGTCGTACAGAAACGTCGGATCGCCAGCGTGAGATTTGCGGCTCCCCGCCTCGCCCACACGCACGAGCACCGGCGAGGCGACCGGGCCCGCGTCGAAAATGATGCCGCCGACCGTGACCCCGTCCACATCCGCGATCTCCATCGCCGGCGTCCCCTTGTCGGGCACCAGCGTCGCAAACCCCAGCCCCAGCACCACCGTGCCCGGCCGCGTGACGCGGATGCTGCCCTCCAGGTGGTAGATTCCCGGCGTCAGGATCAGACTCTTCCCCGCCTCCAGCGCCGCGTTGATGCTCGCGCTCGTGTCCCGCTCAGGACGTGCCAGAAAGAACCGATCGATCGGCATCGGCGTTCCCGAGCCTGCCTTCCCGTTCCACGTCGTCCCTTGCGTGCCCTTGCCGTCGAGCTCGGGCACCATCACCGCGTACTTCCCACCCTCGTCGACGAACAAGTACGGCTTCTCGCGCACGATCGGCGTCTTCTCAATCACCGTGTACGCCTTCTCTTGCCACGTCCCTGTCGGCGGGCGCGTCGTGCCCACGAAAACCATGTTCCAGTTGCCCCCCTGCCAGCTTCCCCACTCCGCATTACGGCTCATCCATTGCTGCTGCGACCCCGAGTCCACCTTCCCATCAATCACGCAGTCCGCCAGAAACCCGCCGCTGGACCACCCGCCATCCCAAAGGTGCAAGTCGCCCTTCACGCGCACCCGCCGCAGCCACGTCGCCTGCGACACCGCCCACACGTTGGCCTTCCCTTCGACCGTGGGCGTCACCGACAGATTCTCAACGCTGCGCCAGAAGTTGCACGTCGCGTTGCGGTTTCGCATCCACCCCGCCTTGGACCTCACCGCGCCGGTGATCGCGACATCATCGGGCGACCGCCCCAGGCCCAGGACCTGCGTGTAGAACCCCACCTGCACGTCCAGGTCATACTTCCCAGGCTTGAACAGAATCGCGTGCCGGTTCGCGTTGAACTGCCCCTTCTCCTGCTCCGCGAAAATCGCGTTCAGCCGCTCCTGCACAGAGGGCATCGACGGGTCCACGATCAGCACGTTTGGGCCAAAGTCCGGCGCCTCATCCGATCCCGCGCCCTTCGCACCGTTCACGCCGTGCAAACCACTCGAAAGGGCGCCCATGAGGCCAACGACAAGCGCAGCAGTCGAGACTGACATCATGGCCGGTTCCTCATGCAGGCACCCGCTCGGCGCTGCGATGAAATCCTATCCACCACGACTCTCGCGCCCGGTCCCTCTCCCAATCATCACACCGCAGCACGCAGCACGCAGCACGCTGCCTTTCCTCAGTCCTCAGTCCTCAGTCCTGTTCCACTCCCCGCAGCCCCAATCACCCCCATCAACCACACCGCAAACTCCGGCTTGCTCATCACCCCCGCCGTGTCCATCCGCCCGCCGTCGGCAAACAAAATCGTCGCCTCCACCGTCTCGCTATCCATCGTCTCCAGCCCGTTGGCCACCACCATGTCCACCTTCTTGCGCACGAGCTTCGCCCTCGCCGACTCGAGCAGCTCTGCCTTGGGCTCCAGCGCAAAGCCGACAAAGAACTGCCCCGGCTTGCGGTTGGCCGACACCTCCGCCAGAAGATCCGGCGTCGCCTCAAGCTCCAGCGTCATCGGCGCGTTCGTCCGCCGAAACTTGCCCCCCGACATCGCCGCATTGGGCCTGGGCCGATAGTCCGCCACCGCCGCCGCCATCACCAGCGCATCCGCACGCGACACTTCCTCACCCAGGAGCGTCCGCAGATCCTCGCACGTTCGAAAGTGCCGCACCACAACGCCCGCGTGCAACGGCCGCGCCGCCACCGGCCCCAGCAGCAGCGTCACACGCCACCCCAGCCCTGCCGCCGCATCCGCCAGCGCAACTCCCATCCGCCCCGAAGATCGATTGCCCACAAAGCGCACCGCATCGATGGGCTCGTGCGTCGGGCCCGCGGTGATCAAGAGTCGACGTTGTGAGTTCTGACTCATGGCGGTGGTGCCTTCCAACGCCCGATCCTAGGACACAACCCCGGTCCCTCCTGCCACTTCGGTGATTCGTGCGCGCCCCGTTGCCCGCCAATGACCTCACCCCCACACCCCCACGCCCCAACGCCATCAAGGACGCGGCGGCGAAATCGGCAGCAGCGTTCCCAGCATCGTGTCCCCTCTCGAGTGCGGCGCGGTGTGTCCCGCGCGACGACGCGTCTCGAACGCGGCCACATCCGTGATGGTTGTGCGCTTGAGAAAGTCCAAGTAGCGCCCGCGCATCCCCGTCCAGAATTCGTGCGCCGGACACGCCCGCTCGTCCGAGCACTCCGCCGTCCCCAGCATGCACCGCGGCAGAATCGACGTGTCGTCCAGCGCCATCGCCAGGTCATGGAGCGTGATCGAATCGCCCGAACGCGCCAGCACCACCCCGCCCCCGATCCCACGCTGCGTGACCAGCAGCCCCTTGCGCGCAAGCGCGTTGATGATCTTGGCCAGATAAGGCGATGGAATGCCCGACGCCTCGGCGATGTCCTTCACCAGCACCGGCTTGTCGCCCGCCGTTGCCAGGAATCCCAGAGCGGTCGCGGCATATCCAGTGGCTTGATTCAACATGTGCGATCCTCGTGAGTGCGGTCAACGCCGATCATATGCGACAAACGGATAGTGAAGTCAACTATCCACCGCAACTTGAGACCGTGGAACGCCGCCCACGAATGTTCGTAAAACAATCGGGTATCAAAGTTGCCCTAAGCGCGAAATCCGTGAAAAGCCAAGAAGAATTCCGGACAAAAAGATCGAAAGTCTGACGGGTCCAGTTGACGGTGTGTTGAGGGGACGCCAATTATAGCCGACTTGAGGACAAGTATGTCCTCTTGTCGAGAACAGAGCGTCTACGAACGCCAACCATGCGCTCGCACGCCCTCCAAGGAGCCCGGCATGACCTCCACCGCTGCGACCCTGACACCTCTTGCAACCCCGGTGACCAGGGACGAGCACGATGCTCGGATGGAATCCTTCACCTACGACGACAAAATCGTCCGCGCCTTCCTCACCGCCACCATGGTCTGGGGGCTCGTCGCCTTCCTCGCAGGCCTCATCATCGCCCTCGAACTCGTTCTCCCCATCGCCGTCGACTGGACCGTCGGCGGCGTCAAACCGCTCGGCTGGCTCAACTTCCTCGTCGGCACCAGCTTCCTCAACTTCGGCCGCCTCCGCCCACTCCACACCAACGCCGCCATCTTCGCCTTCGCCGGCAACGCCATCTTCTCCGCCGTCTACTACTCCACCCAGCGCCTCTGCAAAGCCCGCATGTTCAGCGACAAGCTCAGCTGGCTGCACTTCTGGGGCTGGCAGGCCATCATCGTCGCCGCCGCCCTCACCCTCCCTCTTGGCCTCACCCAGGGCAAGGAGTACGCCGAGCTCGAATGGCCCATCGACCTCTTGATCGCCGTCGTCTGGCTCGGCTTCTTCGGCGTCAACTTCTTCGGCACCCTCGCCCGCCGCCGCGAACGACACATGTACGTCGCCCTCTGGTTCTACATCGCCACCATCGTCACCGTCACCGTCCTCCACGTCTTCAACAGCATGTCCCTCCCCCTGGGCCTGGTCATCTACTTCAAAGAAGGCTACTGGCCCTCCTACGACCAGATCTTCAAAAGCTACTCCGTCTACGCGGGCGTTCAGGACGCCTTCATGCAATGGTGGTACGGCCACAACGCCGTCGCCTTCTTCCTCACCACCCCCTTCCTGGGCCTCATGTACTACTTCGTCCCCAAAGCCGCCGAACGCCCCGTCTTCAGCTACCGCCTCTCCATCCTCCACTTCTGGTCCCTCGTCTTCATCTACATCTGGGCCGGCCCGCACCACCTCCACTACACCGCCCTCCCCCAATGGGCCAGCACCCTGGGAATGCTCTTCTCCGTCATGCTCTGGATGCCCAGCTGGGGCGGCGGAATCAACGGCCTCATGACCCTCCGCGGCGTCTGGTGGAAGCTCCGCGACGACCCCGTCCTCAAGTTCTTCGTCGCCGGCATCACCTTCTACATGATGTCCACCTTCGAAGGTCCCCTCCTCTCCATCAAGTCCGTCAACTCCCTCTCCCACTACACCGACTGGACCATCGCCCACGTGCACTCAGGCGCCCTGGGCTGGAACGGCCTCATGACCTTCGGCATGATGTACTGGCTCCTCCCCCGCCTCTTCCAGACACCCCTGTGGAGCAAAAAACTCTCCGAGTACCACTTCTGGGTCGCCACCCTTGGCATCCTGGGCTACGTCATCCCCATCTACTGGGCCGGCATCAGCCAGGGCCTCATGTGGCGCGCCTTCAACGAGAGCGGCGACCTGAAGTACCCCGATTTCGTCGAGACCGTCGTCCGCCTCATGCCCTTCTACTGGCTTCGCGTGGGCGGCGGGATCCTCTTCATTTCCGGCGCCGTCATGTGCGCCGTCAACTTCTACATGACCTGGCGCGCCCGCCCCGCAACCTACGAAGAAGTCGTCCACTATGCCCCGCCCCTCTCCAAGAACTTCCAAGGCGCCGGTCCCCCCAGGAGCCGCCTCGAAAACAACATCGGCATGGGCAAGAAGCTCGACGTCTGGATGAGCGCCTGGTGGCACCGTGTCTGGGAACGCCGCCCCGCCAAGTTCACCATCATGGTCATCATCGCCGTCGTCGTCGCCTCCGCCTTCGAGATGATCCCCACCTTCATCATCCGCAGCAACGTCCCCTCCATCTGGAGCGTCAAGCCCTACACCCCGCTCGAACTCGCCGGACGCGACATCTACCTCGCCGAAGGTTGCTACAACTGCCACAGCCAGATGGTCCGCCCGCTCTACCACGAGACCGCCCGCTTCGGTGAGTACAGCAAGCCCGGCGAGTCCGTCTACGACCATCCCTTCCAGTGGGGCAGCCGGCGCATCGGCCCCGATCTCGCCCGCGAGTTCCGACGAAACTCCAGCGCCTACTGGCAGTACCTGCACCTCGAAAACCCACGCCAGTCCACCGAAGGCTCGATCATGCCCGCCTACGCCTTCCTCCTCGAGGACGATCTCGACTTCCGTTCCATCCAGGGACGCGTTCGCGCCATGGCCATGCTCGGCGTTCCCTATGCCGAGATGGTCAAGGACGGCGCCGCCGAGGCCGACGCCCGCGCCCAAGCCCTGATCGTCGCCCAGGCCATCCGCACCCAGGCCGGTCAGGGTGCCGTCGCCCCCTCGCTCGAGAACAAAAAGGTCGTCGCCCTCATCGCCTACATCCTCCGCCTCGGCCAGGACATCAATGGCACCAGGTCCCCCGTCGCCCTTCCGCTCCCACCCGCCCCACCCGTAGTTCCCGTGATTCCTGCTGTGCCCGCGGCGCCGGCCGTGCCCGTCACGCCCGCCGCCCAAGGAGCTGCAAAATGAGGCTCTCCGACATCGTCGGACATCTCGACCTCGCCGCCTGGCCCCAGATGGCCCTGGTCGTCTTTCTCACCGTCTTCTTCGCCGTCTCCTGGCGCGAATGGCGCCGCCCCAAAGCAGAACACGATCACGCGGCCGCCATCCCCTTTGACGAGGAATGAACCATGAGCACCACCTCCATCGGATCAACCGCCAACCACCCACAGCCCCACTCCCACGCCGACCCCCACGCCGACCACGACGCCGGCCTCTCCATGGTCCCCACGCGCCAGGTCATGGACCACGAGTACGACGGCATCCAGGAATACGACAACCCCACCCCCGGCTGGTGGCACCTCATCTTCCTCGCCTCCACGCTCTTCGCCTTCCCCTACATCATCTACTACGAGACCAACTCCGACGTCCCCTCCGTCACCGACTCCTACGAGCAGGACAAGGCCGAACATCTCAACCGCGAGTTCGCCCTCCTGGGACCACTCCAGATGGACGAGCCCACCATCCTCCGCATGATGCAAGATGCCAAGTGGATGGAAAAAGCCGGCCGCCTCTTCGCCACCAACTGCGCCCAGTGCCACGGTGCCCTTGGCCAAGGCCTCGTCGGCCCCAACATGACCGACGACCACTACAAAAACCTCAAGGTCCTCACCGACATGACCAAGGTCATCAGCAACGGTGCCGCCCAGGGCGCCATGCCCCCCTGGAAAGGCACGCTCAGCGACAACAACATCGTCCTGGTCTCCGCCTACATGGCCAACCTCCGAGGCAAAAACCTCCCCAGCACCCGGCCTCCCGAAGGCGACCCGATCGCCCCGTGGCCAAAGCCCAAGCAGTAACGCCTCGCCCCCGTACCATGCCCCTCCCCACGTGAGCGCTCAATGTCCAACATGCCAACCCTGATCGAGCCACGCGAGCGGGTGCTCTCGACCTTGAACAAGGACGGCAGCAGGCGCTGGCTCAAACCCAGGGTCTCCAGAGGCAGCCTCTGGCGATCTCGCCGCGCCCTGGCCTGGATCCTCATCGCCATCTTCGTCGCACTGCCCCTCCTGCGGATCAACAGCCGACCCGCCATCCTCCTCGACGTCGTCAAACGCGAGTTCACCTTCTTCGGCAAGGTCTTCCTCCCCACCGACACGCTCCTCATGGCCCTGCTCATGCTGAGCCTCTTCCTCACCGTCTTCCTCGTCACCGCCCTCTTCGGCCGCGTCTGGTGCGGCTGGGCTTGCCCCCAGACCGTCTACATGGAATTCGTCTTCCGCCCCCTCGAACGCTGGGCCGAAGGCGAGCCCGGACGCACCAAAAAACACGACGCCTACCTGGGCCTCCGCCAGGGCATCAAGTACGCCCTCTACGCCCTCATCTCCGTCGCCCTCGCGCACGTCTTCCTCTCCTACTTCGTCGGCTGGGAACGCCTCATCCACTGGATGATCGGCTCCCCCTTCAACCACGTCGCCGGCTTCATCACCGTCCTCCTGGTCTCCGCCCTCATGATGTTCGACTTCGCATACTTCCGCGAACAAACCTGCATCGTCGCCTGCCCCTACGGCCGCTTCCAGTCCGTCCTCCTCGACCGCAAGTCCACCATCGTCGCCTACGACCTCACCCGCGGCGAACCCCGCGGCAAACTCTCCAAGTCCCACCCCGACGTCCCCCTCCCCGTCATGGGCCAGCCTGAGCCACACGCGGCCTCACACACCGGCGACTGCGTCGACTGCGGCCTCTGCGTCCAGACCTGCCCCACCGGAATCGACATCCGCGAAGGCCTCCAGATGGAGTGCATCAACTGCACCCAGTGCATCGACGCCTGCGACGCCGTCATGACCCGCGTCAAACGCCCCACCGGCCTCATCCGCCTCGCCTCCCTCGACGAAATCGAAGGCAAAAAGCAGTCCGCCTTCCGCCCCCGCCTCTTCATCTACCCCCTCGCCCTGGTCATCTCCCTGGGCTCGTTCATCACCCTCCTGGCCATGTCAAAGCCCGCCGACGTCACCTTCCTCCGCGCCCGCGGACTCCCCTACAACCTGCTCCTCTCCGGCGAGATCGCCAACACCCTCCGCGTGAAAATCACCAACCGCACCGACGAGCCACGCGACTACTCCATCTCCATCGCCGGCGCCGACGACCTGCGACTCGAGATCGCCGAAAACCCCATGCACGTCGCCGCCGGTCAGATGCGCGAAGAACCCATGCTCGTCGTCGGCCCCGCCTCCATGTTCACCAAAGGCCGCGCCACCATCAACGTCACCATCTCCGACGGCGGTCAGTTCACCCAGCAGCTCACCTACGGCCTGCTCGGCCCCTCCATCGCACCCGCGCCAGGAGCCCCACGATGAGCCAGGCCTCCATCACCGCACTCCCAAGCCCCCGCGGACGAATCTGGCCCAGGCTCGTCATCGGACTGCTCACCGTCCACTCCGCCGGAATGATCACCGCCGTCGTCATCGCCGCCCGCAGCGGCCCCCCCGAGGTCGAGCCCCGTTTCTACGAAAGAGCCCTCGCCTGGGACGCCACCTCCGCTCAGCGTGACAAGAGCCGCGCGCTGGGCTGGCACGTCGCGTGGGACGGAACAACCGGCGCTCCCGGCCAGGTCGGCGTGCGACTCACCGACGCCGCGGGCAAGCCCATCGACGGCGCAACCTGCGAGGTCGAGTTCTTCCATCGTGCCCACTCGCGCGAACGCATCTCCACCGTCCTCACTCCCGCCCCAGGCGCCCGCTACCTCATTCCCGTCAGCCTCAAACGCTCCGGCGAACACGAGTTCCGCCTGGTCGTTCGCCGCGGCACCGACGTCTTCACCAGCATCGACCTCGCGTGGATTCGCCCCGCCACCCTACCCAGAGGTGACGCACCATGATGCCGCTCCTGGGCGCCATCCTGCTCGCCAGCCTCGTCGGAAGCACCCACTGCGTCGGCATGTGCGGAGCCTTCGTCACCCTCGCCGTCGGCGCCCCCGACGCCCGGGCCGTCAGCGCCTGGCGCCTCCAATCCGCCTATCACCTCGGCCGCCTGACCACCTACACCTCCGTCGGTGCCCTCGCCGGCCTCATCGGCAGTGCAATCGACCTCAGCGCCATGCTCGTGGGCGTGCAGAATCTCGCCCTCATGGTCTCCGCGTCCCTCGTGGGCCTCTTCGCTTCCTTCCGCCTTCTCGCCCTCGCCGGCGTCCGCCTCCCAAGACACGTCTTCCCCGCCGCTTGGACGCGCCTCGTCGAGCATGGCCACCGCGCCGCCTGGACGCTCACGCCAGTCCCTCGCGCCGCCGCCATCGGCGCTCTCACAACCCTCCTCCCCTGCGGCTGGCTCTACGCCTTCGTCGCCATCGCCCTGGGCATGGGCGGCCCCGCCCCCGCCGCCCTGGTCATGGTCGCCTTCTGGATCGGCACCGTCCCGCTCCTCGCCGCCGTCGGCATGGGCGCTCGCAAACTCGTCGCACGCCCCGGCTCGTTCATCCCAGTCGCCACCACCGTCGTGCTCCTCCTCATCAGCGCCGCCACGCTCGCCGGTCGCGGCCGCATCCTGGGCCTCACGCTCCCCGGCGTCTCCTCCAATCTCGCCGGCGCCCCCATCTGTCACCCCGCCATCGCCGCCGATGCTCCACATCCACTCACCACTCCCTGAGTCGTCGTCACCCATGTCCGTCATCGAACGCGTCCATCACGATCAACTCCTCCGCGACGATCCTCGCGCCGCCCTCCTTTGCACCCACTGCTCCCTCGATGTCCCACCCGGACTCATCGACGAGGGCGCCGATCACCAGTTCTGCTGCCAGGGTTGCCGTGCCGCACACGCCGTCATCCACTCCTGCGGCCTTGAAGCCTACTACCGAATCCTCTCCACCTCCGGCGACCACGCTCCCACTGCGGCCGCCGCCCCGCGCGCGTTCGAGGCCTACGACGACCCCACCTTCACCTCCCTCTACACCCGCGAAGTCGAAGGCAACCAGCGCGAAGTCCAATTCACCCTCGATGGCGTCCACTGCGGCGCCTGCCTCTGGCTCATCGAAAAACTCCCCGTCATGGTCCCCGGCGTCACCCAGGCCCGCCTCCACATCCGCGCCGGCCTCGTCTCCATCGTCCTCGACCCCGCCATCGTCAAAGTCTCCGCCGTCGCCTCCGCCCTCGCAACCCTGGGCTACACACCCCACCCCGCCAAAGAACGCTCCATCCGCGACCACCGCACCCGCGAAGACCGAAAGCTCCTCATCTCCATCGCCATCGCCGGCGCCTGCGCCGGAAACGTCATGATGCTCGCCTTCGCCCTCTACGGCGGGTTCTTCGACGGCATGTCCTCTGGCTACCAGTGGCTCTTCCGAGGCCTCTCCGCCGCCCTGGGCACCCTCTCCCTCTGCTGGCCCGGCGCCGTCTTCTTCCGCTCCGCCCTCGCCTCCATTCGCACCAAGACACCCAACATCGACGTCCCCATCGTCCTCGCCCTCCTCGCCGGCGGCATCGCCGGCGTCGTCAACACCATCCTCGCACGCGGTGAGCTCTACTTCGACTCCCTCACCATGCTCGTGCTCCTCCTCCTCTTCGGCCGCTTCGTCAGCCACAAGCACCAGCGCTGGGCCACCGACTCCGTCGAACTCCTCTACTCCATCACCCCCTTCTCCGCCCGTCGCATCAACGCCGACGCCAGCATCACGGACGTCCCCGCCGAAGCCCTCGCCGTGGGAGACATCGTCGAAGTCCGCGGCAACGAATCCGTCCCCGTCGACGGCGTCGTCGTTTCCGGTCGGTCCTCCATCAACCTCTCACTCCTCTCGGGTGAATCGCGTGGCGTCTCCGTCGCCGAGGGCTCGAACGTGCTCGCAGGCGGCATCAACCTCGCTTCGCCCATCCAGGTTCGCGCGACGGCCACCGGTCAGGGCACCCGCGCCGGCCGCCTCATGCAACTCGTCGGCGACGCCGCCGCCCGCCGCGCCCGCATCATCCGCTTCACCGACGCCATCGCCGGCCGCTTCATCCTCGTCGTCACCCTGCTCGCCGCCTTCACCTTCCTCTGGTGGCTCCCACGCAGCACCTCCGCCGCCATCGACAACACCATCGCCCTCCTCATCGTCACCTGTCCCTGCGCCCTGGGTCTCGCCGCTCCCATCGCCGTCGGCCTCACCATCGGTCGCGCCAGCAAAGACGGCGTCCTCATCAAAGGCGGCGACGCCCTCGAAACCCTCGCCACCCCAGGCACCATCATCCTCGACAAAACCGGCACCCTCACCGAAGGCAAGCCCCGCGTCGTGCAACTCATTGGTGACCCCGCCGCTCTCGCCCTCGCCGCCGCTCTCGAGGCCGGCGTCTCCCACCCCGTCGCCGCCGCCATCTGCCACGCCTCCCCGGCTTGCGACCTTCTCGCAACCAGCATCCGCCACGAGGCCGGCGTCGGCGTCAGTGGAACCGTCGAGCATCACGACGTCTTCGTCGGCTCCGAAGCCGCCGCCCTCAAACGCGCCCGCCGCAGCGATGTCGCCCCTGCCGATTTCGAAGCCCTCCGCGCTCAGGGCCTCTCCCCCGTCGCCATCGTCGTCGACGCCACGCTCACCACCGCCATCGGCATCGGCGATCGTCTCCGCCCCGAAGCCAAACGCTCCATCGCCGCCCTCCGCGCCAAAGGCTGGAACATCGAGATCCTCTCGGGCGATCACGATGGCATCGTCAAAGCAGTGGGGGCCTCCCTCGACATCCCGCAAGAGTCCTGCCACGGCGGCGCCACTCCCGAAGCCAAGCTCGCCTACATCAACAAGAAGCGACTCGATGCCCGCACCATCGTCATGGTCGGCGACGGCGTCAACGACGCCGCCGCTCTCGCCGCCGCCTCCGTCGGCATCGCCGTCCAAGGCGGCGCCGAAGCCAGCCTCGCCGCCGCCGACATCTACATCTCCAGGTCCGGCCTCTCCCCCATCCTCCAGCTCATCGACGCCGGCCCCCGCACCCTGCGCACCATCCACGCCATCCTCGCCGTCTCCCTCGTCTACAACATCATCGCCGGCGCCCTCGCCATGACCGGCACCATCCACCCGATGATCGCCGCCGCCCTGATGCCCCTGAGCTCCCTCTCCGTCATCACCGTCGCCGTCCGCTCCCGTGCGTGGCCCAAACCCGCGAAGCGAGAACCCACAGCCAGCCAGCCGCCAATGCGCAACGCCCCAAGGAGCATCCCATGTCCGTAATCGCCATCGTGCTCCCCCTGGCCTTGCTCCTGGGCGGCGCCGCCGTCTACGCCTTCATCCACGCCACCAAGCAAGGCCAGTTCGACGACCTCGACTCCCCACCCCACCGCGCCATCCACGACGACGAGGCCTCTTCTCCTCCCCCACGCAGTGGGAGAGGTGTCGCTAGTCCGTGGGGGCGCAGCGACGGAGGGGGTGTCTCCCGCACGCCCGCCGCAGCCTCACATGCACTCCCCGCACAACGCACCGCCTGATCTCCCGCACGATTTTGTCCTAGCCCAAGAATCGTTCCCCCGTCCGCAACCGAATCCAGTCGCGCACAGTCGGCGCAACAATACCTCTCCAAAGAACGCCTCTCTCCGCGCCTCTCCGCGTTCTCTGCGTTAAAACTGTCTCTGGATTGCACGCCCTGCATGACGAACTCGCGCATCGTCACACACGCCCCCTCCGCAATCTCCGCCCTCCTCCGCAACTCCGCGTTCGCCTTCGGCTTCGCTCGCGATCACTTCCCCCGCTTGCGTTTCGCCGCCCCACGCTCCACCGTCGGGAACTGACAGCGGCTCGAACGCTTGCCCTCCCGCGTCAGGTCCGCAAACGTCGCCTCGCTCAAAATCCGCTCGAACGACGCGATCGCGTCGTCGAGCTGCTGGTGCAGCTGGCAGAGTCTCGATCCATGCTCCGGAAGCCGCAGCGGACACGCCACGATCCTCCTGATCGGATCCACCGCGTTCACAACTTCCAGCACCGTGATCGCGCCCGGCTCCCGCGCCAGTCGAAACCCCCCGTTGGGCCCACGCTGCGACTCGACGATCCCCGCGCCCACCAGATCCTGCATCACCTTGGACACATACCCGCCCGGAATCTGTCCCGACTCGGCGATCTCCTTCGACGTGCACGCCGTGCCCGGATGTGACGTGAGGTGCATGATCGATCGCAGCGCGTACTCGGCGGTGGAGGAGAGCATCAAAACTCCCTTCGGCGAAAGTCTCGTTCTATGTCCGGATATCCATCATACGCACCGCGCAAGCCCCGCATCGCCCGGAATCTCACCGAATCTCGCCCCCTGCCAGACCAGCAACATCCCCCAAACCAGTCCGAAAGAGCCTCTTTCGCAAGGAATTTGAGTCGAACGCTTGAACTCGGGTCAAGTAATGGATATAGATATCCAGATATGTGTATATAGACCTCCCGTCCCATGTGGAGCACCAC
Source organism: uncultured Phycisphaeraceae bacterium (assembly GCA_964358855.1). GTDB lineage: Bacteria > Planctomycetota > Phycisphaerae > Phycisphaerales > UBA1924 > UBA2396. The sequence continues at coordinate 56,689 of CAYHQQ010000017.1, forward strand.
CCATGGCCGCCCAACTCAGCCGACTCACCCTCGCCCCCAAAGCCCCCAACCACCCCGCCAGCCTCCCCGTGCTGGTCGCTCTGGCGGTCTCCCTCTCCGCCGCCACCCTCTGGGTTGCCCTCCTCTTCCTGGGAATCCACCTCTCGGTCTGGTCCACCCCAGATCCCCAGCGTGCCGAGTCCGCACGCCTGGCCGCCCTCGCCCCAGGCGAGGATCTCGACGTCGAACTCGTCGCACGCGGCGAGCGACTCTTCGCCAGATCCTGTGCCCAGTGCCATGCTTCCGATGGCACCGGCGTCGCCGGTCGCGGTGGCGACCTGGTCCACCCCTCATCCGCCCAGCCCACCTCACTGCCCGCTCTCACCGACTTCCTCACAGCCACGCATCCCGCGGGTTCAGCCCAGCCGAAACTCCCCGCGACCGACGCCGCGTCCATCGCCGCCTTCGTGCGCTCCCTCGAAAAGCCCGATCGCGTCTCCCACGACAGACTCGTGCTCGCTCGCCTCAACCTCCAGGACGCCGAGCGCGAGGCCGCTCGCGCCGCCAAGCGCGCCGAGAAGGCCGCCGCCAAGGAACTCGCCAAGTCCGCTCCCGCCGCCGCCGCCGCCGACGTCGTCGCGCCCGACGAAGAACTCGATCCCGACATGATCGCCGATGGCGCCAAGCTCTTCGTCGCCGCCTGCTCGACCTGCCACGGCACCGACGCCAAGGGACTCCCAAACAACGGCAAGCCCCTGACCACCAGCCAGTTCATTGCTCGCCTCAGCGACGAGAACCTCGTCGCCTTCATCAAGCGCGGCCGCGACCCCGGCGATCCCGCCAACACATCCAAAATCGCCATGCCCCCAAAGGGCGGCAATCCCGCCATCAGCGACGACGACCTCGATTGCATCGTCACCTTCCTCCGCTCGCTGCAGCGGGCCGCCAAGGCAGGCCACTGACCCGTCCATTCCTTCGGCCTCCAACGGGCGCAGCCCCGCCATCGGCCGAGTCACCGGAGCCTCCCCATGAAAGCACGCACCTTCGCATTCCCCGGTCTCCTCTCCCTCGCACTCGTCGCCGACGCCTCGTTCATCGGTGCCGCACCCCAGGCTCTGGCCCTCTGGCAGCCTGAGCCCGGCGCAACCAAAAAGAAACGAGAACGCAAAGAAAAAGAAGTCGCGCCCCCCACCCAGGCCCAGCTCGAAGCCCTCTCCAAACTCGCCGTCGAACGAAAGCTCACCCCCGACGACCTCGTCGCCGCCGCCAAAACCTACATGCCCAGCGGCCGCATCGACGACTACATCCTCTTCTCCTCCGGTGGCCAGAGCGGTTCGGTCTTCGTCATCGGCGTCCCCTCCATGCGACTCCTCCGCAGCATCTCCGTCTTCACGCCCGAGTCCTGGCAGGGCTACGGCTTCGCCGGCGACAAGGACCGCGTTCGCGAGCAACTCAAAATCAACGGCAAGGACGTCACCTGGGGCGACACCCACCACCCCGCCCTCAGCGAGACCAAGGGCGAATACGACGGCCAGTTCCTCTTCATCGGTGACAAGGCCAACGCCCGCGTCGCCGTCATCGACCTGCGCGACTTCGAAACCAAACAGATCGTCAAAAACCCCCTCACCGTCAGCGACCACGGCGCCTCCTTCGTCACCCCAGACACCGACTACGTCATCGAAGGCGGCCAGTACGCCACCGTCCTGGGCTACGGCTACGCACCCCTGGCCGACTACCAGAAGTCCTACCGCGGTATGGTCACCTTCTGGAAGTTCGACCGCGAACGCGGCCGAATCGATGAGGCCCAGTCGTTCGCCATGGAACTCCCGCCCTACTGGCAGGACCTCGCCGACGCCGGCAAGGGCGCCTGTGATGGGCTCGTCTTCATCAACTCCTTCAACGTCGAGATGTCCACCGGTGGCGTCGAGAAGGGCCAGCCGCCCTTCGAGGCCGGCGCCAGCCAACGCGACACCGACTACATGCACATCATCGACTGGAAACTCGCCGCCGCCGCCTTCAAGGCCGGCAAGGCCGAGAAAATCAACGGCTTCCCCGTCCTCAAAATCGAGACCAGCATCGCCCTGGGCCTCCTCCACCTCACGCCCGAACCCAAGAGCCCCCACGGCGTCGACGTCACCCCCAACGGGCAATACGCCGTCGTTGCCGGCAAGCTCGACCCCCACGTCACCGTCTACTCCACCGCCAAGATCAAAAAGGCCATCGCCGACAAGAAGTACAGCGGCGTCGACACCTACAAGATCCCCATCCTCAACTTCGACGACGTGAAGGAAGCCCAGGTCGAACTCGGCCTTGGCCCGCTCCACACCCAGTTCGACAACAAGGGCTACGCCTACACCTCCCTCTTCCTCGACTCCGCCGTCGCCCGCTGGACCCTGGGCGGCGAATACGCCTCCAAGCACGAGGAACCCGCCTGGAAGCTCGTCACCAAGACCCCCGTCCAGTACAACATCGGCCACCTCTGCGCCGCCGAAGGCGACACCGTCTCCCCCGATGGCAGCTACCTCATCGCCATGAACAAGTGGTCCGTCGACCGCTTCTTCACCACCGGCCCGCTCCTCCCCCAGAACTTCCAGCTCGTCGACATCAGCGCCACCGGCGCCACCATGCCCGTGCTCTACGACAGCCCCATCGGCGTCGGCGAGCCGCACTATTGCCAGATGATCAAAGCCGACAAGCTCAAGCCCTGGGCCGTCTACCCCGAGGTCGGCTGGAACCCCCACACCCAGGCCGTCGAACCCGGCGCCCCCTCCCCCGGCAAGGAACGCGTCGTCCGCAAGGGCAACAAAGTCGACGTCTACATGACCGCCGTTCGCTCCCACTTCACCCCCGAGTCCGTCGAGCTCGAAGAAGGTGACCACGTCACCTGGCGCATCACCAGCACCGAGCGAGCCCTCGACTCCACCCACGGCTTCTGCATCGGCGGGTACAACATCAATCTCAGCCTCGAGCCCGGCGAGTACACCGAATTCGAGTTCATCGCCGACAAGCCCGGCACCTACCCCTACTACTGCACCGAGTTCTGCTCGGCCCTCCACCTCGAAATGATGGGCTACCTCCAGATCAAGCCCAAGGCAACCACCGCCGCCGCCAAGTAACTCCCCGCACGCCCGCGGCCAACGCCGCGGGCGGGCCTTCCCCTCGCTCGCTGCACAACCGGGAGCACCCCATGTCCTCATTCCTCAACGCCATCCTCGGACCCCGCGTGCCAAACCACGAGCTCGAAAGCCACCGCGCCCGCTACCTCACCCCCACCCTCATCCTCTCCGCCGCACGCATCCTCCTCCTGGTCTCCCTCTTCCTGCCCTACTGGCACATGACCCTCGAAGCCCCGCAGTACCCCGACGGCCTCTCCGTCACCGCCTACGTCAACCACCTCACCGGCGACGTGCGCGAGATCAACGCCCTCAACCACTACATCGGCATGCGCCCCCTCGAAGAGGCCGCCCAGTTCGAACGCGCCGCCTCCGTATGGATGATCATCGCCATGGTCCTGCTCGTCGAAGGCGCCGCACTGGTCCACAACCGCTGGGCCGCACTCCTCGCCCTCCCCGTCGTCTTCTTCCCCGTCGGCTTCCTCGTCGATCTCTCCTACTGGCTCAAACTCTTCGGCACCCACCTCGACCCCAAAGCGCCCCTCTCCTCCTCCGTCAAGCCCTTCATCCCCCCCGTCCTCGGCAAGGGCACCGTCGGCCAGTTCGTCACCGTCTCCTCCGCCGGCACAGGCTGGTACCTCGCCGTCGCCGGCTCCCTCCTCGTCATTCTCGCCCTCTACTTCCACCGCCGCGCGTACAAGCCCCTCCACAAGCCCTTCCCCATCGCTCCCGCCGCGAGCCCAGTGTGATCAACGCCACCCCACGCCATTCCCGCATCGCCCTCTTCATGCTGGCCCTCCTCGCCTCCTTCGTCGCGCCTTTCACCGCGCGGGCCTCTCAACCCGCTTCTCAGGTCTCCACTCTCCAGTCCCGCGTCGACGCCGCCGCACCCGGCGACACCATCGAAGTCGCCCCCGGCTTCTATCCCGGCCTCCTCCGACTCACCAAGCCCCTCCGCCTCATCGGCCAGGGCCGCCCCGTCTTGGACGCCATGGGCCACGGCGACGTCGTCGAAATCACCGGCGAGAACGTCACCCTCAGCGGCTTTGTCATCCGCGGCACCGGCGCCGACCTCGACGGCGAAAACGTCGGCATCCGCGTCCTCGCCAAGGGTGCCACCATCGAAAGCAACGAGCTCGTCGACGTCCTCTTCGGCATCGATTGCAAAAACGCGCCCCGCTGCACCATCCGCTCCAACACCATCGGCGGCAAAGACCTCGACATCGCCCGCCGAGGCGACGCCATCCGCCTCTGGCGATCCGACTACGCCCTCGTCGAATCCAACACCATCCGCGACGGCCGCGACGCCATCCTCTGGTACTCCAACTACGTCGTCGTCCGCAACAACACCTGCCAGCGCTGCCGCTACGGCTTCCATCTCATGAACTCCACCAACATCACCATCGAGGACAACATCCTCGAAGGCAACTCCGTCGGTGTCTACTTCATGTACTCCTCCGACATCATCCTCCGCAACAACCAGATCAATCGCAACCGCGGCCCCAGCGGCTACGGCATCGGCCTCAAGGACTCCGACGCCTACACCATCGACAACAACTTCATCGCCGCCAACCGCGTGGGCATCTACCTCGACAACTCCCCCGTCCTCCGCTCCCGCCACGCCCTCATCACCCACAACACCCTCGCCACCAACGACATCGGCATGAACTTCCTCCCCTCCGTCAAGGGAAACACCCTCGCCCTCAACAGCTTCATCGATAACTTCGAGCAAGTCGCCGTCCTGGGACGCGGTGAACTCACCCAGAACGAATTCGATATCGACGGCCGCGGCAACTTCTGGAGCGACTACGCCGGCTACGACCTCGACTCCGACTCCATCGGCGAACTCTCCTACGAGTCCCGCAAGCTCTTCGAGAACATGACCGCCCGCGAGCCCAAACTCCGCCTCTGGCTCTTCTCTCCCGCCCAGGAAGCCATCGAGTTCGTCGCCCGCGCACTCCCCGCCGTCCAGCCCGAGCCCCGCTTCGAAGACCTCTACCCCCTCGTCCAACCCGCCGGCTGCACCCTCGTCTCGGGCCACGCCGCATCCCCAGCCACCATGGTCTGGTGCGCCCTCGCCCTCCTCTCCATCGCCGCCTCCCTCCTCGCCCTCGCCATCGGCCCCGCCCTCCTTCCCAGCCGCGCTCCCACCACCTCCCTCGCCCCAGGACTCCCCTCATGATCGCCATCTCCAATCTCCGCAAGCGATTCGGGCGATTCACGGCCCTCGACGACATCTCCCTCCACGTCGCCCCCGGCGAATCCCTCGCCCTCTGGGGCGCCAACGGCGCCGGCAAGTCCACCCTCGTCCGCTGCGCCCTGGGCCTCTTCCGCTTCGATGGCCGCATCTCCGTCGGCGGCATCGATGTCGCCAAAGACGGCAAAGCCGCCCGCGCCCTCATCGGCTACGTCCCCCAGGAACTCGGCTTCTACGACGACCTGGGCGTCGCCGAAGCAATCACCTACTTCGCTCGCCTCAAAGGCCTCCGCCGCACCGTCCCCGCCGATGCTCTCGCCCGCGTTGAACTCACAGGTCACGACAAGAAGCGCGTCCGCGAGCTCTCCGGCGGCATGAAACAACGCCTCGCCCTCGCCATCGCCCTCCTCGGTGACCCTCCCGTCCTCGTCCTCGACGAAGTCACCGCCAGCCTCGACGCCCTCGGCCGCGACGAATTTGTCGGCCTCCTCAAACGCCTGGGCACCCAGGGCCGCACCATGCTCTTTGCCTCCCACCGCCCCGAAGAAATCTCCGCCATGGCCACCCGCGTCATCATGCTCACCTCCGGCCGCATCCAGCGTGAGTGCACCCCCTCCGAACTGTTCGGGCACACCCAGCCGTCCCAGTCCATGAAGATCCGCCTCACCCCCGACTGGGCAAAGGCCGCCATGACCGTCCTCTCCTCCCGCGGCCTCAACGTCCATCTCAACGGCGTCGGCGTCATCGTCCGCGTCGACCGCACCCAGAAAGCAACTCCCGTCCGCCTTCTCCTCGAAGCCAACATCCCCGTCGAGGACTTCGATCTCCTCTCGGGCGACCATCAGGGAGGACACCCATGACCACCCTGCCCATCCAATTCTCCCCGCACCGCTCCTCCTTCTTCGCCAACGTCCTCACCATCGCCCACCGCGAACTCCGCGACGCCGTGAAGTCCCGCTGGTTCGTCCTCTACTCCCTCGCCTTCGCCGCCCTGGGCCTGGGCGTCTCCTACCTCTCCGCCGCCTCAGGCGGCTCGGGCGGCGTCTCGGGCTTCGGCCGCACCAGCGCCGGCCTCATCAACCTCGTCATCCTCGTCGTCCCCCTCATGGCCATGACCGCCGGCGCCGCCACCATCGCCTCCGACCGCGAACGCGGCATGCTCGCCTACCTCCTCGCACAGCCCGTCTCCCGCCTCGAAGTCCTCCTCGGCAAGCACCTGGGCCTCTCCGGCTCCATCATCGCCAGCGTCTCGCTGGGCTTTGGAGTCTGCGCCGCCGTTCTGGCCGCCAAGGGCGGCATGGCCGACGCCCGCCTCTTTATCGCCCTGGTCCTCCTCTCCTTCGCCCTCGCCCTGGGCATGCTCAGCCTGGGCCTGCTCATCTCCGTCCTCGCCCACAAGGGCAGCGTCGCCACCGGCACCGCCGTCTTCGTCTGGCTCACCCTCGTCTTCGTCAGCGACCTGGGCATGATGGCCAGCACCCTCGCATGGCGCGTCAGAGTCGAGAAGCTCTTTGCCTTCTCCCTCCTCAATCCCTGCCAGGTCTTCAAAATGTGGTGCCTCTACTCCGTCGACGCCTCCCTCGACGTCCTTGGCCCCGCCGGCGTCTACGCCACCGACACCTTCGGCGCGCGACTCCCCCTGATCTTCGCCGGCGCCATGGCCGCCTGGATCATCCTCCCCCTCGCCCTCGCCGCCCTCATCTTCTCAAGGAGGTCGCCCGTATGAACCCGTCAAAGCCCTCATCCCGCTTCACCTCAGGCCTCACCTCCCTCGCCCTCCTCACCTCCCTCACAAGCTGCGGCCCCACTCCCGCTCCCGGCCCGCCCACCCTCCATCTCGCCCGCGACACCTGCGCCGAGTGCGGCATGATCATCAACGAAGCCAGATTCGCCGCCGCCCTCACCCTCGACCCCAACGCTACCCCCAACGCCACCCCCAACACCTCCGCGAACAGCACCGCCAACATCTCCTCCGACCATCTCGTCTTCGACGACATCGGCGACATGCTCGCCTACGAACGCGCCCACCCCGACCTCCCCATCCTCGCCCGCTACGTCCACGACTACGACTCCAAACCCACCGCCGACTGGCTCGACGCCCAGTCCGCCACCTTCCTCATCTCCGACACCATCAAAACCCCCATGGCCTCCGGCATCATCGCCTTCGCCGACCCCACCCGCGCCCAGGCCGCCGCCACCGCCGCCAACACCCACCCACTCTCTCTCTCCGAACTCCTCTCGCGCCCCGCGCACTAAAACTCCCTTCTCCCCCGCTCCCAGCGGGCTAGGTGGCCGAGTCCGTGTGTGTGTGGAGGGGGGGCGAGGCCGGAGGGGGCGGCTCGGTACCACTGACCGCCCCACTCTGACGCCCATAAACCAGTCGTGTCAAGGGCGGTCAGTGCTCTTGGGCGTAGGAACACGCGTGCAGGTCGCGCGTCCAAGAGCACCGGTACCACTGAAGCGAGTCCTCGAGCGAGAACCCGCCGAACGCATCGCATAAACGGACCTCGCCCCGGCAGGGCCGACGGCGGTCATCGATAACAATGTGCGTCATCCACCATCCCACGCCGAGGCTGAGTCTTCGAAGCCTCAGATTCCGCGCCCCCACGCGCGAACCACCCTCAGCCGTCCCCTGCAATTCGGTTTGCATGTCTTCCTCTTCTTAAATCTGAAATTCCAAATCTTAAATTGCCTTCTTCCCCTCCTCCCCCGCTCCCAGCCGGCGCGGTGGCCGAGTCTGTGCGTGTGGAGGGGGGGCGAGGCCGGAGGGGGCGGCTCGGTACCACTGACCGCCCCACTCTGGAATGCCATTCAGTTAAGCGAGCGTCCGAACCTGTTCGGCGCATGTGCGGCG
>CAYHQQ010000018.1:0-63194 GCA_964358855.1 uncultured Phycisphaeraceae bacterium
AATAACGGGTCCTTCTGGACCGGTGTGCCAAATGGCAAGAAGGAAGGGGTCCGCCATTGGGCGCTCGGACACCACACCGCGTCCGGGCCGACCCCTCCGGGGTCGCGCGATGCTTTGTCGCCTTTCCGGGGGCTGCGCCCCCGGCTATTGACGCTGAGCCCTCCGGGCTCCAAGGCAAGGAGTCGTTCCTCCAGTTCCCAGCGTCGCCTGAAGGAGTCACGGCGCACCCCTTCGCTATCTGATTCAATATGAACTCTTTGGACGACACATGCGCTTCATCCGGACGCTTCCCATCTGGAGACCCAAAATGATCAAACTCCTCATCGCCGGATTCCTCAGCCTCATGCTCGTCGGCTGCGGAACCGCAATCGAAATTCAGGTCGTTAACCGGTCCACCGGTCAACCAGTCACCGCTGGCGCAGTCAATTTCGCGCACTACTTCAGCTTTACCTTGTGCGACCTGTCGGGCACTCTCGATGAGCAAGGCATCGCATCCATGAACGTGGACTTGGAAGAGATGCGGCGCTATCCGATGGGGGTTATTGCTCCAGGCTTTAGTCCAGAGGAACACGGGCCCGAGTGGAAGACCAGCTGGAAAGCCTTCCTCGACGCCCTCGCCCACCCCACAACTCCCAAGCCCCCAAACCGCTGGGTCGAGTACGTCGTCCCCATCGCCCCCTGATCGTCCGGGGTACTCTCGGCGTGGAAACGACCGTCGACATCGCCATCATCGGCGCCGGCGCCGCCGGCCTCTTCGCCGCCATCTGGGCCGGGCGCACGCATCGCGGCTCCATCATCGCCCTCGACGGCGCCAAAAAACTCGGCGCTAAGGTCCTCGTCGCCGGCGGAGGCCGCTGCAACGTCACCCACCACCAGGTCGACGAACTCCAATACGCCGGCAGCTCCCGCAACTCCATCAAGAAAGTCCTCCGCCGCTTCGACGTCCCCGAAACCGTCGCCTTCTTCCGCGAACGTGGCGTCGAGCTCAAAAAAGAAGACACCGGCAAACTCTTCCCCGTCACCGACGATGCTCACACGGTGCTCAACGCCCTGTTGGCCGCTGCCGAGGATGCACATGTCGAACTGATGTACCCGTGGAGAGTGGGGGGGGTGAAACGCGATGGCGAAGGGTTTGTCATTGAGCGAGCGGGCGCCCTCACCCTCTCCGGCCTCGAAGACTCGGCCACCTCCCCCGCTGGGAGCGGGGGAGTAGGGATTCGCGCCCGCAAGATCATTCTCGCCACCGGCGGCATGGCCCTCCCCAAGTCCGGCTCCGACGGCCTCGGCTACGCCATCGCCCGCTCCCTCGGCCACACCATCACTCCCCGCGTCTTCCCCGCCCTCGTCCCCCTCATCCTCGCCGACTCCCACTTCATCCGCTCCCTCAGCGGCATCACTCTCCCCACAACCCTCGAGCTCCGCTCCGCCACTGGCAAACGCCTCAAGACTTTCACCAACTCCACCCTCCTCACCCACTTCGGCCTCAGCGGCCCCGGCCCCCTCGACATGAGCCGCTATTTCACCGCCGCACACGCCGAGGATGCCGGCGCCCGCCTCGTCTTGAGCTGGCTACCAGGCGAATCAATCGAGTCCGTCGACCTCGCACTCCAAAAACTCGGCAAGGTCAGCCCCGCCCGCTGGCTCCGCGAACGCGGCCTCGCGGAGCGCGTCGCCGACGCCATTTGCAAAGAGGCCGGTGTCGACCCCAGCGTCCAGGGCCAACTCCTCCCCCGCGACCACCGCAAAAACCTCGCCCAGATGGTCGTCGCCACGCCCCTCCCCGTCGTCGGCGACCGCGGCTTCACCCACGCCGAAGTCACCGCCGGCGGCATCCCACTGAACGAGATCACACTCGACACCATGGAAAGCCGCGTCTGCCCGGGCCTCTACCTCTGCGGTGAAATCTGCGACGTCGACGGCCGCATCGGAGGCTTCAACTTCCAATGGGCGTGGTCCAGCGGCTACATTGCCGGCACAAGCGCAGGCCGAGCTGAACAGAACTGAGCAAAGGCAAAGGGCTGAAACTGAGGGCTGAATCGATTCGACCTTCACTTTCAGCCTTCCGTGTTCTGTCATTTTCTCGGACCTGTTCAACTCCTTCAAACGATCAGATCCCGCACCACCTGTCCCTCCACATCCGTCAGCCTGAACCTTCGCCCTTGGTACAGGTATGTGAATTTCTCGTGGTCGATGCCCAGGAGGTGGAGCATCGTCGCGTGGAGGTCGTGGATGTGGACGCCCTTGTTGTCCACGCCGCCTGAGACGATGTTGAAGCCGAACTCGTCGGTCTCGCCGTGGACGATGCCGCGGCGCACGCCGCCGCCGGCGAGCCACATCGAGAAGCAGCGGGGGTGGTGATCCCGGCCGTATCCCGGCGAGTCGATGTCGCCCTGGCCCACGGGTGAGCGGCCGAATTCGCCGCCCCAGACGACCAGCGTGTCGTCGAGCAGGCCTCGGCGCTTGAGATCGGTGACCAGGGCCGCCGACGCCTGATCGGTGTGCTGGCACTGGATGCGCAGTTGCTCGGGGAGCGACTTGTGCTGGTCCCAGCCCACGTGGTAGAGCTGGATGAACCGCACGCCCCGTTCGGCCATCCGCCTGGCCATGATGCAATTTGCGGCGTACGAACCGGGCCTCCGCGAGCCCGGCCCGTAGAGCTCGAACGTCTCGTCGGGCTCCTCCTTGAGCGACGCGAGGTCGGGCACAGACATCTGCATGCGAAAGGCCAGTTCGTACTGGGCGATGCGGGCCTGGATCTCCGGGTCGCCGGTGGTGCCCTGGTGCAGTGCGTTGAGCTGGGCGAGATCGTCGAGCTGCTCGCGGCGAACCTCGCGCGAGACGCCCTCGGGGTTGGGCAGGTAGAGCACCGGGTCGTGCCCGGCCCGCAGCTTGACGCCCTGGTGCTCGGCGGGCAGAAACCCCGCGCTCCAGAGATGCTCATAGAGCGGCTGATCGCATGTGCGCTCGACATCCTTGGACACCATGACGACAAAGCCGGGGAGATCTTTGTTCTCGCTGCCCAGGCCGTAGACCGTCCAGGCGCCGACGCTCGGGCGGCCCGGATTCTGGTGCCCGGTCTGGAAGAACGTCATCGCGGGGGCGTGGTTGATCTGCTCGGTGTACATCGACCGCACGATCGCGAGCTCATCGACGATCTTGGCGGTGTGCGGCATCAGTTCCGACACCCACGCTCCGTGCTCGCCGTGCTGCTCGAATCTGAACTGGCTGGGCAAGAGCTTCTGGGCCTGCCCCGAGGTCATTGTCGTCACCCGTTGACCCATGCGGATTGAATCGGGGATCAGCTCGCCGCGACGAGCGTCCAGGCCGGGCTTGTAGTCCAGCAAGTCGATTTGCGACGGCGCTCCCGCCTGCGTCAGCATGATCACGCGCTTGGCCCGCGGGGCGAGCTTGGCGACATCCTTCATCGTCAATTCAGTCGGTTCAGCACGCCCCTGGCTCGCCATCAGCATGGCCAACGCTGCCGAGCCCACGCCCGCGGCACTGCGCCCCAGGAACTGCCGGCGCGTCATTGCGAGGCACTCGTCCAGACTGGATGTCGGCCAAGTGTTCAAACGTCACTCCCGCGTCAGTACTTCGTCCAGGTTCAGGATCACACCCATCACACCCGCGTACGCCGCGACTTCCGTCACCTTGTCGGCCGGCGGATCCGGACGTGCCCCCGCGTTCGCGGCCGACGTCGCTTCGTCGAAGTGCTTCCCGTAGTAGGTCCGCAGCGAGTCGAGGCGACGCTTGAGGATCGCGACGACCGCGTCCTGGGGCGGCCTCGACGTCGCCTCTTCAAACGCCCACGCCAATCGGGTGTTGTCGTCGCTCGCGCTGGCGATAGCCCGTTCGCCCAAGGCCGCCGCCGCCTCGGTGTACGTCGGATCGTTCATCAGGATCATCGCCTGCAGTGGCGTGTTGGTGCGGATGACCCGCACGGAGCATTTCTGACGCAGCGGCGTGTCGAACATGTTCGCCGGGGCGGCCGTGCGCCGCCAGAAAGTGTACAAGCTGCGTCGATACAGATCCTCACCCGTCCCCTGCTGGTACTTGAGACGACCGAAGCTCACATCCTCCCACACGCCCGCGGGGTGATAAGGCTTCACCGGCGGGCCGCCGACCTTGCTGACGAGCAACCCTGAGATCATGAGGGCCTGATCGCGGATGACGCCCGCGGTGAGGCGATACCTGGGCGACCTGGCGAGCAATCGGTTGGCCGGGTCTGTCGCGAGCAGTTCCGCCGAACAAACCGAAGACTGGCGATACGTGCCGCTCATCACAAACATCTTGAGCATCGCCTTCACATCCCATCCGCTCTCGACAAACCGGCTCGCGAGCCAGTCCAGCAGCTCGGGGTGGGTCGGCCTTTCGCCCTGAATCCCGAAATTCTCCGGCGTTCGCACGAGCCCCTCGCCAAAGACCTGCTGCCAGAGGCGGTTGACCGCGACGCGGGCTGTCAGCGGGTTGCTGCGGGCGGTGATCCACCGCGCGAGCTCCAGGCGCCCCGGCGACTGCGGCGCACCGTCCATCGCCGGCAGCGCCCCGGGCGTGGCGGTCTCGACCCGCTCGCCGGGATGGTCCCACACGCCGCGTTCGAGCAAGTGCGTCTCGCGCCGCTCCTTGCGGTCGCGCATCACCATGATCTTCAGATCCTTGCCCGAGGGGTCCTTGTAGTCCGCCAGCGGCTCGACATCGCCCTTGTCGCCGTTGCCATCCTCGTCAACGCTGTTGAAGAACGCGAACATCTGGTAATAGTCGCGCTGCGAGAATGGGTCGTACTTGTGGTCGTGGCACTGGGCGCACGTCATCGTGAGCCCCAGGAACGTCGTGCTCGTCGTGTCGACGCGGTCGTGCACGTAGGTGATCCGTGACTCTTCCTTGTCGCTCCCGCCCTCGCCGTTGATCGGATGGTTGCGGTTGAAGGCAGTCGCGAGCACCTGCTCGCTCGTCGCCTCGGGCAGGAGGTCCCCCGCGAGCTGTTCGACGACGAAGCGGTCGTACGGCATGTTGCTGTTGAACGCGCGGACCACCCAATCGCGCCAGGGCCAGGCGGTGCGATCCGGATCGATCTGGAAGCCGTTGGAATCGGCGTACCGGGCGGCGTCGAGCCAGGCGGTGGCGAAGTGCTCGCCAAACGCGGTCGAGGCGAGCAGTCGGTCGACGGCCCTGGCATACGCCTCGGGCGATTCATCCTTGACAAACGCCGCGACTTCATCGCGCGTCGGCGGCAGTCCCGTCAGATCGAGAGTCAATCGCCGGATCAGCGTGCGTTTGTCGGCCTGCGGCGAGGGCCCACTCACCCCCGGGAGTTTGTACCGCCCGATTTCCGCGAGCACAAAGCGATCGATCTCATTGCCCGGCCAGGACACACCGCCGGCCTTCGCGGGCTCGGGCACCGGCGGGCGTTTGATGGGCTCAAAGGCCCAGTGCCCCGACCACGCCGCCCCCGACTCGATCCATTCCTTGATCCTCGTTCGCTCCGCATCGGTGAGCTGGCGGGCCGCGTCCGGTGGCGGCATCCGCTCATCGTCATCCTGAGAGAGCACGCGCCGCGCCATCTCGCTCTCGCCCGGCTTCCCCGGCATCACGATCCGCGACGGCCATTCGGCGAATCGATCGGGGTCGTCGGCGTCGCGTGTGGGGGCGAAGAGTCCATCACGGATGTCGAGTCTCAGGCGGGCCTCGCGCTTCTCCTCGTGCGGGCCGTGGCACTTGAAGCACGCGTCTGCGAGAATCGGGCGAATGTCGCGATCAAAGTCGACGGGGGGCCTCGCGGGCGGCTCGTGCACTCGCGCAAGAAGTCCCGTCATCATCGCGATCGGCACAAGAGCGACGCCCATGCCCGTATCGTAGCGGAAACCGGGCGGCGCGGGCGTCTCTCGACCGCGCAGCGTCCCACTTGTTCAGGTCGCGAACCCACCCATTCAGTTGCAACCGGCCTCAAACGCCGCCACGTACGCGTCATAGTCGAAGAAGTCGACGCCGCCGTCACCGTCGAAGTCGCCCGTCTTGCCGGGCGGGCAGAAGCCGCCCTCGTAGCAGACGACGAACGCGTCGTAGTCAAAGAAGTCCAAGGCTCCGTCGCCATCGAAATCGGCCGGGCAATCGGGCGCGCCCAGCCCATCGAAGACGATCACGGCGGCGTTGTGCAGATAGACGACGTGCCAGAAGTCCGACGAGTCGATCGCGGAGAAAGTCCCGCTCCGCCCGTTTGCCGAAGTCGTCAGGATGGTGAATCCCTGGCCGAGCGCGGGGATGAACCCCGTCGGCCGGGTGATTGCGATGGTGCCGTTGAGCGATCCGGTGCCCTGAATGGCCAAAAGGTCATTCTGGGAGCCGTCGGTCACGCCGGTGATCTCGATCTTGAGCGTGCCTCCGGACAACTGCACGTAATTCCCTTCAATGGTCAGCGTGCCCGGCGACGTTCCCGGGGAGACAAAGCCGCCCGAGTTGGTGACGTTGCTGTCGACGAGTCCCGTGCCGCTCAAGAAGCCGCCCTGGAGATCGTAAATGTTGGCGACCACCTGCAGCTCACCGTTGGCCGTCACCGTGCCGCCGGTCTGGACCCACGAGTCGGCCGACCGGTTGAGCAGCAGCCCGGCGTTGACGGTGACGGTCCCCGACGTGGTGAACGGGCCCGATCCGATGGTCATGGTGCCGCCGGTGACGCGAAGGGATCCCTGGTTGTCGAAACCGGAGGCGTTGGGATCGATGCTGATCCCGTTGCTGGCCGAGGCCTCGATCGTCCCGATATTGGTCAGGGACATCAGGTTCACGCCAATCTGGCCGGCACCTCGGATGGTGTGCCCGGTGCCGTTGGTGAGACGATTGACGCCGGTGGGGTCGTAGATCCGGTTGGCCGTGGTGTTGCTCATGTTGAGCACGCCCGTGTCGGCGAGCGTGGTGTTGCCGCTGATGAAAAGGTCGGTGGCGTTGCCCACCGAGTTCATGTTGAACGTGCCGAAGTTGTGGTACGTGCCCCGGAGCGAGGTCGAGTTGTTGTTGGGCAGGTTGACCGTCGCGACACTCGTGACGTTTTCCATCACGCTGCCGACCGCGGTGATCGAACCCGTTCCGGCGCTGGTGATCTGTCCGCCGATGACGGTCGCGCTGCTGAACGTGCACAGGGCCCCGTTCTCGGCGTCGATCAGGGCGCCCGTGTTGTCGAACGTCCCGCTGGAGAGAACCAGATTCGAGCCGTTTCGCGAGCGAAGGATCCCGTTGTTGTCAACCCCGCCGGCGTTGGGATCGATCGTGAGTCCGTTGGACCCCTGGGCCTCGATCAGGCCGTTGTTGGTCAAGGCCATCAGGTTCACGCCCAGCTGCCCGGACCCGCGGATCGTGTGCCCCGAGGCGTTGGTCAGTCGGTCGAGGCTGTTGGCGGCGTAGATCCGGTTGGCCGTCGTGTTGGTCATGGCGATCACGCCCGGACCCGTGAGGGTGGTGTTGCCGCTGATGAACAGGTCGGTGATGTTGCCCACCGAGTTCATGTTGAAGACGTTGTTGTTGATGAACGACGTGCGGAGCGTGGTGGACGTGTTGTTGCTCAGGATGATCTTGGCGTTGCTTGTCACGTTCTCCATGATGCTTCCGGTGGCCGTGAACAGGCCCGACCCCGCGGTGGTGAACACGCCTCCCAGGACAGTCGCCCCCGAAAGAGCACACGTCGCGCTGTCTTCGACAGCCACGACGCCCGTGAGGTTGTCGAACGTGCCGTTGGCGAGGGTCATGTGGCTCCCGGACCTGGATCGAAGCGTGGCGTTGTTGTCCACCCCTCCTCCGTTGGGATCGATCGTGAGTCCGTTGGACCCCAGGGACTCGATCTGCCCGTTGTTGGTCAACGCCATCAGATTGAGGCCCAGCTGCCCGCTCCCGCGAATCGTGTGCCCGGCGGCATTGGTCAGCCGATCGACGCTGTTGGAGGCGTAGATCCTGTTGGCCGTCGTGTTGGTCATGGTGAGCACGCCCGGACCCGAGATGGTGGTGTTGCCGCTGATGGTCAGATCGGTGAGGTTGCCCACCGAATTCATCGCGAGAGTGGCGTTGTTGACCAGGAAGGTGCGGATGGTCGACGCGTTGTTGTTGTTGAGGTTGATCACCGCGTTGCTGGTGACTCCCTCGATCACGCTGGCGGCGGTGACAAAGTTTCCCGACCCAAAGGACGTGAAAAGTCCGCCCACCACCGTCGCGCTCGACAGCGAGACATTGCCGCCGACGTCCGCTCGCATCTCACCGTTGGTGTTGTCGCACTCGCCCAGGGACAGCACGAGCGACGAGCCGTTGCTTCCGCGCAGGAGTCCGTTGTTGATCATCCCGTCGGGGTTGGGATCGATGATGATTCCGTTGGAACCTATCGCCGTGATGTCGCAGCCGGGACCCACGGTGAGCGACATGAGATTGAAACCGATCTGGCCGGCGCCGCGGATGAAGGCCGAGTCGGTGAGGACCATGCGACGATCGCCCGGCTCGCCGTAGATGCGATTGGCGAGCGTGTTGCTCATGCTGATGCCCGCGGAGCCCCCAAACCCGTCGAAGGTCGTCACCGGCGAGGTGATGATGAGGTCAGTGGGATTGCCGACCGACTGCATCGTGATCAGGCCCGACGCTCCCGCGAAAGTGAGCGACGATTCAACGCGGCAGTTGGTGTTGTTAGGAATCGCGAGCGTCCCCAGAAGATTCACGTTGGAAACCGTGGCGCCAAAGGAGTTGATCACGCCCGAACCAAACGTCTCAAGGTAACCGCCCTCGACCCTGGCCGACGAGAGGGTCACCACACGCGTGTTCTGCGCTCGGATCACCGCCAGCCCGCCGACGTTTCGGAACGTGCCTAGCGAGAGCGTCATCGGGCCCGTCACCGCCTGCATCGTCGCGTGGTTGGTCATTCCCGCCACGCCCGGATCAAAGATCAGGCCATTGGAGCCCATGGCTCGGAGGTCTCCAAAGTTCTCAAGCTCCAGTTGGTTGAGACCGATCTGGCCGGCGCCCTCGAGCAGCGTCTCGGCCCCGAAGATCAGCTTCTCGTTGCTCGTCGCCCCGTAGATGCGGTTGGCGAGCGTGTCGGACATCGTGATCAGGGCCGTGGTTCCAATCAGGTTGCCGTGCACCGCGTACGAACCCACCCCGCCCGAGATGATCAGGTCGGTGATATTGCCCACGCTGTTCATCGCGAACGTGCCCTCGTTGCTGAGCAGTCCCGTTGTCCCCACGCCGTCGGTCTGCGCCAGCACCGTCATCGACACGTTGTTGTTCATCTGGATCGCCGCGCCCGGTCCGATCCCGAACTTGTCGACGGTGACGCTGATATTCAGCACCGGTGAGCCGCCCCCCGGAATGATCGGCGCGTAAGTCGTCGGGCCCGAGTTGTTGGGCACGCCAAAGGGGTTCCAGTTGCCCGCGACCGACCACGAGCCGTTCGCCGGCCCGACCCAGTTCGGAAAGGTCTGCTGGGCGTACGCCGCCGTCGGAAGTCCGGCGACCAGGACGATGGATGCGATGCGGCTCTTTCTTGTAAACATCTGCGGCGCTCCCGAGGTTGGATCTTTCATCTCTCACAAACAAGCGATCGCTCGGCGTGACTGCGTCCCATCCTACCACGACGATTGCTTCGGACGATCACCAAAACGCTTCATCCAAGGGCGATCCTCGCTGTGACGCGACATTCGTAAGGAACCTGGAAGGGCCCAACGTCCGGAATCAACGCGTGCCGTGTCCAGGGCCGTCGCACCGGCCCCGGGACATTCTCGTCGGTGGGAGCACGATTGCCGACACCCGCGTCCTCAATGCCCCCTCGTGCTCGCTCGGTACGTCCGAAAAGCCCCTTTTTCGGCCCGCCGAGTGCAAGATCGACTTGGGCGCCTCGGATGCGGGGTGCAGAGACGGCGAGGACGCATCGTGCTGTGTGTCGATGGACCGCCCCAAACTCTCGCGAAAGGAACCCGCCATGAACGCCTTCCCCGCCGCCTTTGCTCTCACGCTCGCCCTTGGAACCACCGCCGCCCTCGCCGACTTCACGATCTCACCCCCGCTGATGCACTCGGCGGGCGCCTTCGGCAACGCGGGAAACTCCGTCTACCTGTACACATACACGGGCCCCGACGCGGTCGTCACCGGCGGCGAGTTCGTGGGCGCGATCTCCTCCATCATTCGCGGGACCACAATGGGAGAGGCGCGATGGAATCTTCGCAACACCCGATTCGGCACCACCGGAACCGTGAGCTTCCAGCCCATCAACCTCGGCTACTTTGAGAACTCCGTCCTGGTCCTGGGGTATCCGGGTGGCGGCATGATCGTCAAGACCGGCGACGTCATCCGCATCGAGACGCACGAGTCGAGCTCCGCCGCCGACGATGGACCGGGCACCGATGCCGTGTGGAGCGATGTCTCATGGACTTTCGAGACCGCCGCGATCGAGAGCCTTGGCAACTTTGAGAGCGTGTCGTCCATACAGACGTCGGGCGGCGAGGGCTTTGGCACCGACACCGAGATCGCGATGTTCAACTCCGACGGATTGCTTCTGCGGTCCAACGATGATTTCGCCGGCACGTCCGGGAGCGGCTTCAGCGGGCTAACCCTGGCCGACGGGACTTACTACCTCGCGGTGGTGCCCTACAACGCGACCTTTGCCAACGGCCTTGTGCGTCCGGGCTTCGACGGCACGGGCGACTTCACCCTCGCGTTCAACGGCGCCGCCGTCGATTCGGCGACGCTCGCGGCCTACTCCACGCTCTGGTACTCCTTCACCGTCGGCACCCCGCCCACCTGCCCCGCCGACTTCGATGGTGACGGCACCGCCGACTTCTTCGACTACGACGCCTTCGTCACGTGCTTCGAGGGCGGCAGCTGCCCCTCGGGCAAGACCGCCGACTTCGATGGTGACGGCACCGTCGACTTCTTCGACTACGACGCCTTCGTGGCCGAGTTCGAGTCCGGTTGCTGAGGTCAAGGAACGGAGCCCGTCGGCCCGGGATTCCCGATCACTTCTTGCGGTTGGCCGGGTGCTCTCCGCCCTGGTGCAGCACGAACTGATCGGCGGGGCCGGTGCCCTCGGTGAAGACGATCTTGACCTGCGGGTCAAAGTCGGCGCGGAACTCGCCCTTGCCCTGGTAGTGCAGACGCGTTTCCTTCTGCCCGACGGCCTGGCTCCACATCTTCCCGTCTCGCTCGAAGATGCTGATCTCCATCGGGAACTCGACAAACTTGTACTCGCCCGCGAACCTCGCGATCTCCTGGGCCGAAACCGCCAGATCCGCCGGAACAAAGTCTGAGATCCCCAATGCCGCCCGGGCGATCGAGTCGGCGAGCTTGGCCGGGTTGAAGCCGTCGCAGTTGGAGATCACCGCGATGGTGAGCTGGTCCTTGGGCAGATAGGTCAGCTGCGATGTGAACCCGAAGATCCCGCCGCCGTGGGCGACGCGAGGGCGCCCCTCCCACACGCCGAGCTGAAGCCCGAAGCCGTAGCGTGTTTCGGAGCCGTCGGGAAGCGTGGCCGACGTCGACATCTGCTCGTACGACTTGGGCGAGACCACCTTGCCCGACGCGAGGGCGAGATTCCAGCGAACCAGCCCCTCGGCCGACGAGAGCAGCGAGCCGGCCGCCCCGGGCACATCGGCCCCGATCGACTTGTCGTTGAACAGCTTGCCCTTCTCGTACGTGTACCCCTGAGCCCGGTTGGGGATGATCTCGCGGTTGGATTCGTACCGGGTGCGGGCCAGGCCCTGCGGCGTCAACAGCTCGTCCTGCACGAACTGCGCGTACGTCTTACCCGAGGTCTTCGCGATGATCTCGCCCAGCAGGTAATACCCCGAGTTGCTGTAGTTCCACTTGGTGCCGGGGTCAAAGTCCGGCGCGTGGTCCTTGAAGATCGCCACGAGCTCCGCGGGGGTGAGCTCCAGCGTCGCCTCTCGCCCCATGAACTTGTCGTCGGACGTGTAGGACCAGATCCCCGAGGTGTGGTTGAGCAGCTGGCGGAGCGTCACTGGCTTGGGCGTCGCCGGAAAGTCGGGCAGGAGCTTGGCCAGCGTGTCGTCGAGCGAGAGCTTTCCCTGCTCGACGAGCTTCATCACCGCGGCGGCCGTGAACTGCTTGGTCACGCTGCCGATCCGAAAGAGCGTGTCCTTGTCGCCGGCGAACCCCGTTTCCAGATCGGCCTTGCCGAAACTCCCGGCAAATACAACCTGGTCTCCCTTGGCCACCGCGATCGAGAGCCCGACGGCGTTGGGCTGGGCCAACGCTCTGGCGGCGATGCCCTCGATGCTCTTGGACAGCTCCTCACTCGAAACCTGGGCAAGAGCGCCGGCACACGTCAAGAGCGACACCGAAACGGCAGCAGAAACAAGGCGGATGAGCATGCGATCTCCAAAAAGGAACGTGCGGAAACCGGGCTTTGGATGCGAACGCGGCCGCGAAACCCGGAGGGTGCCGAGTTTATGGGATTGGCACAGGTTCGGTTTTGATGCTCGTGCGCTCCGTCCACGCTCTCTACCCCCATCCCCAGAGCCTGGGACCAACGAGCGGTGGGGGCCTTCGGGTCAGACAGGGCGACCAGCGCCAAACCATGCCACCCCACCCCGGGTTTGCGTTCGGTGCTTCGGGCGGGTTAGTATCCGCTCGCCATGAGCACACCCCACCAGCCCCGCAGGCGCCCAAGCCTCTCCGCCGCCCGACTGCTCGCGACCGCCGGCCTCGCGTCCGCGTGCTTGGCCGGTGCCGCGAGCGCCCAGGTGCTGCCCGCGGAATCGCCGCAGGGAAACGCCCAGGCGGGCCGGCAGCCGACCGCCGTTCACGGGCGATTGAGCCTGTCGGCCTCGAGAGCCTGGGTGTGGGCTGACGGTGACGAGGCGGGAGCGGGACTGGGGAATGAGACCGGGCCAGGCCCTGGGGCGGTGCAACGACTCGCGCTCGTCGGTGACGTGATTGTGAAGCTGGGCGCGTACGAGTTCAACGCGGCCCGGGCGGTGGCGTGGATCGAACGCCTGGACGACTCGCCTCTTCCGCCCATGGCCGCGGGCACACCGCGCGCCGGCGTCTTTCGCGTGTTCCTTTACTTCGACCGCGTGGGCAATCCCAGCGGGCCCGCCGGAGTGTCGCTGTCGGCCGATCGTCTGCCCGTACGAGCGGTGATCGACGTGGACGACGCGGTCCTGCTGAAATTCGACTCTGTGAAGCCCGGGCGGCCCGCCGACGACTTTGTGACCGAGGCGGAGAGAGCCAGGGACCTGTCGATACGCCGGGAGGCCGGCGATCCCGGCGCGGAGGTGGAAGAGCCCGCCTTCAAGCCGCCCTACTCGGCGGTCGACGCCAAGGTGGATCCCTCGACCGCTCGGCCCTACCGCGCGGGGCGCGATCTTGATCTGGGCGGGACCGCCGAGGCGTTCGAGCGTGCGGCCTCGCGCCTTCCGTACGGCGAGGAGAACTCGCCCATCTTCGCCAAGGACGGGGTGTTCACACTCTCGGCGGGCCAGCTCACGTACGTCGGCAAGCCCGAGGGTGGCGAGCCTGGCGGGGGCGCGTCGGTGATCGCGACGGGCGGGGTCATCGTGCAGTACAACGAGACGCGCGCGGACCACGCGCTGGGCTTCCAGGCGCAGCGCGTCGTCGTGTTCCTGGCCGGCGAGGGCGACGAGAACATCGCCCAGAGCGCCTCGGGACGCTTTGGCGTCACCAAAGTCGCGGGGATTTATCTCGAGGGCGACGTGGTGGCCAGCGACGGGAAGTTCACCCTCCGCGGGCCGCGGATGTACTACGACGTGCAGCGCAATCGCGCGGTGGTGCTCGACGCGGTTTTCTGGAGTTACGACGAGCGACGCGGGCTGCCCCTCTACGTGCGAGCGGACGTGATCCGGCAGGAGAGCCTGCAGCAGTTCACCGCCGAGCACGCGGTCTTCTCGACCAGCGCGTTCTTTGTGCCCGAGTTGGCCATCGGCGCTCAGTCCGTGACGATCCGTCGCCAGACCGTCGAGATGACCGCGGGCGAGATCGCCGGCGTCGACGGCGGCGGCGGCGTGGGCCGGTCCGGACTCACCTTGCCGGGAAGCGCGGGCGACGACCTGGGCATTGTGGGCGGCGGCCCGGGGGGGCTTGTGACCCGCGATCGGACGCTTGTCGAGGCGTCGCACGTGACGCTGCGGGCCAGGGGCCTGCCGTTTTTCTACCTTCCTGAATTCTCGGGCGACCCCAACGACGTGGCGATCAAGGACGTGCGGTTTGAGACCAGGCGTGGGAGCGGCACGGCGATCAAGACACGATGGAATCTGCCCTCGCTCCTTGGGCTCGAGCGCGTCGACCGCACCCAGATCGATCTTCTCCTCCAGGACTTCCTGGACCGGGGGTACGGAGTGGGCCTCGACACCGCGTGGCAACGAGAGGGGTCCTACGGAAAGCTCTTTGCCTACTCGCTCATCGACGACCGGGGCGAGGATCTCTTCAAGCCCGGCACCAAGGTCGTGCGGGAGAAGACGACGCGCGGCCTGCTTCTGGGCGAGCAGAATTGGGAACTGTCGGAGCACTGGCGCCTCTTCGCCGAGGGCGCGTACATCGGGGACGAGGGAGTGCTCGACACGTTCTTCGACACCTGGGGCGCGACCAATCGCCAGTTCAGCACGGGAGTGACGCTGCTCCGCAAGGTCGACAACATGGGCTTCTACGCTCGCGCCACGGGCAACGCCAACGACTTCATCGCCAACGAGTGGCTCGTGCAGAGCCGCGGCTACACCGTGTCCAAAGCGCCCGAGATCGGGTACGTGCGCCAATCGGATCTCCTGCTGGAGGACTCGTTTCTGGGGCCGGTCTACTGGACCCAGGACTGGCAGTACTCCCATATGAAGATGCGGTTCGACAACATCATGGCGCGCGAGCGAGGATTCATCGACACGTTCCTGGCGCAGCGCGGGTTTGGGATCGGGCCAAACGACCGGATCTCCGATTTCCTGCGGACCCAGGGGTACACCGGCGAGTGGGTGCATCGCCTGGACACCCGCCACGAGTTCTCGACCCGCTACGACCTCGACCCTGTCAACATCGAGCCCTTTGCGATCGCCAGGGTCACCGCCTACGACAACGATTTCCCCACCTTCAGCCCGGCGTCGACCGACCCAAACCGCGTGTGGGGCGCCATCGGCGCTCGAGCGGGGACGACGATCCAGCACATCGACGACTCCGTCGACTCGAGGCTCTGGGACCTCCACCGCATCCGCCACGTGATCGAGCCCAGCGTGACTGTGATGCAGTCGGGGACCAACATCCACCGAGTCGAGCTCCCCGTGTACGACGAGGGTGTCGAGTCGCTCGCCGAAGGCGGGATGATCCGCTTTGGAGCCGATCAGACCTGGCAGACCGAGCGGGGCGCCAGGCCCGGCAAGTGGCACAACGTCGATGTCTTCAAGCTGCGGACCGACGTGGTGCTGTCGTCGCGCGACACCGATCGCAAGAGCGAGTATGGCCGCTGGATCGACTACCGCCCAGAGCTCTCCAACCCCGGCAAGTATTTCATCGGTGAGGGGCAGTGGCAGGTCTCTAGCGCCGTGGCCCTCACCGGGAGCAGCATCTACAACTTCGACACCAACCAGCAGGACCGCGCCTCGGGGGGCATCCTGATCCAGCACAGCCCCAGGTTCTCCAGCCTGGCCGAGCTGCGCTATCTCAATCCCGTCGACTCCACGTACCTGGACCTGGGCGCCAACTACCTCCTCACCCAGAAGTACGCCGTCGGCATCGGCGCAAGCTACGACGTCGCCAACGGCGGATTCCAGGGAGCCAACGGGGACGTCCGGCGTTACTTTGACGCGTTCGAGGCCGGTGTGAGGCTCAGCTACAACAGCATCGCCAACGTGACTGGATTTGGCTTTGTCATCAAGCCGACTCCCGTCGCGCGAAAGCAGCGGACCGCCATCCTCAACGACGAGTCGCCGCCGGGCGACTCCGTCACGCCCGCCGGCCGTTCCACCACCGACCCCAGCGGGGGAATGTGGCGATGAGCGTCCAGGAAGCCCCGCCGACCACGCCCGGACGCCCGAGCCCTTTCGCCGGGCCCCGCCCCGCGGTCGCGCTGCTCCTGGCGATCAATCTGTTCAACTACATCGACCGCTACATTCTGGCGGCCGTCGAGGGGGATATCTCCAAGGAGATCTTCCCGCCCGGAAGCGTCGACGCGGACAACGCCAAGACCAAGATGGGACTGCTGTTCACCGCGTTCCTGATCTCGTACATGGTACTGGCGCCCTTCTTTGGCTTCCTCGCCGACCGCTGGCGCCGCTGGGTTGTCATCGGGCTGGGCGTGACGCTGTGGAGCGTCGCCTCGGCCGGGTCCGGGCTCGCCACCACCTTCACCATCTTGCTCCTCATGCGCGTCATGGTCGGCGTGGGCGAGGCCGCGTACGGCCCCACGGCCCCGACGATCATCGCCGATCTCTACCCCGTGGAACGCCGCGGGTCGGTGCTCGCGTGGTTCTACGCCGCTATCCCGGTGGGCAGTGCGCTGGGGTACGTGATCGGCGGCCAGGTCTCGCACCTCCTGAGCTGGCATTGGGCGTTCTTTGTCACCCTGCCCCCCGGGATCCTGCTTGCGGTGCTCTGTTTCATGCACAAGGAGGTTCCCCGGGGCCGTGCGGATGCCAAGCCCGGCGTGAAGTTCACGTTCGCCGACTACCGCGTGCTGCTCCGCACGCCCTCTTACGTGTACAACACCATCGGGATGACCGCCATGACGTTCGCGATCGGCGGAATCTCCGCCTGGGCGCCCACGTATTTCGTGGAGCACCGGATGCCGACTCCGCCCACGCCCGAGGCCGCAAGCGCCATGAAGGCGAGCGTGAACACGACTTTCGGCGGCATCCTGGTCGTCGCGGGTCTCCTGGCGACGCTGGCGGGCGGGTACGCGGCCGATTGGCTCAAGCCGCGATTCTCCGGCTCGTATTTCCTGGTCTCGGGCCTGAGCATGCTGCTGGGCTTCCCGTTCTTCCTGGGCGTTCTGTACGCGCCGTTCCCGCTGGCGTGGGTCTTTGTGTTCCTGGCGATCTTCTGTCTCTTCTTCAACACCGGCCCGTCGAACACCATCGTCTCCAACGTCACCAGCCCCGCGATCCGCGCCAGCGCCTACGCGATCCTGATCTTCATCATCCACCTGCTGGGCGATGCCATCAGCCCCGTGATCATCGGCGCGATCACCGACCGCACCAAGTCGCCCGCCCATCCGTCGGGCAACATGACGCTGGCGTTCCTGGTCGTCGGCTTCACGATCCTCCTGGGCGGGGTTTTCTGGCTCCTAGGCACCCCGCACCTGGCCAGAGACACCAAACGAGTCAGCGGCGAGCCCGCGACCTGACCGGGCGCGGGTACCCTTGGGCATGAGCGTTCATTCGGACTTTCGTTCGGGACATCATTTCAGGGCCGCCATCATCTCGCAGGGCGACGAGATCGTGCTGGGTCAGACCCTCGACACCAACAGCAAGTGGCTCGCCGACCAGCTCCTGGCCCGTGGAATCACGCCCGTCGAGCAGGTCTCGCTCCCCGACGACGTCCCGGCCATCACCGCCGCCTTCCGTCGTCTCTCGGCCAGCGTCGACCTCATCCTGTGCACCGGCGGGCTCGGCCCCACCGCCGATGATCTGACCCGCGAAGCACTGGCCGCCGCCGAGGGCGACACACTCGTCGAAGACCCGGCCGCCCTCGCCCAGATCGAGCGCTGGTTCAAGGATCGCGGCAGGCCCATGCCCGTCATCAACAGGGTGCAGGCGATGAGGCCCCGCTCGGCGACGACCATCGAGAACTTCCACGGCACAGCCCCGGGAATCCAGGCGCGCGTGGGCGGCGCCGACGTGTTCTGCATGCCCGGCCCGCCGCGAGAACTGTTTCCCATGTTCGAGGAGCAGGTGGCGTTTCTCCTGCGCCCGCCGACGGCCAGGAGCGTGCGAACCCTCGCGCTCCACATCGTCGGCCTGGGCGAGTCCGACGTCGCAACCTCTCTGAGCAAGGCTCCCGGCGGCGACATGATGGCGCGCGAGCGCGTGCCCCTGGTGGGGACAACCGCGTCGGGCGGCGTCGTGACCGCGCGGATCAGGTACGAGGGCCCATTGCCCGCCAGCGACGCCGACGCCCTGGTCCGTCGCACCGCAGATCAGGTCCGATCGCTCCTGGGTGCGCACGTCTTCGCGGAGAACGGCACGCCCCACGAGGAACTGCCCGCCGCCGTCATCGAGGCTCTGCGCGAGCGGGGTCGCACGCTGGCGGTCGTGGAGTCGTGCACCGCCGGCCTGCTCGGGTCGATGATTGGCGACATTCCCGGTGCCTCGGGCGTCTTCCTGGGCGGGGTCATCACCTACGCCAACGCTCTCAAGTCGTCCCTGGCGGGCGTTCCCGCCGCCATCTTCGAAGGCCCCGCCAGCCCCGGCTCGGTCTCGTTCGAGTGTGCGTCGGCCATGGCCATCGGGGGCCTGCGAGCCACGGGAGCGACCGATTGCCTGTCGATCACCGGCATCGCCGGCCCCGGAGGCGCCACTCCCACCAAACCCGTGGGCACCGTGTTCATCGCCCTGGCCACCTCGGGCACCACCGGTGTGACCGTCGATGCACGCCGGTTCAACATGGCCGGTGATCGCCGGAGCGTTCGCGAATGGTCAGCCAGAGCCGCGATGGCCATGCTCTGGATGCGTATGTCCGGCGCGCCCGAGACCCGATTGCTGCGGGAAGTCGACCGGCGAGCCTCAGAGCAGTGTGAACAGTGAACAGGACTGAGGAATGAGCGGCGAATGCACTTCGTCTCTTCCTTCGTTGGCGTCGGCCTTGTTCATCTGTGCACACCCGCGATCTCAGCCTCGCGTAGCAGCCAGCAGATCCCGCGGCGTGCGCCGGGCAAGGGCGATGACCGCGGGGGCCGCCGCACCGACCGTCAGAACCAGCACCACCCCACATCCCATCAGAATCGGTCCCCAGGGCGGGTGAACAAAGAGCCGGATCCCGATGAGCATCGCGTCGATCCTCTGCCCCGCCCACACCGCCTGCAGCCCGATGAGCGTCCCCAGGATCATCGCGGCCAGCGCAATGAGCACCGCCTCCGCCAGGACCAGCCGCAGCACCAGCCCCCGCCGCGCACCCACCGCCCGCAGCACGCCAAACTCAAACTGCCGCGCGTCGATCCCCGCCACGATCAGGTTCGCCACGCCCATGCACGCCACCAGCATCGAGATCACCGCGATCACACTCGTCACCAGCATCGAGCGGGCGATGACCGCGGTGATGTCCGTCTTGATCTTGCGCCCGTTGCCCACGTCCAGGATCCCCGCGTCCTGCATCGCCGCACGCACCCGCTCCTCCGCCTCGTCGTCGGTGACCGCGCCGGGCGTTCCCGCCCCCTTGATGCCCACCTGCACCAGCTGCGTCGAAGGCTCGACCCCGCCCAGCAGCTTGTCGCGAAGGTCCTTCCGCGAACCAAAGACGGCGTGCACCGCGGTGTCCGCGAACGCCTGGCCCAGGTCGAAGTACTGATTCACCAGGTCCAGCCCCGGACTCGAGACCACGCCCACGATCTCGAAGTTCTGCCAGCGCCCTTCGTACCCGCACCGGATCGTGCTCCCGATGCCCAGGCCCCTGGCGTTGAGAAACTCGCGGGCGACGATCACGCACCCGCCCTCCTCCAGGCGCCTCGTGGCGGTGGTCACGTCGCCCTGCTCAAAGTCCAGGTGCGTGAGCTTGAAGAACGGCACGGGCTCAAAGGCGATGAACGTCGTCTTGTCGATCGCCAGGATGCCATTGGACATCGCGTCGCTCTCGACTGAGTGCAACGAGATCGCGACCGTGTCGGTGACGAACGGCAGGCCTTCCAACGCCCGCTGGTGCCGCGGCAGGAGATTGGACCCGGTGACGAAAATCTCCGGAAACTGGATCTTGCCCAGCCAGTCCTCGGCGATGGCCCGTCCCTGGGTGCGGACGGCGACCATCAGCCCCAGGCCCGTCATCATCGCCCCGGCCGTGAGCCCGTGCCGCCAAGGCGTGGCCATGATGGCGCGCGAGAGCAACAGGGGCTGCACACCCATGAGGCGTCCGACCACTGGCGCGAAGAGACGCGTCAGGCCGACGACAACGGGCACACCCAGAATGAAATAGCCGATCAACAGGCACGGAAGCCCCGCAAACACATACAGCTGAACGGTGGCGTCGAGTGAGAGACCAAGAAAGAACGGGAGCGGCTGCATCGCAACGAGAACCAGGCCGACCAGGAGTGCGAGCAGGATCCCCGAACGCCCCGGAATCGTTGCCCGGGCGGTGAGGGCCTCCAGCGGGCTCTGGCGAGCCGCACGCCACGCGGGCCACGCGGCTCCCAAGAGCGCGGAGGCGACCGAACCCGCCCCCGCTCCCGCCAGCGACCAGCCGGGCCAGAAGACCTCGATCTTGAGATCGTTCTTGAAGTATTCGAGCGTGGAGAGCGCGATGGCAAGTCCCAGGGGAATGCCAATCGCCGCGCCGACAAGCCCGATGCCAAGCCCCGTCCAGATCTGTGCCTCGGCGACCTGCCAGCGCGAAGCGCCCAGGCACCGAAGGACCGCCAGCTCCCGCTTGCGCTCCGAGATATTCACAGTCATGCCCGTCATGATGATGAACGCGGCCGAGAGAAACGCCATGCCGCTGGCGACCAGCAGCGGAACATTGTTGTTCTGGAGGTTCCGCTTGAAGCCCGTCGTGACCTTGGCGGTCGTCTGGAAAAGGAGGTTTTTGCTCTCGGGCCACCCCTTGAAGTCGCCAGTATGCCGCTGGACGAACGCCTCGGCGTCCTGGCCCTTCTTGAGAATGATCTCAATCTCGCTCGCCTTGCCCGAGTGCCCCAGCACCCGCCCCAGCCCCGCAAACGTGAACATCGCGGCCGGGCGCCCTCCAAAGAGCTCCGACTTGGACACGCCCACGATCGTCAGCTTGATGGGCGGCGCCAGAAGCCGCAGCGCCTCGATCGTGCCGCCGATCTGGACGTCGTAGCTCTTGTTGAGGGCGTCGGCGTCGTCGGCGCTGGCCGCGCGCTGTGGGCCTGGATCAACTCCCTGGGGCAGCGTCGCCCCGCCGACAACTCCGGCGATCTGGCTGGTGATCTGCGAGAGCCGGCTGGAGCGGCGCCCCGCCACGCCGCTCTGCCCGCGCAATCGGTCCAGCAGGACCTGACTCACCACGACCTCGCCCGGCGCTTCGGGCAGTCGCCCCTCGACAAGGTCAACGGGGCGCAGGCGCCGCTCGACCCCGGGCTCAGAGCTGTTGCCCAGCGCGGTCGAGGAGAGCGAGCGGATCTCACGCACAAAGTCGCCCGCTTGCGGATCCGTCTTCCACACCGGGCGCACGACGCGGAGCGTGATCGGCGCCGAGATCCGCGGGATCGCAACGTCGACCTCGGGCCAGGCCCCCGCCCGGGTCGCCAGCTCGGTATCAAAGTACGTTCCGCTGGCGATCGGGCGGACGCGGACATCGGCCGAGCCCACCAGGGACATCATCCGTTTGCGCAGCGCCCCCTCGATGCTGGCCATCCCCGTCGAGACCGCCGCGATCAGCGCGGCCGACATCGCCACCACCGCGACCAGGAGCATCGTTCGCGAGCGCCTACCGAAGACATTGCTGGTAGCGAGACGCAACCCCGGCCGCATCGAGCCCCTCCGTTTCGATCTGACCGTGAAGCACGCCGTCCTTGAGGATGTACGCACTCCGGCAGTGCGCCGCCGCCGCCGGCTCGTGCGTGACCATGACGATCACCAGCCCTCGCTCGTGTGCCAGCCCGCCAAGAAGCCCCCAAAGCCGCTCGCTGCTCGCGGTGTCGAGGTTTCCAGTCGGCTCGTCGGCCAGAATCACCGGCGGGGCGGCCATGAGAGCCCGGGCGATCGCCACGCGCTGCTGCTCACCCCCGCTCAAAGCATCGGGCCGATGACCCAGCCGTTCGCCCACGCCAAGCTGGTCCAGTAGCTCCCTGGCCCGCGTCCGAAGCGCCGCGGGTTCGTCCCCCGCCAGAAGCCCGGGAAGCTCGACGTTCTCGATCGCGCTGAGCGTGGGAATCAGGTTGAACTGCTGGAACACGATCCCGATCGATCGGCGCCGATACTCGGTCGCCTGGGCCTCACCCATCGAATGAACCGCACGCCCGGCGATGATGATCTCGCCCGCGTCGGGTTTGTCCAGAGCGGCCAGCAGGTGGAGCAGCGTGCTCTTGCCGCTGCCCGAGGGGCCCATCACCGCGTAGAAGCCGGGCTGCCCGATCTCCATGTCGAAGCCGCGCAGGGCCGTCACCTCGCGCTCACCGAGCCTGTATGCCTTCTTCACGCCCGCGCAACGGATCATCGATCCTCATTTCGTCGGATACTGCGCGTCGTAGGCGTCGGCCTTGGAGAGCCCGTCGAGCCCCGCCTTGTTGGTCACTCGGAGTTTCACGAGCCAGCCCGCGCCGTAAGGGTCGGTGTTGATCAGGCTGGGGTCGTCGGTCAGCGCCGCGTTGACCTCGATGATCTCGCCCTCTGCCGCCGAGTAGATGTCGCTCGTGGTCTTTACGCTCTCGACCTCGCCCACCGTGTCGCCGCCCTTGATTTTGGTGCCGGCCTTCTTCATCTCCACGTACGTGACGTCCGTGAGCGCATCGACCGCGAACCGCGTCACGCCCAGCGTGAGAATGTCGCCGTCGAGCTTGTGCCATTCGTGGGATTGTGAGTAGGTGCGATCGGAGGGACTCTTGGCCATGAGTGGTCTTTCCTGGTTCCCTCCGCCGGGTGACCCGACCGGGTCGTTCGTGGAGAGTGGACGGATGCTAGCGAATCCAAATCGAGCAAGCTTTCAAGCGACCGACGCCCCGGGGCCCGACGCCTCCCACCTCGATCGCCCACGCTCCCCGCCGATGCCACGGGTTGACAGCGGTGTTTTCATTCGGTTACCATCCCCCCCAATCGTTGTCTTCCCCTCCGGGCGGTCGAGGCAGGCAAAGCCCGACCGCTCTTTTTCTTTGTTGGGCCCCGCGGCCCTCACACCTCCTTTTTTGTCTGGCAGCCGAGACCAAAGCCTGATACAGTCGCTCATCGCTCATGATTCTCACCCTTTCCGCGTCCTGTATTCGATCTTTGTTAACCCCCGCTTCAAAGGGGGCCAAGCCCGCTTTGGCGCTGCTTGATCTGCCGGCCCACACGCGAGAGGTCTTCGGGCTCCGTGGTCTCAACCTGTCGTCAGACCTTCTCGCCGGCGCCGATCGCCGCTCGCTCGAAGCCCTGCGCGAGCGAGCTGACAAGGCGGGCTGTGCATGCCTCGTCCTCGTCGAGCCCCAGATCCAGAAGCTCGCCCAGGCCGACGAGTCCAAGGTTGCCGCCATGCTCGACCGCATGGCTCGCGTTGCCCAGGCGGCCCAGCTCCTTGGCTGCTCATCCGCCGCCTTCGTCGCCGAAGGGTTTGGCACCGAGGAGACGCGGACACTGTCGGCCAAACGCCTGCGGGTTGTCGTCGAGCGAGCGGAGAAACTGGACCTCAACATCCTGGTCGGCCCCGCCGCCGTCACCCCGCTGATCGAGCCCGACGCGGTGACCGACCTCCTCAAACGAGTTGGCGGGTTTCGAATCGGGACCTTCCCGGACTTTGAAACCGCCGCCAAGGCGAAAGATCCAGTCACGTACCTGCGTCGCCTGAGCCCTTACGCTTCGGCCATCTGCGCCGCGACCATGGCGTTCAAGCCCGGTGAGTCGGCCCTCCCGCCGCGCAAGCCCTCAAAGCCGTCGGCAGCCTCCAAGACTCCGCTGATCCTCCAGGAACTCGGCCTTCCGCCCAAGAAGGGGAAGGCCGCAAAGGCCGCCCCGCCGCCCCCGGTCGTCGCACCGCCCGATGAGGAGCTCGACGACGAGCTCAACGAGCTCGATCTCGCGGAGCTTGGGCTCGAAGAGGGCGAGGAGGGGGCCGCTTCGGACGCTCCCGCCGAGCCCGTGCCCGTGCACGTGGGCTACGACGTCGCGGCCATGGTGCAAGCGGTCGCCTCGGTGGGATATGACGGGGCGCTCGCGGTTGACTATCGTGGGTCGGGGGACATTACACTTGGGGTGTTGACCAGCAGGCGGGTCCTCCAGGCGGCGCTCGAGAGCGCGTATCTGGAGGAGTGAGCGTTCGCTGAGCACGCGTTGAACGGGAGAGACTCCATGACCCCGACAGACGCATCAATCCTGATCTCGCAACCTGTTCGCCGTCCTCTTGAGCTCCACCCCGCTGTCGATTCGGGAATACCGATGAAGGTTCTACTCGAAGGCCGGCCGGTCATCATCACGCTGGATGGTCCCGCCGGCACCGGCAAGTCGTCGGTCGCTCGGACGCTCGCCGCTCGCCTGGGTCTGGACTTTCTCGACACCGGCGCGATGTACCGGGCCGCCACCGCCATCGCGATCGACCGCGGAATCCCCATCACCGACGAGGCCGCCGTCGTGCGTGAGGTCGTCGCGGCCGATCTGGTCTTCGACTGGAAGGTCGACCCGCCTCGGATCCTGGCCTTCGGCGTCCCCATCGACCACCGCACACGCGACAGGGACGTGACGGCCTTGGTCTCGCCAGTCGCGGCCATCGCGCCCCTCCGCCGAGAGATGGTCGCCAAGCAGCGCCACTTCGGAGCGCAGCACCCGCGCCTCGTGTCCGAAGGTCGGGACCAGGGTTCGGTGGTCTTCCCCAACGCCGACGTCAAGTTCTACATGGACGCCTCGCCCGAGGTCCGCGCCCAGCGCCGGTTCGACCAGCTCACCCAGGCCGGCCTGTCCGCCGACTATGGCCAGCTGCTCCGCGAAATCGAGGATCGCGATCGCCGGGACTCCTCGCGCGCCGACGGCCCACTGATCTGTCCCACCGATGCGGTGCGGGTCGACACATCGAACCTCCGCTTCGATCAGGTGGTCCAGACCCTCGAAGACGAAGTCCGCCGCCGAGTTGTCGCCAAAGGCTGATCGCCCCGGGCACTCTCTCCAGAAGCACGCAACGTGGATGGTCGAAGCCTCTTCGTCTCTCCGTGGCTTCCCCTACCTCGCATCCCGCGTGTACTGCTTGTTCCCCCACTCGGTGGGGCGGCCGCGTTCCAGGTTCCTTGCGGCGCGGAGCATGATGCCGCCGACGAGCCACCCGCCGATCGGTGTGGCCAAGGCCGTCCATGCGGGTCCCTTGCCCAGGCGGACGATCGTGACCATCGCAACCAACCACACCGCCAGGGCAACCCCTGAAAGAATGGTGGCCACTTGCCCCAGCCAGGGCCAGAGACGCTCAGGTGCCAGCGTCATCCCCCCCGCGAGCGTGAGCATCGCCGCCGTCGGCAACGCGGTCAGGATGCCCCGCAGCGACCATGCCGAGACTCGCAATCGGTCGGGCTTGCGGCTGGCGGCCTCAGAAAAGATCCGCATCCACCCCTTTTTGAACTCCGGCCACGAGTGATACATGCGGCACGTCAGCATGCCGTCGGCCAGCAGCACGCCCGGTCGATACCTCAGCCGATCGACGTTGAGCGCAAACGCCAGATCCTCGAGGATCTCGGCGTGCACGAGCGGATGCCCCTGAATCGCCACATAGGTCGACTTGCGAAAGAGCATGAACTGCCCGTTGGCGAACGGGCGACGATCGTTCTCGCGATTGGACTTGAGCAGCGGATACTGGCGCAGAAGCTCCAGACCGGCGGCTGGCTGCGCCAGAAGCTCAAACCATCGGTCGTGCGTGAGCGTGCTGACCAGGCTCAAGAGGTCGAGCTTCCGATCCTCGAGCAGCGCGACGGAGGCTCGGACGCACCCGGGATCGAAAATCGTGTCGGCGTCGGCAAAGAGCAGCAAGTCGGCATCGAGCGCCCCGCTCCGGAAAACGCCCCGCCAGACCGCGTTCACCTTCCCGGCCCATCGCTTTGGGCAACCCCGGACATGGACGATGGTGAACCGAGCGTCGTCCGCGATCTCCCGGCGTGCGATCTCGACAGTGTCGTCCGTGCACCGGTCTAGCGCCAGCACCACCCGCAGATTCGGGTACTCCTGTGCCCTGAGCGATCGGATCAGGGTCGCGATGACGGCCTCCTCGTTGTGTGCGGGCACAACGACACACACGGACGCGGCGGGGGGGTTGGCCGCCGCAAGCGCGAGCCCATCGCGGGCGGTGGGGAGCTGTCCGAGCGACGCGCGGATCTGGAGGAGTCCAACGACCCAGTAGATCGCCAGAAAGAGCGAACAGACCGAGCCGAGCGTGAGAAGGATGTTCGTGGTCAGTGTCATGGGAGTGGGCAGTGGCAAAAAGAGTAGGAGGAGGCTCGCGCGACGTGGGCGGCTAGCATGCTCGCATGGGATCGACTCTGCGCATGCTCACCCCGCAGAACGCGAGAAGGCTCGACGCACTCGCCGTCGAGCGTTACGCCCTCCCGACCATTTGCCTCATGGAAAACGCGGCACGATGCCTGGCGCAGGAGGTGCTCGCCGCATCGCCGCCAGCTGGGGGGGCACCCGGAGTTCTGGTGGTTTGCGGGCCCGGAAACAACGGGGGCGACGGATTCGCCGCCGCCCGCCATCTTCACAACGCGGGACTGCGTGTCGCGATCGTCGCGACCGGAGAGGTCGATCAATACCAAGGAGATGCCGCGGTCAATGCTCAGGTCGCGCGACAGATGGGACTGGCGATCGAAATCGGTGGAAAGGCGGCGTACGAACGGGCGTTTGAGTCCATCGGCAAGCCG
This sequence comes from uncultured Phycisphaeraceae bacterium, assembly GCA_964358855.1. GTDB lineage: Bacteria > Planctomycetota > Phycisphaerae > Phycisphaerales > UBA1924 > UBA2396. The sequence continues at coordinate 26,663 of CAYHQQ010000018.1, forward strand.
GCAAACCGCGTGACCATCGACGCGCTCTTTGGCACCGGTCTGACCCGCGCTCCCGATGGCGTCGCGGGCGAGTTGATCGCCGCTGTCAACGCACGTTCAGGCCATTCGCTCGTCGTGGCCGCCGACATTCCCAGCGGGCTTGACGCTCTGTCCGGCCGGGCGATGGGTCCGTGCGTTCGGGCGGACGTGACGGTGACATTCGCGGGATTGAAGCCCGGGCTCGTGGTGCCCTCGGCCAGGGTGTTCACAGGACGTGTCGTGGTCGCGGACATCGGCGTGCCGCGGGAGCTCCTGGAAGAGCTGAGCACGCCGTACACCGCGCGATCGTCCTGACGCTCGTCAGGGCTTCGCTTCCAGAAACCGCAGTTGCGGCTGCACGGTCATGAGCAGCCCCTGCCCCTCGGCGATGGCGACCAGTTCGGTGCCCGGCTGCGACAGGTCGTACTTCACGCTCGCGAAACAGACGGGAGTTGACGAGAGCATCGGGGCCAGCGTGGAGCTGGTGATGGTGCCGACCTGCGCCTCGGGCAAAGGTTGCCAGGCCTCCATGGAGACGTCCGCCTGGGGCGATTTGAAGACCGGGCTCGCACCCACGGGCTGGAACGCAAGTTGCGTTTCCATGTCGCGGAGCTCGGCGCCGACCGGAAACTTGGGCTTGAGGGCGACGAGTTGCGCCTTGGGGTGTCCGCGGGCATGCATCCGGGCCACAATTTCCTGGCCCAGATAGCACCCCTTGGTGAACGAAACACGATCGTGCAGGACGCCCGACTCCGCCGGCAGCGAACTCTCGTCGAAATCGATGTTGTAGACGGGCGAACCCGCCTCGATGCGGGCCATGTTGAGCGCCGCCCATCCCGCCGGTCGCAAACGCACGCGGTGCCCGATCGCATGTCGTGGATCCGATTCGGGCAGTCCGGTCGGCGTCGCGATCGCTAGAAGCCGCTGGAAGACCGCGGTGACTCCGGCGGCCGGAATGAAGAGCTCAAACCCCGGGACCCCCGCGAAATCATTGCGAACGACAATCACGCTTGAGCCTGCCACAACAATGGTCGAGACCTCGCCGATCGCCAGGGTGCCCAAGGGACGCTCAGGTCCCGGCGATTCGGCAACCTCGTCCAGAATGGTCGCGGATGTCGGCCCGTGCAGGGCGAGCCGGGCGGTTGCGTCGGTGATGTCGGCGAGCGTGACATCGTCGGCGATGATGTACGCGTTGAGGCCTTGGAGCGACCTGCCAAGGGCGTGGACGTCCAGATCCAGGATCAACCGATCGCCCAGGTTGACCACAAGCACATCGGCGTCGATCCGCCCCTTGCGATTGAGCCAGAACGAGCGGCGCGCCGTCATGGCGGGCATGCCCTTGAGCTCCTGCGTGAGCATGCGGTTGAGAAACTCCAAGCGTTCCCCCCCCGCGACCTGGATCGTGCCCCGCTGGGGCTGATCGATGAGGGCACAGGACTTGCGAATCGCGGCGTACTCAAGCTCAAGCTCGCCAAACGACTGCACGATCTCGACGGAAGTCTCGCCGATGGGAGGGCCCCAGGGCGAGATGAAGGCGTCCGCCTGACGCTCGAGAGGGAGAAGAGGGCTGACGAGGGGCATTGGCGATGGTAGTTGGCCAGAGGACCAGGAGCACGGTCCGGTGCGTGCAACGCGAGTGCTCGGGAGCGGTAGAATGCTCCCTATGGCAAAGAAAGACCCCACCCTCAATCTCGATCTTCTCAAGCGACTCTGCGAGACCCCCGGCGTGCCCGGACGCGAAGAACGCGTGCGTGCCCTGATCTCCAAGGAGATCACCGACCTCTTCGACTCCGTCGAGACCGACGCGATGGGAAGCCTCATCTGTCGCAGAAAGCCCACCGCCAAGCCAAAGGCCGGCGCCAAGGCCCCGCGCGTGATGCTCCTGTGCCACATGGACGAGATCGGCTTCTACGTCAGCGCCATCGACGACAAAGGTTTCATCTGGATCAACCCCGCCGGCGGATTCGACGCCAGAAACCTCTTCAGCAGGCGCGTGCTCGTGTGCGCCCACTCGGGCGACCACGTGGGCGTCATGAACCCCGGCGGCCGGCCCATCCACATCTCAAGCGTGAAAGACCGCGAGAAAGTCCCCGAGGTCAAGGAGTTCTTCGTCGATATCGGGCTCCCGCCCGACGAGGTCAAGAAAAAGGTCCAGATCGGCGACTACATCGTCATGCACGAGCCCGCGATCCAGGTCGGCAAAAAGTTCGTGTCCAAGGCCCTGGACAACCGCGTCGCCTGCTGGCTGGGCATCGAGGCAGTGCGAAAGCTCGCCTCCGACGGCGGCAAGCACACCTGCGAGGTCGTCGTGGCCTTCACAACCCAGGAAGAAGTGGGCCTGCGCGGCGCCAAGACCGCCAGCCACGCCGTCGAGCCCGATATCGGTCTTGGCATCGACGTAACCCTGGCGTGCGACACGCCCGGTGTGCCCGCCGAAGAGATGGTCACCAAGCACGGGGCCGGCTTTGGCCTGCACATCAAGGACGGATCGTTCATCTCCGACCACACCCTCGTCGCCGAGATCGAGCAGATCGCAAAGAAAGGGAAGATCCCCTTCCAGCGGACCATCCTCGCCGCGGGCGGCCAGGACGGTGCGGCGGCGCAGCAGGCGGCGGCCGGAGCCCGAGCCGTCGGGATCGTCGTGGGCACGCGATACATCCACACCGTCACCGAGATGATCGACCTGATCGACCTGGGCGCCGCACGAGACGTTCTGGCCGCGTATCTCGCCGCCGCAAAGTGAACCAGGGCCAACCCGACTCTGGACCGATCGCCAGAGCACCGATCTCGCGGCCCGGTATCCTGCTGGTCAGGCCGAGAGCCGAAAGTTCGTGCTCGCAGCGCTCGGAAGCTGCACGACCGTGCTGGCGTGCGCACGTTCTTGCGCCGGGCGGGCCGATTCTGTCTCTCGCGCGGTATCCGCGAGCTGGAAAAGATCACGGGGACTCTCGATACCCGCGAACGCGTTGGGGATCGACACGATGCGAAGCGTCGCCCACGGCGCATCGACACCCGCAAGAAGCGTCTCGCCATGACGCCCCCCGCTGTTGGCCGCCGCCGAGTCGAACGCCAACGCCAGGCGGTGGAGCCGCTCGTGGAGCACGCCCGACCGGGCCGTAATCAGGAATCGATCGTCACCCAGGTGGGCCACGAAGTTCTCGTGGTCGTCGCCGGCCACTTCTGACTGGATCAGCGAGACCAGCCGCTGCAACAGCAAGTCGCCCAGCTCAAACCCGAAGACCGCGTTGAAATCGGCGAAGCAGCGGATGTCGACCACCGCCGCGTCGTACGCGGGCGGCCTCACCGTCGTGGAGTCGGGGCGACTCCGGCGGATCAGAAGCCCGATGTGCTCGTCGGCCCGGACCCGCGTGGGAAGCCCCGTGACCGGCGCGGTGCGTGACTGCACCTCACGCGAGAGCGTTGCCGCCGCCTGGAGCAGATCGCTCACTGTCGCGATGCCGACCACGCCGCTCACATCCCCCAGGACCAAAGGGTCGCCCGCCGAACGCTCATCTCGTGAGCATCCAAACTCAAGCGCGCTGCAGATCGACGTTTCGGGATCGACAATCGAAGCATCCGGGTGAACCAGGAAGCCCACCGGCTGGTGCGATCGTCCATCCCCCGCGGCGCGAAGGACCTGATCACGCGGACACCACCCCACGAACCGATCGCCCTCGGTGGCCACCACCCCCGGCTCGCGCGGCTCGCGGAGCAGCAGGCTCGCAACATCAATGGCGGTCATGCCCGAAGCGACGATCATCCCCGGACGGCTGTAACGCTTGATCGGCGTCTGACGCGGGTCTCTCGCCCGTGTTGCCTCGGCGTTGACCCGCCGGCTCTTGAGCCACTCCACAAGCCCCGGGGCAAGCTGGAGCGACCGGGGACCCGGCCTGGCCAGGTAGAAGCCCTGCCCGTAGACCACGCCAAGGTCCAAAAGGGCCGCAAGCTCTTCCTGGCGCTCGATGCCCTCGGCGATGACGCGAACGCCGCTCATGCGGGCGAAGTGCAGGAGGAAACGGATCAGATTCTGGCGCGTGCGATCGAGCTGAACGTCGGCGACCAGCTCTCGGTCGAGCTTGAGCCACCTCGGACGCAGCGCCATGATGCGATTGAGCCCGCTGGTGCCCGCCCCGACATCGTCGACAGCGATCTCAAACCCAAAGCTCTTGAGCAGCGAGACCTGACGTACAAGGTCCTCGTCGTAACGACTCTCGCAGCGCTCGGTAATCTCAATCACGATCCGCCCGGGCGTAAGCCCCGGCGTCGACCTCACCGACTCCACAAGCTGCCCCACAAACCGCGGGTCGGCCATGACCTGCGGGGTCGTGTTGAGGAACAGCTGGGCCTCGCTGGGCCAATCAAGCGCCGCGGTGAACGACTGCCCGCGCGTGAGCATCTCCAGGTCCCACAGCCGCCCCTTCTTCTCCCCGTCATCAAAGAGCTCGCTGGCATTGGCGTACCCCGAGTCCTTCGAGGGCCTCGAAAGAGTCTCGCGTCCGGCGATGGTCGCCCTCTCGAGATTGACGATGGGCTGGAAGACAGCTTCAACGCCGCCCGAGGCGATCAGTCGCGAAAGCCGATCGTCGCTCGCCGGTGTTCCGGCGCTCTGAGGAAAGTCAGGGGAGACGTTGGCGTTCGGACTGTGCATTTCTGAAGCTCCATGATCGTGGCAGATCACCCTGTCGAGGTTTGACCGCCTCAGAGAACATCGGAGGGACGTGGGCGGAACTTGCGCGTTCTTGCGTTGGCGAGCGGGGAGTGTGACGGATGCACCAAGCAGCGGGATTGGAGCGGTCGATCCACGCGATTCTGCGGACCTTGCCCAAGGCCGATAGCCTCCCCGGGAGAACGCTGGCCTCCAGGCGAAGAATCTGGTATGAATACGGGCATGAGAATGTCGCCAATCGCGTCCGCTCCACTCATCGCCCTCGCTCTCTTCAACCCGGCCGCCCCCGCGCAGCCCACCGCCGAGCCCATGGTGCCTTCGGCGGCCGTCGGATTCAGTGCCGGGGCGGACCTGCGCGATCTGATCGAGCTCTACCAGTCCGACGAGTCCTACATCAGCCAGTTCCGCCGGGCGGCGTGGTCCGAGGAACGCCTCGACCGGCTCGACCAGTTCTATAAGGAGTGGGCCGAGCGCGTCGCCAAGCTGCAGTTCTCGGGCCTTTCCCAGGCCGGGAAGATCGACGCGATCCTCCTTCGAAACCTCGTCGAGAACCAGCAGGCCCGCATGGCCCTCCAGCGCCGCAACCTGGCGACGATGGAACCCCTCATGCCCTTCCGCAAGACGATCCAGCAGCTCGACGCCAAGCGCCGACGCCTGGAGCCCTACGACCCCGCGGCTTCGGCCGCCGTACTCGCGGCCCTGCCCGACCAGATCAAGGGAGTGCGAGAGAAGATCGAGAAGGCCCGCGCCGCCAAGGACGCGCCGCCCGCCGATGGCATCGTCGTCTCGCCCGTGCTCGCCCAGCGAACCGCCCGCGCCCTGGACGAGATCCGCGAGGGAGTCGAGGCCTGGCAGCGCTACCACGAGGGCTTCAAGCCCGAGTTCAATTGGTGGATGAAGGACTCCCTTGGCGGCGCCACCAAATCACTCCGCGAGTACGCCGAGTACCTCCGGCGCGAAGTCGCCGGCCTCAAAGGCCAGCCCGACGACCCGCTCATCGGCGACCCGATCGGTCGCGAGGCCCTCCTCGCCGATATCCGCGGCGAACAGATGGTCTACTCGCCCGAGCAGCTCATCGCCATCGCCAACGAGGAATTCGCCTGGTGCGAGTCGGAGATGAAAAAGGCGTCAAACGCCATGGGCCTGGGAGACGACTGGAAGGCCGCCCTCGCCAAGGTCAAAGAGGACCACGTCCCCCCGGGAATGCAGGACGAGTTCGTCCGCGACGAATCGCGGGCCGCCATCAAGTACCTCAAGGACAACGATCTCATCACCATCCCGCCGCTCTGCGAGGAATCCTGGCGGATCGAGATGCACACCCCCGACCAGCAGCGGTACTACCCCTTCGCCGTCTACGGCGGGCAGTTCATGGGCGTCTCCTACCCGACCGACGGCATGAGCCTGGACGACAAGATGATGTCCTTGCGCGGCAACAACCGGCACTTCACCCACAACGTGACGCCACACGAGCTCATCCCCGGTCACCACCTCCAGGGCTACATGGCCGACCGCGTGCGTTCGTACCGCAGGCCCTTCGCGACGCCTTTCCTGGTCGAGGGCTGGGCCCTCTACTGGGAAATGCGGATGTACGAGAAGGGCTGGCCCGGCGCAACGGGGCTCGACCCCGCGATGGACAAAGTTGGCATCCTGTTCTGGCGGATGCACCGGTGCGCCCGCATCATCGTGAGCCTCAAGTTCCACCTGGGCGAGATGTCGCCCCAGGAGATGATCAACTTCCTGGTCGAACGCGTCGGTCACGAGAAGTCCGGCGCCACCAGCGAGGTCCGCCGCTTCATCGGCGGCGACTACTCGCCGCTCTACCAGTGCGGCTACATGGTGGGAGGCCTCGCGGTGCGATCCCTGCAGCGCGAACTCGTCGAGACCGGCGTCGCCGGCAAGAAACTCACCGACAAGCAGTTCCACGACACTGTCCTGACGTACAACTCGATCCCCATCGAGATGATCCGGGCGGGAATGGTCAACGCGCCCCTTGCACCCGACACCCGTGCCACATGGAAATTCGCCGGCGAACGGTAAGAGAAAGGCAATTCACCACAGAGCGATTCGCTCGCCAGTTTACCCAGGTCGTACTTTCACCATCCAACTCTTTCACGGTTCAGCGCATGGCACCCGAGGATTTCGATGGCTCTTGCTCCGTCAGCGTTCCATCGCGGAGAGGTTCCCGTGGAGCTCCCAAGTGAGCCGGTTGCGGAATATCGGCACGTCCAGCTCGACGAGGGGAGAGTGAGCATCGCGACCGCCAGAGGCGCTCAGCCCTTTGCTCTACTGTTGAAATCCCTATCCCGCACGTCCTGAGACTTCCCGCAATCGGTCCAGCGTCGTCGCCGCTCGCCCCGAGTCGATCGCGACGCTCGCCGAGAAGAGCGCCTGTTCCCAGGCGGACTCAAGGCCGCCCATCAGCAGCGCCGCCGCCGCGTTGACCACCACCGCATCACGCCTGGCCCCACGCCGCCCGGCCAGAACATCGCGAATCGCGGCGGCGGCCTCGGGCACGGTGCTCACGATCAGGTCCTTCTGGTCCCATCGGGCGACGCCCATCGAGATCGGATCGATGACGCCCAGGCTGACCACCCCGTTCTCGACCTGTGCAATCCGCGTGGGGGCCGAGATGCTGATCTCGTCCATCCCGTCGTCGGAGTGCACCACCATCGCCCGCGTCGAGCCCAGCGCCGCCAGAGTTCTGGCCATCGGCTCGACGTATTGCGGGCCCATGACGCCCATGAGCTGGCGCTCCGCCCTGGCCGGATTCGTCAGCGGGCCCAGCAGGTTGAACATCGTGGGAAAGCCCAGAGCTACTCGGGCGGCCGCCGCGTGCTTCATCGCCGGGTGGTGGTTCACCGAGAAACAAAAACAAACGCCGCACTCGGCGAAGCACTCCGTCTGTGTCGCCGGCGGCGCGTCGATGTTGACGCCCAGCTCCCTGAGCACCTCGGCCGATCCGCGTCCGCTGCGGCTCTTGTTGCCGTGCTTGGCCACGAGCATCCGCCCGTTCGCGGCGGCGGCAGCGACGATGGCGGCGGCGGTGGAGATGTTGAAGGTCTTGGGCGTGCCCCCGGTGCCGCAGGTGTCGATCACCGGGGCGGTGTTGCCCGGCGGGCGCTCGACAACCAGCACGTTGGCCCGCATCGCCTCGCCCGCGCCCACAAGCTCGTCAACCGTCGCGCCGCGTCTTTGGATCAGCGCGAGCATCGCCCCGATCTGAGCACCCTCCATGCGTCCGGCCAGCAGCTCAAGAAACGTGGCGCGGGCGACCTCGCGGGAAAGGCTCTCGCCCGCCACCAGTCGCGACAGAATCTCCTTCACATCCAGATCCATGGCCCGACCGTAGGACGGTCGCCCCTTCGGCCGCGATCAGACCATCGCCGGGGTCATCGCGTTCAGGACCGCCCGGGCCGCCCCAGCCGGGTCTTCGCTCGCGCACACCGCCGACGAGACCGCCACGCCACGGCACCCCGCCGCGCTCAAAAGCCCCGCGTTGGACGCGTTGATGCCGCTGATCGCCAGGTGCGGGATCCGGGCGGTCTGGGGTCTGGCCAGGTAGGCTCGCACGTAATCGATCCCCGACAGGGCCGACTTGTGCTTGGTGTGCGAAGGGAATACCGGGCCCAGCCCGCAGTAGTCGGCGCCGTCGACGCCCGCCTGCGTCGCCTGATCCAGATTTGCGGTCGAAACCCCGACCAGGAGCGAGAAGCCCGCCAGACGGCGGATGCTCGCCACCGAAAGGTCGGATTGTCCGACATGAACGCCGTCGGCCCCCGAAAGCATCGCGATGTCGACGCGGTCGTTGACGATGATCGTGGGTCGATCCGGGCCGGCTTGTGATCTGGCGATCTCCACGAGCCTGGACGCCCGGCGCAAGAGCTCCGCCCCGTCGAGGGACTTCTCCCGCAGCTGGAGGCAATCGGCACCGCCGGCGATCGCCCGCTCGGCCACTTGATCCCAGGTGTGGAAGCGGCACAGCGACTCGGTGATGAGCACGCAGAGCCGCCACTGCCTAGCCAGGCCGGTCCCCAGGGCAAGCACGACGCGCCGTTCGGCGTCGTACGCCCGATAGCGGAGCTGCTCGGCCTGCCTGGCCGAGTCAAGAGCCCCCAGTCCCTTGGCCGCTTCCTCGATCGACCGCAGCGACTCGGTGAGTCGCCCGCAGGCGGCGCGGGCGATGGCGGGCAGCCCCTGACGGTCGAACTCTCCGGGCGTGGCGATGCCGGTCCCGACATCGCCGGGCGTGTCGCGCGAGGCCAGCAGGACGCCCGAATCGATCGGCAGCGCGGCGATCGTGCCGCGCAGCTCGTGGCGCAGCTCCTTGAAGAGGGTGCAAAGCTCGGCGTCATCCAGAGCAAAGCGGGCGATGTCGTCGAGCACGCGCAGCGCCTCGGCCCCGCGGTTGGCGGACGCATCGATGATCCGGGCGAGGCCGTCGGTGGATGACAGGTGAGGGTGGGGGTGGGGGTGCATGGGCGCGGGAGGATAGTGGGCGTGCAGCCCCGCCGCATGGGGGTTTGGCCCCGCCACCGCGGTTCCGATACCATCATGCGCCGGGTTGGCGTTGGTTTCACCCATGTCCGACGAAGTCAACATCCCGATCGACCTTGAGCCCGACGCGCTCGCGCGCCCCAAGCCGACACTGCCCGGGGTGGTGGTGGTCAAGCGGTCGATGGACGAGACGCTCGACGTCTTGATGGCCGACCTGATGATCCACGCCCGAAACTGCGTCCGGGCGTTTGGCGACTTTCACCTCGCGGTGCTGGCGACGCCCGATCTCGAGCGGGTGCTTGCTCGCGTGCTCTGGGACCCCTTCATGCGGGAATTCCCCTGGACCCGCACGCACCTGTGGCTCGTCGACGAGATCGCCGGCGATTCGCCGAGGGCGCGGGAGGAGCTTGCCCGGGGCCTGCTCGTCGAGCAGTCGGACATTCCACGCGAGCAGTTCCACCCCATCGACGCCGCCGACGCGACCGGTGAGGCGTACGAGGCCAAACTGCGCGAGACCCTGGGGTGGCGTGAAAAGGGGCACGATCGCCTCGATTTCGTGCTGCTCTCACTCGATCCGTCGGGGCCGCTGCTTCGCGCGGGGCCGCCCACGGGCGCCGACCGGCTCGTCGCCCCCGCGGGGCACGCGGGGCCCGGCGTCTGCATGACCCTGGAATTCCTCAACGCATCGCGATTCATCGCGGTGACCGCCGTCAACGGGTCCGAATCGAGCGACGGCTCACGGGCTCCCCAGGTTGCCCAGGTGGCGAGGGCGTACCGTCGTCTCCCGCGTGAGGCACGCCTGGCTCCCAGCCAGGATCAGGCGATGGGCGTGCGGCTGCGTCCCGTGGCGGGCGAACTGCGGTGGTATCTGGATCCCGATGCGGCCTTTGGTGGGGGCGGTGGTGGAGGCGACGGGGAGATCGCGACGAATCAACCTTGCGGCGGCTGAATGTGCCGGTGTTTGCCCCTCGCACGGGCCCTCTGAGACTCTTATGGCCCAACTCTCCATCGAACCCAACGAACGCGTCCAGTACAAGATCCGTTATCAGTCCGAGCACGTTCTGGTGATCGAAAAGCCCGCCCACCTGGTCACCCAGCCCGGCATCGGCCACGAGCGGTCGAGCCTGCTCAACGGCATCTTCGCGGCATTCGGGCCCAAGCTCCAGCAACTTGGCAAAGACCGCGATTTCGGGCTCCTCCACCGCCTCGACAAGGAGACCAGCGGGCTTGTCGTCGTCGCCCTGACGCCCGCGGCCTACGACATGCTCCGCGATCAATTCGAGCTCCGGGCAGTGCGAAAGTTCTACTGGGCAATCGTGAAAGACCGGCCCAAGGGCGACTCGGGCGTGATCCGCAAGCCCATCGCCGAGTTCCAGGGCACGCCCACCGCCGACAAACGCGAACGCAACGGCGGGCGCACCCTCAAGCTCGCACGCATCTCCTCGGCGGGCAAGCCGGCCCTGACGGCCTTTCGCCTCATCAGCGAGGGGGCCGCGGGCAGCCTGGTCGAGTGCCGTGCGGTGACGGGAAGGCTCCACCAGGTCCGAGTGCACATGGCGTCGATCGGGTGCCCGATCCTGGGCGATCAGTACTACGCGCCTTCATCGGTGCGAGCCCTGGGCTCGCGGCTGGCGCTGCACGCCCATCGCGTTGCGTTTCCCGATCCCGGCAACCCAGAGGTCGAGATCGACGTGCACTCGCCGTTCCCCAAGGACCTTCGGAGCGTGCTCAAGCTCCTGAAGCTCCCCAAGCCCGACGACCACATGTCATAAGTCCTATCCGTCCCATTTGTCCTATTCGTCCTTTCTACGACGCCACCCCATCGCGCGACGCGATGTGCTGGGCGACGCGGGCGCCCGAGTCCAGCGCGCCCTCCATGTACCCGACAAACTTGTAGCAGGTGTGCTCGCCCGCAAAGTGCAGGCCACCCGAGGGCTTGGCCATGAGCGGGCCCTGGGCCGTCACCTGGCCGGGCGCGGGGAACGAGTACGAGCCGCCCGTCCAGATCTCGCTGGGCCAGTCCATGAACCGACCCGCGACGAAGTTCTCGCGGATTCCCGGGTAGAGCTTGGCGAGCTCGTTGACGTAAGCCTCGACGAGCGGGCCGGTCTTGCGGGCCAGAATGCGCTCGGCGGCCGGCCCGCCCGAAAACGCCGTGAGGCACGCCGTCGCCGCGGGCTTCCCGTCCTTGCCGTTCGACGGAGCGATCGCTTGGCCGTCGGTGGCGTCCCAGGTCGAGCCGATGTCGCCATCGGTCGCCGCGTCGGGCGACAGGCCGCCCTGCACCCAGAAGCGGCCCTTGACGCCCGCGAGGAACTTGACGTTGACGCCCATCTGCGGGGCCAGACCCTGGGGGATCAGCCCCTGGCTGAACTCGATCTTGTTCCAGACGCCCGGCGAGATCGCCAGGACGACGTCGTCGGCCTCAAGTGTCTGCCCTCCGGCGGTGGAGATGATCATCTTGTCGCCGCGGTCTTTGATCGATTTGACCTGGATCTTCAGGGCGATGTTCTTCTCGCCGATCGCCTTGGCGAGCTTGAACGCCAGGAGCTGGTTGCCGCCCTTGCAACGGTGGGTTTCCGAATCGGTCCAGTAGTGTTCGAGCCCGCCGCCCTTGACCTGCGCCAGATTGCCCAGGTAGCTTTGCTTGTGCAGGGCGTTCCCGTTGTCGGACTCAAACTGCATGCGCAGTGCCCGAGTGCACATCGGCGAGCACTCGACCTTCGCGAGCCACTCCGCGGTGGATTTCTTGTCCAGTGCCGTCGCGTTTGGCGTCAGCCAGGGCGATTCGGCGTCGACGTTTGCGGCGTCGGCCGTCATGAGCTTGAGGACCCCGTCCATTTCTTCGTACAGGGCCTCGGCCTCCTTGGGCGTCAGCAGCTTGCCGTCGAGCAGGAGTGGCGCATCGAGATTCTCGTCTTCCTTGATCTCCAGGAACTCAAGACCGAACTTCGCCCTGCACGCCGCCCACGTCGGATGGTTGGAGCCGATGAGCTCGCCCCCGCCTTCCACGGTGCCGCCCGGCACCAGGTCGCGAAACGACAGGACTCGCCCGCCCACACGCTCGCGGGCGTCGAGCACCTGAACGCTATACCCGACCGCCTTGAGCTCGTGGGCGCACATCAGCCCCGCAAACCCGGCGCCGATCACGATCACACGCTTGCCGCCCGCGGCCGATGTCCTGGGCGTGGACCTGCAGCTCACAAGCCCTCCCACGCCCAGCGCCAGGGTTGCGGCCAGGAAAGAGCGGCGGGTGAGCGGGTCGATCGGCTGGCCGAAGCGTTCGTCAAGACGGGCAAAGAGCGATCGTGACATCGGTAACTCCTGGGTGAGATTTCCATGATACAGCGCCGACGCCCGCTCCGTTGGTACACTGCCCGCCATGCCTCCCACCCGCTGTCCCAAGTGCAACGCCGACATCGGGGTCGACTCCCTCAACGTGAAAGAAGGTGTCGGAGTCTGCCGCGCCTGCGGCGTCGTCTGGAAGCTGTCAGAGATCGCATCCTCGCCCGAAGATGCCCAGGCCGACTCGCTCGCGGTCCAGGAAGTCCCCGACGGCTGCTGGGTGAATGATCTGGGCGATCGGACCATCGTCGGCTCCAATTGCCGTTCGGGCATTGGGTGCTTCTTTGCCTTCTTCGCCGCCTTCTGGAACTCCATCACCGGGCTCTTCGTCACGGTCGCCCTGGGCGGCTTGTACACCAATCTCGTCGGGCCTCTGCCCGCCTGGTATTCGTGGACGAACATCAAGTTCAGCGGGCCCGGGCACAGCGGCACCGTCGGCACCATGACCATGAACGCGACCATCGGACTCTGCCTTTTCCTCATTCCATTCGTCCTGGTGGGCATCGCGACAGCCTGCCTGGCGATCTTGGGGGTGTTTGGCCGCGTCGAGATCTCGCTGCACGGCGACGAGGGCACGGTGTTCACAGGCGTGGGTGTTCTGGGCTGGAAACGAAAGTTTTCGGTGACCCAGGTCAAGTCCGTCAGGATCACCGACTCGGGCACGACCTCCAACGGGAAGAGCGTCAAGCACGTCGAGATCGCCGCCGACACAAAGCGGTCCTTTGGCGTCTTCCTGAGCGATACGCGGAAGATGTGGATGTGCGGCGTGCTTCGCAGGCTCCTGATTCCAGCCGGGTGACCAGCACCGGCACGAGTCTCGTGGAGCGCCGGGACGATTCCTACGCTTGCCCGCATGTCCACCCCCACACCGGATGCCAAACCCACGACTCTCAAAGAGTCCACCGCCCTCTACCTCGCCATCGAGGCGAAGATCATGCAAGGGGGCGGCAAGGTCGCCATCGATCGCCAGCACGAGAAGGGCCGCATGACCGCCCGCGAGCGCGTCGCCATGCTGGTGGACCAGCAACAGAGCCGCGAGCGTCAGCGAGCGACGACTCAGCCCCCAACCACCCACAAATAGCAAGCAGACCCACCCCGCTCAGCCAAATTACAAGAGCTTGGCCTCTGGGCCGCCCACGAGATGTACAAAGAGTTCGGCGGCGCCCCGGCCGCCGGCGTGGTCACCGGGATCGGCGTCGTCCAAGGCCGCCGGCACATGATCATCGCCAATGACGCGACGGTCAAGGCCGGGGCGTTCTTTCCGATGACCTGCAAGAAAATCATCCGGGCCCAGACCATCGCCCAGATGGCCCGCCTGCCCCTGATCTACCTCGTCGATTCCGCCGGCGTCTTTCTGCCGCTGCAGGAAGACGTCTTCCCCGACACCGACGACTTCGGGCGCATCTTCCGCAACAACGCCGTCATCTCCGCCGAAGGCATCCCCCAGATCGCCGCCATCATGGGCTTCTGCGTCGCCGGAGGCGGCTATCTCCCCGTCCTCTGCGACACACTCCTCATGACCGAGGGCTCGGGCCTCTACCTCGCGGGCCCCGCGCTGGTCAAGGCCGCCATCGGCCAGGAAGTCACCGACGAGGAGCTCGGCGGCGCCGAAATGCACGCGAGCATCAGCGGCACGATCGACTTCAAGGAGAAGGACGATGCGGCATGTCTCCAGCGTCTGCGTGAGCTTGTCGGCAAATACGAGCTCGACAAGCGACTTCCCGGAATGGTCGAGCGGCTTGACAACCTCGAGGACCGCCTTCAGGAATTGCTTGGTGGGGTTGCTTGGGAACGCGAAGATGGCAAGAAGCGACCCTCCGACAGTTCGATCGACGACGCAAAGCGATTGATCACCCGCGGCGGAATCAGCGAAATCGTTCGAGGAATGCAATCCGATCCGAGGGTGGCCGTGAGTCCCTCGCCATCCAATCCGTGGAACGCTGATCCCCTACGTGTCTACGGCGTCTTTAGTGATAAGCCGGGCTCCCAGTACGAAGCCAAGGATGTCATCGAGTGCTTTGTGGATGTGCGCTCCGAAAAAAACGCTGAGGGACATGAGTCGCTTGCACCGGACTTCGATGAATACAAGTCCCACTACGGCCAATCCATCGTTTGCGGCTACGCCAAGATCGGCGGCCACTCGGTGGGGGTCGTCGCCAACCAGAAAAAACTCGTCCAGCGCACCATGGCAGGCGGCAAGGCCGGCCCCTCCAAGGCCGTCCAGATGCCCGGCGTGATCTACGACGACTCCGCCGACAAGGCCGCTCGCTTCATCATGGACTGCAACCAGCGCAAGATCCCCATCGTCTTCCTCCACGACACGACCGGCTTCATGGTGGGCCGCGACAGCGAGCAGGGCGGCATCATCCGCGCCGGGGCCAAAATGGTCAACGCCATGGCCAACTGCATCGTCCCCAAGATCGTCCTCATCACCGGCGGCAGCTACGGTGCCGGCAACTACGCGATGTGCGGCCGCGCCTTTGACCCCTTCCTCACCTTCGCCTGGCCCGGCGCCAAATGTGCCGTCATGGGAGCCAACCAGGCCACAGGCGTTCTCGCGACCATCGAAGAAGCAAGCCGCAAGCGCAAGGGCGAGACCATCGACCCCGAAACCCACAAACAAATCTCCGCCGCCATCCACGCCGGCTACACCGAACAAGCCGACATCCGCCACGCGGCCAGCCGCGGCTGGATCGACCGAATCATCGAGCCGCACAAGACGCGGGAAGAGTTGATCGCGGCTCTTGAGGCGACGCGGGGCTGGGATTACTCCAGGGCGTACAAGACGGGTGTACTGCAGACGTGACGGAGCTAGAATCTCCCCCATGAACTCCGGTCCTCAACAATCACCCAAGCTCATCGTGCCGGGCCAGACGCTTCGATCGCGAATCGCACTTCAGACGCGTCGAGGAAATGAACTGGAGAATGACTCTACGGTTGAGTCATCGACACAACAAACCGAGGCAGAGCATCGGAACATAACTCGTCAATATGCGACGTCCGTAAGAGTTCGGACTGGGATTATCACCGCCTATAACTGCCATGGACTCACGTTTGCTTCCCGTCGCACTCGCATTTGGCGAACGGAGGACATTCGGCTAGCCATTAATGATGACGGCTATGTCCGAATCGAGGAGCGAGAAATATTGCCCGGGGACATCGTGTTGTACGTCAATAGGCAGTCAGGCGACGTTGAACATTCCGGGATTGTCGTTGAAAAGGACCCCGTGCTCCGAGTATGCTCCAAGTGGGGCGTCGGTTCGGAGGTCGTCCACGCGCTGCACATGTGTCCGTATAATTCTGATGCTTGCGAGTTTTGGAGGGTCGTCAAGTGATTCATCTAGATCAATCGCGATTTGCCAACGCCATCAATGGGTTCGTTCAGGCCAACACTGCCCGGTATGCGTTTGAAAGGATCCGCGGCTCTCCGGAACTTGGCGAACTCGTTAGTACTACGGATGAGAAATGGCTGAAGGAGGCGATTCTCGATGCATGCAGCGCGCCGATCTCTCTGGAGCGAAATGCTGAATTGGCGATACTCATGGTTGCAATCGGATCTAAGTCCCCTGAAAGCAGTGCAGCCATTTTGAATTCGCTTCCACCTCTCGGAAGCCCATTGCTAAACGACCTTCGGCGTTTGGTCCTCGCTCAACGAGTCGCAACGGAAACACAAACTATGATCATTCCGCGGGCAAGTCCGAAACTGGTTGGAAACGACGACGCACAGGAAAGGCGCTCGCAGGTACCGACGAATGTTCAATTCTTCGATTCAAAAGCGGAGAAGTCAGCATGACGCGTGTGAAGTTCTTGGCATGTTGCAGAACGACTCTCATCGATCGATTCAGGAATTCCGTGAGCCTCATAGAATTGCTGGAGGAACTCCAAGTCGAAGGGTTTCCTGTCTTTCTACCTGAGGTGTCAGTCGTAATCCTGTTTGAGAGGGAGTCTGGGGAGCCCGAGGAAATTACCGGTATGCTTTCCCTCACGCTGAGTGGCGTAATGCTTGCGGAGCGGAGGGTTCAATCCTCTTTCGCCGGAGTGCGGCGATGCAGAAACATAGTGTTCATCCAAGGCCTCGTGATCACGGCGCCTGGGCCCTTGGTGGCCAAATTTGAAAATGAAACAGGTACGCTGTCCTCGAGTTGGACAATCGACGTCCAGCAGCACGCACGAATGACGGAACCCACGCTCGGCGTGTGAAAGCGAGGTCGCGAACAGCATCGAAAGGGCTGTTGAACGATCGCTGCATCGGGAGCCAGAAGTGGCTGGGTGTCCGATTGTCAACTGGGGGAAATGTGCTCACTGCCATTTCCAGACCTATGCTGGTACCGTGGTTCTGGATCAATCCGTGTCTTGTACCGGAGGCCGCCGCCGATCTCAACAGAAACTCAAACGCCGCCTGAGGCTCGTGCGCCCATGATTGCCGCGCACCGACCGCGAGCGAAAGGTCTGGCACTGCCCGAGGCGGTGCGGGCCCTGCTCCCCGTGCGCGGGCGGCTGCGGATCCGGTGGACCTACTCGGTGAGCATTGTCGCGATCCACCTTCTGGCCCTTCTGGCCTGCCTCCCCTGGCTCTTCTCCTGGCCCGGTCTGATCGCCTGCGGTGCCGGCCTTTACGTCTTTGGAACGCTGGGCGTCAATGTCGGCTTCCATCGCCTTCTCACCCACCGCAGCTTCGTCTGCTCCAAGCCCGTCGAAAAAGCCTTGGCCATACTGGGCGTCTGCTGCTTGCAAGAGGGACCTGGCCGCTGGGTCGCCATCCACCGCCGCCACCACCAGCACTCCGACGAACAGCCCGATCCGCACTCGCCGCTCGTGCGGTTCATCTGGGGGCACATCGGCTGGCTGCTCGTCAGCAATCGCGACACCGACTCGATGCACCTCTACCACAAGTACGCTAAAGACCTCATGACCCAGCGCTTCTACCTGCAACTGGAGAAACGCCTCAACTGGATGTGGGTCTACGTCGCCCACGCGGCCCTCTTCGCGGGCGTCACCTTCGTCGTCGGCTACCTCGTCACGCAAGATCTCGCCGAGTCCGTCCGCCTCACCGCCAGCATGGTCGTATGGGGCGTCATTCTCCGCACCGTCCTCGTTTGGCACATCACCTGGAGCGTCAACTCCCTCTCCCACCTCTTCGGCTACCAGAGCCACGACACCGGCGAGAACTCCCGCAACAACTGGCTCGTCGCCCTCATCTCCAACGGCGAAGGCTGGCACAACAACCACCACGCCGACCAACGCTCCGCCGCCCACGGCCACCGCTGGTACGAACTCGACGTTTCGTACCTCACGATCCTGGCGATGGAGAAGGTCGGCCTGGCGAGCAAGGTGATGCGCCCGATTCGCTGACACACCGACACGCTGATACGCTTTGCTCCTTTGAGGAGTCGAGCCGTGTGGATTCAGCCCGTCACCCTTCGTGGCCGCTTTGTGCGCCTTGAACCCATGGAGCCGCGTCACGCCCCCGACTTTCTGACAGCCGCCGACCCCGAGCTCTACCGCCACACCGTCCAACATCCCCCCGAGTGGACCGTCGCCGGCTTCGAGAAAGAAATCGCAACCGTCGTCGCGATGCCCCACTCCGTCGCCTTCGCGATCGTTCTGGAATCGACCGGCAAGGCGATCGGCCGCTCGACGCTCATGGACATCAAACCCGAACACCGGGGCGTCGAAATCGGCCGCACTTGGATCACCCGCCCCATGCACGGCACCATGGTCAACCCCGAGGTCAAACTCCTCATGCTCCGCCACGTCTTCGAGGAGATCTCGCCTCCCGCCATCCGCGTGCAGCTCACCACCGGCAGCACCAACAAGCACAGCCAGCGTGCCATCGCCAAACTGGGAGCCGTCCGCGAGGGCGAGCTGCGTGATTCGCGGATCGTGACGCCGCGCGACCCTACACAGCCCCAGGAGATCCGCGGCACGATCTATTTCAGCATCCTGGCGGCCGAGTGGGCGGGGGTGAAGCGGGGGCTGGAGGAGCGCCTCGCGAAATTTGAAGCGTGATTCGAGGCGTGATTCGTGGGCCGGCGCTTCCCATGCCCGTCGGGCACGCTCGCACGCCGCTTGATACCATCCGTCATGGGCGACGCGAGCACCGAGCGAAACTCCTTCCTGCGCCTTCGATACGTTGTGGTGACTGTGGTGGTCGTATTTCTGGTTTGGGTGGGCGTGTTCATCTACCAGCGTGCCACGCTCACGCCCGGAAAGTCAGGGAAATTCAACGGCGAACTGACCAGGCTGGTCGTGGAAGCGCAGGTCGCCAGCGCGGGCGAACGCAACGCGTGGAAGGACTTTGTCGACGCGGGCGAACTGCACATGGGTCAGGTGAGGGCTCTGGTGAACTCGGACAAACGCACCGATTGGCCCCAGGGTCGTTGGCCTCCCGCGGCCAGCGACGTGTGGGACCCCGAGACGACGCCGGAAATGAAGGCCACGATTCGGACTCTCATCAACTCGTGGGAGGCTCAGGGGCTCCTCACGAAACTGGACGCCGTCGCGGCGGGCAAGCGGTTCGTAAGGCCAGTCGGCGAGGAACGGGTGATGGAGATCCTCCTGCCCGAGCTTGGAAACACGCGTGCCCTCGCCCGGTTCTGCAAGGGCCGGATGTACTTCGCGGCCGCCGATCATGACGGGAAGGAGTTCGTGCGCTCGGCGCGCCACGCCCTCACGCTGGCCGCGGTGTGCAAGAAGCAGTTCTCCATCATCGACCACCTCGTCGGCATCGCCATGGACTCCCTCATCGCCGATACGATCGGTCAGGCGGTCCGCGACGGAATGCTCGACGCGACGGCGTGCCGTGAGCTGCTGTCGTTGCTGGACGCCGTGTACACGCCCGTCGACCCCTCGGCGGGGATCAAGAGCGAGCGGATCGTCACTCGCGACGCGGTCGAATGGACGCACTCCGACGACGCGAACGGGGATGGCCGGATCATCCCAAGCGTCGTGCTCGAGCTCGCCGAGAACCGAGGAAGCGCCAAGAGTGGCGAGGTGACCAGACTGAAGAAGCTGGCGATGATCCTGGGGCCGTCCAAGAAGCAGACGCTCGCGAAGTTCGACGAGTACTTCGCACTGGCCGAGGCGCAGGCCCTGATGCCGCTGCGCGAGCGTCTGGGCGGGAAGACTCCGCCCGCCGACGAGTTCTTCAAGACGATCGACACGCAGTACGCGGTGGTGCGTTACTACGCGCCGTCGGTCGGGCAGTACATGATGATGTCGGATCGAGGCGATCTGGAGATCGCCGGGGCAAAGGTGATGCTGGCGCTCGAGGTGCACCGGGCAGCCCACGGGAACTACCCCGCCACACTCGCCGCGCTGGACCCGCCGCTCACCTCGTTGAAGCTCAAATCTCACTGGCGCGAGGAGTTCCGCTACACGCGATTCGACGCCGCCGCCGTCAATTTCCCTTACGTGCTCTACTGGATCGGAACCGACGCCACCGACGACGCCGGTCGCGCTCCTGACAGCGGCGAGAATCAACCCCCGTTCACGCCCGAGGCCGTCGGATACGACTACGTGTTCAACCTTCCCCGCGCGGGCGCGAAGCCGAAGGAACCAGACGGCTCCAGGTGAATCGCTTTACCCGAGAGGCTGGAGCGTTCAGGACGGACGGGCTGCCCGGTCGTCGGGGGAGTTGGGCCCCGTAGTATCGCGTGTGGCCGACACCTTTCGAACTCCGGTCGATCTCTTGCAGCGGATGGTCGATGCCGTGGAGCGAGTACGGCAACGGCTACTGCGTGCGTCCGCGGCCCTGCGCGGTGCCGGTGTGGAATACGCGTTAGTAGGGGCATCTGGCGAGTCTCGACGCGAAAGGTTGACTCACCCCCTCCGTCGCTGCGCGGACTGGCGACACCTCCCCTGCTCGCGCGGGGGAGGAGAGGATCAGACGTCACAAATAATCGCGGCCTGCTTCAGCGACGCCATCGGATCGCGCCGGGGGATGAACTCCTGGCCCAGGTAACCCGTGTAACCGTTCTTGAGCAGGGCCGTCGCGATCGCCTTGTAGCACAGCTCCTGCGAGTCGTCGATCTCGTTGCGCCCCGGATTGCCCGCGGTGTGGTAGTGGGCGATGGCCGAGTTGTGCTCGGTGATCGTCGCGATCACATCGCCTTCCATGATCTGCATGTGGTAGATGTCGTACAGCAGCTTGAACCGCGAGCTGCCCACCTCGTGCACCAGGTTGACGCCCCAGGGCGTGCGGTCGCACATGTAGTCCTTGTGGTCCCGCTTGGAGTTGAGCAGCTCCATGATGATCGTGACGCCCAATTGCTCGGCCAGCGTCGTGATCCGCTTGATGCCCTTGGCACAGTTCTTGAGCCCTTCCTTGTCGTCCATCCCGCCCCGATTGCCGCTGAAGCAGATCTGGTTGGGAATCCCCGCGGCCTTCACCAGCGGGAGCCGCTCCTCCAGCTCCTTGATGATCGCGTCGTGATTCTCGACCCTGTTGAACCCGCTGTGGATCGGATTGGACTTGACGCTGTTGGCGACCGCGCAGGTGAGGCCGTGGGCCTTGACCACGGGCCACTCGTCGGGGTTGAGGAGCTCGACGGACTTGAGGCCGATCTGGGCGGCGTTCCTGGCGAGCTCGTCGAGTTTCATCCCTCCAAAGCACCAGCGGCAGACCGACTGCTTGATATTGCCCTTGAGCGGGCTTTTGGTCAGCGTGGGGACCGGGACGATCTTGTCGGTGGGAACCGGCACTTTGGGAATCTCCGGCAAGGGAACCTTGGGCGGCTGAGGGATCGAGGGCACGGATGGAATCCCAGGCTGCGTGCCCAAAGCGTTGGACACGTGGACCCCGGCGACGGCGGACGCGGCGATGAATGTGCGACGGTTCATGGTGCTGAGCATACCACAAACTCCGCTCGCGGGGTGCACATCCCTTCTCCAGGGCCCTTGCCCGCCCCGCTCGGGCACAGGCAATACTCTCGACTCGCCCCAGAGCCCATCCCAACGAACAATGAGGCCCATGCCAGACTTGCCGATCGATCGCTCTCGCCACCCCTTTGGCTCCCAGGCGCCCACCTCGCCCAACGCGCCGACGGGACACACACGGCCCGCTGGGGCTGCCTCCGACCTGGAGTTGCCCGGTGACGCGATCGGACCGTTCACGATTCTCAGCGTGCTGGGCGAGGGCGGCTTTGGTGTCGTGTACCTGGCCGAGCGGCGCGAGCCGATGGTGCAGCGGGTCGCGGTCAAGGTCATCAAACCCGGGATGGACAGCCGCACAGTGGTCGCCCGGTTCGATCAGGAGCGCCAGGCACTGGCGGTCATGGACCACCCCGGGATCGCCAGGGTCTTGGACGCCGGGACCACCAGCCGCGGCCGCCCGTACTTTGCGATGGAGTACGTGCAGGGTGAGCCGATCACCGAGTACTGCGACCGGCGATTGCTGGGGACGCGCGAAAGGCTGGCGCTCTTTGCGGGCGTGTGCGAGGCGGTGCAGCACGCGCACATGCGGGGGATCATCCACCGCGATCTCAAGCCCAGCAACGTGCTGGTGACCACGGGGCAGGGCGCGGGCGAGCGCCCCATCGCCAAGGTCATCGACTTTGGCATCGCCAAGGCGATTGGGCGATCGGTCTCGTCTCAGGAGGCCTTCACGGAGCACGGCCAGTGGGTCGGCACGCCCGAGTACATGTCCCCCGAGCAGGCCGGCGGCAAGGGGCCGGCCGACATCGACACGCGGACCGACGTCTACAGCCTGGGCGTTCTGCTCTACGAACTCCTGGTCGGCACGCTGCCGTTCGATTCGGCGTCGTTGCGGTCGGCCGGCTACGCCGAGATTCAGCGGATCATTCGGGAAGTGGATCCACCCAGGCCCTCGACCAGGCTGAGTGAGATCGGCGTGTCGGCCTCGGAATTGGCCAAAGAGCTCGCTCGCCGGCGCCAAATGGCCCCCGACGAGATGCGCCGAGAGCTCCACCGCGAGCTGGAGTGGATCCCGCTCCACGCGATGCGCAAGGACCGCGATCAGCGGTACCAGAGCCCGTCGGACCTCGCGCAGGACATCGGCAACTACCTCGAAGGGCGCCCACTGCACGCGGGGCCAGAGTCGACCATGTACCGCCTGGGCAAGTTCGTCAAGAGACGGCGCGGCGTGGTGATCGCCGGGTCGCTCGTGCTCGCGGGGCTTGCCGCGGGCGTCGTCGGAATTGCCATGGGATACGTGCGTGCGACCGACGCCGCCGCGCTCGAGCGCGTCGCCCGCGAGGGTGAGGCCTCGCAGCGGGCCAGGGCCCAGGCAACCACCAACTTCCTCCACGACATGCTCGCCTCGATCGACCCCGAGAAGTCCAAGGGGCACGAGGTGACGGTGCGGGAGATGCTCGACCAGGCGGCGGCCAAGGTGGGTGAGTCGCTCAAGGACGATCCCGTGGCCGAGGCGTCGCTGCGGTCCACGCTCGCGCAGACGTACCACCAGCTCTCGCTCTTCGATCAGGCGGCCACGCAGAACGCCCGCGCGATGGAGATCGATGAGGTCGCGCTGGGCAAGGACGACAAGGAGACGCTGACCGTCAAGCACAACCTGGCGGCCTCGTGGCTCATGCTCGACAAGGTCGACCAGGCCCGAGAGTTGCTCGACGCCGTGTACGAGGCGCGAGTCCGAACGCTGGGTGAGCGATCCGAGGACGCGCTGGCGACCTTGAGCCTCCTGGGCTTTGCGGCCCAATCCGCCGGCGATCTGGAAGGAGCCCTCAAGGTGTATCGCAAGACCTTCGACGCCCAGAAGGAGAGCCTGCCTGGTGGCCGCAAGGCCCGCGGCTCGATGGAGACCCTCGCGAGCATCGCCGATGCGCTGCACGGGCTGGGGCGGTTGGACGAGGCGGAGAAGGCCGCGGCCGAGCTGGTCGCCGACGCGACCACCGCGACGCCGGAGAACGGCGGGGGGCTCGATGGCAAGTTGACGCTGATGGGGCTCTCGATCCGGGCGGCGATCCTCAAGGACCTGGGGCGACTCGAGGAGTCCGAGCGGCTGGCGCGGGAGACTCTGGCGGCCAAGCGCCGGATCTATGGGCCGGAGCACTCTGAGACGCTCACGACGCAGAACGCCTTGGCCCAGACGCTCGAGCAGCTCAAGAAGTACGACGAGGCGATGGTCCTGACGCGTGAGGCGATGGAGTCGTCGGAGCGAACCCGCGGCGAGATCCACGACACGACGCTGTCGTACATGGGCAACCTGGCGCGGATCGAGCAACTCCGCGGCAACCTCGACGAGGCCGAGCGGCTGATGAGGCGGGCCCTGTCGCTGCGCGAGCGTGTGAGCGGCCCCGATGCGGTGTCGACCCTGACGGTGATGAACAACCTGGGGCTGCTGCTGCTGGATCGCAAGAAGCCTGTTGAAGCCGAGCCGGTCTTCCGCACGATGCTCGCGGGCGTGGAGAAGGGAATGCCCGAGGGACATTGGATCCGCGGGCAGGCGATGGTGAACGTGGGTGAGTGCCTGCTCGACCAGGGCAAGTATGAGGAAGCCGAGCCGTTCTTTGTCGGCGGCTACGAACGCCTCGCCAAGGCGCTCCCCGCGGGGCACGGCCGTCTCAAGACGGCCCGGGATGGGATCGTGAAGCTGTACAAGGCGTGGGGAAAGGCGGAGAAGGTGAAGGAGTGGGAGGCGAAGGGGGCATAGTGTGGTGAGGTGGCGGTGGTCGCAAGTTATCCACAATCCGAACAAAAGAGAACGACGGCTTGACAGGCCGTTCGGGTCTTGGTATTGTCATCCCGCTCAGGCTCGCGTCCGGCGACGCCCCTGAGTCCGGGGCTCTTTCGACGAAAGCAGTGTGCTTTCGTGGCCCGCCAGGCCACTTTCCTTTGTGAAAGTGGGGGCGTGCCGTGTTTGGGTCCGGTTCACTCGCCGGCGTTCGGGGTGCCTGCGGCGGCATTGAGGATTGGGCTCCAGAAGCGCATGAGGTGACTGATGAAGTTACCTGTGATATGGGCTCAAGAATCGGCCAAGGCAGCCACACTCCGGCAAAGGAAAGGTTGGCGGTTATGGCATTCACCAGTACGAAGATCGAGGTCAAGGAATCACGGCATGCGGAGATGAAGCCGCAGGTGAGGGGTGGGGATAAGGCCGGGGAGAAGAGTGCCGAGGCGAAGGCCACCGAGCAGAAGGCCAAGCGGAAGGCTTTGGACCTGACGCTGGCACAGATTGATAAGGCGTTCGGCAAGGGCGCCATCATGAAGATGGATGAGAACGCCTTCTTGAGTATCCCCGGGATCTCGACGGGGTCGATCTCGCTCGATCTCGCGCTGGGAGGGAAGGGGATTCCGCGGGGGCGAATTGTTGAGATTTTCGGGCCGGAGTCGTCGGGTAAGACGACGCTGGCGCTGACGTGTGCCGCGATGGCGCAGAAGGATGGGGGCGTGGCGGCGGTGGTGGACGCGGAGCATGCGATGGACCCCTCCTGGGCCCGCAAACTCGGCGTGAACATCGATGAGCTTCTGGTGAGCCAGCCCGATACGGGCGAGCAGGGTCTTGAGATCTGCGAGATGCTCGTGCGGAGCAACTCGGTGGATGTGGTGATCGTGGACTCGGTGGCGGCCCTGGTTCCCAAGGCCGAGATCGAGGGCGAGATGGGTGATGCGAGCGTGGGCGTCCAGGCCCGCCTCATGAGCCAGGCGATGCGAAAGCTCACCGGCGTCATCGCACGCAGCAACTGCACCGTCATCTTCATCAACCAGATCCGCGAGAAAATCGGCGTCATGTTCGGCAGCCCCGAAACAACCACCGGCGGCCGCGCCCTCAAGTTCTACTCCTCGGTCCGCATCGACGTGCGGCGCACCGGCGCGATCAAAGAAGGCGACGTCGTCGTCGGCAGCCGCACGAGGGCCCGCGTCGTCAAGAACAAGCTGGCGGCCCCCTTCCGCGAGGCCGAATTCGACATCATGTACACCGAGGGCATCAGCTGGTCGGGCGACCTGATCGACGTCGCGGTGGAATGCGGCGTGTGCCAGAAGAGCGGGTCGTGGTTCAACTATGGCGAGATCCGCCTGGGCCAGGGCCGTGAGGTGGCCAAGCAGTTCCTCAAGGACAACCTCGAAGTCGCCGCCGAGATCCGCAAGAAGGTGCTGGCCGTGAAGGCGACGGCGCCGCTGGTGGTGCCGGGCGCGGATGATGAGGGCGAGGAAGAATAAGAGAGAGAGTGGGGTGGGTGGTGGAGGGATTGAGAGTCGCCCGGCGTGCGCTTGCGGTAAACGCGGCGGGCGCCGGGCGAATTTGCGATATGGGGTAAGACGCACAAGGATTGAGCGCAGAAGTGCCTTTGTCATGGGAGTGATTCATTCGAGTGCGGCTCTTTCCGCAGCAAGGGTTTCATTGCCTCTGCCAGGCTGTACCCCACCATGCAGTACACTCTGGCGCTCCCCTGGTAATGGCAGTACCAGTTGCAGACGTGCCTGTCGGAATCCTTTTTCGCCTGCTGATACGCGGCATCATCTTTCAGGGCCTTGTCGCCCGCTTCTCTCACGAGCTGTTCCATCTTCTTGGGGTCCGCGCTTTGGGGTTGCCCTTTGTGATGCTCCTTGACCTTGACCTCAGCCGCCTTTCTCACCCGGCTCTCTTGCGATTCCATCTCGCGGGGCAACGCGTCGAGCTCGGGATACCAGAATGGCGCGGTGCGCACGTAACCCAACGTGCCCTTCAACTCAGGGCAGGTCGCGATCTTCGCCTGGGCGGTCCTGAAATCGGCCATGTTCTTGTCGGCCTGTTCGCCGCCGACGCCGAGCTCTCCCATGACGACCGGCAGGCTCGGCACCTTGAACTCGCTGCGCAGGTCCTGAACCAGATGCACGAAGTTGGGGCAATACTCGTCGTACACCTGCTGCCTGATCTTGTCGCCGGGCTGGCACATGTCGTTCCAGCCCTGGAACCAGACGAATCCGCAGAGCTCGGGCTTGAGCCCTTTGAGCTGCGGGAAATCGGTGTCGAGAGTGGCCAGGCACTCACGAACCTCTTTCACCATCTTGTGATAGGACGCGCCCATCTCCTCGGGCTTGCAGTCGGTCTCATAGGCCGGTTTGCCGGCGCTGGGCGGCCGGAAATTCCCGTACAGGCTGTGCCCGCCCCAGCAGGTCTTGATCAGCAGAACCGGCTCGGTGAAGTGATCGCCCATGCCGATGCCGAACATCAGCTCGGGCCCAAACCAATCCGCTCCCCACGCGCCCATGCCCACCGACAGCGGGCGCTTGATTCTCTCGTCGGCTTTCTGATAGGAGACGAGCACATCATCGCGCACGACGAATGACCCGTCGTCGTTCTTGATCTGCTTGAGCAGGTATCCATGGGTCGGGTGCTCACCCAGCCGATCGAGCGTTTGCACCCCGGCGTGGCCTTCCATGTTCGACTGCCCGGCGAGGATGAAGACCTTGATCGGCCCCTTGAATTTCTCCTGCGGCTTGCCTTCACCGGACTGCTGGGCCACCGCCGCGTTTCCCGTCACGGAAATGGCAACCACCGCGACGACGATCGCTCGTGCTATGAATGTGATCAGTTTCACTTTCGATGTTCCTTTGTGTTCGTGTGCGGTGGGCTCAAGCGCCCCCATCTACCTGACGCTGCGTGGGTCAACACTCTTCGCGATCGTGAGGGGGTATGACTTCCCGGGCTCGGTGTTCAATTCCCACGTTTGGTCGCCGCAGACGACTCGGCAGGGGAGGCCGGACTTGGAATGGATGACGGCCTTGGTCAAGCGGCCGTTCTCCCAGTTCATGTCGACTTCGAAGCCGCCTCGGGCGCAGAGGCCTGAGACCTTGCCGATCGGCCAGGCTTTGGGCAGGGCGGGCAGAAGATGGATCCGGCCTGTGTGGCTTTGGAGGAGCATCTCGCAGACGCCGGCGGTCGCGCCGAAGTTGCCGTCGATCTGGAAGGGCGGATGGGAATCAAGGAGGTTTGGATAGACGCCCGCGCCGCTCTCGCCGTAGATCGTTTTGGTCTCGCGGACCACGGTCAACAGGCTTTGGAGCATGGTGTGGGCGTGATCGCCGTCCCAGAGGCGGGCCCAGAAGTTGATCTTCCACGCGCGGCTCCAACCGGTGCTCTGGTCGCCGCGAGCTTGCAGGGAGACTCGGGCGGCCTCGGCCAGATCGGGTGTGGTTACCTTGGTGATCTGACGACCGGGATACAGGGCGAAGAGGTGGGAGACGTGGCGGTGCTGATCCTTGGGATCATCCTTGTCCTGTTCCCACTCTTGCAATTGGCCCCAGCGTCCGATCTTGGGCTTGAGAAGCTTGTCTCGCAGGCCGGCGATGTGGTCGCGGAACGCCTTGTCATCGCCCAGCACATCGGCGGCCTCGATCGTGTTGGTGAAGAGGTCGTAGACGATCTCCTGGTCGTAGGTCACGCCTTCTTCGGCGGGGCCGTGCTCGGGGGACCAGCCGTCGGGGGTGACGAGGGTGCCGTCGGGGCGGCGGGACAGGTGGTCATCCCAGAACTCGCAGACTTCCTTGAGCACGGGATAGGCGGTGTTGCGGAGATAGATCTGGTCGCGTCCGAAGGCGAAGTGCTCCCAGAGGTGCTGAGCGTACCAGGCGCTGCCGGGGGGGTTCCATTTCCAGAATGAGAGGCCGCAGGCGTTGTTCATTGTTTGGACCGTCCAGCCGCGGACGTTGCCGTACTTGTTCCGCGTGTTGGCGGCGCTGACGGCGCGGATGCTGTTGACGTAGTCGATGAACGGCCTGTGGCATTCGGCGAGATTGGACACTTCGGCGGGCCAGTAGTTCATCTCGATGTTGATGTTGGAGTGATAGTCGCCGGCCCAGGCGGGGGTGTTGCTGTCGTTCCAGACGCCCTGGAGATTGGCGGGGAGAGAGCCGGGGCGCGAGCAGCTGATCAGCAGATAGCGGCCGAACTGGCAGAAGAGTGCTTCGAGACTTGGATCTGGTGTTGTGTGCTTGGCGTAGGACTCCAGGCGTGCGAGCGTGGTCTTGGCGAGCAGCTCGGGCGCGGTGGTTCCCATGTTGAGCGAAAGACGGCGGAAGAGGGACTGGTAGTCTTTGACGTGGCGGGCGAGCAGTTCATCGACGCCCAGCTTGGCGGCCGAATCGATGCGGGCGGTGACGGCGGCGTGGGGATGTTCGCCCAGCCATTGCCGGGTGTGATCCTGGACGAAGTTTGTGCCCGCGGCGAGGATCAGAGTCACGCTGTCGCAGCGGTCGAAGGCGAGGTTGGAGGTGGGGACGGCGATGTTCCACGGATTCTTCGCGGGGGCGTCGTCGGTCTTGGCCGCGATGGTGCCGCCCGAGTTCAGAACGAGAAGCTGGGCCTCGTATTCGAAGGCGTTGTCGAGTTTGCCGACGGAGCTGAGCCGGTGGCCATCGGCGGTGATGCGGGCCTGGTGCATGTCGGCGAGCTGGATGCGGCCGGAGCAGGCGGCGGGCTTGTCGGCGGTGAGGTGGATGACGATGACGCCGGCGGGGTGGCTGGCGAAGGCGGTTCGCTGGTAGCGGACGCTGTTGTACCGGTAGGAGACTTGATGGACGGCGCGATCGATGTCGAGTTCGCGCCGGAAGTCGGTGACTTTGGCGAGGTCGTGGCCGAGATGGATGAAGATGTCGCCAAAGGCCTGGTAGGCGCCCAGGTTCTGCTGTTCCTCCTTGGGCGTGTCGCCCAGGACGCGACCCTCGACGGCGATGCGATCGCCCGACCAGAGGCTGATCTCGTTGAACTGGATGCGTTCGATGTCGGTGGCGCCAAAGAGCATGGCACCCATGGGGCCGTTGCCGATGGGCAGGGCCTCGGTCATCCAGGTCGTGGCGGGGCGGTCGTACCAGACGCACAGGGGGTTGGGCGGCTGGGGCGCGAGTGGGTGGGAAGGCGCGACGGGGACAGAAGGTGGTTGGAATCCCAGGGCGGTGGTGGCGAGGGAGGCCAGGAGCAGGAAGTGGCGGCGGGAAACTGGGGTTTGCGTGGACCTTTGCGCGGTTGACATGGTGGAGCTTACGAGAAGTGCACGTCGGGCGTGAACGGGGCTGGTGCCCGGCATCACGGCTCGTCGTCCGGGCCGCCGGGCGCACCGAACCAGCGAACTTTGTGGACCCGGTGGCGTAGATACCCCGGGGGGGGTATACTAGTCCGTGTGGACAAGGACCCCCTGAAACCCTTGGAGCATCATCATGCAGACCACCGCCCCCCGCGTCCTCAACATCGGTATCGACGGCATGTCCTGCGGGCACTGTGTGGCAAAGGTCACCCAGGCCCTGAACAGGTTGCCAGGGCTTCGGATCAAAAACGTCGCGGTGGGCAGCGCCACGGTGGTCGTCCCTGACGACGCGACCGCAAACGCCGCACTCGCCGCGATCCAAGAGACCGGGTACACCGCCCGCATCTTGCGACCTGCGTCTGCGACGGGCAACGCCGGCGGATGCTGTGGCGGCGGACGCGAGAAGGGGAAGATCGGCGGGGGATCGTGCTGCGGCGGATGAGCCGCATTGGCCGCGTATGACAATGCTTGAATTGGAGAGTGTGATGCCACCCAAGAGAGTCTCATCCAAGGCTGTGTCGAAGCAGGTCGCTGCCGCGGCGTGCGCGTGCGGTTCCATGAGCCTGGGCCCTTCGGCCAAAGCGGTGCGTAAGGCTGTCGCGGTCGACCAGGTCATCAAGGCGTCGAACATCGTGCGCCTCAAACGGGCCGAGGGGCAGGTTCGCGGCGTGGCGCGGATGGTCGAGGAGGATCGCTACTGCGCCGATACGATCGCGCAGATCGCCGCGGCCCAGGAGTCTCTGCGGGCGGTCGCCAAGAACCTGCTCAAGAACCACCTGACCCACTGTGCGGCGGCGGCGCTGCACGAGGATGGAGCCAGAAGGGACGAGATGATCGAGGAACTTTTGGATCTGGTCGCCAAGGTGGCGAGGTAGCTGGCGGGTGGGGAAACGCAGAGATCCCGGGGATCTCTCAAGGACTCATAGATGGATACGGCAAGAGCGGAGTGCGCGATCGGGGCGGAGGGACACACACCGGTGGCCGACGCGGCCGGGGCGACTCTGGAACGCGTTGATCTTGCCATCAAGGGCATGACTTGTGCTTCGTGCGCGAGCACGGTTGAGAAGGCGCTCTCGAACACCGAGGGCGTTTCGACGGCGAGTGTGAATTTCCTGACCAAGACGGCGACCGTGCGGTTTGATCCCGCGTCGACCTCCCCGGACGCGCTGGCGGGTGTGGTGCGGGGAACCGGGTACGACGCGACGGCGCCGGTGGCAAGGTCCCAACCGGCGGCCTCCGAAGCGATGAGCCATGGCGAGCATGGGCACATGAAGGGCATGGAGGGCGATGAGCACGCGGCCCACATGCACGTGAACCAGGACGAGCAGGCGGTGCTGCTCCGCAAGGTGATCGTGGGCGGCGTGCTGTCGCTGCCGGTGCTGGTCATCGCGATGTCGCACGGCAGGATCGCGATGTTCAATCACGCGTGGGTCAATTGGCTGCAGCTTGGGCTCACGACGCCGGTGGTGGTGTGGTGCGGCGCGCAGTTCTACCGCATGGCGTGGATGGGTCTGAAGCATTTGCGGGCGAACATGGACTCGCTGGTGGCGCTGGGAACGGGCACGGCGTTCGTGTATTCGATCGCCGCGACGGTGTGGCCGGGATTCTTCGCGGTCACGCACTCAGCGGGCATGGGTGGGATGGCGACGGCGCCAGTCTACTACGAGGCCGCGGCAGTGATCATTGTGCTCGTGCTGCTGGGCAAGCTCTTTGAGGCCCGCGCGACGGGGAACACGAGCGCGGCCATCCGCAAGCTGATCGGGCTCCAGGCCAAGACCGCTCGCGTGCGGCGGGACGGGGGCGAGCAGGACATTCCGGTTGAGCAGGTTGTGGTGGGCGACGTGGTCATTGTTCGGCCGGGGGAGAAGGTCCCCGTGGACGCCACAGTGGAGAGCGGAGACTCGGCGATCGACGAGTCGATGCTGACCGGGGAGAGCGTGCCGGTGGAGAAGAGAGCCGGCGACGCGGTCTTTGGCGCCACGATCAACTCCACGGGCGCTCTGCTAGTCCGCGCGACGAAGGTCGGCAAGGACACGGCGCTTCAGCAGATTGTTCGCCTCGTGCAGGAAGCGCAAGGGAGCAAGGCTCCGATCGCACGGCTGGCGGACACGATCGCCGGGTACTTCACGCCCCTTGTGCTGGGCATCGCGGTGGTGACATTCATTGTGTGGTACTTCGCGGCCCCGGCTGACACGCGGCTGAGCATGGCCCTGCTCACCTTTGTCTCGGTGCTCATCATCGCGTGCCCGTGCGCCCTTGGCCTGGCCACTCCGACGGCGATCATGGTCGGAACCGGGCGCGGCGCCGAGCACGGGATTCTCATCAAGGGTGGGGAGGCGCTGGAAACGGCTCACAAGCTCTCGGCCATCATTCTCGACAAGACTGGTACGCTGACGCGAGGCAAGCCGGCGCTCACGGATGTGCGTGTGCTTTCGGGATTCCTGGAACCAGACGTCGTGCGATTGGCCGCCTCGGCAGAGCGGAGCAGCGAGCATCCCCTGGCCGCGGCGATTGTCGAGGGCGCCAAGGTCCGCGGCATCACGCTGATTGAGCCGGGCGCGTTCAAGGCGATGGTCGGTCATGGGATTGAGGCGAGGGTGGAAGGACGCGACGTTCTGGTCGGCAAACGTGCCCTGCTCGCGGACCGCGGCATCGACACATCGGCCCTGGATGCCTTGGCCAAGGAGCTGGCGACTGCCGGCAAGACGCCGATGTACATGGCGATCGACGCCAAGCCCGCGGGCCTCATCGCCGTCGCCGATACCGTCAAGCCCGAGTCCAAAGCGGCGGTTGGTCAGATGCAGAGGATGGGGCTGCAAGTCGCGATGATCACCGGCGACAACGCACTGACTGCGACTGCGGTGGCCAGGGAGGTGGGGATCAAGCCGGATATGGTCTTTGCAGAAGTGCTGCCGGAGAACAAGGCCGAGCACGTGAAGAGGCTCCAGTCGCAGGGGCTCATCGTCGGCATGGTCGGCGACGGCATCAACGACGCGCCCGCTCTGGCACAGGCCGATGTGGGGCTGGCGATGGGCTCGGGGACCGATGTGGCGATCGAGGCGTCGGACATCACGCTGATCCGGGGCGACCTGCGATCGGTGCCCGAGGCCATTACTCTGTCGCGGGCGACGATGCGCACGATCCGTCAGAATCTCTTCTGGGCCTTCATTTACAATGTGATCGGGATTCCGATCGCCGCGGGCGTGCTCTACCCGTTCACCGGGTGGCTGCTCTCACCGATCATTGCGAGTGCGGCCATGGCGCTCAGCAGTATCAGCGTGGTGCTCAACAGCCTTCGCTTGCGATCGGCGCGGACCTGAGAGCGAAGGCGGTTTGGGCCCTACGATCGAGAGGAGAGGAGAACTCACATGGGCCAGGGTTGCTTGTGCATCGCGTATGCGTTGAGCGTGGTGGGCTGTTCTGCCGGGAGCGCGTGGACGCAGCCCATGCCGGTGGCGCCTCCGCTGGTGGCTCCCTCGCTCTCGGGCACGCTTCGCGATGGGGCGGGGGCACCGGTGGCGCAGGTGCGGGTGACGCTGTTCACGACGGATCTTGCGGCGTTTTCGGAAGTTCGCACCGACGCGGCGGGAAGGTATCGGATTCTTGCCGGGCCCCTGGGGGCGTTGAGGCTGGGTGTGGCGGCGCCGGGGTTTGCGTATCAGGAGCTTGGGATCCAGCGCGGGGGCGGGGCGATGGTGCGGGACTTCACGCTGTTGCCCGAGACCCACACGGGCCGGTGGGAAGTGATCGGCAGCACGGCGGGGGAGTTCTTCGACGCGAGCGACATCGGGATTCTTCTGGCGGACGGGCGGGTGATGTACTGTCACGACACGCTGACGCCGGTGATCTTCAATCCTGTGACGGGGCAGGCATTTCCCGGGGCGAGCTCGGGGCTTGGGCAGGGGTGCATGAACATCACGCTGCTCGCGGATGGGAGGCCGATCTTTGTGGGTGGGCAGCCGGGGAGTGATCCGGGGCAGTTTCGCAACGCCGTGCGGTACGTCAAGGCGTACAACCCCGTGCTCAACTCGTGGCAGCGGTTCGCGGACTTGTTGAATCCGACGGGGCGCTGGTATCCGGGCATGGTGCGGCTCGCCGACGGCTCGCTGATGGCGATGGGGGGAGGGACGCGCCCCGATGCGGTGCGGACGGCGACGTGCGAGCGACTCAACCTGGCCACGATGACGTGGACCTACACGGGATCGATGATCAACGCGTCGGAGTTCACGCCGGCGGCCCTGCTGCACACGGGTGAGGTGCTGATCACGTGGTCGCCGCCGCAGTTGTACACCCCGACATCGGGGCAGTTTCGGCTGACGGGGGCGTTTGTGCAGCCCGACCGCGGATTTCCCGACCATTCGGACCACTCGCTGATCGTGCTGGCGGATGGAAGGGCGGCGGCGATTGGAGTGAAGCCCGGGGCCTCGGGGCAGAACACGGCGATGGCGGAGATTTATGCGCCGTCGAGTGGGACGTGGAGCACGGCGGGGAGTCCGGTGCTGCGGCGGTTCCGGCCGGAGGTGGTGCAGCTTCCAGATGGGAAGGTTTGCGTGGCCGCGGGGGATACGAGTCCGCCCACGGCGATGGTTCCCAACGTGAGGGGGGTTGTGAAGTGGACGGACTTGTTTGATCCGGCGACGGGTACGTGGCGTCGAATGGCGGACATGGGACAGTTTCGTGAGTACCACGCGGTGACGCTGCTGATTCCAGATGGGCGGGTGATCACCACCGGGGGAACGGTGATCGAGTTTGGCAACCCGCCCAACTCGGCGGATGTCGAGGCGTTCAGCCCGCCGTATTTGTTCCGCGGCGTGCGAGCGTCGATCACGTCGCTTTCGTCGTCGGCGCCGACGCGTGGGAGCGTTGTGACGGCGGGTGTGTTCCCACAGACTCGCATCACCAGCGCGGTGCTGCAGGGCACGGGGGCGACGACGCACTGGGTGGACACGGGGGTGCAGAGGAGGCTTGTGCTGCCTGTCGCTCAGAACGGATCGACGGTGACGATTACGGTGCCGGCGAGTCAGGATCTGGTGCCGTCGGGGCACTACATGCTGTTTCTGATGGTGGACGACATCCCGTCGGTGGCGCGGATCGTACGGGTGCCTTGACCTACCCGGACCCTTGCAGAGCCTCAGGTCCGGCGTCCCGGGGCGAGGTGGATGTTGAGGGCGGCGCGGAAGTTGCGTGGTTCAGGTCGCCAGTGCCGCCAAAATCGCCTCGACCATCTTGCGGGCGTCGCCGAAGAGCAGGACGGTGTTGTCTTTGTAGAAGAGCGGGTTGTCGACGCCGGCGTAGCCGCTGGCCATGCCGCGTTTCATGACGACGACGGTGCGGGCTTTCCAGACTTCCAGGACGGGCATCCCGGCGATGGGGCTGGAAGGGTCGTCCTGGGCGGCGGGGTTGACGATGTCGTTGGCGCCGATGACCATGACGAGGTCGACTTCGGGAAGGGTGTGGTTGATCTCGTCCATCTCGTGGACGATGTCGTAGGGGATGCTGGCCTCGGCGAGAAGCACGTTCATGTGTCCCGGGAGACGGCCTGCGACGGGGTGGATGGCGAAGCGGACGCGGGTGCCGGAATCGCGGAGGATTTTGGTGACCTGCGCGAGGGAGTGCTGGGCCTGGGCGACGGCCAGCCCATAGCCGGGGACGATGACGATGTTGCGGGCGTGCTTGAGGAATTCGACGGTCTTGGCGACGTCGATGGAGCGGACTTCGCCGGCGGGCGCGGATCCGGCCGCGGGTGCGGCTCCTTCGCCGGCGCCGAAGCCGCCGAGGATGACGCTGAGGAACGAGCGGTTCATAGCGCGGCACATCATGAAGCTCAGGATGGCGCCGCTGCTGCCGACGAGGGCGCCGGTGATGATGAGGAGGTCGTTCTCGAGCATGAAGCCGGCGGCGGCGGCGGCCCAGCCCGAGTAGCTGTTGAGCATGGAGACGACCACGGGCATGTCGGCGCCGCCGATGGCCATGACGGAGTGGACGCCGAGAATCGCGGTGACGGCGGTGACGATGAGGAGGGGCATGAGGCCCGAGCCGACCTCCATCCCCTCGCAGGCGTGGAACCAGACGCCAAGCCCGACGGTGACGGCGACCAGGGCGAGATTGAGGACGTGGCGGGCGGGGAGGATGAGGGGTTTGCCGGAGATGGTGCCCTGGAGTTTGAGGAAGGCGATGACCGAGCCGGCGAAGGTGATGGAGCCGATGCAGACACCGACGAAGATTTCGATGAGGTGGATAGTCTGCTCGCCGGGGGTCATCTTGTGCGTGTGCCCGCCGAGATAGGTGGCGATGCCGACGAGGACGGCGGCGAGACCGACGAAGCTGTGGAGGATGGCGACAAGCTGGGGCATGCTGGTCATCTGGACGCGCCGTGCGATGACGGCGCCTATGAGAGAGCCGGGGATGAGAGCGGCGGCGAGGAGGGCGTAGCCGCTGAGCCCTCCGGAGAAGAATTCGGATCGGAAGGCGGTGGCGGCGAGGGCGACGGCCATGCCGATGATGCCCAGGAGGTTGCCGCGGCGAGCGGATTCCTGGCGCGAGAGGCCGCCCAGGCTCAGAATGAACATGGCGCTGGCGGCGAGATAAGCGACGATGGCGAGGTTGTCGGACATGGGGAGGTCGTGCTGCGTGCTGCGGGGAAGACGAGTTGAACAGGACTGAGGACTGAGGGAAAGGCGATTTCAAATTTGAAATTTGAGATTCAAAATGGAAGGCAGAAGCAGAAGCAGAAGCAGAAGCAGAAGCAGGAGGCGGAAAGCGGAAAGTGGGGGCGGAAGGCGGAGTAGATCACGTGGGAGCGAAGAGGAATGAGAGAGAGAGAGAGTCAGGACTGTCGTCGGAACATGGCGAGCATGCGTTGGGTGATGAGGAAGCCGCCGGAGATGTTGATGGCGGCGATGAGGACGGCGATGGCGCCGAGGATGGCAGGGGCACCCGAGGGGGAGCCGGCGAGCTGGAGCATGCCGCCGATCAAGATGATGCCGCTGATGGCGTTGGTGACGCTCATGAGCGGGGTATGGAGGGCGGG
>CAYHQQ010000019.1:0-62122 GCA_964358855.1 uncultured Phycisphaeraceae bacterium
GAATCGCCAGCTCCACCCCATCACTTTCAATCGTGCGGCAGTCCCCCGACACCAAACACCGCAGCCCCACCTTCCGATTCACCCACCCCAGCGGATCCAAACTCACCCCCATCGGCGCCGCAGTCGTCAGCGTGAACGTGCCCGCCCCATGCCCCACAAACTGCGTTTCCCCGCTCGCGTCCAAGTTCTCCCCATTCACCGCATCCCGCCACTCGCCCCAACCGCCCGCCGCCGGCACCCTGAACTGCCATCGATAGGTCAAGGCCTCGCTCCCCGTCGCCGGCGCGAAGAAACTCGTGCGCCCCGACGCACAGATCGCCTGTGAAGCGGGTTGATGATCGAACGTCGGGCCCACGCTCGGTCGCCAGCCCTGTATCAATGCGTTGGCCTGACCATTGTTGCTGCCTCTGTACATGGAAACAGCAAGCCCGTCTTCGAAGGGCATTGACACAAGTGCGTGATTCGAGCCACCCAACGCGGTCCACCCCGTTCCATCCCAAAAAGAGAGATTGCTTCGGCTGGTTCCGCCAAAACTCATGTCGGCGCCAGACAAAAGCAGCCCGTCGCGAAACGGGAAGAAGGAAAGCCAATGGGCCGACGTGATATAATTCTGTGCGAGTGACGCCCACGCCGAGCCGTCGAAGCGATACACAGCGCCTTGCGATCTGTCCTGTGCGGCGTACCCCGTCACGGCGTACGTCGATCCATTGAGCACTGTCAGCTGGGCCACGCCGCGCATCGGACTGGGCAACCAAGGCAGCGCGGTGAATGTTGTTCCATCCCAGGCGAGCACGCCCACCGGAAGGCTCTGGACGCTGAGCGTCCAACCTCCGATGAGCAATCGATCTCCGTCGACGTAGAAGCAGGACACTTGATCCGCCAGGAAGTTTGGCACGCGGGTCCACGATTCGCCGTTCCATCGGAAGAGGCCATACTTGTTTGTCGGAAGCTCGGGCGAAAGTGCGGCCGCGTAGAGCTCGTCTTGAAACTCGACCATGGGGCCAATCGATGCGGGCGAGTTTCCCAGCGTCTGCCAGGTGCTGCCGTTCCATTTCTTCACTGCGTTGACGTATCCCAACCTCGTCGAGGCGACAAGCTCTCCGCGGAACACCGCCAAGCCGCCGACTCCCGAATTGCCATAGCTGGGGCCCAGGCCGGCGCCAAAAGCCCGCCACCGCGACCCGTCCCAGCGTGCAATGTTGTGCGCCTCCACACCGCCGATCGAGGAAAAAGTGCCGCCCACAACCAGCTGCCCTTCCAGCTTCGTCATCGCGCTAATTCTTGAGATCAGTTCGCTGCCGTATCCGACGCCCATGCCCGGGCACACCGTCGACCACGACGTCCCGTCCCATTGCGCCAGTCCCACAGCGTTGAATCCTTCGATCAGGATCATTGAGTTCATTCCGACGACAAGTTTGCCACGGAACACCGTGCTCTGGTTGACTCGACGCAGATTTGTTCCGTAACAATGACTGTCCATCATGATCCACTGTGAGCCATCCCAGCGTGCCATCAGATTGGAAGGGGGGCTGAACCCGTTCACGTAAGACGAAATCCCGGCGATCAGTTGTCCCTCGTAGCTCGAGAGCATCGTGACTGCGGCCGCGCTCGCTTCGCCGAGCCCGCCGCCCATCGAGTCCCATCGTTGCCCATCCCATCGCGCGATGAATCGAGTGGACACCCCGCCCGCGCTATGGAACTGACCGCCGACGATCAGTGCATTGTCCTGGGTCGTCAAGGAGAGGACATAGCCGTCCAGTCCCTCTCCCAGTGGGCTCCAGGAAGTTCCATCCCATGTGGCGATTCGGTTCGCCGGTGAGCCTCCCGCTGTCGTGAAATTTCCACCCGCGACGAGCTTCCCCTGGAATTCCGACAAAACGTAGGCACGACTCCCCAAACCCTCGCCCACGCTAGACCACGAATGGCCGTCCCATCTGGCGATCCCGGAGAATGACACTCCGCTGATCGAAACGAAATCGCCGCTGAGATAGAGGTTGTCGCCGATCACTTTCATGACGAGGCTTGGCACGTAGTTCGGAAGGGAGACAGGCACGACTGTTCCAAGCGATGTCCAACTCACCCCATCGAACGAGGCGACTTGCGATGTCACGTCCGATGCGACCCCGGCGACAATCAGGTGTCCTTGGTAGGAGCAAAGTGCCTGAACAACTGTCGGCACCAGGGGTGATGAGAGTTCCGTCCACCGCTCGCCGTCAAACATCGCGAGGTTCTTGGCCGCAATGTGACCAGCCTGATCAAAGTGTCCCCCGACAACGAGTTCTTCTGGCCGCGGCCCGGGTCCATCGGGGTCCCAAACCAACAAAGCCATGACGGGAACCTCATAAGGGGCCGAGGTCAGCGATCCTCCAACCACCCCCGCCCACCCATTGTCAAAATCCGACCGCCACCCATCCGGACACTCCTGCCCCAGCGCCCGCCCAGGCTCAACCCCCACACCCGCCACCAGCAGCACCATCACCGCGACCATCGCCTCGACGATCAGTTTGTGTGTTCTCGAAACCATGCGGCAGTATCCCCGGGTGAGCAGACGTCCGCCCCGGCCTATTCGGGCGGCGAAATCAGTGTGTTGTCCCTGCACAATCCGACGGCTTGAGAGGCCAATACCCACGTGCCCGCCGAGAGAACCCCGGGGACAGATGCCAATATGCGACCGGCTTCGCGTCGGTTTCACACAATTCAAGACCCGAACGAAAGACGCCAACACCCCACCCCAAAACCGCTCTTCGCCTCAGCACCCGATCTCAAACGACTGCACAAACGCGTCGTAGTCGAAAAAATCAATCGTCCCGTCCTGGTCAAAGTCGGCCTCCGCCTCTCCCGCCTCAAAGGCTCGCACGAAGCTGTCGTAGTCATGGCAGTCCAGCCCGCCATCGCAGTCAAAGTCCGCCGGACAGATCGTCAGCACCGCCGCATCGCTCGCGCCCACCCCGGCCGAGTTGACGGCCAGGCCCCGAACGCTCAGGAAGATCGCCCCCAGACTTGTCGGGCGCGCCAGCGGATGAACGCTCAAAGTCGCCGTCGTGGTCGCCGTGGCGCTCAGCACCACTCCGGGAGCATCCGCCCAGACGTTGGCTCCCTCATGAAGATCAGTCCACTCGCCGCTCTCAACCTGCCATTGCCAGCGGTAATTCAACGGGGCGGTGCCCACGCCGGTGATGCCAAAGCTCGCCGACCCCGACGGACAGATGCTCTGAGAAGCTGGCTGGCTCGTCACCGAGGGAACCGTCAGCAATCCCCAACACTCGTCGTCCTCGGTGGCGACGCGAATGAAACCCCCGAATGCAATCCCTTTTTCGCGCACCGAGTCGTACACCATCGCGTGCCCGTATCGCCCCGGAGGACCGCTGACGATTCTCTCGCTCCAACTCGTCCCGTTCCACTCCCAGGTGTCGCTGCGATACGGGTTGCCCGTGCCGCCGAACAAGACCGTCACGCCGCGCCGTGTGTCATACATCATCGCTGCCCCGGATCGTGTGCTCGGACTGGCCCCGTCCTTGCGGGTCCAACTCGCTCCATCCCACTCCCATGTGTCTCCGAAGAAGCGATCGCCCGTGCCGCCGAAGAGAACCGTCCTGCTCCGTGCGGCGTCGTAGGCCACGCCACTCGACCGCCGCGCCTCAGGCCCAGTAACCTGTTGCTGAGTCCAAACGTTCCCATCCCACTCCCAAGTATCGCCGTAGTACACGAAGCCGGTGTTCGCTCCGCCGAAGAGGACTGTCACTCTCCGGGCGGCGTCATAAATCATCGCATGCCCGCTTCGCGCTGATGGTCCCACGACCTGACGTTGGGTCCACACGTTTCCATCCCACTCCCAGGTTTCGGCGGTGGTCCCGCTGCCCGCACTTCCGCCAAACAGCACGGTCACGCCTCGCCCGGCGTCGTACGCCATCGCGTGATTCGCCCTCGCGGAAGGTCCAACCACCAACCGCTTGGCCCAACCAGTCCCGTTGTGCTCCCAAGTGTCATCCATTCGTGCGTTTCCATTTGCGCCACCAAAGAGCACCGAAACCTCGCGATTGGAATCAAACGCCATCGCGTGCCCGGCCCGAGTCGAGATGTCGCGCCGGATCCACACGCTCCCGTTCCACTCCCAGGTGTCGTGGCAGACTTGAAACGAGACCCCCCCAAAGAGAACGCAAACTCCGCGTGCGGAGTCGTACACCATCGAGTGCTGGGGTCGTTGCGTGAGCGAGCTTGTGCCTCGATCGATCCATGCGATGCCATCCCACTCCCACGTCTTGCCCAGGTTGCTGCTGCCGCCGAACATCACCACGACGCCGCGCGCCACGTCAAACGCCATCGCGTGCGACGACCTCGCCGGCGGACCGGTCACGGCACGCTGCATCCAGTTCGTTCCATTCCACTCCCATGTCTCGGCGTTGTTCGCGGCTCCGGTGTACCCGCCATAGAGAACCGTCACACCGCGGGTCGAATCAAACGCCATCGCGAACGAGCCTCGCGCCGAGGGGCCGCTCACCACCCGCTGTGTCCACGCAGTTCCGTTCCACTCCCAGGTCTCACCGCTGGTGGCGCCGTTCACGCTCCCGCCAAAGAGCACAGTGACGCCCCTGGCCGAGTCGAACACCATCGAATGAAACGCTCTGGGCATCGGTCCCGTCACGACTCTCTGAGTCCAGGCAACCCCATCCCATTCCCACGTCTCTCCATTGTTCACCGAGCTGGACGTACGCCCTCCAAAGAGCACCGTCACGCCCCGGGCAGAGTCATACGCCATCGCGTGCGCCTGCCGCGGCGAGGGCCCCGGGACGTTGCGCGGCGTCCACGACAGGCCGTCCCATTCCCATGTGTCGTTCACTCGAGTGCCCGTATACCCCCCAAAGAGCACCGTCACGCCGCGGCGAGAGTCGTACGCCATCGCCTGATCGTCACGAGCCGGCGGCTGCAGCTGCACCCAGCCCAACTCCTGCCCTGATGCGTGTGGCGACAGAACGCCCAGCACCAGCACCATCAACGCGACGAATGCCTCAAGGACCAGTTTGTATGTTCTCAAAACCATGTGGCAGTACCCCGTGCGAGCGAACGTCCGCCCCGGCCGTTCGGGCGGCGAAATCAGCGTGTTGTCCCTGCACAATCCGACGGCTTGAGAGGCCAATACCCACGTGCCCGCCGAGAGAACCCCGGGGACAGATGCCCATACGCGACCCGCGTCGCAACGGTTTCGCCAAATTCATGACCCGAACGAAAGACGCTGGAGCCTGGCCTCAAACCGCCGCCCGCCTCAGCACCCAATCTCAAACGCCTGCACATACGCGTCGTAGTCGAAGAAGTCGATCGCCCCGTCCTGATCAAAGTCCGCGCCCGCCTCCCCCGCCTCAAAGGCCCGGACAAAGCTGGCGTAGTCGCGCCAGTCCATGCTCTGGTCGCAGTCAAAGTCCGCCGGGCAGATCGTCAGGACCGACTCGCCCCCCGCTCTCACCCCAGCCGAATTCGCCGCCGCGCACCGCGTCCTCACCCGAATCGCCCCCTGGTTAAATGGGCTCGCCAGCGGATGCAGAACGAGTTGCGTCGTGATCGTCCCCGTGGCCCCGATCATCAACCCGGCAACATCGTCCGAAACGTTCGCCCCCTCGTGCAGATTGGCCCAGTCGCCCTCGCCCGTCTTCCATTGCCACCGGTACGTCAAGGGCCCCGTCCCCGCGGCGCCGGCCCCAAAGCTCGCCGAGCCCGACGGGCAGATGCTCTGCGTCACCGCCTCGCCCGAAACCGATGGAAGGATGAGCAGCCCCCAGCACTCATCATCCTCCGTGGCGTTTCGGATGAACCCGCCCACCACGATCTCCTCGCCGCTCTGGGCGTCGTACACCATCGCGTGGGAGAAGCGTGCCGAGGGGCCGCTCACATCCTGCAGACCCCAGCGCTCCCCGTTCCACTCCCAGGTGTCGGCGTAATACATGGGCACAGGCCCGGCGCCACCAAAGAGCACCGACACGCCGCGAAAGGCGTCGTACACCATCGAGCAGCCATAGCGAGCCGCGGGAGCCGCCGCCGCCCGCTGGCTCCAACTCGAGCCGTCCCACTCCCAGGTGTCGCCAAACAGCGCGCCAGCGACGCCCACACCGCCGAACAGCACGGTCTTGCCGCGAGCCGCGTCGTATGCCATGCCGAGCGACCTTCGCGCCGACGGGCCGGCGACTTGCCGCTGGGTCCACGCCGTTCCATTCCACTCCCAAGTCTCACCGTTGAGCGGGCCGCCCGACGCCGTTCCTCCAAAGAGAACCACCACGCGCCGGGCCGAGTCGTAGACCATCGCGTGCCCGGTTCTTGCCGAAGGCCCGCTGGCCAGCCGCTTCGTCCACACGTGTCCGTCCCATTCCCACGTCTCGGCGCTGGTTCCCGCGCTGGAACTCCCACCAAAGAGCACCGTGACCCCGCGCCAGGAGTCGTACGCCATCGCGTGGTTGACCCTTGCGGTCGGCCCGACCACTACTCGCTTGGCCCATCCCGTCCCGTTCCACTCCCACGTGTCACCCAGCCGTGCATTACCAAACGCGCCGCCAAAGAGCACCGACGTTCCGCGCGTGGAGTCAAACACCATCGCGTGCCCAGCCCGGGCCGAAGCGCCGCTGGCCCCCCGGTGACTCCAGGTCGTCCCGTTCCACTCCCAGGTCTCGTGGACGATCGCCGGATTCACGCCGCCGAAAGTGATCGCGACTCCGCGTCTGGAGTCAAACGCCAGTGTGTGCTGAGAGCGCCTCCCAATCTCGCTCACACCGCGATCCGTCCACACGCTCCCATTCCACTCCCACGTCTTGAAGGTCGAGTCGCCCAGCCCGCCATACATCACCGTGACCCCGCGCACGGAATCAAACGCCATGCCGAAGGCCGACCGTGCCGAGGGGCCGCTCGCGTTGATGCGGGTCCAGGTGCTCCCGTTCCACTCCCAGGTCTCGGCGTTGTTGGCGACGTCGGTGCGCCCGCCAAACAGCACGATCACCCCGCGGCTCGAGTCGTACACCATCGCGCTCTCGCTTCTCGCGCTGGGGCCGCTCACCGTCCGCTGCGTCCACGCCGCGCCGTTCCACTCCCAGGTCTCGCCATTGTTCCCCCCGTTCACGCTCCCGCCAAAGAGCACCGTGACGCCCCGTGCCGAGTCATACGCCATCGCGTGGAGCGTCCTGGGCGATGGCCCAGTCACGCTCCTTTGGACCCAGGCGATGCCGTCCCACTCCCACGTCTCCCCGCTGCTCACCGAGCCGACGATCCTCCCTCCGAACAAAACGGTGACCCCCCGTGCCGAGTCGTAGACCATCGCGTGCCC
Organism: uncultured Phycisphaeraceae bacterium; assembly: GCA_964358855.1. GTDB lineage: Bacteria > Planctomycetota > Phycisphaerae > Phycisphaerales > UBA1924 > UBA2396. The sequence continues at coordinate 7,301 of CAYHQQ010000019.1, forward strand.
CTGCCGCGCCGAAGGTCCCGCCACATTGCGCGGCGTCCACGTGGTCCCATCCCATTCCCATGTGTCCCCGACCTGCGTGCCGACAAAGCCCCCGAACAGGACCGTCACGCCCCGCGACGAGTCGTAGGCCAGCCCATTGCTCGCCCTCGACGCCGGCTGCAGCTGCGCCCACCCCATCTCCTGTCCAATGGCCCGAGGCACGAAAAGGCTCAGAGCGAGAACCGCGAGCCACACCCAACTCCGCATCCGGCTCAAACTCCAGCTCGACGGGGTGGAAAGAACGCGAGCGACACATTCCGCGCAGCTCACGAACTTTCTCCCACGAATCATCGGCATGTCTACTCCTACGAGCACGAAACGGGCCCGGTTCCCGTCTTCACAGGCTACCGGATCAGTCCGTCATGTCAAAGCCATCTTTCCACCCCGCCGCAACACCCGTTCGAGTCTAGAGTGGCCCGGGCGACTACCGGACCTCGCTGCACCCCTGAATTCGCTCAATCCTTCAGATTCTTCAGCTCATCCCGCAGAATCGCCGCCAGCTCGTAATTCTCATCATCGATCGCCTTCTGCAGCCGATCCTTGAGCTCCCCGCGCTGGCTCTTGGGCAGCTTGGGGGCCAAAGCATCCCGAATCCCCCTCAGCATCTCCACTTCCTGCGACTCATCGAACGCCTGGGGAGTCCCCAGTGTCGTGAAGAAGTGCTTGATCTGGTCCATCCCGCTGTCCAGCGCGATCACCGCCGCCTTGGGCTCGTTGTCCTTCACCGCCTGGCTCGCCTGCGCCCGCGCGCGCACCATCATGACATACGGCCTGTACTGCTGGAGCGACTCCTTGTCCTCCTGGCTCTCGGCGTGCTCGGCGCACAGGTCGAAAACGCGCAAATTCCGCGTCGTGTCACGAACCACCCCGTCAAAGTCCTCGATCACCAGAAGGGCCATGTACCTGTGGTAATACTGGACGGCCTCATCCCGCAGCAGTTGGCACTCCTCGCTCGACAGCTTGAGCCTCTCGGACTCTGGCTGCTCCTGCGAGTCCTCAATAACTCCCTCGAAGTACTCGAGCAGGCTCTCGCACCCGTGCGGGTTCTGCCCGTCGGGCCGTCCGTCCGCAAACATCTGGAGGACCCCCAGGTCCAGCCGGATCTGCACCCGGGGCTCCCCGTCGGTCCCGGTGATGATCCGGACGTTGGGCTGGCCGGGCGTGAAAGGCCAACCATTCAAAATATCGGAAATATCGTCAGGCATTTGTTCGCAAGTCTCAACAAAAAGGCGTCAAACGACGTAGAAAGTCTCCTCCAAACGTACGCCCGAAGGCCTCCAGAGAGCGACCAGGGCCGGTAATCGAACTAATTTTCTCGAAATGGCGATTCCAGGTTGGCATTTCGTGCAGTCTGTGACACATTCCAGAGTGCCGGAATGCGCAAAAATTGCAGGTAGAGAGAATGCACATTCTTGCGCGGTCGATGAAACCCCTGCCAGCGGATCGGCGTATCGTTTGCCGGTCCCGTGTGGTGCGGGTCCAAAGTGGTGTAGCCGGCGGGAAACTGCCGGGGAAGGCGGTAGGACAGTGAGTGGAGCAAGAGGACAGGCTGCGCCCGGGTCTCGCGCGCTGCAATCGGACCTTCAGCTTTACCTCCGTGAGATCAACAGGACCCCACTGTTGAGCGCGGAGGAAGAGCGTGAATTGGGCTGGGCGATCATCAACGACAACTGTGCGGCCTCACGCGATCGCATGATCCGCGCGAATCTCCGTCTCGTCGTCGCGATCGCCAAGCATTATGCAAATCGAGGACTTCCGTTGACCGACCTCGTTGAGGAAGGCAACATCGGGCTTGTGCGGGCCGTCGAGGGGTTTGACCCCTCGCAGGGCGCTCGTTTCAGCACGTACGGGAGCTGGTGGATCAAGCAGTCGATCAAGCGGGCGCTCATCAACGCGACCCAGCCGATCCACATCCCGGCCTACATGGTGGAGCTGATCGCCAAGTGGAAGATCGCGTTCCGCAAGCTCGAAGGTGAGCTGGGCTATGCCCCGTCGCTCACCGAGCTGGCCCACGCGATGGACCTTCCGCTCCGCAAGGTCAAGATCATCAAGCGTGCGATCAAGGCGTTCCAGACGCCGCCCCAGGAAGTGTCGCAGAGCGACACCGAATCGCTGGGCATGGGCGACCTCTTCGCCGACACGCGCAACCCCACGCCCGACGACTCGACCCTCCGGGGCGACGAGCTGCAGATCCTGGGGCGATTGCTCGAGACCATTGACGACCGGGAAGCGAAGATCCTGCGTCTGCGTTTCGGACTCGACGGCGTCGAGCCCCTCACGCTCAAGCAGATCTCCGACGAGGTCGGCATCTCACGCGAACGCGTGCGCCAGATCGTCGACGAGGCCCTGACCAAACTCAACGAGCGCCTCAGCGACGCCAAGCCCAGCCGCTTCTTCCTCGGCCGCGGCGAGGCGAGCAAGTCCAAAGCCGTCGCCGTCAACGCCGAGGCCGCGAGACTGCAGTAAGGAATGATCGAATCAACTCAACGCGGAGCCGCTCGTCGGCTCCGCGTTGTCTTTTCCTCCCCCACGCAGTGGGGGAGGTGTCGCCAGTCTTCGAAGCGACGGAGGGGGTGTCTCCGGGGTGTGGTGGCATGCTTCCCCTTCAGGGAAGCATGATCCCCTACCCCACCGGCACCGTCTCCACAATCTCCAGCCCAAACGCCTCGAGCCCCGGCATCGCCTTGGGCTTATTCGTCAGCAGCCTGATCCGCGAGATCCCCAGGTCCCTGAGAATCTGCCCGCCAATCCCAAACTCCCGTTGCTGCATCGGAATCGCTCCCGCCGCGATGCTCTTGGAGTGGGCGAGCTGCGGCGAGTCATCCCCGGGCCTGTGCTCCATCCGGATCGTCTGCAGCGTCGACTCGAGCTCGACGGCCTCGGGATGCTGCCCCCCCGCGCCCCCTTGTGTCCGCAAGTACACCACCGCCCCGCGCCCGGCCTCTTGAATCATCCGCATCGACCGCCGCAGCACATCCCCCGTCGCCCCCGCCGGCGAAGAATCCAGATCGCCAAACACATCGCCCAGCAGGTGCCGCCGGTGCATCCGCACGAGCGTCGGCTCGGCGTTCGCCGGCCCGCCGCCGGTGACCGCCGGAAAGTCGCCCACCGTCAGCACCAGATGCGGTAGGGCGTCGACGATCGACTCGTACATGAGCGCGGTAAAGGTTCCCATCGCCGTCCGAAGCGGTCGCGGCGTGCCCATCCGCTTCACCAAGCTCTCGCGGGCGAGACGGTGCTCGATGATCTGCGCGACCGAGCACATCTTGATCTGGTGCTCCGCGCAGAATTTCACGAGGTCGGGCACCCGGGCCATTTCGCCGTCGGGCTTCATGATCTCGATGATGGCCGCCGCCGGATACAGCCCCGCCAGCCGGCACAGATCCACCGACCCCTCGGTCTGCCCCGTCCGCACCAGCACACCCCCATCGCGCGACCTCAGCGGGTTGATGTGCCCGGGACGCACGAAGTCGCCGGCCCCTTTCGACGGGTCGATCGCCATGCGGACACACGCCGCCCGCTCCTTGGCGGAAACGCCGGTGGTGCCGCCAAACTTGGGGTGCAGGTCGATCGAAACGGTGAAGGCCGTCCCGCGGGAGGTGGTGTTGACCGACGACTGCGGATGCAGATCGAGCCGATCGCAATCGGCCTCGGTGAGCGACAGACACATGTACCCCAGGGCATTCCGCAGCATGAATGTCACGCTCTCGGGCGTCACAAACTGGGCCGGCAGCACGAGATCCCCCTCATTCTCCCGGTGCTCATCATCGGTGAGAACAACCATCCTGCCGGCCTGCAGGTCCTGAAGAATGTCGGCGATCGGGCTGAACATGGGCCATGCTAGGAGCGACGACGAAGGTCCCCCGGGTGCCACCACCCGCGCTTCGCGCGTGGTGGAAGGGCGTCGAGACTTCCAGGGTCTCGTGACAACGGGCGCCCCGCACCACGCGCGAAGCGCGGGTGGTGGCACCCGACGAATCACCTTCCGTCGTACAACCGATCAATCAACCACCCCGGCAGCTGCGGAATACTCCGCATCTTGTTGGCCGTCGCGTCGATGTCGTACGCCAGGCGCACAAACTCCGCCCGGTCGGCGTGCAGGATCACATAGCTCGCCCGAGGATCATGGTCGCGGGGCTGGCCCACACTCCCGACATTGATGACGGCCTTCTCGCCCGGCTGCCACCGGTAGCACCGGTCGGTCCCAAGCTCATCGGGCGGATAGAAATCCGGCTCGTTGGTGAAGACGCCCGGGACGTGCGTGTGACCCACGATGCACAGGTTGGGCACCCGGTCGAAAATCGACTCGAGCTTGTCGGGGGAGTTCTGGGGATCGTCGGGGAAGATGTACTCGTTGATCGGCCGCCGCGGGGAGCCGTGCACGGCCAACACCGGGAACGGCAGCTCGGGCGTTTGGTCAACCACCCGCACCCTGAGTTTCCCCAGGAAGTCGTACCGGGCCGCCCGAAGCGACTCGTCGGCCTCCTTGTCGAACTGTTCTCGGGTCCAGTACGCGGCGGTCTCCGCCCCCGCGTTGAAGTTCGTCGGCTCGTAGAGCACGGCAAAGTCGTGGTTGCCCATGAGGCACCACGCGCACTTGGCCCGCACAAGGTCGACGCACTCGAGGGGGTCGGGACCATAGCCCACCGTGTCGCCCAGGCAGATGATCCGGTCGATCCCCCGCGCGGCGATGTCGGCGAGAACCGACTTGAGGGCGGAGACGTTGGCGTGGATGTCGCTGATAACTGCTGTGGGCACGTGTGGAGCACTCTCCAAAGGGTGGAGGCAAGGATAGCAACCCCCGCCCGTGGCGGCGCGTCCTCTGCCGTCTTGGCAGTCCATGGGCCCGCCAGGACCGCGCCAGAGCCCATAGGGAGGAAACTTGCCCGGCACACAGATTGCATCTTCCCGTTTCTTCAGGACACCCACCGCGCGGCCCGATCCAACCACACGGCCGCACGTAGAATGAGTGGCGATAACCAGTGCCCGTCGGCAGGCCTGTTCGGCCCGCCCCAGGCACTTTCAGAAGGGACCAGGCATGCCCGCAGCTTCCGTCAGCTATCAGCGAACGCGTGAAATGACGATCGACGAACTCCTTTTGGAGAATCGAGTTATCTTCTTGGTGGGCGAGATCCACCAGGCGTCGGCCGCCCGGATCATGATGCAGATGCTCTACCTCGAGAACCTCAAGCGAGGATCCGAGATCAACCTCTACATCAACTCCCCCGGCGGGGCCGTCGACGACACCCTGGCCATCTACGACACCATGCGGTTCATCAGCTCCCCCGTCTCCACCTACTGCATCGGTCGGGCCTACAGCGGCGCCGCGGTGCTCCTGGCGGCGGGCAACAAGGGCAAAAGGTACGTCCTCCCGCACGCCAAGGTCATGATCCACCAGCCCTACGGCGGCGTGGGCGGCCAGGCCGAGGACATCCGCATCCAGGCCGAGCAGATCATCAAGACCAAGGCCGAGCTCAACCGCATTCTGGGCAAGCTGACGGGCAAGGAACTCGAACAGATCCACCGCGACAGCGAGCGCGACCGGTACTTCACCGCCGAGGAGGCCGTCCGGTACGGGCTTGCCGACGAGATGCTCACCGAGCCGCCCAAGGAAGCCAGCGGCGTGATGGCGGGAGTGCGGTAAAGGCAAGAGGCACTAGGCATTTGGCGCTAGGGTCGGAAAAACGAATGCAGCATCGGGTCGCCCAAGCGGCCTGGTGAAGGAAGGATCAACTCATGTCCGGATATCTGGTACCGATCGTGATCGAGAAGTCAGCCCGGGGCGAGCGCGCGTACGACATCTACTCGCGTCTGCTCAAGGACCGGATCATCTTCGTGGGCAGCCCGATCGGCGACGAGGTCGCCAGCATCGTGATCGCCCAGCTCCTGTTCCTCGCCAACGAGGACCCCAAGTCCGACATCCACATGTACGTGAACTCGCCGGGCGGGTCGGTGACCGCCGGCCTGGGCATCATCGACACGATGAACTTCGTCGAGTGCGACGTGGCGACGTACATCATCGGGCAGGCCGCCAGCATGGGCTCGCTCATCGCCGCCAGCGGCACCAAGGGCAAGCGTTATGCCCTGACCAACGCACGCAACCTCATGCACCAGCCGCTGCTCTCGGGCGTCATGGAAGGCCAGGCGACCGACCTTGAGATCGAAGCCAAGGAGATGCTCCGCCTGCGCGAGCGACTCTACCGAATCTACGCCGCCGCCAGCGGCCAGTCGACGGACCGAGTCCACAAGGACTGCGACCGCAACAAGTGGCTCGACGAGATCGAGATGCTCGAATACGGCCTCATCGACAAGGTCCTGACCCGCATGCCGCACACGCCCACCAAGCCGCACAAGGTAGAAGACTAAAGGCAGTTCAACACGGAGTGCACGGAGGGGCACGGAGAAAGGCAAAGAGGCGGGATTTGAATCCCATCTCTTTGCCTTTCTCACGCGCCTTTCTCACGCGCCTTTCTGCCTTCCTCCGTGCCCCTCCGCGAACTCCGTGTTTCACTTCTTTGCCTTGGGGCGGTCCTTCACCCGCACGACAAACCGCAGCCCCGACCACGTGTCGTCGACCGCGCACACCTTGTTGTCAACCAGGCCCGTCTCCAGGCCCGATTCGCGAACTTCGGTCTCGGTGAGGTCGGTCTCCACGCCCGAAGCCTTCTTGGGCCAGCAGACCCACAGCCCGCCGTCGATGGTCATGACCGCCCGGGCCGAGTCAAAGTACTTCTCCATCGCCGCCGAGTCCTTGGCAAACAGCAATAGCACATTGAACGGCCCGCCGTTGAGCCTCGCCGACGTCGTCGCCCCTTCGGGCAACTCACCCAGCGCAAACCCCTTCGGCGCTTGAATCAATGCGACGCGATGCCCCGGCTTGATGCCCAGTTTCTTCGGTAGCGGCGTGCCCGAGTATCCAGCCAAAGCATCTCTCCGGGTGGCATGCCTCCCCTTCAGGGAGGCATGATCTTGATTCAACCCGCACCTACCACAGTGGCTCGAACTCTTCCACCAACACCGGCTCATCAATGGGCGCGAACTCATCCGCCTCACTCGCCGGGAGATAGCACTGCGCAAACCGATACGCGAACTCCGCCCCCACCTCAAACGCCTCCAGGAAGATCGCGTCTACCTGCTCCCCATCCTCGAGCGTCAGCATGCCATCAAACGCGAAAACCGCCCGCTCGGCCTTGCCAGACAGACTCATCAGAAAGTCGTGGGCCCGCTCGACCGACTCGCCCAGGTCGTACCCGCCATCGGCATCGGCCGGTTGCAGAAAGCGATTGAGCTCCGAGGCGTCGTCGCCGCCCGGTTTGACCCACATCACAAACGGCACCAAGGGGCCACCCTCGCAAATGGAGCCGCACGCATGCTCCAGGGCGGCCTGCGTCAGCTCAATGAGTTTGGGGCTCAGGGGTATTTCGTCGCTCATCGCCGGATGATATCAACTCTCGGTGGCAAGGATGATCCCGCAGGGTCATCCTTGCTGGGTGGTTCGGTCGGCGCATCGCGCCCGCGGCTCTCCCGCAAGGATGACCCGAAGCGGGATCATCCTTGCCACCGGACTACCGCCTCCGGCGACCGACAACCACCATCCCAAGCGCCAGCGTCGCGATGACCCCCGGCGTGGGCACCGTCGGCGTCTCGTAGCTGATCCAGTCGAACCCGGTGTCGGAAGTCGGACTGCCCACGTTCGTGTTCGCCCAGAACTCCACGCGGTGAATGCCCACGCCCGTGATCTGAATCTGCGTGAACGTGCTGCCCGTGAACGTCTGGCTCGCCACCAGGTTGTTCGACAGGTCGTACCCGCGCATGTCGACGGCGTCCATATCCCCGCCGCCATCGCCCCACATCGCCGTGATCGTCCCATTGACCACCGCGGGCGTCACGCCGTTGGACGGGTCGACGAAGTTGATGAAGATCGGCGAGCTGTACCACGCGTATCCCGCGATCGGATTGGCCCAGGGCTCGGTCCCCTGAACCCCCCAGATGCCCGGCATTAGCTCGATGAACGTCACGAACGGGCTGTTCAGCGACGAGAACACGGCCCCGTGCGACATCGCAAGCTGGTTTGTGACCAGGCCGTACGGGGCAAGCTCCGTCCCCTGCACGATCATGCCATGGGCAGCCGAAACGCCCAGCGCCGAAACGACCATCGAGCCAATCGCAAGTCTCATGTTCTGCTCTCCTGGCGGCGTTTCCGCCGCTGGGGGCAGCATACCAGAAATCCCCGGAAATGCGAACGAATCTTGCGGGTTATCGGCTCGGTGGAAAGGATGATCCCGCCGCGGGTCATCCTTGCGGGGCGACCGGTGGCAAGGATGATCCCGCTTCGGGTCATCCTTGCGGAAACGCCGTTCGCGACCATCAACGGAAGTGTTCATCGCCGTAGCCGCCCGACAAGATCGGAGGTGCCGCTTCAGGATCTGACGAGTTCGGGGACAATCCGGCGGAGTTGTTCAAGATGCTCCTCCGAGCCTTGAGGCGGGCACGCCATCACTGCGTCCATGAACTCATCCGGCGGGCGATATCCGTGAGCAGTGATGTAGTGGATGATCGTGCTTGGAGCAGCGTATACGACGACATCCCCCGGGACCAACAAGTTGTGGATTCCAATGGACGTCCTTCGAACCGAACCGGCCAATCGAACCTCGTTTACAGTGTCGGGCCCCGCTGGTGTCTCGTCAGGACATAGGTCGCATTCATGGAAGCCACGGTACACGAACCTACGCCATGGTTTGTCCAGCATGTCCGCAAGGTGAACGAGAAACGATTCGGCGCACGAGCCGCGCGAATAGGAATGTTGGCTGTCGAGCCAGCCAATGGCAATGAGATTCGGGGAGTGGATGTGAAAGTAACCGCAGGGAGATCCGTCGGGAATGTGAGTCAAAACAAGACTCCAGGAATGAGGCGTTCGCGAAGAGGTTTGCTCGCGGCCGATTCGTATTCGTAGACCAGTGGTCACCCTGCAAGGATGACCCGAAGCGGGATCATCCTTGCCACCATCAATCAAACTTCTCCCCGGTCGACTGGATGTCAAAGTCGTACAGGCTCGCGACATCCTTGGCCGACTTCTTCTCCAGGTTCGAGAGCTGCTTGACGACCGCTTTGGGCTCGTCGCACGCCAGGTGTCCGAGCGTCTCGAACTTGTGGGCGAGCACGTCGCGGAGGTCGGTCTTGTCGGAGCCCATGTCGTTGCGGGCGTGGCCGCCGGGGTACATGACAAGGCCGCTGTCGTGGGTGTTGCCCTGGTCGTCGGTGATGACCATCGAGGTGGGGATGCCGTCGGGGTACTTCGCGTCGTACTCCTCGCCCCCGTGCTCGAACGACATCTTGGCCATCAGGCTCCGCGTGAGCGGGTCCTTGAGTGCCTTGGGGTCAAAGTCGTGCGGCGTGAGCATCAGCTCCTTCCAGCCCAGTGCGTGCGACTTCTTGGCCGCGTGGAGTTCCAGGGCCTTGCGGAGCATCGTGCACACGAGGTACAGCATCGAGTGGTCGGCCGACTGACGTGTCTTGGGGTCGCGCTTCGCCGGGTCGCCGATGATCCCAAACGCCGGCTCGTACGCCCGCACCACGATCTTGGCGATGCAATCGCCAGACTGATCGTCCAAGAGCGACGGCGACCGCGTGATGAGATTGATCAAGCCCTGAAGGGCCCCCGCCGACTGGTGCTCGTACAGCCCCAGCTTGAAGTGCATCCCCATCACGGCGAAATCGGAACCCTTGCGGGCCAGCACCAGGTCAAACGGCGAGGCATCCTTCTTCTCCTTGTTGGCCTCCTTGGACCCCACCTTCTGGAAGAACTGCCCGGGCCCCTCGAAGATCCGGAAGACCGCCTCCGGATTCCTGAAGATGTCCCGCGGCCCCATAAATCCCGCCATGCTCCGCTTCACCGCCAGGATTGCCGCCTCGGTGGTGATGGCCGCACTGGCCCCCTTGCTGTCGCTGAGCTGCTTGCCCGCGCGGATCGCCCGGAACGGCACGTAGTGAGCGACGACCATGCCGATCGCCGACTCGATCTGCTCGGCCGTCGCCCCCATCATGGCCCCAAAGGCCGCCGCCGACCCGATCGCTCCGTGCAGCACGTGGTCGATCTTGTATGTCTTGAGGCTGAACGCCTCGGCCAGTCGCCCGCGGATCTCGTCGATGAGGATCATGCCCTTGAGCGCGAACTTGCCATCCTTCCCGCGCAGCTGGGCGGCCGCCGTCGCCACGCTGTAGAAATCGTTGTGCCCGAACTCGCCGGCGGTCTGGCCAAGCCTGGGGTTGAACCCGAAGTTGGTCCCGTTGCTGTCCCACTCCCGCACCGCCGAGCAGTTGGCGACAATCGCCTTCTCAACCGCGACATCGGCGGTGCTGCCAAACACCGGCACGCCCGTGCGCACCGAATGCCTGGCCCACGGCACGCCGCGAAGCGTTCCCATGCCGCGGGCGGGGGCCGGATACTGCGTCGCCTCAACCCGAAGCAGGTTGGGAGCGTTGGTCCCCAGCGCGATCGCACTGACCCCGCAGATCACCGCGTCGGTGTGAAAGAGATTCGTGCGTTCGAGCACGCTCGCGTCGGGCTCGCCGCGGGTCGCGGGTGCATCGCCGAGAAAGTCGATGGCGTACTGGGCGATCCCCATAGCCTGATTCGTGTCGGCGGGAAGATGGATGTGGGTCTTGGAATCAACCAGCGAGGCGTCAATCGTGGGCATGAACAGGGCTCCGTTTCGAAGTGGAGCCAAGGATAGGAGCCCCCTGGCCCACGAGCCCCGAGCGTTAGCGAGTGGGGGGTGCGAAGCACCCCAAGGCAACCCACTCGCTGACGCTCGGGGCTCGTTGGCACTCGCCTGGGGCTCGTTTCGTGCACGCGTCGTATCCTTCCCCATGCCCGTCACCTTCGATCAGATCGTCGCCGCCCGTGAACGCATCGAGTCGGGCGTCGTCATGACGCCCTGTGCCGAGTCGCTTGTCCTCTCGGAGACTTGCGGCTGCACGATCTTCGCCAAGCTCGAGTACCTTCAGCGTACGGGTAGCTTCAAGGAGCGCGGGGCCTGCAACGCCCTCCTGCAGCTCAGCCCCGAGGCCCGCACGCGAGGCGTCATCGCCGCCTCCGCCGGCAACCACGCCCTCGCTCTCGCATACCACGGGCGTCGCCTGGGCATCCCCGTCACCGTCGTGATGCCCCAGTTCGCCCCCATGATCAAACAGTCGCGCTGCGTCGCTATGGGCGCGACCGTCGTCCTCGAGGGCCTCACCATCGCCCAGTCCAAGGTGAAGGCCGAAGCGCTCGCCGCCCGTCCCGCCGACCAAGGCGGCGGCCAGACCTACATCCACGGCTTCGACGCACCCGAGGTCATCGCCGGCCAGGGCACCATCGGCCTGGAAGTCCTCGATCAGATCCACGGCCTCGACGCCGTCGTTTGCCCCATCGGCGGTGGGGGACTCATCGCTGGCGTCTCACTCGCGATCAAGACCGCAAGGCCGCAGGTCAAGATCATCGGCGTGCAGGCCGAACACTGCCCGGGCTTCGCCGAATCACTCAAGGCCGGCAAGGTCACGACGGTCCAGGCCAAGCCCACCCTCGCCGACGGCCTCGCGGTCCCCACGATCGGCGCCCGCTCCTTCGACATCGCCCGCACTCGCGTCGATCGCGTCGTCACCGTCTCCGAGGAGCACCTCGCCCTCGCCATCCTCCGCATCGTCGAGGGCGAGAAGGGCGTGGTCGAGGGCGCCGGGGCCGCTCCGCTGGCGGCGTTTCTTTCGGGCCAACTCTCCGAGCTCCGCGGCAAGCGCGTCGCCCTGCTCCACTGCGGCGGCAACATCGATCCCACTGTCCTGGGGCGTGCGATCGGTCGCGGCCTGGTCGTCGATGGCCGAATGACGCAGTTCACCGCCATCATCGCCGACCGGCCGGGCGGCCTCGCCGAGCTCACTGCCGCCGTCGCGGCGGGCGGCGCGTGCGTGAAGCAGATCGAGCACGAGCGAGCCTTCACCTCCGCCGACATCTCGACCGTGCAGGTCCTGTGCACAGTGGAAACCCGCGACGCCGCCCACGTCGAAGAACTGCACGGCCTCCTGCAAGGGCGCGGAATCCGCGTCATCGCCCGCACGCAGCCCGGCGCCTGCCCCATGCCCAAGTACACCTGAAAGAATCGCATGGCCAAACTCTCACCATCCACGGCATTCACCACTCTCGCCCTGACCATGCTCGACGGAGCGTTCGCCGGCAAGGGCTGGCAGGGAGCAACGCTCACGGGCGCTCTGCGAGGTCTTTCGCCCCGCGACGCCCTGTGGCAACCTGCACCGGGTCGCAAGTGCATCTGGGCCCATGTGCTCCACGCGGCGTACTGGAAGCATCGCGTGCTGTGCGTTTTCGATCCCGCGGCCAAGGAGTTCGACCGCTCGCCCTCGAACTGGCCACGCACGCCCGACGCGGAACTCTCCGACAAGGCCCTGGCCGCCGCGTGGAAGGCCGACCTCGCGCTCCTCAAGCAGATACAACGCGATCTGCGCAATGCGGTGGGGGAGTTCGAACCCTCGCGTGTCACCGACTATCCGCGGACGTCCGACGGCCAACCTCGCAAGGTGACCTTTGCCCAGTTCCTCGTCGGTGCCGCCGCCCACGACTGTTACCACCTGGGCCAGATTCAACTCATCAAGCGGCTGCTGCAGGATCGCGCGTCCTGAGTGGGCTGCCGGAAGGTCGTCTGAGCCTCAGCACGGGGTCTCAAACGCCACGACGAACGCGTCATAGTCAAAGAAGTCAACCGACCCATCGCCGTCGAAGTCCGCGGTCTTGCCCGGCGGGCATGCTCCGCCCTCGAAGCACGCTACGAACGCGTCGTAGTCGAAGAAGTCCACGGTGCCGTCGCCATCGAAATCCGCTGGGCAGCCGGGCGTGTCGTCAGCGATTCGGATGTACCAGTTGTCCAGGCCTACAGCGCGGGAGGCAAAGACGCCGGTGTTGTCGTTGGCGCAGTAGAATCCCAGGCGGATCGGACCGCCGCTCGATGAGAAATCCGGCTGCGCACCGGTTTGCGGAATGTCGGTGAACTGCTGCTGCTCGATGTGGACCGAGTACCGAATCCACTCTCCCAAGGCGTTCTCCGTTCCCGGCCCCATGTAGTAGTGTCCATTCTGCTCGATCGCCAGGCCGACGGCGACATTGATGCCGTTGAGATTGATGATGGCCATGACGTCAATCTCAAAGTCCATCGATGTGACTGCGCCCTGGACCGAAGGCGTGTAGACCGCGCCTTCGCGCATGTGGTAACTGATCAGAGTGCTGGTGAACTGCAGATGATCGACGCGCCTGTAACTGCCCGGGTTCCCGCCTGCGGCGACCTGGCCCCCGGTGGGCGGCGTGCCGACGAACCCTGTGCTGTAAACGTTGGTGATGCTCCAGTCGGAGTTGGAGAAAGTGCCATCGGAGAAAGTCACAAAGTCGGCGCGGGCCACGCCAGCGAGTGCTACGACGATCAGGGCCGCTCGAGGAATGAACTTACGCATGTCAGGCTCCTTTGGGCACGTCCATTGTACGAAGTGCGCGCCCGCGCACAAGAGAAATAACCTCGCCGGAGCGGCCTCGCACGGCCGCTTCCACCTGGGCCAGATCCATCTGATCAATTGCCCCTGCGCACAGGAGATTCGTGACCTTTCCGCCGCGAATCGACTCCCAGGAGTGCAATGCGGCCAGGATTATCGGGTTTGACCCTGGCTGGCGACGTGCCCCGGGCGAGCGTCAGCATCCAGCCTCAAACGCTACGACGAACGCGTCGTAATCAAAGAAGTCGGTGGTCCCGTCGCCGTCAAAGTCCGCCCTGGGGTCGCCCGACTCGAAGGCGGCGACGAAGTCGTCGTAGTCGAAGAAGTCCATCGCTCCGTCGCAGTTGTAATCGATGGGGCAGACACTCAGCCTCGCCGGAACCGTCTGGGCAGTGCCGCACGCGTCGGTCACCAGACATCTGGTGTCAAAGTGAAACCCCGTCGTGCCCATGCCGGCGTATTGCGAGAGGGTAACGGCGGTGGTCTGTGCGCCCTGGGCGTTGAATTGGACGGGGCCGCCTTGGCCGTCGGTGTTGAGCCCCTCCACGATGTCAATCCAAGCTCCCGCCTCGAGAGGCTGCCATTGCCATTGGAAGCTGCGGGAATTCGGGCCCGTCGTCGTTGCCGTAAACGTCACGGGCACGGATGGGCAGGTGGTCACCGCCAGGGGTGAGGCCAGCGTGAACGAGCCCATGGCGACGTTATCGATGAACCCGATGTCCCCGCCGCTGGCGCTCGTGAACTCGCCGCGGAACTTGAGGGCGGTGATATTCGCGAGCACGCTGAGGAATTCCGCCTGGGTGGGGACGGCCCCGGACACTGTCGTCTTCTTCCATCCGGCCGTCTCGCTCAGAACGACGTTTCGATTGGCCCACTGGTTCAGCACGGGGTTGGGCACGTCAAAGCAGAGCACGAGCCCGGCACCCTCGATGGTGACATCGGACTGAGAGTTGCCGGCGGTGTTCACGCCGTTGGTCCTGTGCGACCACTGGAGGGTCCCGTTGTACAAGCACGAGTGGTCCCCCCGAAACGCCGCGGGCGCGAGAAACCCCCACCAGCCGCCGGAGCCCTCGTCCTGAGCCCGTGCCGCTCCGCCAGGGTTGCCGCCCGACGCGTCCCAGGTCAGCGCGTTGGCGTCGGCATAGACCGACCACCCGTTGAGGCCCGTGTCAAACGCCTCGGACACGATGGGCTGAGCTTGCGCCGCGACGCCGGTCAGGGCGACGGCAAGGATCATGGTCGACATCAAGTGCATGGTCTGTCTCTCCTGCGGCCTGGTGATCAACGAACATCGGTGCTCACGTGCCTGAACAATCTCGTCTTCATCGCCCAAGGAATCTCGTTCAACTCAGTCACCTTCGCTCTGGGTTCCAAAACGTCCAAGGCGTCACTCTTGCGCAACGTCCCCAGTGCGATCAGGAATGTCAGTGATCGCCCTGCGGATGTCAAAGGTCTTTGAGTCGAAGGTCTCCCGAGCCTCTCTGCAGTGTACCCGAAAGGGCCTGTCGTTCAAAGTGCATTTTTTCGAGACTCAAGACCCAGGCCCCAAGCTCATCGGTGCCGACACCGGCGACCGAGTTCGAGCACGGCACTGGAGCATCGCGCGGCGAAACCGCCCCGTCGAATGCTCTCGGTGCACGGTCATGCCCTTGAATGTGGCGGGTTTCGACGGTGCCTTGCGGCGTTGGGCGCCAGCAGGTCAAACTGAGGGTGACAGGATTCGAACCTGTAGCCTTCTGAGTCGAAGTCAGATGCTCTATCCAATTGAGCTACACCCCCTGTCACCAGGGTTGCCCGGGCGGTGGGCACGTCCCAGGGGGAGGGCCCGGGCGGTCAGTTCGGCCAATCGTCAAACTGAGGATGACAGGAGTCGAACCTGTAACCTCCTGATTCGTAGTCAGGTGCTCTATCCAATTGAGCTACATCCCCGCGTGCCGGATCATGGACCCGGAAGTCGGGCTAAAGGTAAGCCGGACGGGCCCTCCGGGCAAGGTCCCGTCCTTCGCGAACGGGTCCGGATTGGGTCTGGGAGGGGTTCAGGATGGGTGGGGGAGGGGTCAAAGGCCCTCCCGGCTTGATTGTCGGGCCCGGACTGCCAATTATTCCGGTCCCGCCCCGGGGTCGGCCCACGTCGCCGACCCGCCCCCATCGGCGGCTCGGACATTCGCAGGAAGGATCAGGGACTCAGGAATGGCTCACTCCAACAGCGCTCGCAAACGCATCCGTCAGAACGTCAAGGCCAAAGCCCTCAACCGCTGGCGGATCAAGGCGATGCGCGATGCCATGAAGGAATTCAGCGACAAGATCCTCCACGGCACCGCCGACGAGGCCAAGGCCGCGTACGTCGTCTGTCAGAAGGTCATCGACCGCACCGCCCAGAAGGGCGTGATCCACAAGAACCAGGCCGCCCGCCGCAAGAGCCGCATGGTCGTCAAGCTCAAGATCAAGCAGGGCAAAGTCTGAGATTTGAAATCTGAGATTTGAAATTTCAGATTTGAGATTTCCGATTCGAATTGTCATCCACCAATCGGTCGCCTCTCCGGCGGCCGATTTTGTTTTTCTCAACCCCACTCGTTGACGTCCGAACCTCGTTCCAGCCAAGCTCGTTCCAAGCTCGTTCCAGCCGGCTCACGCTCCCCACCTGTGGGGCCTCCCTACGCTCGCGGCATTCTGATGGCGACCGTCCCTCGTCAACCCGCTGCCAGGCTGAGAATGCCCGACGACTCCTACGGCAAGCTCTCGGTTCGTCCACTCCACATCCTGGTCTTCCTCGCTCCGCTCATGGTCCTCTACGAGGTGGGGCTGGTCTTCTACCTCTCAAGCGCCGACGGCAGCTTCCGCGAGACCATCCGGGCTCACGAGACCCTCAGCCGCTTCTTTGAGCAGTTCGGTCAGTCCAGCCTCTATCTCCCTGGCATCGCGCTCACCGTCGTGCTGATCGTCTGGCACCTGGCCTCGCGGGATCCCTGGCGGGTGAGGTGGGGGACTGTGGCCGGGATGGGCTTTGAGTCGGTGCTCTGGATGGTTCCGCTCCTGGTCTTTGGGCTGGTGATGTCCATGGACCTGGATGGGCATCCCAAGCCCGCGATGATGGCCGGCGCCGGAATGTCGGGCGAATCGTGGCAGGCCCGCGCCACCCTCTCAGTCGGCGCGGGGCTCTATGAGGAGCTGCTCTTTCGCCTCCTGCTGGTCACGGGGCTCCATGCCCTTTTCTTCGACCTGCTCAAGCTGAAGGAAACCCCCGCGTGCGTGCTGGCCGTCATCGGTTCGGCCGTCGCGTTCACCATCTACCACGACGTCTCCTTTTTCGGCGGCACGCCATTCCACACGGTGCTCTTCTACACCGTCGCGGGCGGCTACTTCGGGGTCGTCTTCCTGCTCCGGGGCTTTGGTATCGTCGTGGGAACCCACGCCGCCTACGACATCATGGTGCTGGTGGTCATGCCGCTGCTCCGTGGCAGCCACTGAGGTGGCGATGCGTCTGGGTGGCACCGCTCTCCAGAGCGGTGCGTCCTGGGCCGGCGGTATCCCTGGCACCATTCCCGAGCTCCGTGCCGCCACCGCAATCCGCCGACGGTGCCCTTGGCATTCTGGTATTCTCCGTCCGGGGCGGGGCCGAGGAATCCGCATGACCGACACGACCATCTCGCCGCGCACGCCCGTCGACATCCTGACCCGCCTCTCGATCATGATGTTCTTCCAGTTCTTTGTCTGGGGCGCGTGGTACGTGACGTTGGGCACGTACATGGGCGAGAAGGGCCTGGGCGCCTCGATCGGAAACGCCTACACCGTCGGGCCCATCGCCGCCATCATCTCGCCCTTCTTCCTGGGCATGGTCGCCGACCGGTACTTCGCGACCCAGCGTGTGCTGGGCGCCCTGCACATCGTGGGCGGCCTCGCTCTCCTGGCGGCCCCCAAGCTCGCCCAGATGTCGCAGGAAGCCTCCCGACTGCACCCCACGGGCAATTCGCCACTCGTCGACCCAAACCACCTTCCCTTCCTGCTGGCGATCTTCGTCCACATGCTCTGCTTCATGCCCACGCTGGGGCTCTCCAACTCGATCTCATTCGCTCACATCAAGAACGCTCAGCGCGATTTCCCTGTCGTTCGCGTCCTGGGCACCATCGGATGGATCGTCGCGGGAATCCTCGTCTCCAAGGTCATGAAGTCCGACAAGACCGACGATTTCTTCTACGTCGCCGGCGGGGCGGGGATCCTGCTGGGCCTCTTCAGTTTCTCACTTCCTCACACGCCGCCCCCGTCCGCCGGCAAGAAGGCGAGCGCCGGCGAGATCCTGGGAGTCGACGCCCTTTCGCTCATGAAGAGCCCGAGCTTCGCCATCTTCATCGTCGCCTCGCTGCTCACCTGTATCCCGCTCGCGGGGTACTACACCAAGGCCCAGCTGTTTGTCGATCACGCGGGCTTTGAGAACCCCGCGTATTGGATGACCTTCGGGCAGATGTCCGAGATCGTCTTCATGCTCCTGATCCCCTTCTTCTTTGTCCGACTGGGTGTCAAGTGGATGCTCGCCGTTGGCATGCTCGCCTGGGCCGTCCGCTACGCCCTGTTTGCTGGCGCCGCCCACGACGGCACGGCCTGGATGATCCTCGCGGGCATCATCCTCCACGGCATCTGCTACGACTTCTTCTTCGTCACAGGCTTCATCTATGTCGAACGCAAGGCCCCGCCCGCAATCCGGGCTCAGGCGCAAGGCTTCCTTGTGCTCGTCACGCAGGGCTTTGGCCTGGGCATCGGAGCCCAGGTCTTCCAGCGGATCTTCGACCACTATTCTCCCAAGGACGCCTCGGCGCTCGTCGCCCAGGCCGAAGCGCTGAGAAAGCAGGCGGGCACGTTGCTTGAGACCTCGCCCGGCGCCACGGCCGAGGCTTCGTCGCTGCTTCACCAGGCGAGCGAAATCCTGCTCAAGAGCGCCGACTGGCAGATGATCTGGATGATTCCCGCGATCGGCGCGGCCGGCATTCTCGCGTTCTTTGTCGTCGGATTCCACGACAAAGAGGTTCCGGCGTCCGGCGAGCAATGACCACAGGAGAGTCGTTGACCCTTCGATGGCCCCGGGGACCCGCTCGTTGACGCTCGGGGCTCATTGCAAACGCACGTTGTTCGTCTTGCCGTACAGTCACCTCCCCATGCCTCCTCCCCCCCCAGACTCGCAGGCCATCGACCCCCTCCGCTCCATCCGCGTCGGCTCGGGCGACTCGGGCGCGTTCCTCTTTGAGTTCGCCTGGGAGGTCTGCAACCAGGTCGGCGGCATCTATCAAGTCATCAGATCCAAAGTGCCCTTCATGGTCGACCGCTGGGGCGACCACTACTGCTGCGTCGGCCCCTGGGCCGAGAGCAAGGCCTCGCTCGAGTTCGAGGAGAGCCGTCCAGGCGGCTGGATCGGCCGCGCCCTCGAATCCCTTCGCGATGAAGGCCTCATCGTCCGACACGGGCGCTGGCTCATCCCGGGCCGCCCAAGGGCCCTCCTGATCGAGCACTGGCTCCCCGGACACCAGCTCGACGCGGTGAAATACGGCCTCTGGGAACACCACGGGATCGAAACCCCCTCGGGCGACGGGCTCATCGACGGCGTCGTCAGCTTCGCCGACGCCTCCCGCCGCCTGCTCGAGGCCTTGTGCGAGCACCACGCGGCCCAGCGCGGCGGCAAGGGCAACCGCACGCTCATCGCCCACTTCCACGAGTGGATGGGGGGGCTTGCCATCCCCATGGTCCGCAAGAAGAACCTGCCGCTGGCGACGGTTTTCACGACTCACGCGACCTTGCTGGGTCGCTACATGGCCAGCAACGAGAACGATTTCTACGAGAAGCTCCCCTGGGTCGACCAGGCCGAGGCCGCCGTGCGGTACAACGTTCGCGCGCAGCACGGCATGGAACGGGCGTGCGCCCACGGCGCCCACGTCTTCACGACCGTTTCCAGCGTCACAGGCGAGGAGTGTCAGTACCTGTTGGGGAGACCGGTCGATCTCGTCACACCCAACGCCCTCACGATCAGCTCGTACAACATGGTCCACGAGCAGCAGCGACTGCACGGGGAGTACAAAGAGGGCATCCATCGTTTCACGATGGGGCACTTCTTCCCCAGCTACAACTTCGACCTTGACAAGACGCTCTACTTCTTCACCAGCGGACGCTTTGAGCCCAGGAACAAGGGCTTCGACGTGTGCCTGGAGGCGATGGCCCGCCTCAACGCCGAGCTCAAGGCGAACAAGAGCGACCGCAAGGTTGTTTTCTTCATCGTCAGCCGCCAGCCGACCCGCAACGTGAACCCCTTGGCGATGGAGAAGCGGGGCGTGCTCAACGAGCTCCGCGAGATCTGCCAGCACATCACCCAGGACCTTGGGCCCAAGCTGTTCCACCGCGCCGCCAGCGGCGGCAAGCTGCGGCTGGACGACCTGGTCGACGAGTACTGGATGCTCCGCTTCCGCCGGGCTCAGTTCGCCATGAAGCAGCACTGCCTTCCGATGGTCGTGACGCACATGCTCGAGAACGACGCAACCGATCCGGTGCTGAATCAGATCCGATTCCTGGGGCTCATCAACCGCCCCGAAGATCCCGTCAAGATCGTGTACCACCCCGACTTCATCAACCCGCACAACCGCCTGTGGGGCATGGAGTACGACCAATTCGTCCGCGGGTGCCACCTGGGCGTCTTTCCCAGCAGCTACGAGCCCTGGGGCTACACGCCCCTGGAGTGTCTGGCGATGGGCGTCCCCGCCGTCACCAGCGACCTGGCCGGCTTTGGACGCTATGTGCAGGAGAACATGCCCGACCACGCCGACTGGGGACTCTGGGTCCTCAAGCGGCGAGGCCGCGGGTACCACGACGCGGCGGCGGATCTCTCGCGGCTCCTGCTCAACTTCTGCCGCATGGATCGGCGCGACCGCATCGCCATGCGCAATCAGGTCGATCGCAAGAGCTGGGATTTCGACTGGTCAAAGCTCGGCCTCGCGTACCACCGGGCCCACGACCTGGCCGTCGAACGCATGTGGATCGAGATGCCTCACCCGCTGGATCTCGACATCGGAATCAAGGCGACGGGCAACGCGGGCGTGCCCCTGGTCATGCCCGACGAGATCTCCGACGCACGGTCGAGCGATGACATGTGAACGTAGCACGGGCATCCTGCCCGTGTCTTCCCGTGGCACGGGCTTCCAGCCCATGTCTCTTGAATCACGCAAGCCCCATGCGTCTGGATGTGCCCTGAGCCAAAGCATGGGCAGGATGCCCATGCCACTTCAGAACACGGGCAGGATGCCCGTGCTACTCACCACTTGATCACGATCTTGCCGAATTGCTCGCCCGCCTCGAGCCTTGCGTACGCGTCCTTGGCCTCCTGGGGTGAGAAGACCTTGTCGACCGCGGGGCGCAGGTGTCCTGCGCGAAAGAGCGAAACGACCTCGCGGAACTCGGCGGTCGAGCCCATCGTGCTCCCCAGGAGCCGCAGTTGGTTCCAGAAAATGCGCGCGAGGTCGGTGGTCGCGTCGGGCCCGCTTGTGCATCCCGGCGTCACGTACGCGCCGCCCCGCGCGAGCGACTTGATGCAGTTGAGGTGCGTCGCCTTGCCCGACGAATCGACCGCCAGATCGACGCCGCGTTTGCCCGTGAGCGAGCGCACGTCCTTCGACCAGTCCTGCCCGGCGTCGAGAATCACGTGGTGGGCCCCGATGTCGCGGGCCTTGTCGAGCTTCCACTGATGACGGCTCGTCACGATCGTCGTGCACCCGCGGTGCTTGGCGATCGCCAGGGCCGAGGTGGCGACCCCGCCGCCGATGCCGGTGACCAGCACCGACTGCCCGTCGCACAGGCGGGCCTTGGTGATCATCATGGACCATGCAGTGAGCGAGCACAGGCCAAAGGCCGCACCCTCGACCGCGTCGCGATCGCCGATGGACGCGAGATTGGCGACGGGCACGTTGAAGCGTTCGGCGAGCATGCCATGGTGGTGCTCGCCGATGAGCTCGTAGATGGGGGCGAGCGTGCTTGTGGGCCCGTCGGCGGGGTGTTGGCGCTCGGGGACGACGGTTGCGGCGTTGACAACCACGCGGGTCCCCAGCCATGCAGGATCGACGCCCTGGCCGACAGCCTCAACCGTCCCGCACGCGTCGCATCCGCTGACCCGTGGGTAGGTCAGGGTGAGGCCCGGCACGCCCCGTCCGACCCAGAGGTCCATGTGATTGAACGCAGTGGCAAGGGCTCTGACGCGAACCTGGCCGGGCGCAGGCGAGCCGGGCTCGGGCCAGTCTGTTCGAAACGAGATGTTGGGTGTGACGGGATTGCCCTGCCGCTCGACGACGATCGCTCGCATGACGGGAGGTTAGCAACCGTGCGGGTTGTCCGCACCGGCGGTGGGCGGCTCCAAAAAAGCCGCGACCCGCGTTCTCACGCGGGCCGTGGCATTGAACAGGGACTTGAAACCCGCACACTCAGAGAGCGGCGTGCGGATCAGTGTCGCTTAGCGGCGACGGCGGCGAGCCGCCAGAGCGCCCAGGCCCAGGACGCTCAAAGCGCCGGGGGCGGGAACGGGCTTGAAGTTGACGTCGGTGAGCTTGGTGTCGATCTGGATCAGGCGACCCACGAACGAGCCGTCGGCCCTGTAAACCCACACGTCGCCGTACTGACCGGCGAAGTAGATGTTGCCGTCGGGCCCGAACTCAAAGCCGTGCCAGCCGGTGACCATCTGGCCGGGGAACATCGTCTCGGCGATGAGGGCGTTGCAAACCTGAGCGTCGCCGGTGCCGTTGGCGTTGACGCGGTAGAGGCCGTTGCTGGTGATCGACCCGTAGAGGGTGGCGTAGTAGAGGTTGCCGAAGCTGTCGAAGTCGAGCTTCTGGATCTGACCGCCCGAGACGTTCATCACGCCGTTGACGCCCCAGCTGGTGTCGATGGTGTTGGTGAGCTGGTTGTACTTGACGATCGTGCTGGAGTTCCAGCCCGACACGTAGAGGTCGGTGCCGTTGGAGGTCATGAGCGACCCGCCGCCAGCGCCGACGCCAGCCAGCGAAACGCCCATGTAGGCGCCGGACTGGTTGTAAAGGCTGGTGCCGTTGCCGTCAGCAACCCAGATGTTGTTGCCGGTGTAGTCGATCTCGTTGTCGAGGCTGTAGCCGTTGGTGAAGCGACGGACGAACGCGCCGGTGTTGCCGTCAACCTCGACGGTGCCGCCGAAGCCCGAGACGTAGAAGTTGTTGTTCAGGCCGCCGAAGCTGGCGAGGTAGGGGCTGTTGAACTGGGTCTCGCTCGAGCCCGAGAAGGGGTGATAGCCGGCGGGCAGGCTGGCCGCCGAGCCGTTGCCGGCCCACAGCGGGTTGTCGATGTGGATGCCGCTGTCGTTGAACCCGGCCCACAGGGTCGACTGATACACCTCGCTGGAACCATCTCCCATGATGTAAAGGTCCCGAGGGCTGCCGACCTGGGCGTTCGCCACGGTCGCTGCCATTCCAACAACCGCCAAAATTCCAAGAGTCTTCATCGTCTTCTCCTTCAACCAATCCACTCACCCCGTTTTCGAACGAGGCTTTGTCGGGCCTGGAGCCGCAGGGAACATTCCCCTCCACACGGCCGCCGCTTGCCGACTGAAACACCAGACGCGAGCCTGCATCGACTCGCCAAGCGAACCCTTCTCTGGTGCGCTGGACTCTCCCGTCCATCACACCGTCACAAAGTCGAGAGCCGCCAATGAAGGCAGTGTCTCAGGTGCGTCAGTTTGTCACAAATACCCTGCTTTGTCAAACCAATTAGGGGATCCACCCCCCAAATTTTCATTTTCATATTCTGACATGAGCGTCCGAATCACTCAACATCCCGCCTCAAACGCCCGCACAAAGGCGTCGTAGTCAAAGAAGTCCAAAGCCCCATCCCCGTCAAAGTCTGCACCCGGCGCGCCACTTTCATAATCTCCAACGAAGACATCGTAATCAAAGAAATCCACAGAGCCGTCCCCGTCGTAGTCAGGGTTTTGACCGGGTATCCAGGCAGCGATCTGCATCCGAGTCGGAGATCCGGGCTTGAAGAAGTCGATCGCCACCGAACGCCAGTTCGGGGGACGGTCCGCGATGAACTCGTAGGAACCGGCCGAGCTCCACCGGATCGCGCTGGAATCGGGGTTCTGGGCGAACTGCTCGGGAACCGCCCATCCCACCACGCCGCCGGAGGCGTCAAAGACCCAGGCCTGGTTGCTCCACACCTCGCCGCTGTGGTACCGCGGGAGTGACGACCAGGGAGCCGAGAACACCGCACAGCTCGAGACCTGCATCGAAAGTGCGCCCACCGCACGGTCGCAGTCGAGGTTGTACACGGCGTAGGTGTACTTCCAAAGCCCGTTGCCCAGCGACTCGGCCCGAGATCCCAGGGTGATGGTCCCGACTCCCGAGATCGTCTGCGAAGAGATGGTCACCAGCGGGTCCGCAGCCCACGCGTGGATCGCCGCAAGCCCTCGGACTGTCGTGCCGGTGGTCGCCATCGCGAACGTGCTCGCCGAGGTGACCACCGCCTCCCGATAGCTCGCGTTATTGCCCGCGTTGGCGGCGGCGGCATCGTCGGCGGTCACATACTGGGACTCGATGAAGTACTGGGCTCCCGAGTTCGACGCGGGATCCACGTCGGCGTTGAGCACCTGGACGCGGCGCCCGATCGTCGGCTGGGCCGCTGGAAACCCGGTGTAATCAACCGGAAAGGTGAAGACACCCGTCAGGGCGTTGACCTGGCTGCGCGGCCCCGCCTGGTTCTGGACCGAGTTGACGGAGGCGGAATAGAGATCGGCACATCCGACGCCCAGCTGCTGGCCGTTGTATCCCGGCGGGATAATGCACGTGCCACAGAGGCTGTCGATCTCGGCGAAGTACCCGTGTTTGAGCCACCCCAGGCCGATCTGCTCGAACCGTCCGTTCTTCACCCGGTACATGTTCTGCGTGATGACGGGGTGTTCGTTGGTGAACCGATTCCACAGCAGCGGCGCGGAACCGACATTGCACGAGTACGTCCCGATCGAGTAAGCGGTGATCCCGCTTGCCTGTCCCAGCCGCAGCACATCGGGAAGCTCACCCACCAGAACATCCGGGCCCACACCCTGAGCCAGAGCCCCCGACGCCAGAGCGAACGCGACGAGTCCCGCGATGGATTTCCCCAGTCTTGGCCGCAACGTGACTCTCCTGCTCCGATCAGAGTGTACCTCGGGGCGGGCGATCCGCAACCCCAATCAAACCGGTGGGCGGACGATCGGACCAAATGGGGGGGTCGGTCTGTCGAATGGGCCCGGCGTGGGCGTCTTTGGTCCGGTATTGTTGCCCCATGCCCCCATTTGTGTGGACCGTGCTCCTGCTCATCTGCTCCAACGGCTTCATGACCTATGCGTGGTACTACCACTTGAACAAGAAGGAGCAGTGGCCGCTTGTGGCGGCGATCGGCATCTCGTGGCTGATCGCACTGCCCGAGTACATCCTGCAGGTGCCGGGCAATCGGATTGGCTCGGCCACGATGTCTCTCGCGCAGCTCAAGATCATCCAGGAGGGGATCAGCCTCGCGGTCTTCTCGATCTATGCCATCACCGTCGCCAAGCAGACGCCGCGCTGGCAGGACTTTGTCGCGATGCTGCTGATCTTCGCGGCCGTGGCGATCTCATTCTCGGGGCGCCCGACGCAGGCGATGCATCCAGCGGACGCGAACGTCTTCAATGGAAAGCAGCCCTGACGAGGGGCGCGGGGATAATGTTGGGCGATGCCCTCACTGCAGCAGCTCGAACGATTGCTCGTGGTTGACCCACAGGACGCGTTTGTTCTCTACGCGATCGCGCAGGAACACGCTAAGCAGGGTCGCCACGCCGACGCCGTGGCGTTCTACGACCGGTGTCTTGGCGTCAACGCGGAGTACTGCTACGCGTACTACCACAAGGCTCGCTCCCTCGAGGCATCGGGCGATCGGTCCGGCGCCCGCGCGGCGCTGGAGGCCGGACTCGCCGCGGCCAAAGCCGCGGGAGACGCCAAGGCTCTTTCGGAGATCTCGGGTTATCTCTCCGCGCTGTGATGCCTTATGCTCATGGTGATGCCTGGCACCCGCCAACCTGCCGATCCGCTCACGCGAGCCAAGCGAATCGCCCTGCGCCTCCTGGGTGGCCACGCGTGGAGCCGTGCCGAGATGCTCGCCAGGCTCGCCCGGCGCGGTTGCGACCCGGAGTCGGCTTTGGCGGCGGTGGGAGAGCTTGAGCGGGCCGGGCTGATGGGTGACGAGCGATACGCCCGGGAACGCGTCCGAACGGAGCTGGCGAGAAGGCCCGCGGCCGACGCGCTGCTCGAGCACACTCTGACCTCGCGGGGCGTTTCACCGGCACTGGCCGCCTCGACCACGCGAAGTGTCACCGCGGGGCAGAGCGAGTCGGCCCGCGCCAACGAGCTGGTGCGGACGAGCGTGCGTGCTGCCGCGCTGACGGGCAAGCCCATCGCCGAACGCCGCCGGCTCGCCTCGCTGCTCGCACGGCGCGGCTTCGACGCCGAGGTTGCCCACAGCGCCCTTGAGACGGTTCTGGGTCCGGTTCCCGAGGTCGAGTGCGATCAGCATGCGGACCAGGACATGGGACACGAGCCCGCGAGCTCGCGGTCCGCGGGACGATCGCACACCACAGTGGAGGAAACATGACAACCGAGCCTCAATCTCCCAAAGTGTCCGCGCCCGAGCTTGACGATCGCGGGCTGCCGCGTGGGAGCAGATTCCATCCCGCCGACGAGGTGACTCCCCGTGAGGCCGCCGCGGCGATGCGCGGGGCGGGCGGGGGGGGAGGTGGGGGCGGAGGTGGGGGCGTGCTGATCGTGGATGTGCGACTGCGCAGCGAGTGGGACACCGCCAGGATCGAGGGGAGCGTGCACATCCCGCTCCACGAGCTCGAGCAGCGGTGGGACGAGCTTGAGACGCAGGGCAAGGAGGTGCTGGTGCTCTGTCATCACGGGCGTCGCTCGCTCGACGGGATGCACATCCTGCGGAGCAAGGGGATCGCGGGGGCCAAGAGCATCGCGGGTGGGATCGAGGTCTGGTCGCTGGCGGTTGATCCCAAGATCCCGCGATACCAGCGGCAGGGCGAGAAGTGCACGCGGCTGTGAGCCGGGGTGGGCGGGGATGAAATGAAAGACGCCCGGGCAAGGTGCCCGGGCGTTTGTTCATGCAGGTAGGTGATCCAAACCCGGTCTCAGCAACCGAGCTCGAACGCGATCACGAACTCGTCGTAGTCGAAGAAGTCGATCGAGGAGTCGGCGTTGAAGTCGGCGGTGGTGCCCTCGGGGCAGGTGATGCCCTCGTAGCACTGAACGAAGTCGTTGTAGTCGAAGAAGTCCAGAGCGCCGTCGACGTTGAAGTCCGCGGGGCAGACGAACAGGCACGGGCTGGCAACGGTCGCGGAGTAGGTGATGTTGGGTGCGCCGGCAGGATCAACGACGGTCTTGTTGGTGGTCGTGCGGGCGCGGACGAAGTAGGTGATCGTGGCGTTGCACGGGAGGGCCGGGAGCGTCACGGTGTAGCGGTTGGGCACGCCCTGGACCATGGGGATGGTCGTGAGCACGCCCGCGTTGATGCGGTAGGACAGGAAGCCGGTGCCCGGGGCGGGTGTCGCGCCCAGGGGCGAGATGACCACCGGGAACGACGTGGGGGTGAAGGGCTGCACTGTGGTCGGACGACCGTTGGGGTAGGTGAAGGTGACGTAGCTCAGGGTCGGGGCGGGCATGTTGTGGGCGGCGAAGCCGGTGTTGATCAGGCTGTAGTTGGGCGTGCCGTTGAGGATGTTGCCGTCGACGTCATCGATGGTGAGCCAGTCGATGGTGATCTGGGGCGTGATGTTGGTGCCGCGGTGGAGCACGTTGGCGTTGATGGTCAGGCGCTTGAGCGCGGTCGAGTAGTTGGGGACGGCCGCGGCGACAAAGGCGTTGCGAGTGCTCCAGAGGCAACCGGAGATGAGCTGGCCGGCGTCGTGGATCTCACCGTTCTGGGGGTACTGCTTGGTGTTGTTGGCGTTGCGGATGCCGGAGGCGCAGCTCTGGAATCCATATCCAAGGACGGGCTGATCGCTCAGCAGGACGCCCATGCAGTCGCCCATGCCCTCGCCGTACTGGCCCTGGCCCGAGCCGCCGGTGCTGACGGCGTGGTGGCCGTACTCGTGGTGGACCACGTCGTAGAAGGCGGTGTTGTTGCACCCGCCGCCCGAGTTATAGAAGTTGATCGAGCTGCCGTCGTAGAAGGCGTTGCAGGTGCCCGCCACGCCGGTCTTGATCGTGAAGGGGCCCGAGCCGCCCGTGCCCTCGAATTGGTTCCTGATCGTCGGGTAGGTTGGCAGCGCCGTCATGATCATGTCGCGAACCACGTTGGACTGAAGGTACGCGTTGACCTCGGCCCGACGCCCCTGGTCGGTGTTGGCGGAGTTGAACAGGATCGTGCCGGGCGTGCCGGGCGTGATGCTCTGGGTCGTCGTGGGGGCGTCGGCGCTGGGATTGAGCGTGCGGAAGTACTTGCCGCGCGGCCCGGCGACGGCGTTGACCGCGACGGAGCCCGCGTTGGTCACGTTGAAGGCGCCGTTCACGTCCGCGTAGGCGCTGTTGGCGCCCACGGTCACCTTGACGTACGGGAGGTTCGTGGATGCCTCGGCGTTGCACTCGGCGGCCTTGAAGCCGGTCGTTGCCATGCCCTTGACGGTGCCCGTCACGTTCACATCGTGGATCATGCTCTCGCTGAAGACGATCGCGCCCGTGGCGGCATCGGCGATGAAGCGGACCTTCTGATAGTCGGGCTTCCCGCTGACGCCCGCCGTGCCTTCAAACACCAGCGCCAGAACCGGCGCGGTCGGGGCGTCGTAGGTGCCCGCCCAGATCTCGAGTGAGGCGGGCGTGTACATCGCGCCCTTGGCGCCCAGCTTCTCGTCGGCGGCGGCGTAGGCGCCCACCACCGCGGGGCTGGCGGCGACATTCTGATCGACCACATAGTCGCCGATCATGCGGAGGTTGTTGCGGACAAAGACAAGCGGGTAGCCCGCGTCATTGCGGGCCAGGAGAAGCAGGTCCGCGCCGTACACCGGGATGTTGCTGACCTGCTGGCGGTACGACACGAGGGTGAACCGCATCGAGCCGTCGTCCTGAGGCATGATCTGCCGGACGTGGGCGTCGTCGCCGGCGATCGAGCCGGGGGCGAGCTGGTCGATGGTGACGCCCAGCACGTCGAGCCCGTTGGCCAGGAAGGCCTCGGCCGACTCGACGGGCGTGGCGCCGATCGCGAACGGGACGCCGTAGATCGTTGTGATGCGACCACCCTCGGAGTAGTACTGGACGCCGGGATGCTGATCGGCAAACTGGTTCGCGACCAGGCTGTTCTCTGTCCCGCGGTTGGCCGCGTTGTCCGCGTCGTTCGCAAAGACCGAACCACAAAGCCCGGCCGCAAGCGCGAGCGCCGTCACCGCAAAAGTTCTCTTGCCAAAGTGCATCGAATCATCCTCCATGAACGGCCGATGTTGGCCGCCTCGACAGGGTGGGAACGATCGACCCCGCTGGGTCGATCTCAAAGGTTCAAAGTCCGGCGGTCGCGTCGGGCTGACCCGCCCCGCGCTCACCAGTTCGCCAAGCCAGCACTGCAAACCCAACTGTCCACAGAATACCGCAGGATCTCCTGTTCTGTTCCGGGTTTGGGGAATTGAAGGGAAATAATCCCTAAAAGGTGCAGATTTCGAGATGGCCTCTTCCGCCTGATTCGGTGGTCGGCTTTCGGTGGGGAGCGGTGCCGGGCCCACCCACGTATGAATGTGCTCGGCGGCGGAGGTTCTTGCAGTCGGACGCCAAGCGGGCCGGACGCCGAATGAGCATTCGCGTTGCTTCCAACAAAAAGCCCGGGTGCGAGGGCACCCGGGCGGGAAAGTTCTAAAACTCGTTCAGTCGAGCTTACGGGCAGGGGGTCTCGAAGGCCACGACGAAGGCGTCGTAGTCGAAGAAGTCGACGGTGCCGTCGCCGTCGAAGTCGGCGCCCGAGCAGCCGGGCGTCTCGAAGCAGGTGACGAAGGCGTCGTAGTCAAAGAGGTCGACCGAGCCGTCGCCGTCGAAGTCGGCGGGGCATGACGGGTTGACGCACGCCGCAACGGTGAGCCTGACGGCATCAACAGCGGCCTCGACGACGGATCCGGTCCCGATGTCCGACGCGGTGAATCGCACCTTGAACTGATTGGTGGCCTGGGCGCCCGGGATGACAAAGGACTTGACGAACCAGCCCGAGTGGGCCTCGGGGCCGGCGGGGCCGACGGTCTCAAGGTTCGACCAGGAGGACCCGTTGTTGCCCGAGATTTCGACGACAAAGGTGTCTGCGTTGGGTCCGCCGCCGGTGTCGTTGGAGTACCAGCGGGCGTAGGTCAATGTCGCGGTGCCGCCGGTGGCGTTCATCGCGGGGCTGGTGAGCGTGGTCGAGCCGCCGTCGATGTCAAAGTCACCGTCGCCGTTCTGGGTGACAAAGCACATGCCCGAGGCGTCGTAATCGGCGGTCGGGGGAGCGGTGCGGCCCGTGGTCTGGGCGCTTGGGACCGCCCGTGCCCAGGTGCCGGACGTGAGGCCGGCGCCGTTGGTGACGACCCAGCCCTGGTTGGTCTGGAAGTTGTCGTTGAAGACGGTCGCGTTCGAGGTGGCGGCAAAGGTGCTGAACGTGGTTGCCGGCGCGGTCGCCGGGTCGGCCACGATTGTGGAGGACGTGGTCTGGGCCCGGAAGTAGTACGTGATCGTGTCGCCGCAGAGGATCGTCGGGAGCGTCGCCATGTAGTGATTTGGCGTGATTTCGGACATGGGGACGGTGTTGTAGGGGCCGGCGTTGATCTTGTAGCTGATCTGGCCAGTGCCGGGCTGTGCGGTGGCGCTGACGCTGGTGACGTCGACGCGGAAGGAACTGGCGACGCCGGGCAGGACGCTCGAGGGCTTGCCGTCCGGGTAGGAGAAGGTCAGGAGCGAGATGGCGGGGGCCGCCATGTTGTGGGCGGAGAAGCCGGCGTTGATCGTGGCGTAGTTGGGCGTGCCGTTGCCGGCGTTGCCGTCGTTATCGTCGAAGGTGAGCCAGTCGATGGTGATCTGGGGCGTGATCTCGGTGCCGCGGTGGAGGGTGACGGCGTTGACGCACAGACGCTTGAGCAGAGTCTGGTAGTTGGGCACCGCGGCGGCGACCATGGCGTTTCTGGTGCTCCAGACGCAGCCGGAGATCAGCTGGCCCGCCGAGTGGATCTCGCTGCTCTGCGGGTACTGCAGGGTGTTGGCGGCGGTGCGGATGCCGGCGTTGCAGTTGCTCTGGAAGCCAATACCCAGGATGGGCTGGTCGCTCAGGAGCACGCCCATGCAGTCGCCAGTGCCCTCGCCGTACTGACCCTGGCCCGAGCCGCCTGCGGAGACCACGTGGTGGCCGTACTCGTGGTGGACGACGTCGTAGAAGGCGGTGTTGCTGCACCCGCCGCCCGAGCTGTAGAAGTTGATCGAAGTTCCGTCGTAGAAGGCGTTGCAGGTGCCGGCAACGGCGACATTGACGCGGAAGAGCCCGCCCGCGCCGCCCTCGAACTGATTGGCGATGGTGGGATAGGTGGGCAGGGCGGTGATGACCATGTCACGGACGACGTTGGCCTGGACGTACGCGTTGACTTCGGCGCGACGCGTCTGATCGGTGTTCGCCGAGTTGAAGACGATCGAGCTCGACACGCCCGGGGTGAAGGTCTGGGCGATCGGGGGTGCGTCGGTCGAGGGGCTAAAGACGCGGAAGTATCTTCCGCGGACTCCGGCGGACGCGCTCACGTCGGCCGAGCCCGCGTTGGTCACCGAGAAGTTGCCATTGACATCGGCGAACGAGCTGTTGGCCCCGACGGTGACCTTGACGTACGGCAGGGCGGCGAGCGCCTCGGCGTTGCACTCGGCCGCCTTGATGCCCGTCGTGGACTGGCCCTGGATCGAGCCGATGACATCGATCTGGTTGACCAGGTTCTCGTCGTGCAGGATCGCGCCCGAGGCGGCGTCGGCGACGATGCGGTGCTTCTGGTAGGAGTTCATCCACGCCATGCCGCTGGTCGCCTCGAAGGTGACGGCCAGGACAGGAGCGGAGGTGTGGTCGTAGGTGCCGGCCCAGATGACCAGCTGCGCGGGCGTGAACGCCGCGCCCGCCATGCCGGGAAGGGCGTCGGCCGCGGTGTACGCGGCGGCGATCGCGGGGTTCGCGGCGACTGCGGCGTCGACCACGAAGTCGCCGAGGACCCGCAGGTTGTTGCGGGCCAGCACGAGCGGGTACCCGGGATCGTTGCGGGTAAGCAGGAGAAGATCGGCGCCCATGACGGGGATGTTGTCGAGCTGCTGGCGATAGGCCACGAGCGTGAACCGCATGGAGCCGTCATCGTTGGGCATCATTTGGCGAAGGTGGGCGTCGTCGGCGGCGATGGAGCCGGGGACGAGCTGGGTGACCGGGACGCCAAAGACGTCCAGGCCGTTGGCGAGGAACGCCTCGGCGGACGCGTCGGGCGTCTGGCCCGTCGCGAACGTGTTGCCGTAGATGGAGGTGATCCTTCCGGCCTCGCGGTAGAACGCGGTGCCGGGGTTGGCCTGAGCGAAGTTGTCGGCCGCACGGTTGACGTCGATCACCGCCAGAGCGGAGGCCGACAGACCCGAGGCCAGCAACAGAGCAGTGATGACGGATGTGGAATGTGATTTCATGCGGTGAACCTCAATCTCCATTTCTTGTGTGGCAACGCGCCAGGACGCTCACGGGAGCGGGGAGTGACCGGTCAATCAGGGCAAGGCGGGGGCAAAACGACCAACAGGCCGAAAACCGACCGCGAGTGCGGCCGTCAGGCCAACGCTTGGACACTATCGGAAGTTGAACTCTCAAACTCAATCCCGAACAGAATCAGTCTATTCCAGAGCCGGCAGGGGAAAGGTTCCCGCGATTTCCGCTTTTCTGCATATTGACGCAACCGCCTCGGAATTGCAAGCGGTTTCCTACTTTTGACCTCAACGCGGGGCGAGTAGGTCGATGTTTGGCCCCCAACGCCCGGAGCGGGGGAAGGCAAGAGTCCGAGATTGAACCCGGGTGGGTCGCGCTACAGTTGGCCCTCGCCGCCATAGCTCAGTTGGTAGAGCAGCGCTTTTGTAAAGCGCAGGTCAGGGGTTCGAGTCCCCTCGGCGGCTTTGGCGGGCGGGAGGTTCGAGCCGGCCTCACTTGATCAGCCAGAGCGGTGTGCGGTTGGCCAGGGCGAACGATCCGGTGAGCCAAGCGTGGCACAGACACTGGATCCCCGGGTCATCATCGCATCGATCGTCGGTGTCGGAGTAGGATCGACGCAGGGCTTCCACCGCCTGAGGTGTGGCTTCAACGCCGATGCAGCCAAGAAGCTGGCCCAACTCGGCCATCAGCAGCCGAAGATTTCCGACTTGCAAGGCGCCTCTCTCCTCCGCACGCGCACCGTTGGCCTCGACCAGGTGATCCATGATCCGGGCGATGGCGTCGTCGGGAGCCTTGGATGGCTTGCGCTCCAGGCCCACCCGTCGCAGCAGTCGCCGCCAGGTTGACGCGGGCTTGAGATCGGTGGTTCTTGTGGAAGTGAGGGGACGATCTTTGGCGGGCTTGCCGTCAGCCCACAGGACCATGCGATTGATAGGGGCGTCGATGTAGACGGCGTTCCATGCGTCGGTCGCGTGGATCTGAGGGCAGGCGCCCTCGCCAAGCTGCTCACGGGCCAAGTCCTTGAGCTGGTTCCACCAGGACCAGCCCATCTCATCGCCCAGTTCCATAGTGTGGCCGTGCTCTCCGAGCGGCACGTCTTGGCCAAGGTGGCTTCTGAGCATCGCGGTTATCAAGGAGTCGTCGGGATCGAATAACTCCTGATAGTTCCCCGCTCGCAGGTTGAGGCCCATCGCCGGTTCTCCTTCGATCCAGGGCACGCCCGGATTGGAATCGCCCGCGCCGCGCGTCCGAGGCCGGGGCGAGCGGGGCAAAACGAAAAAGACTCCGCGTGAGCAGAGCCTTTTTCAAGCGAGGCGGACGGGACTCGAACCCGCAACCACCGAATCGACAGTCCGGTACTCTAACCAATTGAGCTACCGCCCCGGCATGTTGTCGCCGATCCGGCTTTCGCCGCATCGGTAGGGGGAAATGTAGACGCGTCCCCGGCGAATTCAAGTGGCACCCCGCGCGATGGCACGTTCTCTCGGCGCCAAACCCTCGAATCTCGGACCTCGAAAAACAAACCGGCCCCGCACGTGCGGGGCCGATGTCGTTTGAATATCCCGCCGCGGGACTGGTCCCCGGGCGAGTTGGTGGACTACTTGGACGGGGTGAACTTGATTTTGTCCTTGCCGGTGTCCTGAAGGGCGAAGGGGCTGCCGTCGGGTGAGAGTTTGACGGCGGCGAGGTACATCGCGACGCATCCGGCGGCGAGGGCGACAAACGAGAGGAAGGCCATCACGCTGAACATGTCGAGCGAGGAGCCGCCTCGAGCACGTCCGCCGGGCATCTGCATTCCGAACTGACCCATGGAAAGTCTCCAATTCAGCGAGGCACGTGCGGGTGTTAGCGGAGGTCGCTCTGGACAACGTCACCGACCTGAACGGTCACGGGACGACCCAGGAGGTCGATGCGTCCGATCGCCCACTGCAGGTCCGTCTTGACGATGACGACGTTGGCGACGAACTCGTTGTCACGCCGGATCGCCATCTTCATGTTCTCGCGGACGTTGTGGTTGGTCCCCACGCTGATCTTGGCCAGCGTGGCGCCCGTGCCCGTCTCGGTCGTGAGCTCCTCAACCTTGCCCGAGATCGTCGGGCCGGTGTAGTTGAACGGCTCGCTGGCGCTCCCGCTGCTGAGGCTCCCGCCGCCCTGGCGGAGGGCGTCGATCTGCGCCTTGGCCTCGGCGAGCTGCTCGCGGACGAGCTTCTTCTCGTTCTCGGCGGCCTCGTACGTGCGACGCAGGTCGGCGATGGCCTTCTCAAGCTCGGCGTTCTGCTTGGCGGTGGTCACCTGGCTGGTGCGGCTGTCGTCGGCGTCCTTGCGGAGGCCCGAGATCAAAGAGGTCTGCGTCTCGTTGGTGCTGGCGAGCTGGACCGCCAGCGCGCTGTTCTTGTCGGAGCTGTCCTGAAGGGCACGCAGGGAGCCCATCATGGTTGCGATCTGCGACTCCAGAGCGCGGATCTTGTTGGCCTTCTCGGTGTCCTCGCCGCGGGCCTGCTCGCGGAGCTTGGCGATCTCGGCGACGTGCGTCGTGAGGGCGACGGCCTGGGTGGCGGCGGACGCCTCGGCGGACGCCTTGGCGGCCAAGGCGTTGGTGTAATCGGCCTGGATCCGGTCGGCGTTGACCGAGTACGAGATCACCAGAGCGGAAAGAAAGACGCTCATGATCGTCGCAAAAACCACCAAAATCTTCGTCACATTGTGCACGTTCAACTCCTATCGCGGCTCTGTGTGCTCCGCCCGCGTTTCTTGAGCCCTTCTGGCACGCTCTCGCCCGAGGTCGGGGAGTGCGGCCTCAGGGCCGAACAAGGCGGATGGTGGGGGGGGCACCCCTATACGTGGCCCCATTGTGCTGCTGGTCGCTCTGCTGGTTGTGCTGCTGAAACTCGTTCGGTCCGGACCGGGCTCATTCTACTAGCCCGCGGTCGGTCGGGCGCTGGCTTGGTCGAGGTCGTGCTTCCGGGACAAATATCTACGTCGGATCCCCTTGGGCGGGTTCCATCAAAGGGACCGAGTGTAGGAGGCTGTCGGGCCTCCCAGCGACTTTCGTCCCGCGAGGGCGGATAAATACCCGAAGGACCCGGTCCTGTCAACCGGGTCGAATCGCCGGGGCGCGGGCGCGACACCGGCCGATCAACGTCCCTCGTTCTCCGCCGCCTTGCGCTGCACCTTGAGTACCGAGTAGGCCGCGGAGAGGCGAACGTGCTCGTCGGGGTCCTCGAGCATCGCCGCCAGTTTCGGATAATGATCGGTTCTTCCGGTATCGCCATAGACCGCGGCGGCCTGTGCCCGGAGCTGGGGATTAGGGTCAGTGATGTACTTGTCGGCGATGAATCCGCCCTTGTCGAGCCCGAGCTTGGCCAGCGAAGCCGCGATCTGCATGCGGACCTCGGCGGGATACATCTCTTTGGTCGTCGGGTCCTGATACGCCGTCAGGTTCACCATTTGATCGATGGGCCGCTTGTCCCGCAGTTCGCCGAGGATCTGCGCGGCCAGGGCGGCGGTTTCGAGGTCTTCGCGGCGAGAAGGGTGCAAGGCGGCCCGCAGGGGCTCGATCTGGGCCTGATCTCCAAGCTTGACCATTGCCTCGGCGAACTGGAGCATCATGAGGCCGGTCTCGGCGGAGGCGGCCTTGGGCATCTTGAGGCCCGCGGCCTGCTTGAGCATCGGCAGGGCCGAGGGATTGCCGATCTCGCCCAGCACGTACGCGACGTGGGAGCGGATCCTGGGCGAGTCGCTGGTCCACAAGAGCTCAGCGAGCTTGGCCACCTTGGCGTCGTCGATGGGCTCGCTGCACTTGGAGAGGGCCATGACCGCAGCCGCGCCGACGTAGGGCGAGCGACTGTCGACCAGCGGCCTGACCTTGGGGACCATCGAGACCAGGCGGTTCTTTGCGACCGTCATGGCCGCCACCGACTGCACGCCCTCGTTGCGGTCGCTCAGCCCCGCGGAGATGACGCGCTCGAGGCGCGGCATGGCGAGGCCGGCGGCCTCGATGGCGTTGGCGCGAAGGTCGCTCTGGGTGCTCTTGCTCGCGCGGTCGATCGCGTCGATCGCCCGCTCACGCAGCTCGCCCACGGTGACGGCCGGGCCGCTGGGCCTTGGCGTCGCGGGCGGGGTCACCGCGACCGAGGGCGCGGTCGCCGGCTCGGTGGTCGGCGGCTTGGTGGGCGCGGGCGGCGTGCGAGTGGGGGAGGCAGGGCCGGGGGGAGTGGGCCTGGGAGTCGTCGTGGACGGCTTGGCGGGTGTGGAGGGTTCGTCAAGGTCGATCACGGCTTCGCGCCCTTGCGGCGCAGAAGGCTTGGCCGTTGCGATGGGTTTGGCGGGCGCTGGTGCCGGCCTGACGGGCTGGACCGGGGCCACGGCCACAGGACGCGGGGCGGGCGGATCGATGGGGGCAACGGCCGTTTCGCGAACGGGTTCGCGGGCGGGCTCGCGGACGAAGTTGGGATTGACCTTGTCGGCCCGGCTGGTGGTGCATCCGCCGTGGGCGAGCGCGAGGCCACAGACCAGCACCAGTGCGAGTGAGGAGATCGATCGTGACGGGGTCGTTGCCTGCATGTTCATGTCCCTTTGGGCTTCGTTGAGGGGCGTCCTGCCAATGCTGATAGTACCAGCCATCCGAAACCAAACCCGGTCGCGGCCAGAGATCCCCACCCGACGACGTTTCCCAACCTGCCGTACATCGTCGGCCCGTTGATGGTTCGCAGATCAAAGGTCATGACGCCATCGCGTCCCGAGGTGCTGGCGGGGATGTGGTCGGGCGCGGTTGCGTCCGGCGACAGGAGGCGTCCCCGGGCGTCGATAAAGGCCGAGATGCCGGTGTTGGCCGCCCGGGCCATGGGGGTTCCGAGTTCCAGGCACCTCCACTGTGCCAATTGGAGGTGGTGGGCCCGTCCGGGGTTCCAGTCACCAAACCAACCGTCGTTGGTCATGCCGACGAGCAGGTCGGCGCGGCGAGTGCCGCAGCCCAGCTCCAGCGCGCGCGCCCCGTACACGAGATATCGGCAGAGCTGGGCGTCGGTCGCTTCGAAACAGATGGGCGTGACCACCCGGATTTGGCCGGCCGGAATGTTGACGCGAAAGACGGTCGGGTTGGTCCCAGTCGAGAGATCGACCTTCATCCCCCGGGCGGCGAACGCGAGCAATTGGTCACGAAGCCAGGGCCACGCCCGGAGATACGGGATCGTCTCGCCGAAGGGCGTGAGGAGCAGTTTGTCGTACCGCTGCGCCGCGACAATGCCTTGATCGACGAGGTAGGCGCTGTTGTACTTGGCGGCGTATGTTCGAGTGACGTCGCCGGCGCTCTCGACGAATTCGAGCCCGGTGATGGTCTCCTGGCCCACGAGGATGGCAAGCCCGAGTTTCTCGCTCAGGCCGCGCACGATCTGACCGAAGGCGATGTAGTTGTTGAGCCCCAGCAAGGTCGGGTGTCGCCCGAGAAGAGCGCGGGTCTCTTGGACCTGGGCGTCGGTCAGCACCCATGTTGGACACATGGTCTCGGGCCACACGACGAGGTCGGGTTTGTCCCTCGCGGCAATGGTCGTGAGTTCGCACAAGCGATCAAAGTCCCGCACGGCAGTCTCGGCGCTCCAATTGAGCTTGTTGCTTTGGGGCACATTGGTCTGGACCACCGACACACGGATGCGATGGGCGCCCGAGTCGTCGATGGGCATGAAGTTGGCCAGCGCCCACAAGCCCGCACCGGCGAGTACGGGAATGCTCGCCCGAGAAAGGGTACAGGTGCGAGCCCGGCACTCGGTGAACGCCGCGGCGGACACGAGCGCGACGAGAAACGAGACGCCAAAGAGGCCGACGAACGCGCCGGGAGCGGCGGCGATGGTCGAGCGGATCAGGGGCTGCCCGAGGAGAAACCAGCCGTAGCCGTCGAAGAGGACCTGCGCTCTGAGCATCTCGAGGCTGGTCCACAGCACGGGGACAGCAATCCAGCTTGGGATGCGCGGGAAGCGAGCGGGGCATCTCGAGAAGAGCCAGACGAAGGCCGCGCTCCACATCGAGAGGTACAGGAACATCGGCACATAGCCCGGGGCGGAGATGTCCGCGATGAAGATGTGATGGATCGCCATGAAGGGCCAGGCGCCCACCCAGAGCAGCAGCGCGTGTGGAATACTGATCGGCCCCTTGCCGGCGGCGATGAGCAGCGGAATCAGAGCGACGAAAGCGAGCCACCACAGATTGACTGGCTCGAAGGCAAGCAAGAGCAGGGCGGAATGGGCCAGGCCCAGGACCAGAAACCACCCTCGCGTTCGCCAGGGGGCGCGCGGAGGCAGAGCTGTTGGTGCCGGGACTTGAGTCATGAGAACGAGGTTAGCCGATGGGCGACGGCACGGGTGGCCCCGGGCTCCAGAAGGGCGTTTCTCCAAGGCCCTAGAGCACCGCTCTGGAGAGCGGTGCCACCAGGATCACTGCTCTGGAGAGCGGTGCCACCAGGATCACTGCTCTGGAGAGCGGTGCCACCAGGATCACTGCTCTGGAGAGCAGTGCCACCAGGATCACTGCTCTGGAGAGCAGTGCCACCCATCAGGCGGCGTAGTCGATGATGCGGGCGATCTCGCTTCGCATGTTCGAGCGTGGCACGACCTTGTCGACCATTCCGCTCTTGAGCAGGAACTCGGAGCGCTGGAACCCCTCGGGGAGCTCCTGGCGGATGGTCTGCTGGATCACACGCGGGCCGGCGAAGCCGACCAGAGCCTGGGGTTCGGCGAGGATGACGTCGCCGAGCATCGCAAAGCTCGCGGTGACGCCGCCGGTGGTCGGATCGGTGAGGACGCTGATGAACAGGGCGTTGGCGTCGTCGTGGCGAGCCAGTGCGGCCGAGGTCTTGGCCATCTGCATGAGGGAGAGACCGGCCTCCTGCATGCGGGCGCCGCCCGAGCAGCTGACGATGATGACGGGAAGCCGCTCGGCGGTTGCGGTCTCGACGGTGCGGGTGATCGCCTCGCCCACGACGCTTCCCATGCTTCCCATCATGAACGTGAGGTCCAGGCAGCAGAGCATCGCCTCGCGACCCTTGATGAAGCACCTGCCGGCCTGCACCGCGTCGCTGCGCCCGGTCTTGAGCTGCTCGGCGAGCAGGCGGTCCTTGTACGTTTTGAGGTCCTTGAACCGCAGGGGATCGGTGGGCATGAGCCCGCTGAACATCTCGACGAACGAATCGGCGTCGGCGAGCTGCTTGACGCGCTCGGAGGCCGAGATGCGGTAGTGGTGGTTGCACTCGGGGCAGACGTGCAGGTTGGCCTCAAGGTGCCGGCGATAGACCATCTTGCTGCAACCCGGGCAACGCAGCCACAGCCCCTCGGGGATGGCCGCCTTGCGGGCCGGGCGAACGTCCGTCCATGTCCGTGCGATTTGAGTCATCTCTGTGGTTCCTCTCGGCCAAACGTCCTTGCGGCCTCTTCAACTTTCGTACACGGTCATTCGTACTCGGCGACGGGCGCTTTCGACCCGCCTTACTGAAACCCCCATCCGACCTGAAAGTTCTACAAACCGGACCTTACCCGAATCTGAACCCGCCAGTGGGGGTCAATCCATGACCCGGGCGAGTGCTTGAGGTGAAACGAATTCTACGACTTTCCTCCGCCGCCCGCTCGTGTGCTGGCCCCGACAAACCCCATCCCGCTGCCCATCCCCCCTAGTCCGGCGGCTGCAATCCCCAGCAGGCCGGCGGCGACATTTCCGATTGCCATCCCAGACGCCTGCACCCGCGCGGGATCAACCGAGCGTCGATCGATCTTGTCGAACGTCTCGGCGCACTCATTGCAGTGGTGGTCTTCCGGCAGCCCGGCCTGACCATCGAGCCACGCCCGGATGACCGCCAGCACGATGGGCCTGGCCACGATGGCGATGGGCCCCTTGGCCTTCATGATCGCCGTGGCGACGGGCGGGATCGCCCGCTCATGGACCTCCGTCCAGCTCTCACCGCCCGGAGCGACGATGGCGGCGCCATCGGACTCCCAGCCACGGCACGCCTTGGGGCACCGCTCCAAAAGCTCTCCCCGGCGCAGTCCTTCCCAGAGTCCAAGCTTCATTTCCGCAAGCTCTGTGACAATCTTGACCTTTCGCCGCGAAGTCAGGGCGATCTGAGCGGCGGTCTGGCGGCTGGCTTCGTCGGGGCCGCAGACGATCGCCGTGACGTCCGAGAGCCGTGCGGCCCTGTCCGAGGCGGCCTTGGAGCCCGCCGGGCCCAGCGGCAGGTCAACCTGCCCGCCCAGACGGTGCTGCTCGTCCCACGCGGTGGGACCTGCTGCGACCAGTGCCACGTCCAGATTCGTGCCCAGAGGCATCATCTCGTCCTGCACGCTCGACGGGCCGACTGGCATACACCAGCCTGCCTGAGGAGCGAACCACCCGGAAGCCACCATGAAGGTCGGTCCCGGGACGAGGAAGAGTGTAGCGATTCGGGGAGGTCGGGCAAGAGCCGAGAACTAAAGGCCTACCATCATACGAACAAAAGACGATCGATGTGGAAATGTTGTCGGACAACTCCCAACGGTGGGGGGCGGACGATCGGCTAGGCTGTCGGGAATGGATCGTTTCATTCAGGAGCCAGGGTTGAGCCAGACAGCATTTGGGCCCTATGTCATCACCCTCGAACTTCCGCCCTCGCGGGTTGGGCGTCGGATGCTGGCTGTCCACGAGCGTGACGGCTCCAGTCACGTCGTCCACGCCATCGAAGTGGGGGCTTCCCGGGCTCAGCAGCGCCGAAGTCTGGCGCGGGTCGAGGCGTGGGCCCAGGCCACCAGGGAGATTCCGTCCACGCTGGGCGTGCAATGCTGGTCGCTTTGGGCGCCGGGGCGGCTGGCCCTGGTCACCAGGTACACGGGCTCGTCAGCGGGGCTGGTGACGCTTGATTCGCTTGTCGCCGGGCGGGGTGGACGCCTGCCGCTCTCGGAGGTCGTGCGGGCGATGACGCCTTTG
The DNA here is from genome assembly GCA_964358855.1 of uncultured Phycisphaeraceae bacterium. GTDB lineage: Bacteria > Planctomycetota > Phycisphaerae > Phycisphaerales > UBA1924 > UBA2396. The sequence continues at coordinate 48,515 of CAYHQQ010000019.1, forward strand.
ATTGGAACCCTTCGAGCCGCGATCAGCAAAGGGGTTGTTCACGGGCCGGTTTCGATGGGCGAGGTGCTCGTCGATCAGCACGGGCAGGTCTGCGTGGAGCACTTTGGCCTTGCCGCGGCGCTGGCGGGGCGGGGCGCGGGGCCGCAGGATGACCTCTCACGCTGCCTGGGTGAAGAGATTGCCAGCATAGCTTCGATCGCGGTGCGTCTGGCGACGGGCCGATCGGCCGGGCAGACGTGGGCCAACGCACGTGCGAACTCCAGGGAAGCGGCCGACGCGGCGGTTGCGGCGTGGGTGCGCGGGTTTGTGATGGGCGGGCCGGCGGTCGCGACGGCTGCGGCGGGCGCGGAGGCCCTGATCGCGCTGCTTCGCGAGTGCGACGTCGCAGGCGGCGTCGATTCCCCGGCGGAGAGCCCGACTCCATCGTCGCCCCAGGACGCTTCGTCCGGGGACGAACGCGGCGGGGGGTTGCGCGGCGTGGTCGACCGGATCCTCAGCGTGTTCCGGCGGGTCCCGCGATGAGATGACTGGGCGCGTGGTCCAGGTCAAGGGTGTCCATTGAACTGAAGCATTGGGGCCCGGCGGCGGACGGGCTTGAGCGGTTCTTGCCCGATCATGCACCCTTGCGAGCGTTCGCCGTTATAATCGGCCCCCCGCCATGGCCCGGTGCGGGCGCTCGTGGGTCGCGCCGCTGCACCTCATTCCTGGAGAATCCCTTGAAAGCACCGTTCCGCCGTCTTTCCGTCCTGGGTTGCGTGCTCGTCTGCGGGCTTGCCGCGAGCGTTCATGGCGATGTCACGCCCGACGCCGGCATGCTCCGCTGGCCGGACGTTTCGGCCACCCACATCGTCTTCAGCTACGCGAACGACCTGTGGATCGTTCCCAAGGCCGGCGGCCAGGCCCAGCCGCTGGCGAGCCCGCCGGGACAGGAGACGCTCGCGAAGTTCAGCCCCGACGGCAAGTCGATCGCCTTTGTCGGCAACTACGACGGCGGCCGGGACATCTACACGATCCCCACCGCGGGCGGCGTCGCGACGCGCGTGACCTACCACCCTGGCGGTGAGTCGGTTTGCGACTGGTCGCCCGACGGCAAGAATCTGATCTTTCTTTCCAGCGGCTTCTCGGGACTTGGCCGCCAGGCTATGGCCTACTCGGTCCCTGCCACCGGAGGTCAGTACACCAAACTCCCCGTGCCCTACAGCGGGTACAACGCCATCAGTCCCGATGGCAACACTCTGGCCTACACGCCCCACTCGATCGACACGCGCACCTGGAAGCGTTATCGCGGCGGGATGCAGACCGACATCTGGCTCTACAACCTCAAGGACAATTCGGCCAAGAAGATCACCGACTGGGAGGGGACCGACACGCTCCCCATGTACGTCCCGGGCGGTGATGGGTCGGTCGTCTACTTCCTCTCCGACAACGGGCCGGAGCATCGTCTGAACATCTGGTCGTACACGATCGCCACGGGCAAACGCGAGCAGGTGACGTCGTTCAAGGACGACGATGTGCGCTGGCCCAGCGTCGGACCGGGTGCCGACGCCAAGGGCGAGGTCGTCTTCCAACTCGGATCCAAGCTGATGCTGCTGAACCTGGGCACGCGTCAATCGGCCGAGGTCAAGGTCGCCATCCCCGGCGACCGGCCCAAGGTCCGCGCCCGGACCATCGACGCCGCCCGCAACATCAGCGGTGCGTCGATCAGCCCCTCGGGCAAGCGCGTGGTGGTCGAGGCTCGCGGAGAGCTGTGGTCAGCCCCGGCCAAGGAGGGCGTGATCCGCAACCTGACCCACACCCAGGGTGTGGCCGAGCGCGAGCCCTCGTGGAGCCCCGACGGCAAGTGGATCGCGTACTTCTCCGACAAGACCGGGGAGAACGAGCTGTGGGTCAGGCCTTCGGACGCCAAGCCGCCCGAGGAGAAAAAGGACGACAAGAAGAAGGACGAGGACAAGAAAGGCGAGGAGAAGAAAGGCGACGGGAAGGCCGAGCCCGAGGCCAAGCCGGCGGAGCCCAAGCCCGTCGAGGCCAAGAAGGAGCCCCGCAAGCTCACGACGCTGGGTCCGGGATACCGGTTCAATCCGAATTGGTCGCCCGACAGCACGATGATCGCGTTCACGGACCAGGGCGGTCGCGTCTACCTGACGATCGTCGAGACCGGCGAGACCAAGGTGATCGACAAAGACCCGGCGATGAGTCAGGTCAACGCGAGCTGGTCGTCCGACAGCAAGTGGATCGCCTATGCGCGTTCGGAGGAGACCTCGCGTCAGACGACCGTCTGGATCGCCGAGGCCAGAACGGGCGAGAAGCACCGCGTGACCAGCGGCATGTTCGCGGCCGGTGCGCCCGCGTTTGACCGCAAGGGCGACTGGCTCTTCTACTCCGCCAGCGCCGCGGTCAACAACCCGGTCTATTCCGACACCGACGGCACCTACGCCTACACCAACAGCGAGGTGCTGCTCATGACGCCCCTGCGCAAGGACGTCAAGAGCCCGTGGCTCCCCACCAGCGACGAGGAAACCCTCAAGAAGGACGAGCCCAAGAAGGACGATAAGAAGGACGACAAGAAGAAGGACGAGAAGAAAGACGAGAAAAAGGACGACGCCAAGAAGGACGACGAGAAGAAGGACGAGGGCAAGAAGGAAGAAGACAAGAAGGCTGTCGTCGCCGACGACGGCGTCTCGGGCAAGTGGGAGGGGACGGTCAAAGGCAACGCGCCGGAGCTTGCCGGCGGGCTGCCGATCGTCATGAACCTCAAGCTCGCGGGCGACGGCACGCTCTCGGGCACCATCACGAGCATGATGGGGTCTGGCTCGGTCACCGGCAAGTACGACAAGACCACCGGCGAGATCACCATGACGATCACCGTCGGACAGCGATCTGTCAGTCTGACGGGCACGCTCAAGGACGGTCAGATCACCGGCACGTGGGCGGTCGCCGAGGACAAGGGCGAGTGGACGGCCAAGCGTTCGGCGCCCGCCGGCCCCGACGACAAGCCCGCGGACACCAAGTCCGACTCGGGCGAGAAGCCCAAAGAGGTCAAGATCGACTTCGAGGGGCTCGAACGCCGGGCGATGCAGCTGCCCATCGGGCCCGGCTCGTTTGGTCAACTTGCGGTGTGCGATGGCGACAAGCTGATCTTCACCCGCGCTTCCTCGCGAGGGAGCGGCGATACCGGGATCCGGATCTTTGACTACAAGTCGACGGAGCCCAAGGAAGAGGCCGTCACCGGTGGCGGAGGCTGGCAGCTCACCGCCGACGGCAAGAAGATGCTCGTCGGGCGCGGCGGGAGCCTGACGATTGTCGACGCCTCCAGCGGCGGCGGCAAGGCCCAGACGGTGCCCACCGCGGGGATGCACCTGCAGATCGACCCGCACACCGAGTGGAAGCAGATCTTCAACGACGCGTGGCGGGTGATGCGCGACTACTTCTACGAGCCGACGATGCACGGCGTCGACTGGGCCGCCCAGCGCGATCACTACGGCGCGATGCTCGACGACGCGGCGACGCGCGAGGACGTGAACTGGATCATCTCGGAGATGATCTCCGAGCTCAACGTCGGGCACGCCTACCTGGGCAACCCCGGCGACGTCGAGGATCAGCCCTCGATGTCGGGAGGCCTTCTCGGGGCCGACCTGGTTCTGGAGACCGTCGACGGCGCCACCGCCTACAAGATCGCCCACATCATCGAGGGCGGCGCGTGGGACACCGACGCTCGCGGGCCTCTGACACAGCCCGGCGTCGACGCCAAGGTCGGCGACTTCATCCTTGCTGTCAACGGCAATCCGATCGATACCTCCAAGGATCCCTACGCGGCCTTTGTCGGTACCGCGGGCAAGATCGTGTCGCTCACGGTCAATGCCAAGCCGACCATGGATGGCAAGGAGCGTGAGGTGCTCATCAAGCCCGTGGGCGGCGAGGGGAACCTCCGCTACCGCGAGTACATCGAGCGCAAGCGGGCGTACGTTGCCGAGAAGACCGACGGCAAGATCGGGTACATCTACGTTCCCAACACCGGCGTGGACGGGCAGAATGACCTCTACCGCCAGTATTTCGGCCAGCGCGGCACGCAGGCGCTGATCATCGACGAGCGCTGGAACGGCGGCGGGCAGATCCCCAACCGGTTCATCGAGCTCATGAACCGTCCCAACACCAACTTCTGGGCCAGGCGCGACGGACAGGACTGGGCCTGGCCGCCCGATGCCCACTTTGGGCCCAAGGCCATGCTCATCAACGGGCTCGCCGGCTCGGGCGGTGACATGTTCCCCTGGCTCTTCAAGCAGGCCAAGCTCGGCAAGCTCATCGGCACCCGCACCTGGGGCGGGCTGGTGGGCATCTCGGGCAACCCCGCATTCGTTGACGGCGGCACGATCACGGTTCCCACGTTCGGCTTCTACAAGACCGACGGCACCTGGGGCATCGAAGGGCACGGGACCGACCCGGACATCGAGGTGCTCGACGATCCGTCGAAGATGGTCAACGGCGGGGATCCGCAGCTCGACGCCGCGATCGCGCAGTTGAATGACGAGCTCAAGTCCGGCGCCTGGGCGCCGCCCAAGCGTCCGCCGAGCCCGACGTATCGCAAGGGCATGGGCATCGATCCCAAGGACAAGTAATCGCCATTCGCAAGCACGTCACAAAGGGCCGGGGTCGCGTCAAGGCGGCCCCGGCTTCATTTATGGGCATTGGGAATGCGAGGCGTCGATCAGTTGCAAGGCGTCTCGAAGGCGGCCACGAAGTTGTCGTAGTCGAAGAAGTCGATTGCGCCGTCGAGGTCGAAGTCGGCGGTGGCTCCGGGCGGGCAGGTGGTGCCCTCGAAGCACGCGACGAACTCGTCGTAGTCGAAAAAGTCGACCGACCCGTCCTGGTTAAAGTCGGCGGGGCAGAACGTGACGGGGATCGAGCCTCGCAGCCCGATGTAGATCGAGCAGTAGGGGACCACCGGATTGGCGTTTGGGTTGTACCCGCCGAACCACCACTTGCCCTTGAAGTCGAGTTTGGCGCCCGTCGTCTCGTCGACGCTGTTGTACCAGTCGATCTCGTCGGCGACGCCCGCCGAGGGCGGCTGCTGCGTGCCGCCCGCATTGCCCGGAAGCGCCAGCAGTGGACCGCAGACTCCCTTGGGCGACGTGTTCTGCACCATCCGCACGCCAAAGCCAAAGTCGCCCAGACCATCGGCGTCGATGTCGTGCCCCGAGCCCGCCGTCAGGTCGGCCAGGATGAACGGGGTGATCCCGTCGATCGTCGCGGTGTACCCGGTGGCGGAGGCGTCGACCAGGTTGGTGTCGCCCGGGATGTCGTCAACCTGGACCGCGCCGACATAGACCGCGCCCGGCGAGTTGTTGCGATTGTCGTTGTCGTAGAACCAGTACTGGATCGAGAGGCCCGTGACCCCCGCGCTGGCGGGATCGGGGACGCCGCCGTCGATCGCGTATCCGATGTCGATCGAATCCACGTAAGCCCCAAACGCGATGTCGCCGCAGGATTCGACCATCGAGCCGTACGTCGCGCGCCCGCCCGAGTGGACGCGCCCGTCGATCGAGTAGTAGTTGGCGAACGGGGTGGAGGTGTTGGCCCAGATCATCGGGGTGCGATCGCCCAGGGAAAAGAACACGCGCTCACCGGTGCTCAGGTTGATGTAGAGGTGTCCGGCGTAATTCACCGGCCCCACGCCGTCCGCCTGGTCGGCGGTGGGGCCATCGGCCAGGACAACGCCGCACAGGCCCGACGTGATGAGCAAGAGAAAGGCACTTTTCAATTCGGAACTCCTCCCGATGCCGGAGCCAAAGTGAGACAGATTGGACCGCTCCCTGCGCCGAACAAAGACACAACAGGAGGCCGCGCCCGCTCGCGGTCCTGGGGATGAGCCGGAATCCAGCCCGGAACATACTTGATGAACGCCTCAGAAGCAAGGGTCTTGCATTCCCCGCCCCGGGCCGCCGGGCTCGATTGCGGTCGCTCGACCGAACCGACTGGAGGTCACCGGCTTGCTTTGTGCGCCGTGGACTCCCGCATCGCGTCGACGAACTGATCGAACAGGTACCCCGCGTCGTGAGGGCCGGGCGATGCTTCGGGGTGGTACTGGACCGAGAATACGGGCCTGTCCTTGAGGCGGAAGCCCGCAAGCGTGCCGTCGTTGAGGTGAACGTGCGTCGCCACGCCGCCCGCCGCCTCGATCGACTTGGCGTCGACGGCAAAGCCGTGGTTCTGGCTGGTGATCTCGACGCGATCTTTCTCGCGGTTGTAGATCGGCTGGTTGATCCCGCGATGGCCGAACTTGAGCTTATAGGTCTTGGCGCCCGCTGCCAGCGCCAGGAGCTGGTGCCCGAGGCAGATTCCGAACATGGGAATGGGCTTGGACTTGGGGTCGATCAGCGACCGGAGCGTCGCGATGGTTTTCTCGACCGCCGCGGGGTCGCCGGGCCCATTGGAGATGAAGACGCCGTCGACCTCGCCCGCGTCGACCAACCGGCGGATCTCGTCGGCGGGGATGTCGTGGGGCACGAGCGTGACGCGGCAGCCGCGCTCGGTGAGGTTGCGCAGGATGTTCTCCTTGGCACCGCAATCGAGGGCCAGCACGCGAAACTCGTCGCCCGCCGGTGCGTGGACGACATCGGCAGGTGTCCAATCGCCCAGATCGTTGGTCCAGGACGAACGCGCTGCGCACCCGACCAGGGGCACCAGATTCTGCCCGGCCATCGACGGCGCCTGCCTGGCCTGTTCCACGAGCTGGGCATCGGTCAGATCGGTACGGTCGGTGAGGATTGCCTGCATGGAACCGCCCGATCGCAGCGTGCGGGTGATCGCCCGGGTGTCGACGCCCTCGATGCCCAGAACGCCGTAGCGGGCGAGATAGGACGAAAGGTCCGAGTCGGCCCGGAAGTTGGAGTGCCGGCGGGTCAGCTCCCGAACGACCAGCCCGGCGACTTGCACCTTGGGCGATTCCACATCCTGGGGGTTTGTCCCGGTGTTGCCGACCAGGGGAAACGTCTGGACCAGAATCTGCCCCGTGTATGATGGATCCGTCAAAGATTCCTGATATCCGCAGACCGCGGTATTGAACACGACCTCGGCGCGTGCGACAATCCCCTTGCCCACGGCGCCAAAGGCACGCCCTGCGTAGACAGACCCGTCGGCCAGGGCGAGCCTGGCGATGGGGCGGTTGGAAGTGGTGGAACCGACATCCGGACGTGGGTCTGGCTTGGTGGACATCGGAGCAGAGTTTAGGCGTGAGCGACCTCTTGCCATTCGCGGGTTCGGAAGATTTGCGACAAAAATCGGTCGCACGGCTCGTGCGCGTCGTCGTCGAGCGGGGCATCGACGATCTGGGTGGCACCGAAGGCCTCACGTACGCGTCACAGTGGGGCGATATCGGCGTCGGAGAACGCGTCGAGGTCCCGCTGGGACGTGGGGACAAACCCACCGGCGGCGTCGTGATCGGCGTGGGGGGGGACGAGCTGCTGGGAGGCCTCGCCCTCTCGAAGATCAAGCCGATCCTGGAACGGTCGGGCGCCAGACTGCCCGAGACGCTCGTCGAGTTGGCCAAGTGGCTTGCGGCGTACACCATCTCACCTCTGGGGCTCGTGCTTGCCACGATGATGCCGGCGGCGGTGAAACAGGGGATCGGACGCCGGACCCAGATTCGTGTGACGCCGGTGCCAAAGTCGCCCGAGCAGGTGGCGGCACTGACGCCGCAACTGCGACGCACGTACGAGGCGCTGGTGTCGATCGGGCCCGCCGAGTTCCCCATGATCCAGGGGAACCTGTCATCCCGGCTGGTTGCGGCGGTTGGCCCCACGGCCCCTCGCCTATTGAAGCATCTCATGAAGCACGGCTTTGTCGCGAGCCAGGAGAGCTCGGTCGTGCTGGCTCACGCGCCGATGGTTGAAATGCCGCACGAGGCCAGCGAGAGGCGTGGGATTGTCCCGAGCCTCACGCCCGCCCAAAGCGTGACAGCGGTGGGAATCGCGGCGAGCCTGGGTTCGTTTGCTGTGCACCTGCTCCGAGGGGTGACGGGATCGGGTAAGACCGAGGTATATCTGAAGGTGATCGATGAGGTGCTCGCCAGGGGGCAGAGCGTGATCGTGCTGGTGCCCGAGATCTCTCTGACGCCGCAGAGCGAGACGTGGTTTCGGGCGCGGCTGGGCCCCCGGGCCGCGGGGATCGCGGTGCTGCATTCGGGTCTGTCGGCCTCGCAGCGCCACGCGGAGTGGGATCGGGTTTCCCGCGGCGAGGCGCGCGTGGTGATCGGCCCGCGCTCGGCGGTGTTTGCGCCGGTTTCTCGCCTGGGCCTGATCGTCGTCGATGAGGAGCACGACCATAGCTACAAGCATGAGCAGCTTCCGCGGTACAACGCCCGCGACGTGGCGGTGAAGCGCGGGCAGCTCGAGTCGTGCCCGGTGCTGCTCGCCTCGGCAACCCCCTCGCTGGAGAGCTGGGCCAACGCCACGGGGATGGCCCCCCGGTACGCGCTGTGGCACCTCTCCGAGCGAATCGCCGTCGGACAGGGAACCGGGCGCATGCCCAAGGTGCACGTGGTGGACCTGGCGGTCGAGCGGCGCAATCTTGCGGCCCAGGGCGGAGACGCGTGGCGACGGATGATCGGGCCGACGCTCATGCAGGCGCTGCGCGAGACGCTCGATGCGGGCGGGCAGGCGATCATGCTGCTCAACAGGCGTGGCTACGCCGGGCACCTCTGCTGCGCGAGCGTGGCGTGCGGATGGATGATGCGGTGCGAGCAGTGCGACGCGGGCATGGTCTTCCACCGCGACCTGGCGTTGCCCAAGGGCGGGCTGGTGCGCTGCCACCACTGCCTGGCCGAGCAACTGCTCCCCAAGAACTGCCCCGTGTGCAACAAGACTGTCCAGCTCGCCGGGCACGGCACCCAGCGACTGGAGGAGGAGCTGGCGGCACAGCTGGGCGCCTCGCACGGGCTCGCCGAGGGATCGACGATGCTCCGCGTCGACGCCGACACGATGACGAATGGGGCCAGCTACGCCGCGGCCCTCTCACGCTTTGGCGACGGGAGCGTGCGGGTGCTGCTGGGCACGCAGATGATCTCCAAGGGGCTGGACTTTCCCAACGTGCGACTCGTGGGTGTGGTGAACGCCGACACGGCCCTGAACATCCCCGATTTCCGCGCCACCGAGCGAACGTTCCAGCTCGTGAGCCAGGTCGCCGGTCGCGCGGGAAGGGGCGAGCACGCCGGACGCGTGATCGTGCAGACCAGCTCGCCAGAGAGCCCCGCGATCGTCCACGCCGCCTCGCACGACTACATCGCGTTCGCGACCGAGGAATTGGAGCAGCGCGTCAGGTTCCGCCTGCCGCCCGCGACGCGGATGGCCCGAATCGTCTGCCGCGAGCTCAACGAACAAGAGGCCAGGGTGCGGGCGACCGAGCTCGCGCGCGAGCTGCGAACGCACGCGGGTATCCGCGTCGAGGGGCCCGCGCCCGCGGCGATCTCACGCATCGCCGGCTACTTCCGGTTCTCGATCGAGCTCTTCGCCGACTCGGCCGGAGCGCTGCAACGGGCGCTCACAAGCCTTCGTTCGGCGAACCTGCTCAAGAGCGACAGCCGCACGGCGGTCGACGTCGATCCGCAGTCGTTGATGTGAAATGTCTTTACCGCGTCACAGGCGCGACGTCCACCACTGGAAGAGCCACTCGGCGACCGCGCCCGGAAGTTCGAACGACGCGATCGATGCCCGGGCGAAGTTGTGCAGCAGCGGCACCACGCGCGGCGACTGGGCCTGGGAGAGCTCTCGCACGATCGTGGCCGCATGGTCCCACTCCTGGTTGGTCCCGTGCGGCGTCGGGAGGGGCAGCGTCATGACCTGCCTCGCGCTCAGCTTGATCGCGTCGGGATTCAGGGCCGTGCCGGCGAAGTCGCGGACGGCGACCGCCACGGCGACGGGCGACATGATCGCGGCGGCGACGTGCCAGATCATCGCCGGATCGCGGGGCGTCACCGTGATGATGGGGGTCACCGGGAGCCACTGCCCGTGGTCATCGACCGCGCACTCGATCACGCGGGTCTGCGTCGCCACCAGGATCTTTGGGACCAGCCGCGAGGCGGCCCACCTTTGCATTCCTTCCGCGAGCCCGTGCCGGTCGGCGCACGGAGCGGTGTGGATTGACTTGAGCAGGCGCGTGGTCACCACCCCCCACGCGCAGCGCCCCGGCTCGATCATGGCGGTCGTGATCAGCCGGGGAAAGCGCTCCCAGTCGTCCTTGGCTTCGGGCCCCAGCGAGGCGTGCTCGACGATGTGCCCGGCGAGTCCGTAGTACTGGTCGCGAAAGTCGGCGGTCGCCGTGGCGAGCTGTGCGATGGTGCTTCCCGAGGCGAGCGACGGCAGATCCGGCACGCCCGAGGCGACGGCGGCCAGGGGCGACCAGGTCGCCATCGCCTGGAGATCGCGCGGCGAGCAGCGAGCGGACGCCAACGGCTCCGCTTCCAGCCCGATCGTTCGAGCGATCTGGGCCGAACGCGGGGGGTCCGCCTCGTTGATCTCGAGCGTCGGTGCGCAAGTGTGCACGCTCGCGTCAAAGAGGCGTCCGCCCGAAAGCCAGAGCGAGCGAAGCGTCGCGATGCGGGCGAGCTCGTGGCGGATCGGGCCCGCGTCGCGGGCGGCCAGGATCGACTGCGGCAGCACCAGCGCGACGCGCCCGCCGCGCCGCGTCAGCCGGGCGCTCAGAAGCAAGAAGGCCGCGGCCGTGTCGGCGTACCCCATGACAAGCCCGCCCGACCACGCCTGGATGATGTCCGCGTGCTGGCGCGAGATGGAGGTCGCCGTCTGCAGCTGGTTGAGGTATGGTGGGTTTCCGATGACCAGATCAAAGCCGCCGGTGCGTTTGGCGGGCCTGAGGATCGACGCAAACTCGATCGCCCAGTGGAACGCCTCCGACGTGTTGATATCCGGCGCGTCCAGCGAGGACGTCGCGCGAGCCTTCGTTCGAATCGATGAATCCAACGGAATGGAGATCAGGGCGTTGCCATGTCGGACGTGCCGGCGGATCTGCTGGCGGGTTGCCACGTCCAAGCCGGCCAGGGTCGCCAGCGACTCGCGGCAGAGCCTGACTGCCTCGCGATCCAAGTCGACGCCGTAGATGCAGGTGCGGACGACGTCGCGCATCGCCAGCGGCAACGGGCCCTTGCGAGCCAGGGCCAGGGCGCGGGCGATGCGTCGGGCCGCGGGGATGAGGAAGTGGCCCACGCCGCAGGCGGGATCGCAGACGCGAAGTGCCAGGAGATTCCTGGCGGCCTTCGAGCGGTCGCGAGTCGCCCGGCGGATGAGCGGGTCCAGGGCCGTGTCGAGCAGGTGCTCGACGATGGGGGCTGGTGTGTAGTAGGAGCCGGAGGCTTTGCGGCGTGAGAGGCCCGACCCGGCACTTTGCGAGGCGAGCATGGACTGGTGGCGATCGCCAAGGGTTTCGTGCGGGGCTGACATGGTGCGGGAGGAGTGTACCGGTGAGCGGCCTCAACAATGGAAAGGACCCGCGCCAAACGGCGCGGGTCCTGTGGATTCACGTTGAGATAGGGGAGAACTGCGCAGGACGGGTCGGAAAGGGCGGTCTCAGGCCTGCTCGCCGACCTGCCAGCGTCGGAAGGCGATGAGCTTGGCGCCCGGGCCGACGATGTCCTTGACCTTTTTGGTCGGATCCATGACAAAGGGCTGCTCGAGGAGCGCGATCTCCTCGAAGAACTTCCGCATGCCGCCCTCGACCATCTTCTCGGCGATCTCCTTGGGCTTGCCCGACTCGATCGCCTGCTCGATGCGGAACTTGCGCTCCTTTTCGACGATGGCGGCGGGGACTTCGGCGGCCGAAAGACCCGCCGGACGGGGCACTGCCGCGACGACGTGCATGCAGATCTGGCGGAGCACCTCGACGGTGATATCGCCCTCGGCCTGCACGAGCGAGCCGGTCTTGCCGTCGTGGTGCACGTACGAGCCCCAGGTCGTCTTGCCGGCGGCGGCGAGCTTCTCGGCGCGGGCCAGAGAGCAGTTCTCGCCCGTCGACATGCACAGCTCGTCGATGGGGGCCTTGATGGTCGGTGAGACAGCGACGACGCCGGTGGGGGCGTCGGCGACCGAGGCCGCGACCTTGGCGACCATCGCGATGAACTGCTCGTTCTTGGCGGTGAAGTCGGTCTCGGCGCGGACCTCGACCAGTCCGGCGCCGGAATTGTCGGCCTTCACGTGGATGCCGATGCGACCCTCGCCCGCGGCGCGGTCAAGACGCGTCTCCATCTTGCCCTTGAGCTGCTTGCGGAGGATCTCCTCCGCCTTGTCCAGGTTGCCACCGCCCTCGACCATGGCGGCCTTGCAGGCCATCATGGAGAGTCCGGTGCGGTTGCGAAGGATCATCACGTCTTTGGCATTGATCTCGGCCATGGGTGGCTCCAAACTTCAGAGTGAACTTGAGTGCTGTCAGAACCATCCGCGCTCGGCGAGTGTCGCACGGCACGGGTTGAATCACGATGAACGAACGGTCACGAGGCGATCAGGCCCCTGCTGATCAGGCCTTGGCCGGTTCGGCGGCCGGGGCGTCGCTGTCGTCCTTGCGGAACTGGCTCCGCGAGCTGCGACGACCGCGATCTCCGGCCGAGCCCGATCCTTCCGAGGACGGGGCCGCGGCGGGTGCGCCCGGAGCGCCCGAGGCCTTGGTCAGCTCGGCCTCGGTCTTGCCCTCGGCGATGGCCAGGCAGAGCTCGCGGATGATCACGTCGATCGACCGCATGCTGTCGTCGTTGCCGGGAATCGCGATGTCGGCCATTTCCGGATCACCGTCGGTGTCGATGAGGCAGATCGTGGTGATGCCGAGCTTGCGGGCCTCTCGCAGGGCGGTGACCTCGTGCTTGACATCGACGACGACCATGACGCCCGGGAGCTTGTCCATCTTGCGCAGGCCGTCGAGGTTGCGCTTGATCTTCATCATCTCGCGCTTGAGCTGGCTCTCCATTTTCTTGGAGTAGCTGGCGAAGTTGTCGTTGGCCTGGATGGCTTCAAGCTCTTCAAGGCGACGCAGGCGGCTGCGAATCGTGCGGAAGTTGGTGAGCGTGCCGCCGAGCCAGCGCTCGGTGACGTAGTGCATCTTGACGTCGGGGACGCGGGTCTCGATGACGGTCTTGGCCTGACGCTTGGTGCCCACGAAGCAGACGTCCTTGCCGCCCGCGACCGTCTTGGCGATGAACTTCTTGGCGAGCAGGAGGCCCTTGAGGGTCTCTTTGATGTCGATGATGTGAATGCCGTTGCGCTTCCCGTAGATGTACGGCCCCATCCTGGGGTTCCAGTTGGAAGCGCGCTGGCCGAAGTGAATTCCGGCCTCGATGAGATCCTGGACCATCTGATTCGCCATGGGAAACCAAACCTTTCGTGCAGCGACACCGGCGAGAGGGCCGACCAGCCGCGTTTCCACCCGCCAGGCGAGAGGAAACGCCACCAGTCCCGCGCAAGGGCGCTTCAGGGGGGACACTCCGACAATCGGAGGTCATTTGAACACATGAGCGGCGACCACCAGTCGCCGAAACTCGCCCAGTCGAACGGCCCGTGACCAAGCGGCCAAGTGTAGGGAGGTGGTAGGCTGGGGGCAATCTGGGAGGGGTGAGTGGGG
>CAYHQQ010000020.1:0-30614 GCA_964358855.1 uncultured Phycisphaeraceae bacterium
TCGGCATCGGCACCTTCCAGCCCAAGGACGAGAAGAACCAGGACTCGACCGAGCTCACCGGCGACATCAACTACCGCAAGATCGCGCAGTTTGGCTCTGACAGCGACCCGCGGGCGTTCAACTTCGACGGCGAACTCAACATCGCCAACCGCGGCGTGTGCGAGTTCATCGAGATCTTGAAGCTGGATGTGGCGTTCCTGTACGACTTGCTCGGTGCGACGCAGGAACACACGATCAAGCCCAAGAAATTCGCTCAGACGTACATCGACGAGGTGATCATCGGGCACACCAACGAGCCCGAGTACAAGCGGCTCCAGAACAACGAGATGATGGAGGCGTTCCGCGACCGCACGATCAAGATCGATGTGCCGTACAACATTCGGCTTGACGACGAGATCAAGATCTACCAGAAGAGTTTTGGTCCTGAGCGGATCAAGAACATCCATATTGCTCCGCACACGCTGGAGGTGGCCGCGATGTGGGCGGTTTTGACGAGGCTGGAAGAGCCCAAGAAGGCGGGTTTGGCCGTGCTGCAGAAGCTCAAGCTGTACAACGGCAAGAGCATTCCGGGCTATACCGAGGACTCGGTGAAGGAGCTCAAGGAAGAGGCCCCGCGCGAGGGAATGAACGGGATCAGCCCCCGGTACATTCAGGACAAGATTTCCAATGCATTGGTGAGCCGCCAGGCGATCGAGGAGCGGGCGATCAATCCGTTCATGGTGATCAACGAGCTTGAGAGCGGGATGACGCACCACTCGCTGCTCTCGGACGAGAACACCAAGAAGAAGTACCGTGAGCTCTTGGCGGTGGTAAAGGAAGAGTACGAGGACATCATCAAGGGCGAGGTGCAGCGGGCGATCTCTGCCGACGAGGACGCGATCCGTCGGATGTGCACGAACTACATCGAGAATGTGCGGGCGTACACGCAGAAAGAGCGGGTGCTCAACAAGTACACCGGGCGGTACGACGACCCCGACGAACGCCTTATGCGCGCGATCGAAGAGAAGATTGATATTCCCGAGAGCCGCAAGGAGGATTTCCGCCAGGAGATCATGAACTACATCGGCGCCCTGGCCCTCGACGGCAAGAAGTTCGAGTACAACACCAACGCGCGGCTGTACCGTGCCCTTGAGCTGAAACTCTTCGAGGACAGCCGCGACACGATCAAGCTGAAGAACCTGGTGAGCAGCGTCGTCGACGACGAGACGCAGGCCAAGATCGACGTGGTCAAGCAGCGGCTCATCAAGCAGTTCGGCTACAACGAGACGAGCGCGACGGACGTGTTGAACTACGTGGCGAGCATCTTTGCACGAGGGGACAGCAAGAACAGGTAAGGGTGGCATGCTTCCCCTTCAGGGAAGCATGATCTTGCCCGGTGGCAAGGATGATCCCGCTTCGGGTCATCCTTGCGGGACGCCCGCGGCGTCCAGTTCAATCCGTGACTCTCGACCGATAGAAGAGACTCCCAACGAGGCCGCCGCAAGGCGGCCTTTTCTCTTTCGTTTCGTCAACTCTCGGTCGTCGGATAGACCGTGATCTCGATGGCGACGTCGAGACGAGCGCACATCACACTCATCGCGGGGTCGACGAGCATGCTGGTCACATAATGGCTCGACATCAAGCCGATTCGCAGATTGAGATCGACTCGTTTGCCTTTGGGAGTCTTTGCGGCGACCGAGGCGCAGATGGCGCGTAGTCTCGCCGTCGCGCGCTTCCAATGGACAACACGCCCCTCGCCCAAGCTGATGACGATGCGATTACGCTGTACAACCCGATTCGCGAGGCGTTGACCTTTCCATTGGCCACTCACGACTTGGGTGCTCTTGGGCAGGAGTGAGCAAAGCTGCTCGCAGGACAACGAGCGGCTCGCGACATCGAGGACTACGTTGTAGTGAATGCTTGCCACCATGGGCCAAAATGGTACGGTCGGTGTGACCCGCGTGTGGCATACTTCCCTTTCGGGGAAGCATGGGTTCAACCCCAGTCTGCGGGCGAAAACATGCTTCCCTGAAGGGGAAGCATGCCACCCGGAAGCTCCCTCGCCCAATGAAATCCGGATCGCCGGGGTGAGCCGGCGATCCGGGAAGAAGTCTCAGCAGCCCTGCTCGAACGCCATCACGAAGGCGTCATAGTCGAAGAAGTCGATGCTGCCGTCGGAGTCGAAGTCGGCGGTCGTGCCCTGGGGGCAGCTGCCGCCCTCGAAGCAGACCACGAAGTCGTCGTAGTCGAAGAAGTCGACGGCCCCGTCGCGATTGAAGTCCGCGGGGCAGCAGGCGATCACGGTGAGCGAGGCGGTGTCGCTCGTCGCGTTGCCGCAAGTGCCGGTGAGAAGGCACCGGACTTCCATGGTCCCGTGACGCGGATCGTGATTCCCACCATCGTCCAGGAAGCCTTCCATCGTGATGCTCGCGGCGTTCGCGCCCGTCGCGATGAACTCGCCCAGAATGTTGTGGTAGTTGTATCCCTCGGCGATGGGCATCCAGCCGTACTCGTGGGCGTCGTACATCTCCCACTGGACGCCGGCCGAGCCGTCGGTGGAGATCACGTCGAACTTCGCGGGCGTGCCCTCGCAGAGCGTCTGGGTGTCGGGCTGGTCGGTGATCTGGGCGGCCCCGCTCGAGAGCGTGGCCGCATCGGAAGTGACCCCGCCGCACGGCGTGGTGATGACGCAGCGGAACAGGTGGCTTGCGCCCTGATTCAGCTGGATGCTGCTGAGCTGGAGCGAGTTCGAGAAGCTCCCCAGGGCGTAGAACGCGATGCCCGACGTGCTTGGATCGATGTTGGCGTTCTCGTTCAGATCAAGCCACGCGCCCGTGCCCGAGGGGCTCCACTGCCACTGATATGTGGCCGCCGCGTCGACGGCCACATCGAATCGCACCGGGGTGCCGCAGGTCTGGGCGTTGGCGGGCTGAGTCAGGATGTTGGGAACGGATCCGACGGTGAGGAAGGCGGGCGAAGTGGTGGCCGAGCCGCACGAGCTGACCAGGACGCTGCGGAAGGAGGCGACGCCGGCAAGGGTGATGCCCTGGGCGGGGATCGAGAGGGTGGAACTTGTTGAGCCTTGGGCGACGAAGCCCTGGCCCGTCTGCGGGTCGATGTTGGATCCCTCGACGACCTGGCTCCATGTGCTCGAGCCCGCGGGCTGCCAGTCCCACGAGTACGTGAGCGTCTCGGGGGATTGGCCAAGCGCGGTGAACGCGGCGCCCTGGTTGGCGCACACGGTGACCGACTGGGGCTGCTGTGTGACCTGAACGCACGACGTCTGACCGCCGGCGTCGCCCAGGTACATCAGGTCGCAGCGGTGGGTCGGGCCGTAGATGTCGATGTTGAGGTAGGAGACGTGGGGCGTGTTGTTCTCGTCGACGTCGATGGAGTTGCCGTAGCGTCCCAGGATGACGTGCGGCCCGTTGGTGCCGTCGCCGTCGATCTTGGTGACGACCCAGCCGCCGGCGTCGCGCCTTGCGATGTACTGGTCCTCGTTAGCGGTCATGCCGAAGGTTGCGAAGGGCTGTCCCGAGTCGCTCAGCGCCAGCGAGTTGCCGTCGCCATTCTGGCCAGGGGCGACGTCCTCGAAGTGCCAGCCGCCGGCGTCCTTGTAGGCGTAGGTGATGCCGGTGTTGGAGTTGAAGAGCATCCGCGGCTGGTTGTCGGTGCCGATGGCCAAGGAAGGATCAACGCCGTCGACGCCCAGGTTCTCGTAGGTCCATGTCCCGTTCTGCAGGGTGGCGTAGCGGATCGGGCCCCAGGCGTTCACCGTGTCTGTGGGCTGGGCAAAGGCGATGTGGGGCACGTCGTTCTGGTCGAGCTGGAGCCAGGTGTTGGAGAAGCCGATGGTGGGGGTCCAGATGCCGGTGAGAAGAAGTTCGGCCGAGTCGTGGACCCACTGCGAGCCGTCCCACCGGGTGTACCGCATGGAGTAATCGCCGCCGTTGGCAAGGTTCATGTAGGCGATGTGGGGGCGCTGCTGGGAGTCGAGGGTCATGGAGATCTGCGTGGGGGAGATCTCGGGCGCGATGTCGACGCTCGAGACGTTCCAGCTCTGGCCCGACCCGATGGCGAAGCCGGCGCCGTACCAGGTTTCGTAGGCGATGCGGTAGAGCCCGTCGGTGCCGCGGCGCATCGACGTGTCGCTGCCGGCGCTGGTGTCAACGGTGGTCCACTGCCACTGCGAGCCGTTGCGCCAGGCGAACCGCAGCGTGTACATCTCGGGGGGCGAGCCCGCGTGATCATCCTCGCAGTAATAGCTGATGCCCACATCGCCGCCCCCGGCGACGATCGAGCTCCAGTACCCGACCTTGCCGTTGCGGGCGGAGCCGGAGTTGTCGACGATGGTCTGGGCTTGGACAGCCGTGCCCGCGAAGAGCGCGAGTGCTGCGACGAGCGTGCGCCGTGCCGCGGGGTTGGTGGACCGGAACGAGGTGAGGTGCTTCTTCAAAGTGCGCTCTCCCAAACAAGTGCAATCGCAAGCGTGGGCCCCTACCGACCCACGGGCCCTGTCACATGCAGAGCCGCATCGCATGGAAGTGCTGCCCTGGCCGCGGGCAGATACGCCAAAGGTCCCAAAAGGTTACAAGATTGTCCGGAAACTGAACGGACTGGAAAAGTCGTGCTTCCTGCGGCGAATTCCCCGCAAATGGTGAGGCGTGCGATGGCCGTTCTCGATCCCCGCCGACCGTGCTTCAATGGAGCGCGGGAGAATGCCTTGTCGTGCAGGCGGAATCATGCTTCCCTGAAGGGGAAGCATGCCACCCTATGCCCGCCTCAGCAGCCACACGGCCGCACCGCCGCCGAGGACCAGGAGGCTCGCGAGTGTGATGAGGATCACGCGTCCCTGGCCGGGGCCCGAGGCGAAGGCTTGGGAGACGGGGACGTAAACGATCTGGGTCGCGATGGTGTCGCCGAGCTTCCAGCCGTAGCCGCCCTCTTTGCCGTAGAGCTCGACCTGTTTCTTGGGGGCGGTCTCGGGGGTGGTGTGGCAGTCGAGGCACTTGGCGTCGGCGATGATCATGGGGCGGGCGATGTAGAAGGTTTGCACGCCGTCCATGATCCGGATGCCCTGGTCTTCCTTGTGCTCGCGGTCGGCGTGGAAGGTGGTGATGAGGCCGGCCTCGAAACTGTCGGCCTTGTTGGTGGGGTTGGTCGGGTTGGGCGAGGCTTCCTTGTACGTGAAGCCGGCGTACTCGGGGCGGCTCCTGAATTCTTCGAAGACCTTGCGGGCGGCAAAGCCTGGGACCATCTCGGGCGAGAACTGGGTGTAGTCCTTGTCGGCGCCGAGCAGCGCGGGGCGGACGTTCTTGATCGTGTAGGCCCGCACGGAGTTCATGCTGCTCAGGAGCATCTGGGCGCGGGTGACGGTCTCGCGCTGGGCGGTCATGTCGCGCTCGTGGCGGGCGTCAAGCAGGCCGTAGGCGAGCGCGACGAGCGTGAGGAGGAGCAGGGAGACGGTGCCGACGCCGATGCCCAGGGCCAGGCGGTTGCGCCGGGCGAACTTGCGGACGCGATAGGCGGTGGTGGCGGGGCGGGCGAGCACGGGCTCGTTGCGGATGTGGCGCAGGATGTCGTCGGCCAGGGCCGAGGCGGTTTCGTAGCGGCGGGTGCGGTCCTTCTCCAGGCACCGCATCACGATCCAGTCGAGCTCGCCGCGAAGCTGGTGGCGGAGGGTGCGCGGGTCGGTGCGACGGTGCTTGGCGACGGTGGTGGAGTTGGTCGCGTTGTGGAGGACCGTCTTGGCCGATGACGTGATCGCCCGCCCCGCGTCGGTCGTGGGCCTGGCGATGCGGGCGGAGGGTGCGGGCGGGTCTTCTTCGCGGATGATGCGGCGGACCTCGTCCAGGTCGGCGTTCTTGAGCTTGTCCTTTTCAAAGGGCGTGGAGCCGGCCATGAGCTCGTAGAGCACGACGCCCAGGGAGTAGATGTCGGTCCGCGTGTCGGCGTCCAGGCCGGACATCGAGGCCTGCTCGGGCGACATGTACTCGGGCGTCCCCATGAACTGGCGGAACTCGGTGAAGACGGTGCGGTCGGTGAGGTCCTGATTCACGGCCTTGGCGATGCCGAAATCGATGACCTTCACGACCGGCTTCTCGTCGTGGAGCGTGACGAGCACATTGCTGGGCTTCACGTCGCGGTGGATGATGCCCTTGGTGTGCGCGTGTTGAAGGGCCTGGCAGACCGAGACGAAGAGGTCGAGTCGCTCGCGTGTCGAGAGGTTGGCCCCGTCGCAGTACGCGGTGATCGGCTCGCCCCGCACGAGCTCCATGGCGAAGTACAGGCGGCCCTGGGGTGTGGTGCCGGCGTCGAAGATGCGTGCGATGTTGGGATGGTCCATCATCGCCAGGGCCTGCCGCTCGGACTCGAAGCGCCCGATGACCTGCTTGGAATCCATGCCGGGCTTGAGCACCTTGAGGGCGACGCGGCGTTTGACGGGTTGGACCTGCTGGGCCATGTAGACGCAGCCAAAGCCTCCCTCGCCGATGAGCTGAAGGACTTTGTAAGAGCCGACCTGCTGGTTAATGAGATCGTCGGCGTTCTGGCCCTTGAGATCGGGGCGCGGCGGCGGAACGTCGGTTGTCTGGCCGTCGGGATGGGTGTCCTTGGTGCCCATGGGGCGAATGTTACCAGTTTTACCCTTGGTTTGCCCTTCGCTCCTTCGAACCCGCCGACCCGTCGTCCGGTAGGATTGGGCAATGGCCGATCCTCTTGCACCATTGAACCTGCGGGATGATCGAGGCGAGGCCCTGACCCAGTTGGGGCGGTTCGACAAGCGGGATGGGCTGTGGCACGACCGCGAGCGTCCGTTTCTTGCGATGAGCGTGCCGCTGGAGAAGTACTGGCGTGCGGCGATTTACGCGCTTTGGCCCTACGTGCCTTACGTGTTGTTGGGCCTGTACGCCTTCTGGTGGTGGGGGACGAGCAGAGGCACAAGGCCGCCCCCAAGCTTGGGCGTGTTTCTGGTGTGGATCCTGCTTGTGGGGACGCACGAGGGCTTCAGGAGCTGGTGGGCTCGCAGGCCCGACGGGCACCGCGCTCGCGAGCTGTGGGTTCCCATCGCGTGGTTGTGCGCGCACAGGGTGTGCGGCGTGTGCGGGTACGAGATGAAGGAGATCGAGCCGGGGGCGGACGGGATCGCGGTCTGCCCGGAGTGCGGAGCGGCGTGGCATCGCGATCGGTGGACGATGGCGGGCAACAACCCCAGGGCGAACGATGAACTGGTGGGACTGATCGAGGGACGACCGCTCGCCAGGGTCGGCATGTCCGACGTCGACGATCGCGGCGTGCCGGCGGCGATTGCCAGAGGCTTCTATCCGCGATGGATGAACGACGCGCGAGTGCCGGCGGATGTGCGTGATGACTTGCGAGCGCGAATTCGGGCGGTGGGGGCGAGGCGCGCCAGGCTGTTCAACGTCTTCGGGCTGCCGATCTGGCTGGGCGTGGTGGCGTTCATGATGTGGAGCGCCGACCCGCTTCCGCGCGATCGGTGGGCCACGCTGCAAGTGTTCACGCTCACGACCGGTCTGTTCTATCTTGTGTTGATGTATGTGGCGGTGAGGGCCGGCATCGGCAAAGGGCGGATCAAGCGGGAGTCGCTAAACCTCGGGCGTTGCCCAAACTGCGGGGAAGGGCTGGGCTCGGGCGTGGTGGGGTTTGACGGGTGCGAGGCGTGTGCGCGATGCGGGCGGGCGTGGAAGCACGCCGAAATCGGGAGCATGCCAGGGTCGTTCCTTCCCGACGCTACCTCGCGGCAGGCTTCATAGACTTGGGGATGATCCTAAAGCACTTTTCCCTCGTCGCTTCGTTCGTCGCTCTCGCCGGCACCGCCCTCGCCGCTCAGCCCCCGGCGGCTCCCGCCGCCCCCACAGAGCCGCCCGCCCCGCCCCTGGACTGGGCAAAGCTCGAGGCGCCGTTTGTGACGGGGCAGAAGCAGGTGACCTTCCGCGACAAGTACGTGAAGGCGGGCGAATCGTACTTCAGTTCCGACGGCAAGTGGGTGATCTTCCAGGCGGTCGAGGTGCCCGGGAAGGACAAGGAGCCCGACGGGTTCTACGCGATGTACGTGGCGCGCCTTGAGGGGAACGCCTTCACGAAGGTCGAGAGGGTGAGCCCCGCGGGTTCGGCGAACACGTGCGGGTGGTTCCATCCGACCGAGCCGGGCATCGTCCTGTTCGGGAGCACGCTGGTGGCGCCCAAGGACGAGGGCCCGGCCGGGTATCAGCGCGGGACAAGCAAGTACCGCTGGGCGTTTCCGGCGGAGATGGAGGTCGTGGTCGCGCGGGTGGACGCCGTGGGTGCCGAGCAATCGCGCGACCCGGTGAAGTACCGCAAGCTGGGCACGCCGCAGTACGACTTCGGGCTCAAGGGGTCGTACGCCAAGCCGGTCTTCTCCCGCCCCAACTACGACGCGGAGTGCTCGTTCGACAAGTCGGGGCGGTTCCTGCTCTACAGCCATATTGAGGATGCGCCCAAGGGTGACGAAGGCAAGGCACATGGCCAGGTGGCCCATGCCGCGAAGGCCGACGCGAACATCTACATCTACGACATGAAGACCAGGAAGCAGTATCCGATCGTGGTCGCTCCGGGCTACGACGGCGGGCCGTTCTTTGGCCCCGACGGGCGGTCGATCTGCTACCGCTCGGACCGCAAGGGCAACGACCTGCTTCAGATCTTCGTCGCGGATCTGAAGTTTGAGAAGGGCGAGGACGGCGTCGAGGTCCCCGTCGGCATCACGCAGGAGTACCAGCTCACCGACAACGAGCACGTGAGCTGGTGCCCGTACTGGCACCCCTCGGGCAAGTTCATGGTCTACGCGACCAGCGAGGTCAGCCACGCGAACTACGAGGTCTTCGCCATCGAGATCGACCGCGTGAAGTTGGGCGAGGCGGCCAAGGGCGGTGGGGGGGCGAGTGTGAAAGTCGCGGGCGCGCGAACGCGTCGCATCACCTCGGCCGACGGAGCGGATGTCCTGCCGGCCTTCAACACCGACGGGAGCAGGGTGATCTGGACGAGCCAGCGCGGGCCCAAGATCGACGGCGAGATGAAGCCCAGCAGCCAGCTCTGGATCGCCGATTGGAAGGGCGATCCGTTCGCGAAGTGACGCGTTTGGCACTAGGGGCCGCACGGATCTGTGCTGATCAGCCTGATTGGGGATGTTTGATGCCGCCGCTCTGGAGAGCGGTGCCGCCATGCGTTATGCTTGGGGCATGGTGACGCAGTCGCTCAAGACCATGTTGTGGGGCGTGGTGGATTACGCGGGGCTCTTTCCACCCGCGGGGCTGGCGATGGCGCCGGCGGCCGAGGCGTTCGCGCGCGATCGCGCCGGCTTGCACGAGTGGATGCTGGGGCGGTTTGTCTGCCCGGTTTCCAGGCTTCGCGAGTTCTCCAACGCGGCGGGTGCGCTCATGCCCGGCACGTTTGCGACCAGCGGCTATCGCGAGCACGCCGATATCGGTGACCCCTGGCGGATTTCGGCGATCGCCGATGGCGTGGGCGGGGATGGCGGGCCGGCGGCGGGTCTCGAGGCCGACCTTGAGACGATCATCCAGTTCAACACGCATCACGCGGGCGAGGACAAGGGGCTGGCTCAGGTCGATTGCATCGAGATCAAGCCGCCCAGCGCCGAGTTCGTCGACGCGGCGGTCGAGATGCTCCCCGACGATCTCTACCCGTTCTTCGAGGTTCCCCAGGGGCAGGACCCGCGCGGGTTTGTGGCGGCGCTGGCCGGGAACGCCGCGGCGGCGAAGCTCAGGACGGGTGGGGTGACTGCGGGCGCGTTTCCGAGCACGGCGGAGATCGCCGAGTTCGTCAACGCGTGCAGGCTCGCCGAGGTGCCCTTCAAGGCGACGGCCGGGCTCCACCATCCGATGCGCGGGGCGGCTCCTTTGACGTACGAGGCGGGGGCGGCCACGTGCGTGATGCATGGGTTCTTGAACCTGTTTGTCGCGTCGGCGTTCGCCTTCACCCACAAGCTTGAGCCGACCATGATCCGGGCGTGCCTGGAAGAGAGCGATGCGGCGGCGTTCATTTTCACAGACGAGGGTCTCTCGTGGAAGCGGCACGTGATCGACGTCACGCAGATTGCCCGCGTGCGTGAGGTCTTTGCGCTTTCGTTTGGAAGCTGCTCGTTCGACGACCCGGTGGCCGAGCTCAAGAAGCTCGGGGTGATGTAGCCTCACTCCGGGCGCGGGCTGGGCGCGGGCTCGGACTTCTCAAGGGTGGCCGGGGCCGCGGGCGGGTTCTGGGCCCGGGCGTATCCGCGCCGGGGCGGGATCACGACTTCCAGATCATCGCCTCGCTTGACGCGTGTGGCCTTCCAGCCTTTTTCGGTCTTGACGGCGTCGTAGATCACCCGCGAGCCGTCCTTGAGCACTCGGAAACCGTCGCCCTCGATGGTCGAAAAATGGGCGAAGATGTCCTCGTTCTGCGGGCCGACGATGAAGCCAAAGCCCTTGCGCGGGTCGAACCACTTGACGAGACCTTCGACGTTGGTGAGCTGCGAAAGGATTTGCTCGCTCATGGCGTGACCCCGGCGGACAGACTCCGGAGGCCTTCGGCTCCAGAGCCTCGGGCACGGTGGTACTCGGCGCTGAGCACCGATCGGTCGCAGAACAGGCCCGGAGTGTGAGCCCCGGAGAGAGGGCTGTGCTGTGACCCTCCCATCCTAACAGGTTTTTTTGGAATTGTGCAACCTTTGTAAAACGGGTAGGTTTTCCACATATACGAACACAAGACAAACGATCGCGGCGGGTGCGGCCGAGCAGGCGACCAATGAAAAGCGTCCCGTCATGATGACGGGACGCTTGGGGAATCAGAGGTGAGTCGCGTGCTTAGTTGGTCGCGGGGGCCGGCGCGGGAGCGGCGGTGGGGGTGGTGGGGGCGGGTGCGGCGGCCTTCTTCTCATCGAGCATGACGGCCTTGCGGCTGAGCTTGATGCGGCCTTGGTCGTCGATGTTGATGACTTTGACCTTGATCATGTCGCCCATCTTGACGACCTCCCCGACGCTCTTGACGAAGCCGTCGGCGAGCTCGGAGATGTGGCACATGCCGTCGGTGCCGGGGGCGAGCTCGACGAAGGCGCCGAAGTCCTTCATGCTGACGACCTTGCCGGTGTAGACGGTCCCGACCTTGATCTCCTCGCACAGGGCCTCGATCTCCGAGCGGGCGCCGGCGAGGTTCTCGCCGTTGGCGCTGGCGACCTGGACCTTGCCGTCGTCTTCCACGTCGATGGTGACCTGCCAGCGCTCCTGGATGCCGCGGATCATCTTGCCGCCGGGGCCGATGAGCTTGCCGATCTTCTCGGGGTCGATCTGGATGGTGACCAGGCGCGGGGCGAGCTGGCTGATGTCGGCCCTGGGCTTGGCGATGATGCCTTCCATGATCGTGATGATCTCGAGTCGGCCGACCTTGGCCTGCTGGAAGATCTTCTCGATCTGGGAGAGCACCAGGCCGCGGGCCTTGAGGTCGAGCTGGATGCCGGTGATGCCGGTGCGTGTGCCCGAAACCTTGAAGTCCATGTCGCCGAAGAAGTCTTCCTCGCCGATGATGTCGGTGACGAAGAGCTCCTTGGTGTCGTTGTCATCGGAGAAGCGACCGACGGAGATGCCGGCGCAGGTCGCCTTGATGGGCACGCCCGCGTCCATGAGAGCAAGGCAGCCGCCGCAGACCGAGGCCATCGATGAGGAGCCGTTGGACTCGGTGATATCGCTGACGACGCGGATGGTGTAGGGGAATTCCTCGGGGCTGGGGAGGATCGCCAGGAGCGAACGCTCGGCCAGGGCGCCGTGGCCGATCTCGCGGCGGCCGGGGGCGCTGATGCGCTTGACCTCGCCGGTGGAGAAGGGGGGGAAGTTGTAGTGGAGGGTGAATTTCTTGGTGTACTCGGGGAGCAGGCCGTCGATGATCTGCTCGTCCTTGCCGGTGCCCAGCGTGACCGAGCAGAGGCTCTGGGTCTCGCCGCGCTGGAAGAGGGCCGAGCCGTGGGTGCGCTGGAAGACGCCGACCGCGCCCGTGATGGGGCGGAGCTCGGTGGGCTTGCGCCCGTCGGCCCTGATCTGCTCCTCGACGATGAGGCGGCGGGTGACTTTCTCCTCGAGGCGGCGGAAGGCCTCCTTGGCGAGGGTCTTGTTCTTGGCGCTCACGGCGTAGTCGCCGTAGGTGCCCTTGTCGTTGACGGCGAACTTGGTCTCGAGCAAGGCTTTGCGCATGGCATCGACCTTCTCGTTGCGTTCCTTCTTGCTCTTGATCTGGCGAGCGGCGGTCATGTCCTTCTCGCACGCGGCGGCCACGGCCTGCGTGATCTCGGGCGTGGGGAGGAAGCACTCGCCGCCCCGCTTGGTCTTGCCGCACTTCTTCACCAGCTCGTCGATCGCGCCCAGCAGATTGGCGATGTTCTCCTGGCCGAACTTGATGGCGGCCAGGACAACGGACTCTTCGAGCTCGGCGGCGCCGACCTCGATCATGTTCACGCCGTCCTTGTGCCCCGAGAGAACCAGGTCAAGGTCGGAGTAATCGAGCTGCGTGACGGTGGGGTTGATGACGAACTGCGGGCCCGCGTCGGTGTGGATGCGGCCCACACGCACGGTGGCGATGGGTCCCTCGAAGGGGACGTCCGACAGGGCGAGGGCGGCGGAGGAGGCGGTGCCCGCGAGCACGTCGGCGTCGTTCTCGCCGTCGTGGCTGAGCACGAAGCACTGGATGAGGACCTCGTCGATGTAGCCGTCGGGGAAGAGGGGGCGGATCGGGCGATCGATCATCCTCATGGTGAGGATTTCCTTCTCGCTCGGCGGGCCTTCACGCTTCTTGAACCCGCCGGGGAACTTGCCGGCGGCGCTGGTGCGCTCGCGGTAGTCGACCGTCAGCGGGAAGAAGTCGATGCCCTCGCGGGGCTTGTCGCGGACGACCGAGGCGAGCACGGTGGTGCCGCCGTAGGTGACGATGACGGTGGCGCCGGCGAGCTTGGCGATGGCGCCGGTCTCGAGGGTGAGGGTGCGTCCGCCGAGGTCACGGGTGACGACGGTGGAGCCGGGAATGGCGGTGACGCCGAACGTGTGGGAGGGAGCCTCTGACATGACCAATTCCGGCCCGAAAATGGGCCGGTCCTTTGTGTGTGACCTTCGCGATGGACCTTGCGCCTGGCGATCAACACGTCCGGTCGCCGGAGCAGGGGCTGCGAGAGGTCGCACGCCGGGGTCAACGCATCCTTTTCAGCGAGGCAGAGGGCAGGGGGTCTTGCCGAGGCGGGCGAAACGGAGGAACGGCAGGCCGCGTGCCTACTGCCCAAGCTGTGCGAAAAGCCCGGGCGTGAGTTATGGGAAATGAAGCGGCCCGTTGACTGGTGAGGCAACGGGCCGTGGTCGGGCGTGGGGGTTACTTGCGGAGGCCGAGGCGACCGATCAGAGCCTGGTAGCCGTCCGGATTGGTCCGGGCGAGGTACTTGAGGAGCCGGTTTCGCCGGCCGACCATCATGACCAGGCCGCGGCGGCCGTGGTTGTCCTTGTCGTTGTTGGCGAGGTGGCCCGCGACCTGCTTGATGCGCTCGGTGAGGAGGGCGATTTGCACCTCGGGCGAGCCGCTATCGGTGTCATGTCGGCGGTAGGCGGTACGGGTTTCAGCGCGGTGTTCGGTCGAAAGAGCCATCAGATCCTCTTTATGAAACGGGTGTCTAGGAAGGGATGATAGACCGGTGGGGGGGGAGGGGCAAACCCGAGATGGGCCGAACGGGGGGCAAACAGACGGTTTTCCGTGACGACGTTGAGGGGCGAGTCAGGGACCTTAACCCACCCAAGAGCCAAACCAACCAGCTTTCATCCCATAGACCATGAGTGCTCCAATTAGCAGCAGCGCGCCGAGGCCCATGCAGCCGAGGATTCGACCTTCCCAGGATCGATAGTTCCGAGGCTTCTGCCCGTCAGGCGGCATAAAGCTGCCTCGCCTCCCGCAGCACCGAGGCACGGAAGTATCGCGAGAGATCCTCGGGCGTGCGGAGATCGACGTCGCGCCCGAGCATTGCCCGCAACTCCATGATCATCCCGCCCAGATCAAAGAGACTGACGCGAGCGCCCGGCAGGAACTCGACGAGAAGGTCCACGTCGCTGCCCGGTCCAAAGTCATCGCGCAAGATGGATCCAAAGAGCGAGAGCTTTGCAACGTTGTGCTGCCGGCAGAACGCCGCAATCTCGTGCTCAAGGATGGTGAGGCCGTGGAGTTCCATGACGCGGAATGATATGACGCGATGTCATGGCCCGTACAACACTTCGGGAAAGGGGTGGTGTGCGACTTTCGCCGCTTGTTTCAGACGCCAACGCCGGCAAGCGTGCCCGACTTCAAACCGCCAGGTCCGGCGGCCTTGTGTGGCGTGTCGAATTCAGGTAGGTGTTGACTTTCAATGCGATCGCGGTCATTCCTTCAAGAACGACATCAGCATCGAAGGGCCGGCTCGTCAGTGGCACCTCTCCAAGCCGAACCCTGGCATCCTCGCGCTGAATCGGTTTGTTGTCGATGTGACCGTGAAGTCCCACGAAAATCGACGCTGCAAGAGCCCACGAATACTCGGCTTCGGAGCACACCTCGATGGTGTCCTTGCCGTCGGAGTAGTAGATCGCGGTGACATAGAACGCGGCGAAGCCACCGCACTTCTGGAAGCCATGTCGGCCAAGGACCGGGTCAAGGGTGTGTTGACTCACGCGGCGCATGACCCGCCATTGCGGATAGATCGCCCTGAGAGCCTTGGCCAAAATGGTTGACAGGATGTTCATGTGGTTGGTCGGGGGAACGGTGTCGCGCCAAATCCTATTGGCTCGAGTGGCACGGTGGAGTGTGGCGTCTCGGCGGCAAGGATGATTCGCTTCGGTCATCCCTGCTCGGGCACCCATTCCGGCATCGTGCGGTCTACGAAGCCGCCGCACTCGTTCGCCGGACTCGTGGTCAGTTGCCGCCGAATCGAGCGGAGGGTCAAAGCGGACATATGAATCCGCTTTACCAGCCTATCGTCCTTGAAAGGTCCCGCGGCGTTCGCGGAGGTTTGGGATTGGAGCTGCGACTGATGTTGCCACGGCTGATTCAAGGCGGAATGGGAATTGGAGTCTCCGGCTGGCCCCTGGCCCGCGAGGTTTCCCTGCTGGGACAACTCGGGGTGGTCTCGGGCACGGCCTTGGACTCCGTCTTTGTGAGGCGGCTCGCGGGAGATGATCCCGGCGGACACCTGCGCCGCGCGATCGCGGCGTTTCCGATTCCTGACATCGCCCGGCGTGTCCTTGCCCGCTACGTGAGGCCCGGGGCCGCCGCGGATGCGAGCACTGAGATCAGCAAGTCGCGGTACAGGCTCCTGCCGCTGCTGGCGGCCAAGGTGTCCGCAGAGCGAAACTGGCTGCTGGTCCTGGCGAACTTCGTCGAGGTCTATCTCGCCAAAGAGGGCCACTCTGGAGTCGTCGGGATCAACTATCTTCGCAAGCTGCAGCTGCCGCTCCTGCCGAGTCTGTACGGCGCGATGCTGGCGGGCGTTGACGTTGTGCTGATGGGCGCGGGCATTCCTGGCGAGGTTCCCGCGCTGCTCGACCGGCTCAGCGAGCACGCCGATGTGCGCATGGGCGTCGATGGCTTGGACACGGTGGAAGGGGTCTCCAATGAGGCCTTGCAGTTCTCTCCGGGTTCGTTGTGGCAAGAGCAGCCGCTCGCCGAGCGCCCGGTGCTGCGTCGCCCCAGGTTCCTGGCGATCGTCGCGTCGGCAACGCTGGCCCGCTCGCTGCTCAAGCGGGCACCGGGCGGGATCGACGGCTTTGTGATTGAGGAGGCGATCTCGGGCGGACACAACGCTCCGCCGCGAGGGCCACAACAGCTCACCGCCGAGGGTGAGCCGATCTACGGCACGCGGGACGTGGTGGATCTCTCGCTGTTTCGCGAGATGGGCGTGCCCTTCTGGCTTGCGGGTGGATACGCGAGCCGCGAGAAGGTTGACGCGGCGATTGCGGCCGGTGCGCGGGGTGTGCAGGTGGGCACGGCCTTCGCCTTCTGCGAGGAATCGGGGCTTGAGGCGAGTCTGCGGAAGAGGTTCCTCCAGAGCGTCTTGCGCGGGCAGGGTCACGTCTTCACCGATCCCGCGGCCTCGCCCACGAGCTTTCCGTTCAAGGTCGCGAGCGTCGAGGGGACGCTCTCGGACGAGGCGGTTTTCGCCCAGCGCCCGAGACTCTGCGACCTCGGCTACTTGCGCACGGCATACCGAAAGGCCGACGGGAGCGTCGGCTATCGCTGCCCCGCCGAGCCCGTCGACGACTACGTGCACAAGGGCGGCAAGGCGAGCGACACGGTGGGACGCAAGTGTCTGTGCAACGGGCTGATGGCCAATGTGGGCCTGGGGCAGCGGCGAGGTGGCATTCTGGGCGGCGGAGGCTACCAGGAGCCGCCGCTCCTGACGGCGGGGAGCGACTTTGGCTTCCTCAGGCAGTACATCACTCCCGCGAATCTTTCGTACCATGCACGCGATGTGATCGCGTCACTCTTGCCGGCCACGTGACGAGTTGGGATGCACCGCATGACGGAGAGCCTTTGCGAACAGGGCTCTCCAAGGAGGCTGTGATGAATCGAATACCGATCTGGGATCTGCCCACGCGGCTCTTCCACTGGCTCTTCGCGGGCGGCTTTGCGGGGGCCGCGGTGATCGCGCTCGTGCTGGGCGAGCACAGCACGCTCTTTCCGTACCACTCGATCATCGGCCTGACGCTGGGGCTGATGGTCGCTCTGCGCGTGGTCTGGGGGCTCGTCGGCACGCGGTACGCGAGGTTCAGCTCGTTCGCGTACGGGCCTGGCGCGCTCATCGCGTACATCAAGGGCGTGCTCTTCGGCGGCGACAAACGCCACGTCGGCCACAATCCCGGCTCTGCGTACGGCGTCTTCGCGATGCTCGCTCTGGTGGCTGCCCTGGCAGTCACGGGGGTCATGCTGGCCCTGGGCAACAAGGGTGTGAAAGAGATCCACGAGTTGCTGACGTGGGTGATGGTGGGCTTCGTGGGCGTGCACGTGCTGGGCGTCGCCACCCACACGATCCTTCGGCGCGAGAACATCACCGCCAGCATGATCCACGGGTGGAAGGACGTCGAGGCGTCCAAGGGGATCGCGTCCTCGATGCCCATCGTCGCGCTGGTGTTCCTGGCGATCACCGGGGCGTGGGCGACGGGCCTGGTCAGCGGATTTGATCCGGTGACACAGTCGGTCACCGTGCCAGTCCTGGGGACGAAGCTGCAGATCGGGGAGGTGGAAGGGGAGCCGAATGGAGGGCTGCGGTCCAAAGACAGCGGCAAGTTTGAAGATGATGATGATTGAGAGTGGCGGGCGCGTGTTTCGTCGCGTTACAGCGAAGAAATCGCTCGTTGACGCTCGCGGCTCTGTCGGTGCCTCGCCTAATCTGTCGCCATGACCTCCCTCCAGACCTCCCGTCGCGTCGCCGCCCTCAAGCCCTCGGTCACCATCGCGTTCATGAACCGCGCCAAGGCCATGAAGGCCGCCGGTCAGGATGTGCTCAACTTCTCCGCCGGGGAGCCAGACTTTGACACGCCCCGGGCGATCAAGGACGCGGCTATCGCCTCGCTCAACGCGGGCGTCACCAAATACATGCCGACCCTGGGCACGCCTGAGTCGCGGGCGGCGATCGCCAAGAAGCTCACCGAAGAGAACGGCATTCCCGGATGCACACCCGACCACGTCTCGATCCAGGCGGGCGGCAAGCACTCGCTCTTTGTCGCCTGCCACGTGCTGCTCGATGAGCCCCTGTCCGGCGAAGCCCCGCAAGAGGTGCTGCTGCCGGTGCCGACGTGGGTCAGCTACGCCCCGATCGCCGAACTCGCCGGCGGCAAGGTGATCGAGCTCGAGACCTCGCCCGACAACGACTTCAAGATCACGGCCGAGCAACTCAAGAAGGCGATCACGCCGAGGTCGCGCCTCCTGATCTTGAACTCGCCGAGCAACCCGTGCGGCACGATGTACACGCCCGCGGAGCTCAAGGCCATCGGCAAAGTGGTGGCGGAGGCCGCCCGCACCATCGCACCGAATCTGGTCGTGCTCAGCGACGAGATCTACGAGAAGATCGTCTACGGCGGCATCCCGCACTACTCCATCGGCAGCGACCCGGAGATCGCCGAGCGCGTCGTCACGCTCAACGGCCTCTCCAAGGCGTACTCCATGACCGGCTGGCGCATCGGCTACATGGGCACCAGCGGCGAATTCGGCAAGAAGTTCACCCAGGCCATGGGCACGCTCCAAGGCCAGATGTCCACCAACATCACCAGCTTCATCTACGCGTCGATCAAGGTCGCCATCGAACAGTGCGGCGGCGAGGTCAACAAGATGCGCGACGCCTTTGCCGTGCGGGCCGAGCTGATCAATAAGAGGCTCGCGGGCGTCCCGGGCGTGCGAAACATCCGCGCCACGGGCGCCTTCTACGCCTTCCCTGATGTCTCGCCGCACTTTGGCAAGGTGACGCCGGCCGGCAAGCCCGTGCGAAGCGCCCTGGATTTCTGCGAAGCCCTGCTCGCCGAAGAGCTGACGGCCTTTGTCCCGGGCGAAGATTTCGGCGGCTGCGGCAAGAACCACGTCCGCATCAGCTTCGCCTGCAGCGAGGACCAGATCAACAAGGGTGTCGACCGCCTGGCGAAGTTTGTCGCCGGTTTGCGGGCGATGTGACGCACCCTTGAGCTTTGAGGGCGGTACGCTCACGTGCCTTGAGCGACTTTGACGCCCATCTGGACCAGCCCGAAGCACCAAAGCACGATCCGTACGCCGCCCTGCGCGACGGGAACTACGTGCTGTTCGCGCTGGGCTTCATGTGCTCGTCCTTCGGGCTCCAGATGATGGCGATGGCCCTGGGCTGGGAGATGTACGAGCGGACGGGGAGCACGCTGTGGGTCGGGCTCATCGGGCTCGCCCGCGCCCTGCCCGTTGTGATCATGGCGCTTCCCGCCGGGCACATCATCGACCACTTCGATCGCAAACGCGTCCTCTTTCTGACGCAGACCGGCTTCGCGGCCGCGGCGGGGCTCTTGGCCTGGGCCTCCTATGCCGAGGCACGCAAGGAGTTTGTGCTCGGGCTCATCGTGCTGGCGGGTCTCGTGCGGACCTTCAACGGCCCGGTGCGCAGCAGCCTTTTGCCCGACCTTGTTCCCAAAAAGACCTTTGCCAACGCCGTGACATGGAACAGCGGCGTCTTCCAGCTCTCGGCGGTGCTGGGCCCGATGGCGGCGGGGTACATCATCCATCTGATGGACAAGGCGTGGGCGGTCTACGCGATCACCGGCGTTCTGTGCGGTGTCTTTGCGATCACGACGCTCTTCATGCGCCCCGTGCACATGCGCCCGCGGGCAGAGCGGATGCCCGGGATGCGCCGCGGGGTCCGCGACGGTCTCCGCCACCTCATTCGCGAGAAGGTGATCCTTTCGACCATCGCCCTGGATCTCTTCGCGGTGCTCCTGGGCGGGGCTACGGCCCTCATGCCCGTCTTCGCCAAGGACATTCTGATGGTTGGACCGGTGGGTCTGGGCTATCTTCGGGCGATGCCGTTCGTCGGGGCGTTTGTGATGGCCATCGTGCTTGCGCACCGGCCCATCCGCAAGGCGGCCGGGCCGCTGCTGCTGTGGTCGGTGGCGATCTTCGGCGCGTGCACGATCGGGTTTGGGCTCTCGCGCTGGCTTCTGCTCTCCCTCGCGTGCCTCTT
Source organism: uncultured Phycisphaeraceae bacterium (assembly GCA_964358855.1). Classification (GTDB taxonomy): domain Bacteria; phylum Planctomycetota; class Phycisphaerae; order Phycisphaerales; family UBA1924; genus UBA2396. The sequence goes on from CAYHQQ010000020.1 coordinate 19,688, forward strand.
CGTGCTCGGGGCCGTCGACAACATCTCCGTCGTCATCCGGCATGTGCTTGTGCAGGTGCGGACGCCCCCGGAGCTACGCGGCCGCGTCTCGGCCGTCAACAGCGTCTTCATCGAGAGCAGCAACGAACTCGGCGGCTTTGAATCCGGGGCGGTCGCGTGGGTCTTTGGGACCTGGCTGGGGCTGGGCGTCATCACCGGGGCGACCATCAGCGTCGTCAGCGGCGGGATCGGGACGCTCATCGTCGTCGCCGCCGTCGCGACCGCGTGGCCCCAAATCCGCAAGCTCAACCGGCTCGACGAGCACTGAGTGGAGCCGGCAACCTACCTTTGGCCATGCCCCGCAAGTACGACATTCTGGCGATCGATCTCGACGGCACGCTCCTGGACCGCCAGGGCATGGTCTCGGGCGCCAACCGTCTGGCTCTGGACCGCGCCCGCGAGGCCGGCATGCGGGTGGTCATCTGCACCGGACGCGGGTTTGCCGAGTGCCGCCACGTCGTCGAACGCATCGAGCAGCGCGACCCGGTGGTCGTTGCCGGCGGGGCGATCATCGCCGACTCGGCGACCGGCGACACCATCCATCGCTTCTCCATCCACCAGTCGATCGTCTCGCGGGCCGTCGATGTCATGCTCGACGAGCTCCACCCCGCCCTGGTGCTCAAGGATCCCTCGGCCGCCGGGTACGACTATCTGGTGGTGCGCGGGCCCGACGACCTGCCGCTCGACCCCGTCACGGAGTGGTGGTTCAAGTCGATGAACGTTCGCGTGCGCCTGGTGCGGGACCTTGCCGAAGACGAGCATCCCGAGCACACGGTGCGCGTGGGGGCGTGCGGGCTGTCGGGCGTGATGGCAGGAGTGAAGACGAACCTGCACGGACATTTCGGTGACGAAGTGGTGATCCACCACTTCGGCGCGGTCGTTGCCCCCGAGCACGCGAGCCGTCACGCGACGGGGGAGACGCTGCACGTGCTGGAGGTTTTCGATAAGGACGCCAACAAGTGGGCGGCGGTGAGCCACGTCGCCGCCGCGATGGGCGTGCCGACGTCGCGCATCGCCGCGATCGGAGACGAGATCAACGACATCGTGCTCATCAAGAACGCCGGCGTGGGTATCTCCATGGGCAACGCGATCGGCCCCGTTCGTGACGCGGCCACACGCCACACGCGTCGCAACGACGAGGACGGCGTCGCGTACGCCGTCGACCGATTGCTCGCGGGCGAGTGGTGAATGCCTCTACGCCTGTGCTCGGGGCCTATCTTCCCGCATGAGCGAAAGTCCCGTGGAATGCGTCTGCTTTGACTGGGGCGGGGTGATCCTTCGGATCTGCCGGTCGTGGGGCGAGGGGTGCGAGCGTGCGGGCCTGCCGGTGCGCGGCGGGCTGGGCGACCGGCCGTTTGCCAACGAGCGCAAGGGGATCGCGGGCGAGTTCCAGCTCGGTCGCCTTGCACCCGGCAAGTTCTTCGATCGCGTCAGCGCCGCCATGGGCGGGCTCTACACCGCGGCCGAGGTGCAGCGTGTGCACCACGCCTGGCTCATCGAGGAGTACCCCGGCGTGGACGCGCTGATGAACGACCTGCACACCGCGGGGGTTACCACAGCTCTGCTCTCCAACACCAACCAGACGCATTGGGAACGCCAGCGGAGCGATGTGCACCCGGAGTGGCCGAGCTTTCCCACAGCCGGTCGCGTGAGGCTGCCGCACGCGAGCCACCTGCTGGGGCTCGCCAAGCCGCACGAGGAGATCTACCGTGCGTTCGAGCAAGCGACGGGCTATGCCGGCGGACAGATCATCTTTTTCGACGACCTTGCGGAGAACATCGACACCGCCACACGTCTGGGCTGGCGTGGCGTGCTCATCGACCACACCGGCGATACGGCGCAGCAGATGCGCGAAGCGCTTCGCGCGCACCGCGTAATCTGATCAATCGAACATCCTCAATACGCAGCACGCAGCACGCAGCACGCAGCACGCAGCACGCAGCGCGACTTCCTCAGCACGGCGTCTCGAACGCGACGACGAACGCGTCGTAGTCGAAGAAGTCCACCGTGCCGTCGCCGTCATAGTCCGCCGTTTTGCCCGGCGCGCACGTCCCGCCCTCGAAGCAGGCGACAAACGCGTCGTAGTCGAAGAAGTCCACGGTGCCGTCGCCATCAAAGTCGGCCGGGCACTGGGGCACGGTGAAGGTGACGGCGATCTCGCCGCCCGCGATGCCGTTGCCCGTAGGCAATGCGCCATCGGTCATCTCGCCGTCGAGGTCCTGTCCGTTCGCCAGAATCGAGCCGGCGCTGGTGATGGTGTACACGCCGGGCGCGAGGTCGCTCGCGAACGTGAGCGTGGCGGTCTGCGTGCCGCTGGCGTAGCTGTAGGTGGCGGCAACGGGGCCGCTCCCTTCCCTGGTCACGACGAAGTTGGCTCCCGAGGCGGCAATGTTCTCGCTGAAGGTGAGCGAGGCGGACGAAACGCCGACCCCCGGCGTGGTCGTCGTGCCGGGCGCCGGGCTCGAGGCGACGAGAACAGCCGGACCTGCGACGAAGGCCTCGGAGGTCTTCCCGCTGTTCAAAATCCACACGTCGGGATCGATGGTGGGGGCCCCGACCGTGCCCGAACCCGTCAGCGGAATCACAAAGTACTGCGACGCCGCGTCGTTGTTCACGACATACGTCGAGGTGACCGCACCCCGCGTCACGCGGACATCGACGGGCATCGGGAAGAGAGCCGCCGCGGGCGCGACCTGGGTCTGGCGGAGGCGGAGCTTGAGGTACGTGGTGGCGCCAAGGGTCTGCGTCGCCGACGAGTAGGAGTACCGGGGAGCGCCCTGCCCGTACACCCACGCGTCAAAGAACGGCTGCATCTCGCGCCCAAGCACGCCCGAGACAACGTTCGCGAAGGAGTCGGTGCTGGCGGCCCCGTCCTGGTGTGTGGCGCGGTGGGCGGCAAGAACCGCCCAGAAGTTCGCGTCGCTGCCGCACGCGTGGCGGAGCATGTGGAGAACCCAGGCTCCCTTATTGTACGAAAACTCGCCCGAGAAGATCGCGTTGGCGCTCGAGACGTCGTAGCGGTACACGCTTCCCGAGGTGGTGCTGGGACGGATCCCCGCCATCTGGCTGGCGGCGCTCGAGCTTCCTGTCGGCTTGAACTCGTTCCAAAGGACCGCCGCGTAGGTGGCAAACCCCTCGTTGAGCCAGATATCCCCCCAGGTCCTGCACGTGACATTGTCACCCCACCACTGGTGCCCGAGCTCGTGGGCCGTCACGCCCTCATTAAACGTCCCCTGACCGGTCATGGTCTGGTGCTCCATGCCGCCGCCGAAGACGAACTGGTAGATGCCGTACTTCTCGTTGACGAACGGATACTCGCCAAAGAGCGGGCGGAACGTCGCCATCATGGCCGAGACCTTCTCCCAGGCCGCCCGGTTGCCGGCGCTGTCACTCTGCGGGTAGATGAAGAACTGCACGGGCATCGCGCCCGTGCCGCCGCCCGCGAGCGGGTAGTTGTACGTGGTGGTCCACGTGTTGTAGTTGGTGCTGCTGAAGCACGCGAGGTACGAGGCGGTCGGGTAGCCGGTGTGCCAGCGGTAGCGCTTGCGATTGCCCGCCAGCGCGTCCGTGCCCTGAAGGAGGCCGTTGGACGCGGTCACCAGGTTGTTGGGAGCGGTGACCCACATGTCAAAGGTGGCCTTGTCGCTGTTGTCCCCCTGGGCCGCAAAGTCCCCATCCTTGGCCGGCCACCACGTGCCCGCGTAGTACGGCTCGCTCAGCGAGCAGACGATCGGGATGCCCGCCTGCGTCTGGAACTCGATGCTGCCGAATCCGCGGCTGACGGCCGTGCCGTTGTAGGTGATCTTGAGCGTGAACGTGTCGCCCGCGTTGAACGGCACCGGGAAGGTGACCTGACGCCCGTAGCTTCCCGTCGAGACGGCGGTGAGCGTGGTGACGCCGTTGAGCTTGATGTCGGTGATGGTGAAGTTGGAGCGGAGCATGAACGTGAAGGTCGAGAGCCCGTTGACCAGGCTCGTGACCGTCATGGTGTTGGAGCCGGAGATGGTGTTGGGTCCGGGCACGATCTCAAAGTCGACGAAGTTGTTGAGCACGTCGGTGTCGGTCATCGCCTCGCGCGAGCCGATGCCGCCGCCGGGCCCGCCCTCGCCCGTCGGGCTCAGGCCGGCTGCGAACAGTTGGGCCAACGCCTCGGCTTTACCGCAGCCGGTGAGGTGGTGGGTCTCGTCGTGCTGGGCCAGAGCGGTCCCCGCGGCCGCTTGGAGCGCTGCAATGAGGAGGACCGAACGGAGGTTTGAAGTCGGACGAACCATGCAATTCTCCTCAATATCCGAACAAAGACCGGCCCCGATGGAATGCCTCGGGGCGACGGACCAAGATACCACGACGGAACGGTACGTACGAGTGAAATCTGCGGTTGCCCGAGCTTTCTTGGAAGCTGCCCGAATTCCGGTGATCTGGCGTTTGGCTCTCTTTGATTTGAGCGGTTGGGGGTCTCTCGCCAGGTGGTGTAGACTGACGCCCGATGCCGGATCTGCTCGACAGAATATGGATGTTCGCCGGGAAAATGCACCCCATGGTCGTGCATTTCCCGATCGCCTTGATCGTGGTCGCCCTGGCGATCGAGTTGCTGCGGCTTCGCCGCGGCAAACACGACCCGGCCGCGGCGGGGGTGCTCTGCCTTGCGATCGGAGCGGCAACGGGGGTGGCGGCGGCGGCGATGGGGTGGGGTTTGGCCGAGGCAAAGCCCGGAGAACCGTGGCCGCTGGGATTGCACCGCTGGCTGGGGGTCTCCGCGGCGTCGGTCGCCTTTGTGGGGGCGGTGCTCGGGGCCGTCGCGGCGCGAAGGCCAGGTCCCAGAATGCTCGGCTGGTACCGGCTTGTGCTCGTGTGCGGGGTTGGGCTGGTCACGCTGGCGGCCCACTTCGGCGGCTCGATGGTGTACGGGAGCGATTACGTCTCGGGTGCGCTGCGATCTCTCTTTGGGATGGCGCCCGCGAGCGAGTCCGGTGCGCGGGGCGATGAGGGGTTGCCCGAAGGCGTCGACCTCGCGGCCGTCGATTTCTCGCGTGATGTCTTCCCGATCCTCTCCGCCAACTGCTTCAAGTGCCACGCCGGCGAGACCGCCAAGTCGGGCCTGCGTCTGGACACGCGTGAGTCGATCCTCAAGGGTGGAGAGTCGGGCAAGCCGGCGATCGTGGTGGGCAAGTCGGGTGCGAGCCGTCTGATCACGTTTGTCTCGGGCGGCGATCCCGACCGCGTGATGCCGCCGCGTGGACAGCGTCTCACGCCCGGGCAGATCAGCGTGCTCAAGGCGTGGATCGATCAGGGGGCGGTCTGGCACAAGGACGTGACGGCGGGTGAACGCCACTGGCACTGGGCGTACAACCCGCCCGAGCCGACCGTGCCGCCGAAGGTCAAGAACGCGGGCTGGGCCAAGTCGCCCGTCGACCGGTTTGTGCTCGCGAAACTGGAAGCCAAAGGGCTCAAGCCCTCGGGCGAGGGCGAGCGCCCGACGCTGGCACGGCGTCTGAGCCTCGATCTCACCGGACTCCCGCCCACGCCCGAGGAAGTCGACGACTTTGTGAACGACCGCGAGCCCCGGGCTTACGAGCGCCTCGTCGACCGGCTGCTCGCAAGCCCCAGGTACGGCGAGCGATGGGCCAGGGTCTGGCTGGACCTTGCGCGATACGCCGACAGCCATGGCTACGAGAAGGACGGCAGGCGCGTGATGTGGGCGTATCGCGACTGGCTCATCGACGCGTACAACCGCGACGAGCCGTTCGACCGCTTCACCATCGATCAGATCGCGGGCGACCTCCTGCCCGAGCCCACGCTCGATCAGCTCGTCGCGACGGGCTTCCACCGCAACACGCAGATCAACGAGGAAGGCGGCGTCGACCCCGAGGAGTTCCGCGTCGAAGCGATGATCGACCGCGCGAACACCACGATGAGCGTCTGGCTTGGCTCAACCGTCGGGTGTGCCCAGTGCCACGATCACAAGTACGACCCCTTCAAGCAAAAGGATTTCTACCGGCTGCTCGCCATCTTCAACCAGGACGAGCCCGACGTGGCCATCGTGAACTCCTCGGAGGTGCGGGCCGCGGGGGGCATGGTCGGTGTGCCAACGCGGGAGAAGTGGGGGGAGTTCGATCGCCTCATGAGCGAGCGGAAGAAGCTGGTGGGGGCGGGGAAGCCCGAGCAAGCGGCCGAACTCGTCAAGCTCGAGGAGAACCTCAAGCAACTGACGGCCGCCCAGGCCCTGGTGATGAAGCGCACCGCCGAGCCGCGGGTCTCGCATCTCTTCATCCGCGGCAGCTTCCGCAGCCCCGGCGAAGAGGTAAAGCCCGGCGTGCCAACGGTGTTGGGCTCGGTCTCGGACAACGCCGATCGCCTGACGCTCGCGAAGTGGCTCATCGATTCGAAGAATCCGCTGACCGCCCGCGTGCAGGTCAATCGCCTCTGGGCGCAGCTCTTTGGCAAGGGCCTGGTTGAGACCGAAGAGGATTTCGGCACCCAGGGCGAGCGCCCCACGCACCCCGAATTGCTCGACTGGCTCGCGACCGAGTTTGTGAAACAGGGATGGAGCCAGAAGAAGATGCTCAGGACCATCGTCCTGAGCGCGACCTACCGCCAGTCGTCGCGTGTCACGCCCGCGCTGCTCGAGGCCGACCCGGCCAACAAACTCCTCGCCCGCGGACCTCGCCACCGGCTCGACGCCGAGGGCATCCGCGACAACGCGCTCGCCGCCGCGGGGATGCTGTCGCCCAAAATGTTCGGCCCCAGCGTCTTCCCGCCCCAGCCCAGCGGCGTGTGGACTCAGATCTACTCGGGCGAGCAGTGGAAAGAGAGCGACGGCGAGGATCGCTTCCGCCGGGGCCTCTACACGTTCGCTCGGCGCACGAGCCCCTATCCGACCTTCACCGGTTTCGATGCGCCCAGCCGCGAGGTGTCGTGCACGCGTCGCCCGCGGACCAACACGCCTCTGCAGGCACTCACGACCCTCAACGATCCGCAATTTTTCGAGGCCGCTGGGGCACTGGCGGCCCGGACACTCCGCCAGGGCGGATCGACGCCCCAGAGCCGTCTGGCGTACGCCTTCCGCCGGTGTGTCGCCAGAACGCCGACCAAGGCAGAGGTCGACAGATTGTCCAAGCTGCTCACCGAGCAGCTCGCCGAGTCACGCAGCGACACCGCCGGCAGTGCCGCCATCGTTGCAACATGCCCCTCGCCGCGCGACGGCCTCGACGAGCCCGAGCTCGCCGCCTGGACCCTCGTGTGCAACGTCCTGCTCAATCTCGACGAGACGCTGACCAAGGAGTGACTCGGTGATCGACCCCCACGCCAACTCCTTTGTCGATCCGCTGGTCGCCAAGACCCGGCGCCAGTTCCTGCGCGACTGCGTCGTGGGGCTTGGCTCGGCCGCCGTCGCCGGCATGCTCGCCAAGCAGGGCCTGGCCACGATGTCCCTCGACGATGTGCAGGTTGGGCACGGCCCCGGCGTGCGGGCCCCGCACTTTCCCGCCAAAGTGAAGACCATCATCTACCTCTTCATGAACGGCGCCCCCTCGCAGCTCGATCTCTTCGACTACAAACCCAAGCTCAACGAGCTCGACATGAAGGACTGCCCCGAGGAATTCCTCAAGGGCGAACGCTTCGCCTTCATCCGCGGCACACCCAAGCTCCTGGGCACCCCCTACACCTTCGCCCAGTACGGCCAGAGCGGCGCCCTGGTCAGCGAACTCCTGCCCCACACCGCCAGCATCGCCGACGACCTCACCTTCGTCAAGACCTGCAAGACCGACGCGTTCAACCACGCACCCGCCGAGCTTTTCATCAACTCGGGCCTCGCACGCGTGGGCCGCCCCAGCATGGGCTCGTGGCTCACCTACGGCCTTGGAAGCGAGTGCGAAGACCTCCCCGGCTTCATCGTCATGCTCTCAGGCGGCGGCCAGCCCTCGGGCGGCTGCTCCTGCTGGTCCAGCGGCTTCTTGCCCACCAGCTACCAGGGCGTCCCACTCCGCACCGCGAGCGACCCCGTTCTGTTTGTCAAGGATCCCGCGGGCGTGACGAGGCAGCAGCGCCGTCGCACGCTCGACGCCGCCCGCGACCTCAACAAGCTTCGGCTCGACGCCGTGGGCGACCCGGAGATCGCGACGCGGATCAACAGTTTCGAGATGGCCTACCGGATGCAGTCGAGCGTTCCCGAGCTCATGGACATCTCCAAAGAGTCGAAGGAAACGCTTGAGATGTACGGGGCCGAACCCGGCAAGGGCAGCTTTGCCAACAACTGCCTCCTCGCCCGGCGCCTGGCCCAGCGCGGCGTCCGCTGCATCCAGCTCTACCACCGCGGCTGGGACAGCCACGGCACCAGCCCCGGCGACGACATCATCACCAGCCTCCGCCAGCGCTGCGTCGAAACCGACAAGGCGTGCGCCGCCCTGGTCACCGACCTCAAAGAACGCGGCATGCTCGACTCGACGCTGGTCATCTGGGGCGGCGAGTTCGGCCGCACACCGATGAACGAAGCCCGCAACGGCTCCAAATTCCTCGGCCGCGACCACCACGCCCGCGCCTTCACCATGTGGTTCGCCGGCGCGGGAATCAGGAAGGGCATCACCATCGGCCAGACCGACGACCTGGGCTACAACATCGAGAAAGACCCCCTCCACGTCCACGACCTCCATGCAACGATTTTGCACCTCATGGGCATCGATCACACGCGCCTTACGTTCAAGTCGCAGGGACGGGATTTCAGATTGACGGATGTGCACGGCGAGTTGTTCAAGCCGCTGCTTGCATGAGCGTGTGACCACTCCGGTGTACTCATCTGGAATCGGGACATCGCAAGGGAGTCGTTTATGAGGAGTGCGACACGTTGGTGCTCTGTGGTTCTTGGGGTCGTGGCCGTTGTGCTTTCGGGCGCGGGAGTGCTCGCACGTCAACCTCAGGACGCGAGCCCTAAGCCTGCGGAACCCGGTTCCTATTACGGGAGTGTTAACCAGCGTGCGATCATTGAAAGGGCAATTCGCGAGAAATTGAAGCTCCCGATTGACGCCGCGATCGGCCTCGTCGAGCTCGCGCGTGTCAGAGAACTCAACCTTGTTAGCAACCCGGTCTACGACGCCGGCGTGGCTTGGCTCGCCGACCCCGCCACGGGCCTGACGGCTCTGACCACGCTGAACCTCAGCGACACGAACGTGACGGACGCGGGGATAAAGGACGCGGCGCGTGAGGGTACAGGCCTGAGGGGTCTGACCACGCTAATCCTCAGCGACACGAAGGTGACGGACGCGGGATTGAAGGACCTGGCGCGTGAGGGGACTGGCTTGAAGGGGCTCACCACGTTGGATCTCGGCGGCACGGCGGTGACGGACACGGGATTGAAGGAACTGGCTCGTGAGGGGACGGGCCTGAAGGCTCTGACCACGCTGGACCTCGGCCTCACGGAGGTGACGGACGCGGGATTGAAGGACCTGGCTCGTGAGGGAACGGGCCTGAAGGCGCTGACCGCGCTGGACCTTAGCTACTTGCAGGTGACCGACGCGGGGGTGAAGGACCTGACGCGAGAGGGGACGGGCCTGAAGGGACTGACCACGCTGAACCTCTGCGACTCGAAGGTGACGGATGCGGGAGTGAAGGACCTGGCGCGCGAAGGCACAGGCCTGAAGGCGCTGACCACGCTGGACCTGCGCTGGACGAACGTGACGGACGCGGGAGTGATGGACCTGGCGCGTGAGGGGACGAGTCTGAAGGGGCTGACCTGGCTGGGCCTCAACCACACGGCGGTGACGGACGCTGGGTTGAAAGACCTGGCGCGTGAGGGGACGGGCCTGAAGGGACTCACCACGCTGGAGCTCGGCGGCACGAGAGTGACGGACGCTGGGTTGAAAGACCTGGCGCGTGAAGGGACAGGCCTGAAGGCGCTGACCACGCTGGACCTGCGCTGGACGAAGGTGACGGACGCGGGATTGAAGGACCTGGCGCGTGCGGGTACGGGCCTGAAGGGGCTGACCTCGCTGGACCTCGGCGACACGAAGGTGTCGGACGCTGGATTGAAAGACATGGCACATGAGAATGCGGGTCTGAAGGCGCTGACTGACCTGTACCTCACGGGCACCGCGGTGACGGACGCAGGGTTGACGCACTTGGCACGTGAGGGGACGAGCCTGATGGGTCTGACCACGCTGGACCTCAGCCAGACAGAGGTGACGGACGCGGGATTGAAAGAACTGGCGCGTGAGGGTACAGGTCTGAAGAGGCTGACCACCCTTGAACTCCGCCACACGAGCGTAACGGACGCGGGGGTGGAAGCCGTGAAGAAACGCTGGCCGGGAATCAAGGTCGAGCGCTAGCCCGCTGGCCGGTGGCAATGAGGTACAGAAGGGGCCAGCGAGCACCGGGTCCTTCGACACGCGCTCTTCATGTGCCCTTCGCGCCCGGTGCCCGCAGGCGTAGATTGTGCGCCTGCCGCAGGAGCCGAGCACTCGGGGACAATGGCCGTGGCGTGCTGGCGCGTAACTGCGTGCGCCATTCGGGGTGGGACGTCATATTTCTGGTCGAGCGGCACATCCGCTCGGGAGAGAGCGGCGTTCTCCCGGGCGAATGGTTCATTCCCCCGGGCAGGAGCCCCGTTCGCCCGGGTGAGAGCCGCATTCTCCCGGGCGGATGCCCCGTTCGCCCGGGCGGGAGCGACATTCTTCCGGGCGAATGGTCCGTTCTCCCGGGCCAGAGCCCCGTTCGCCCGGGCGAGCGCTGCATTCTCCCGGGCGAATGCCCCTCGCGGGGTCGCAAACGGCGTTCTCGGGCGTGTGGGGGTGGGGGTGGGGGGGTTGCTCATGTCGCCCGCCGCTGTGGCCGCTCTTGTGTGGCCCCCGCGCGCCGGGGGGTCCAGGCCATCGAGCACGCGGAGAAGGAGATCCGATCATGT
>CAYHQQ010000020.1:30624-59104 GCA_964358855.1 uncultured Phycisphaeraceae bacterium
GGGGCGCCCCCCGGGGGGGGGGGGGGGGGGGGGGGGGGGGGGGGGGGGGGGTCCTCATGTCGCCCGCCGATGTGGCCGATCTTGTGTGCCACCCGCGCACCCCACCCCCACCCCCCATCGCGACGGGCCCGGAGACGCTCGCCATGCCCAGCACGTACCTCCCGTCCCGCGACGCCGACCTCGAATCCTGGCTGCAGAACTTCAAGACGCTCATCGCCGCCGCACCCGGTGCCTACGGGCTGGCCGCCGGCGACGCGACGGCGATCACCGCCGCGTACACGAGCTGGCACGCCGCGTATCTCGCCGCCGTCAACCCCACCACCCGCACGCGGGCGACGGTCTCCACCAAGAACACGCAGAGGCAGATCGTCCTCTCGCTCGTGCGCGGTTACGCGGCGACCATCCGCGTCAACGCCGCCGTGGGCGACGCCCTCAAAATCGGCCTGGGCCTGCATGTGCACGCCACCACCCCCACCCCCACGCCCATCCCCGCCCCCACCACCAAGCCCGTGCTCGCCATCACGCACATGGACCAGGGCTTCCAGGACATCCGCGCCACCGACGAGGCGACCCCCAACAGCCGCGCCCGGGCCGTCGGTTCCGCCGGGATGCTGCTGTACCGCGCGGTGGGAAACGCCGCCGTGAGCGACCCCGCGATGGCGACGTTCCAAGGCTTTCTGGGCAAGCCGCAGGCCCGCAGCAGCTTCACGAGCGCCGACAGCGGCAAGACCGTCACCTACTTCGCCCGCTGGACCAACGCCAAGGGCGAGGTGGGCCCGTGGAGCCAGGGGCTCAGCGTTTCCATCGCGGCGTAGAGAACGCGAAGGGTAAGAGGATTGAACGCAGAGGGCGCGGAGGGCGCAGAGCAACGCGGAGAAAGACCGAAAGAGAGTGGAAGAGCGGGAGTGGACCACGCCATCGCCGCTTCCATTCCATTCTTCTCTGCGTTCCTCTGCGCCCTCCGCGCACTCTGCGTTCGATTTCCCTGCCTTCATCCCGGGCGGGTGTCCCCCATCGCCTGCACCGTGCCACTCATCGCAGGAACGATGAGTGGCACGTCCTACTTATTCTTGAAACTCTTATCCGGGAACACCGGCCGCTTCACCGGCAAAATCGGCTTCTCCGCGATCTTCTTCTCCAGGAACTCTACTGCGGCCTTCAGCTGCGCGTCCTCGCCCTTGAACGTTGCGTGGGGCGGGTTGTCGACGGTGATATCCGGCTCCACGCCGCGGCCTTCGATCAGCCAGGTACCTTCGGCACCCCAGACGCCCATCTCGGCGGCGGTGGCGATGCCCTTGTCGACCAGCACGTTGCTGGAGCTCAGCCACACCTCGCCGCCCCAGGTGCGGGTGCCGATGACGGTGCCCAGGCCCAGGCGGCGGAACCCGTCGGCGATTGCCTCGCCGTCGGATGACGTCCGCTCGTTGCACAAGAGCACCATGTGCCCGCGGAAGGCGTACTGCATGTTCCAGTTGGGCGCCTGGCCCACGCGCTGGCTCCAGGTCATCCACGCCTTCTTCATCAGCTTGCCCAGGATCCAGCTGTCGATGTTCCCGCCGCGGTTGTTGCGGACGTCGATGATCAGCCCGTCGCGGTTGAAAACCGGGAAGTACCCCTTGGCAAACTCCTCGTAGTTGTCCTGGCCCATCGCCCGCAGGTGCAGGTACCCGATCTTGCCCTTGGAAAGCTCGTCGGTCATCTTCCGCCGCGAGTACTCCCAGTCGTGGTACCGCAGATCGCTCTCAACGCCCACCGAGATCGGCACAACAACCGCCTCGCGCGACGCACCCCCACCCTCACCCGCGATCGTCATCAGCACCTGCTTGCCACCCTTGTTGCGAAGGAGTGCGTTGATGTCGGGCACGCTCAGCGTCGCCACCCCGTCGATCGACTTGATCACCTCGCCCACCTTCGCCGCGACGCTCGGCCTGGCGATGGGGGCCGTCTTGCCCGGCTCGTCGGGGTCGCTGGCGTAGATGCTGGCGATGACGTACCCGCCCTTGCCCTCGTCGCGCGTCAACACGCAGCCAAGTGACGCCAGCCCGATCATCTCCGTCCCCTTGCGGGCGTCGCCGTCGCGCACGAAGTGGTGCAGCGTCGAAAGCTCGCCCGTCAGCTGGATCATCACATCCGACAGCTCCACACGGCTCCTCACCCGATCCACCAGCGGCATGTACTTGTCCCGCATCGACGGCCAGTTCACGCCGTGCATCGCCGGGTCGTAGAAATAGTCGCGAAGCAAGCGCCAGCTCTCGATGTACATCTGCCGGAACTCATCCCGCGGCGTGATCGTCAGCCGCCACCCCGACAGGTCCACACCCTTCTTGTCCAGGTCCCCCTTGCCCGCGTTCGCATCGATGATCGAGTACCCATCGCCCTTGTGGATCAGAAACTTCTTGCGATCCTGCGAGAGCTCATACCCCTTGATGTCCTCGACCACCGGCTTGAGCTCGGGCGACTCATTGGTGATCGGGAAGCTCATGAGCGTCGGCTCGCGGTCGCCCAGATCGCCGCTGAGGAAGAAAAGTGCCTTGTCGGTCGCCGAGAGCGACGAGTAACGCCCGTTGGCGACGGGCACCTCAAACTGCCGCAGCTGGATGCCGTCAAGGGCGATCTCGACCTTCTTGGGCTCCTTGGCGTCGTCCTTCTTGGCATCCTTCTTGTCGCCGGGCTGATCGTCCTTCTTCTCGCCATTCTCGGGCTTCACATCGGGCTTGGTCTCGGGCTTCACATCCGGCTTCACCTCAGGCTTGGTGTCAGTCTTCGCCGGCTCCTTCTTCTTGTCGTCGACGAACAGCTCGTCCTTGGGCTGGAAAGGCCACCTCGTCGTGGGACCCGGCTTGAGCGACACCGCGAACACCTTCGTGGTCTTGTCCAGGAACGGGTCGGGCTGATTGATGCCCCACGGGCTCGCGACCGCCGTCGCCAGATGCCTCTCCGACAGGAAGTACAGCCACTGCCCATCCGTGCTCCACGCCGGACTGAAGCTCTGGAACCGATCCGACGTTACGGCCGTGATCGTCCCATTCTCGACGCTGTACAGCTTGATCTGCAGCATCATGTTGTCGGCCTGCGCCACATACGCCAGCCACCGCCCGTCGCCCGACCACTCAAACGTCTCGATCTGCTCGATCTGGTTCTGCTCCACCAGCTTCGACTGCTTGGTCTCCTCGGAATACACCCAAAGCCGCTGGTTCTTGTCGGTGTGCGCGATGTGCTTGCCATCGGGACTCGGCACCGCGGCCCAGCGCAGCACCTCCGCCCCGGTCGTGAGCTGCTGGGGCTCGCCCACGCCATTGGCCGGCACCCGCCACGCCTCAACCTCACCCGATTGATCGCTCAACGCAACCAGCGACTTGCCATCGGCAGAAAACCTCGCATCGCGGAACCGCACGCCCGGCTTTCGCGTCGCCTCCACCAGCCGCCCCTGCTTCGCCGGTGCCACAAACACCTGTCCGCGGGCCGTCAGCACCACCCGGTCGCCGTCGGGCGAGAGATGGGCACTGGTCACAAAGTCCGTCGGCTTGGTGATCCACCGCTCCCGCGTCTGGTCAAGATCGCTCGCGAGTGTGATGCTCAGCGCCTGGTCCTTCGCCTTGGCGATATCAAAGACATGCAGGTCGGCCCCGAGCTGATAAATCACCCGCCCCGCGTCCATGTTGGTCCCGTACATGTCGTACGACGAGAGCGTCGTGTGCTGCTTAAGGTCCTTGCCGTCCTTGCCCATCGACCACAGATTCATGTACCCGTCCCGGTCGGACGCGAAATACACCCGCCCGCTCCACACCATCGGCCGACGGCTCGTCCCGTCAAAGTCCCCCGTCAGGTTCACCGCCTCATCCGCGTCCTTCCCCGACCAGCGCCAGATCTGCTCGATCGTGCCGCCCTTGTACCGCTTGGTGTGGCTGCCGTTGTAGGGGATGCGGACAAAGTACATTCCCCCGTCGCCCTCGATCACCCCATCCGCGGCCTGCGCCAGCGGAACCAGCGTGCGCGTGCCCGTCGCCGGGTCGACGACGCCCAGCTGCGTGTTGGGAAGCGTCGAGTAGCGATCGGTCGCGTAGATCACCTTGCCGTCGGATGTCCACCCGCGGGCCCCGATCCGCGCCGCACCCTCGTACGTCAGGCGCTTGGGCAGCCCGCCCTCGATCGGCATCACGTACAGCTCCGCCGGACCCTCGTACTCCCCGGTGAAAGCGACCGACTTCCCATCCGGCGAGATCTGCGGCCCCGCTTCCTCGCCCGGATGCGAAGTCAGCCGCGTCGCCTGCCCACCCGCTACTCCCACCTTCCACAGATCGCCCTCAGACACAAACACCACCGTGTCGCCGCGAAGGGCCGGTTGGCGGTAGTACCCGACATTGGCGGGAGCCTGGGCCCCAGCGACAGCGACGAGAGCAAAGGGGATCGTGAGAGCAAAGTGGATGGTGCGCATATGGATTCCTGGGAAGACTGAGACACGGGGAGTCCAGCATACCGCCTGTGCGGGTCCGCGGTTGACCGTGCGGCCTCGAAATCACTCGGGCGTCAGGGCTTCATTGGTGCCGGAGAGGTCGTGTAGAAGCCCGCCATGGCGCCGCCACACCCTCGGTGAGCTCAATAGTGCTCTCCAAAGGCCGCTCGCCCTCCAAGGGCGTTCTCAATGCCGGAGAATCAATCGAACTTAAAGACGCCCTTGCGCTGGGCGTAGAGGTACATGACCACCGTCGTCAGCATGAAAAAGCCGATTCGACCCAGCCAGATGGCTCCGTCGTGGCTCATGGGGCGCAGATTCGAAAAAGTCGTCGCCCAGGGGTAAAGGAAGACGATCTCGACGTCAAAGACCAGGAAGGTCATCGCGATGAGGTAGAACCGCACGTTGAACCGCTTGCGGGCGGTGCCCACGGGGTTCATGCCCGACTCGTAGGTGCCGCCCTTGGTCGTGCCCGAGCGTTTGGGCCCCAGCAGCATCGTGCCCACGAGGTTGATGGCGGCGAACCCGATCGCCATCAGGATGATGAGAAAGACCGGGAGGTAGGTCCCGAGCTCAACCGAGGCCAATGTGGTGGAAAGGATGGGCGAGGTCATATTCGGACGATGGTAGCCGGTTGGGGAGCCACCGGCCTCAAGTTCTCGTCCGCACGCCAGCCGGCGGCGAGCAAGCCGCACGGGCGACCATTCGCAAGCCCGCGGCACACCCGTCGTCGGGTGATTGTGCTTTGGACGCCGTCGCTTTTCGGGTAGACTACGCTCTGAGCCGATAGAAACGGTTCACTCGTCCGGGGAGTAACTATGTGCGGCATCTGCGGCCTGATCGGCAACTCGCCCCTCGCGCATGAGGAGCTCGAGCGGGTGCGCGCCGCCAACGCGACCTTGTTCCACCGCGGACCCGATGGCGACGGCGAGCTCGTCGTCGATCGCGTCATGCTCGCCATGCGAAGGCTGGCGATCATCGATCTGACCGGCGGGTGGCAGCCCCTGTTCAACGAGGACAAGTCCATCGCCGTGGTCGCCAACGGCGAGATCTACAA
Source organism: uncultured Phycisphaeraceae bacterium (assembly GCA_964358855.1). GTDB lineage: Bacteria > Planctomycetota > Phycisphaerae > Phycisphaerales > UBA1924 > UBA2396. Next base: position 36,135 of record CAYHQQ010000020.1, read on the forward strand.
CTACCCCGAGCTCCGCAAGGACCTCGAATCCCGGGGGCACAAGTTCCGCACCGGCAGCGACTGCGAGAACATCATCCACGCGTACGAGGAGTACGGGCTCGACTTTGTCCACCAGCTCCGCGGCATGTTCGGCTTCGCCCTCTACGACGCCAATCGCCGGCGCGTCATCATCGCCCGGGACCGCATGGGCGAGAAGCCGCTTTACCTCTTTGAGAAGCCCGGGCGGATCCTCTTCGCGTCGGAGATGAAGGCGATCCTCGCGACCGGGCTCGTCAAGTTCGAGCTCGACCCCGTCGCCATCAACGATTTCTTCCACTTCCAGTACGTCCCCGATCCAGCGACCGCCGTCGTGGGCGTCCGCAAACTCCCCGCCGGGCACATGCTCATCATCGACCTGGAGCCCTGGAAGGTCGAGCAGAAGTGCTACTGGCGCATGGACGATGCCCCCGCCCTCACCGGCGATCCCAAGACGCTCATCCGCGAGCAGCTCGAGCAGATCGGCCAGCTCATCATCCGCTCCGACGTCCCAGTCGCCGTCGCGCTCTCGGGCGGCCTGGACTCGAGCACCGTCGCGGCCCTGGCGGCCAAAAACAGCCCCGGACAGATCCACGCCCTCTCCATCGGGTACGCCGGACGCCCGCACATGGACGAGCGAGCCCGTGCCAAGCAGCTCGCCGAACACCTCAAGATGCCCTTCCACGACTACGAGGTGCGGGCCGAAGAGGTCGCCGAGGTCTTCCCCGAGCGCAACTTCATGCGCGACGACCCCATCGCAGACATCTCCGGGCACGGGTACTACGCCCTGTCGCGACTGGCCAGGGCCAACAACATCCCCGTGCTCCTCCAGGGCCACGGCATCGACGAGCTCTTCTGGGGATACTCGTGGGTGAGGATCTCGGTGCAGGCGGCCATGAAGCGGTGCGGACGGATGCCCACCAAACTGACCGACCGATTCGGCTACATCAGAAAGCTCTTTCCGGTCGGGACGCAGCGCCGAGACCTGCGCAACTGGGCGATGCACGTCGGCGGCATGCTCATGGGCTGGAAGTCATTGCGCCCGCTCTTGGGATCCGGGCGAGACGTGGTCCCGTTCTACAACATCAACGAAGACTTCGAGATGGGACGCTACGCCAGCAACCGGATCTTCCCCGACTCATTCCGCGAGAAGTTTACCAGCCGCAAACCCGAGGACTGGTTCACCGTCGCCCAGCCCTGGCCAGATCTGGGCGTGCTCATCACCAAGCTGATCTGCGAGATGTTCCTGCTCGAGAACGGCATCAACCAGGGTGACCGCCTGGGCATGGCCTGGGCGGTCGAGCTCCGACTGCCGTTTGTCGACTATCGCCTGGTCGAGACCGCGATCGGCCTTCGCAAGGCCAGCCCCGACCACATGCTGGGCCCCAAGGCCCGGTTCCGAGAGGTCATCAAAGACCTCCTGCCCGATTGGGTGCTCGCACGCCCCAAGACCGGTTTCACTCCGCCCAGTCGCGAGTGGATCGGGGTTCTGGTCGGAAAGTACGGCGAGAATCTCGCCAACGGGTACCTGGTTGAGAAAGGGATCCTGGACCCCAGGTGGGTCAGGTGTGCCACCAAGCATCACTCCCAGGTCTCCGCCTGGCCGACCACGCTCTACAAAATGCTCGTCCTGGAGTGGTGGGCCCGCGGCATGTCGGAGATCGCCCAATACAGGCCCGCGTCCCAGATTCTGGAGCACCCCGGGCGCCCCAACCTCAACGCGCTCCTGGCCCAGCGGGCGACGCCGACCAAGCCCGCCCCTGTCCCCGTGGCGTGATCCAAGTGCACTCGTCACCGCCCGCCTAGGCCGCAACGTTCACGGGCTGCTCGCTCGCCGCCGCGTGGAGGTGCAGAAGTGCGTCGTACTCGCTCAGGTCCATCGTGATCGCCGCCGCGGCAAGCCCCGGATCGAGCTGAGTCCCCGCGCTCCTTGCGATCTCGGCGAGCACGACGTCCCGCGGTCGTGCCGATCGATACGAACGCGTCGAGCTCATGGCGTCGAACGTGTCGGCCACCGCGATGATCCTGGCCTGGAGCGGGATCGCCTCGCCCGCCAGCCCGTGCGGATACCCCTTGCCGTCGTAACGCTCGTGGTGGTGGAGCACTCCCGGCAGCACGTCGGACATCTGGGGGATGCCCACCAGAATGCCGTGCCCGATCTCCGGATGTCGCCGGATATGGGCGAACTCCTCCTCCGTCAGCCGCCCGGGCTTGCATAGAACCGCCTCGGGCACGCCGATCTTTCCAACGTCGTGCACCAGCCCGGCGACGTGGATTCGCTGGGCCTCCTGCTCCGTGAAGCCCACCTGCAAGGCCAGCGCCCGGCTGAACCACGCCACCCGGTCCGAATGGCCTCGCGTGTACGGGTCCTTCGCGTCGATCGCCGCCGTCATCGCCCGGAGCGTGCCCACGAAGGTTCTCACCTGCTCCTCAAAGAGGCGTGAGGCTTGCAGAAACGCCGCGACAAACTTCGACGCGGCCTCGAACAGCTGCATGTCATAGCTCGACAGCTCGCGGTCGTTTCCACCCTTGTCGCCCGCCAGCAAGAGCCCAAGACACTTCCCGCCCATCGACGCGGGCTGCACCAGGCACTGAGAGTTGCTCCCAACGCACAGGCCCTCGCCCGCCACGATCGCGCGACGCTCGGGCTTCTCCACAAACCTCGTCAGGAGCCCCTGCACCCGGCGCATGAACTCAGGCGCCGGCGCCGTTGTCCCGCTCACGATCACTGTCGGCTCGGGCTTGAGCTCGTTGTCCGACGAGGGGCATATCGCCGCCACCCATCCAAAGTCGGTCGATGCCGCCAGCCGGTCACACACGACCCGAAGGAAGTCGCCCGGCCTGCTCGGATCGGCCATCGATCGCCCGATCCCGTAGAGCAGGTGGATCGTCTCGTACGTGCGACCAAGCTCGTCGGTCGCCGCCTCCGCGGCCGACTTGTGCTCGTGGATCAGCTCCTCGCGCCCGGCCAGCGCCCGCAGCATCCGGGCCGAGATCTCCGCCGATCTCTCGTTGAACCGCGCGAACTCCCGCATCGCCGATCGACCCGCGGTGACCCCCACGCCCGCCTGGGCGCACGTGTTCGCGAACGCCGGCCCGTCGAGAAAGTCGGGGCTCAGGAGCAGCGCCACCCGGCGCTTGAGGTCCCGATGGTGATCGGTGACCTCAACCGACCACAACCCCGGCGTGGGCTCCACGCCCCAGCTCGCCTGGGAGGCCGATCGTGCCCATTGCAGGAACGACTCGCTCGACAAAAGGCGCGCCGCCGGTTCGGGCGCCTGCGCCAAATGGACGAGCTCCCCGTCGGAATTGTCCTCGTAGATCGCCGCGCCCAGCGACGCGAGCGTCGAGTCACGATGCAGGATCGGGGAGGAATTGGCCTCAGGCTGCGACGGCATTGGTTCCACGCGAGCCCTCCTCTCGTTCGAGCCGCTCCACCACGCTGAGCACCTCCCGCGCGCTGAAGGGCTTGTCGATGATCGTCCTGATGTTCGTCGCCCGCAGCACGCCCTCGTCCAGGGTGTGTCCACGCGCAGTCAGCAGCACGATCGGGATCGTTCGTCCCCAGACGGTCGCGTGCAGGCGGGTGGCCATCGTCAGGCCGTCGCCACCGGGCATCTGAAAGTCGCTCACGATCACCGCCGGACTGTTGTGCTGAGCGATGGCAAACCCGCGATCGCCGTCGCTGGCCTCAAAGACCGTGTGCCCGGCAGACCGGAGCTTCGTGCCCAAAATCGCACGGATGTGTATCTCGTCATCGCAGATCAGAATCGTCATTCGCCCAGAGCTCCAGTTTCACCCTTGCGCCTCGCCCGAGCCCCCCAGGGCCGCCGGGACGCGCAACTGAGTTAGGATCGGCCCCCGGAGCCCCCCACCCCACGAAGGACGTTCGCACCACGCATTCAGCTCGAGAAACATTCCGCCTGTGCCGGTGCGGAATGCCGATAACACCGCCGCCCGCGGAGCCACTCGTGATCACCAGATGGATCGAATTCGCAGCCTGGCCCCTGGCCGTGCTTGGCCTTGCCCTGGCCACGGCTCGGGTCATCCGCGCCATGCGCCCCCGCGTTCCGGGCCTTTGCCCCGGCCCCGCCATCTCCAGGTGGCGAGCGTTCAACCCAACGTTCTGGATCATGGCCACGGGATGCGGGTACGACCTGTCGGGCGGCGTGCCAGACGGGGAAGGTTGCGTGCGATGCCCCGAGTGCGGCAGTTGTCAGAGCCCGAGTGTCAGGCGTCAAGCGCCGTTCCGGTGGCATTCCGGACGCCTGGCGGTGGTCGTCCTGCTGACGGCGCTGAGTTGCTGGCAGGTGAAATGGATCAAGGGGGGCCGGTGGGCGCCGTGGGCACCGACGCCCGTGTTGCTCGTGGTGAACAGCCTCTCATCGTGGCGGGCGAGCGAGAGGGTGCAGGCTGAACTTCATTCTCGCCTGAGCTCCGGGCACATGTCATCGTGGTTCCGGCACAGGTACTACCGGCAACTGGTCCGCGAGCTCGGCGACGACGATCGCAGGTACAACGCGCAAGCCTGCGCGGAAGCGCTTCAGAAACACCTTCCCGAGACCGTCGGCCTGCTCGAGCAGGCGCTGTGGAGCGATGACTTTCAGCGCCGGCAGATTGCCGCGTCCATTCTCTGGGGAATCGATTGCCGGGGCACGCGCCCTCCGGTGTGGTCAGCCCGAATCGCCCGGTTCGCGTACACGCCCGGCGAACGCCTCTTCGAAGTTTCCGTCGAGACGCTCGGCGACGATTATCCCGGGGACTTCGGCTACCGCGCGGATGTTCGGGTGACCGACGCCTGCGATTTCCTCAAAGCGCACGCCGACGAGGCTCAAGAGCAGCTGCGTCGCGCCTTTGTCGAGTCGAACGACCAACGATCCGTGCTCGCCGCCGCCGTCGCCGCCGAGGCGGGACCCGATGTGCTTCAGGAAGCGGCGGTGCGAACTCTTATCCGGCATCTGCGAGGCAACATGACGCAGGGCGATGCGATCATCGCGGCCTCGGCGCTCCTGAACATCGGCGAGCGCGCGATCCCATACCTCGAGAGATTCCTGGGCGACCATCCGGATGAGCAATCCGACGCGCAGACGACCGCAACGGCGGAGTTGATCGTGCGTCGGTTGCGAGGCGATCCAATGCGTCCCGAAGAGGAGAACAGACTCAACACGATCAGCACTCGTGGAATCGAGCTGACGGGCGATCAGGCCGTGGCGGGACTGCGGAGGTATCGTCCACTGTGGGAGCCCCACCTAAGCCAGCGGATCCGGCTTGAACAGCTTGGTGTCCAGCGCCCATAGCCGGTCCGTGAAACTCCCGCCCAGGTCCAGCCGGGCCCTTGGCCCCCGCGTCGCCGTCAACGCCATCGCCATCTTCGCGTCGATGTTGTCGAGCAGGTGGACCAGGATCGCCTCGGGTGTCATCGGCACCCGGGCCGCACCGTGCTCGGGCAGCCCGTGGTGGCTCAGAATGATGTGCTGGAGCACCATCGTCGCGTTCGCCGGCAGCCGCTGGCCCGTCTCGCGCATCACCTGCTGGGCCTTGTCGTGCAGCATGATCGCCCCGTCGACGATGTGGCCGATGAGCTCGCCCCTGTCGGTGTAGCTGAACGCCCGGTCAAACGCAAGCTCGCGCGTCTTGCCCAGATCGTGCAGGAAAAGCCCCATGATCACCAGGTCGCGGTTGATCTTGGGATACAGCGGACAGATCGCGTTCGCCAGATTCACCAGGCTCAGCGTGTGCTCCAGAAGCCCGCCCAGGCACGCGTGGTGCGCGCTCTTGGCCGCCGGACACGCCCGAAGCTGCTCCATCAAAAACGCGTCGTTCAGGTACACCTTCGCCAGCGCCTTCATCGCCGGATGCACCAGCGTCTCCAGCACCCCCGTCAACTCCGCGAACATCTCCGCCGCAGGCCTCGCCGAACTGGGCAACAGATCCCGCATCTCCTCCGCCGACGGATCCGCGGGCTCCATCGTCTGGATGATGAACTGCATCTCCCCCTGGTACTTCTGCGTCTCCCCCTGGATGAACGCAAACCCGTCCGCCGGCATCCGCGAAAGAATCGACTCGTCCACCGACCACATCCGGGCCGTCATCTCACCCGTCTTGTCCCCCACCAGACACCGCAGATACGGCTTGTCACTCCGCGTTCGCCCCAACTGCGCGTTGCTGTACGAGAACGTCCCCTCCACCCGCTCCGACGGCTGCAAATCGGCAATGAACCGCCGCGTCGGCAAAGCGTTCTGGAACCCGGGGGCCGGCTTGGGAGCAGGAGTGGGGGAAGGAGTGGGGGGGATCGAGGTGGGGGGGGTGGGCATTGCCGTCATGGTAGACGGGGGGTGGCTCAAAGCTCAAAGCTGCAAACCAGCAAAGCTCAAATCGCCCAAGAAAGGGTGCGCTTTGGCCCTTCCACGCTCCATCTGAGCTTTGCCGCTTCGCCCTTTTAGATTTCAGATTTCAGATTTTAGATCTCTCCCTCAGTCCGCGAACCAAGCGCCCTTCAAGTCCACCATCGTCCCGCCCGCCGCCTTCCCGCCCGCGTACATCCTCAGGTAATTGTTGACGTTCTTGTCAGGCCCGTCCCCGCCCGCCAGCGAGTCGGCGTCGGGCGAGCGAGCCTTGTCGTTCTCGTTAGCGAACAGGTTGTCGAACATCGTGCGATGGGCCGGATCAAGGCTGGCAAACGTGAACGGACTCGTCTCGGGGTCGGGGCGGGTCTCAAAGTTCACATGGTTGTCGTTGTACGCGATGTTGCCCTCCCACGTCGTCCGACCGCCGTGGATCAACAGAGTGTTGGAGACCGTCGCCGGGCGAGCCCCCTGCGGATAGTGCATCGCGTCCTTGGGCACCTCTCCCGAGAGCTTCCAGGTTCCGCTCGCCCCGCCCTGCAACTCGTACCACGCGCCCCGGTTGCCCAGGATCACCTCCGTCGCCACGAACGTGCTGCTCCACGACTTCTTACGCCCGCCAAAGGGCATCGAGTGCGCGTACGACACATTGCCCGGATCCTTGGCGTTGCACCCCTGGTATCCCGCCGAGGGCGGCCCCTTGAACGCCGGATCCCAGATCGCCAGCTTCTTATCCCTGCCCATGGCCGCCTTGGGCTCGGAATACTCGTAGTTCAGGTCCGTCACGATGTCGCCGTTGGACTCCGCCGTGCTGACGCAGATCTCAGGCCCGAAAAACGCGCCGAACACAAGGATCGAGAAGATGTTCTTGGTCTGATCCTTGAGCCCCGCATCCTCACCCGCAGCCAGCCTGATCGTGAGGTCGCCCTTGTCAATGAGCGATGGCAGCGGGTACACGTCCTGATTGTTCTGTGCAAACAGCACCAACCCCTGCCCGCACCCGCGGATCTGCGCCGAATCCTTGATCTGCCTCGCCATCGCCCTGGACTTGCCCAGCGCCGGCAGCATGATCCCCACCAGCCCCGCGATCACCGCCACCGCGATCAAAAGCTCCAGAAACGTGAATCCACGTCGTGCCCGCATGCTGCACCGCCCTTCATGAATCAACCCGAGGCAAAGGCCCGCGGCACCCTCGCCGCAACGCCCGAACCTCCCCGAACCATCAAATATACCGCGAGCCGCCGCCGAGGTGGCGGATGGTACAATGGCCCCGATGCGTGAAGGCTCCACCATCTCCGTCAACTTCGCCCTGCCGATGCCCCTCTTCCCGCTCGACACCGTCGCCCTCATGCCCCAGCAGCGACTCGGCATGCACATCTTCGAGCCCCGCTACCGCCAGATGATCGACCACGCCCTCCAAGGCGAACACCAGTTCGCCACCGCCACCTTTGAAGGCTCCAGGTGGCAACAGGAATACCACGGCCGCCCGCCCATCCTGCCCGCCGTCTGCGTCGGTCAAATCGTGCGCCACGACAAGCTCGACGGCGGGCGCTACAACCTCTTGCTTCAGGGCGTCTGTCGGGCCAGGATCGTCTCGGAATCGCCCGCGGGCGAAGGACGCCTCTATCGCCAGGCCATGCTCGAGCCCATCGGCTTTGGCATGGACGACGCCGACGACGACGAACGCATCACCTCGCTGCGGGCCCACGTTCAGGCCTCGCTCGCCAGCGGCCCCCTCCAGCGCCTGCGCGAATCGGCCGAGATGCTCCAGGTGACCAAAAACCCGCAGGTCCCCGGCACCGCCATCGTCGAACTCCTCTCCGCCGCCATCGTCAACGACTTCCCAACCAAGTACCAGCTCCTCGCCGAAGGCGACGCCGCCGCCCGCGCCCAGATCGTCGAAGCCCAGGTCTCCAAGCTCGAAGGCCTCATCCTCCGCGCCCAGCGCAACCTCCCCGGTGAGGCCCCAAAGGGCTGCTGGTGGAATTGAGGCCGAAAACCTCAGCAACTCATCCATGTTCGCAAAACGTAAGGCTCCCCATACGGTTTTTCTGGAACCAGAGATCACTTTTGGCGTAGCATGTACTAGCTTGGGTACGCTCGATTGCCGATCCACGTTGTTGAAGGTCGTTCCAAGGAGCCTGTCATGAACAAGTTCAACACCAGTCGTGTCCGCACACTCGGCCTCGCGGCCATTCTCTCGGTGACCGCCATGGGCCTCGGCGGGTGCAACAACGCCCTGCAGGGCGGCCTCAGCGGGGGTTTGATTGGAGCCTTGGGCGGAATGGCCGTCGGCTCAGTAGGCGGTCACATGGGGCGCGGAGCGGCCATCGGCGCCGCGATGGGCGCCATCGGCGGCGCTGTCCTCGGCGATCAGAACGATCGCAACGCCCGTCGCTGATTCGTCACTCATCAGCTGGCTCAACCGCCCTCAAACGCCCTGACAAACGCGTCGTAATCAAAGAAATCGACGCTGCCGTCGCCGTCGAAGTCCGCCGTTTTGCCCGGCGGGCACGCCCCGCCTTCAAAGCACACCACAAACGCGTCGTAGTCAAAGAAGTCGACCGTTCCGTCGCCATCAAAGTCGGCCGGATCGGGCGGGCACCCGCCCATGCGCACCAGGAAGTCGTCGACACCGGCCTCGATGATCGTCGCGGTCAAGTCGCGGGCGATGAACCGTACCTTCATCGTTGCGGTGGGAGTGATCACGCTCGCAACAGCAAACTCGCGGAACGCCCAGGCGCCCGTGCTCTGGGTCACCACCTCCAGGGATTGCCACGTCGCCCCGTCGTCGTTGGAGATGTTCGCCACCAGCGTGTTGGTGCTCTGCGAGCCCGTGGGGTTGTTGGCGTACCAGAGCCAGTAGCTCACGTACGCGTCGCCGATCACTCCAGGCCCAGGCACCGCACTGAACGTGGGCGAGGTGAGCGTCGTCGTCCCGTTGTCGATGTCATACTGCCCGATGCTCGCGCCCGCCCGTCCGTCGGTGACAAAGCACCGCGTCCCGGCGACCGAATGGTCCTGTCCCGGCTGGGCCTGGGTCGCAAACGGCACGGCATTCTCCCATCGCCCGGTCGTCGCGTTGTCGCTGGCGATGCTCAGCGACCAGCCGCCCAGCGCCTCGCAGTGATCGTCGAGCACCACGGTGGTCTGCACCGCGCTCGCCGCGAACGACTGGGCCGGAGCGCCTTCGGGGAACGAGCCCGCGTGCCCCGTGCTGTCCGACGCCGTGAAGAAGTACGAGACGTTTCGCCCGCACGCCATCGCCGGCAGCGTGGCCCGGTACACGCCCGAGCCCATCGAGACCATCGGCGCCATGCCCGCATTCGACCCCGGCGACACGGTCCAGTGCACCACCGGCGAGTTGGTGTCGAGAATTCCGCCGCGCGCCGCCTCGACGCGGATATCGAGCGTCGTCGACGCGTCCGCGGGAACCGTGGTCGGCTGCGCGGTCACAAAGGAGAATCGCACCGGCGCCACCGAGTACTGCGCAAAGGCCTTGGCCAGCGCCCAGTTCTCCTGTGCCGTCGGGATGATCTGATCCGCCGGCAGAGCAAACCCGAACTGCCCCTGGTCCCGCAACTCCACCCCATACCCGTACGCCCCGAACTGCCCGTAGCTGTAATCGCTCGCCGTCCCGCTGGCGATGTAGATCGTGGTGGCCGTGGGTCCCGCCGCGTACGGGAATCCATGAACGCCCTGCACCGCGTTCTGAACGATGAGATTGAGCCGGTCAAAGTCCGCCGCGTCGGGCGGCAGCTGCGTCGTGTACCCATAAGGCGAGAGAATCAGCTGCGAGTAGCTGTGGAAGTCGATGCTCCCACGCACCCGCGCCTCAGCCAGCATCATGTCGCGCACCACTCGCGTCTCGGGCTCGCTGAACGCAGACGGCCCGCGGTAGGTCTCGCTGCCCGTCGACGGGCTCGACCCGTCGTTGCCGCCCCAGCCCACGCTGAAGTTGCGGTTGAGGTCGATGCCAAAGGTCCCGTCGCCGTTGTTGCGCCGGTTCTTTCGCCAGAACCGGTTGCCGTTCGTCCACGTGAACTCGTAGCCGTCGGGGTTGACCACCGGCACGATCAGGATCTCGGCCGAGTCGAGCAGCGCGTGCACCTGCGCGTCCGACGAGTACTGCGAGACCAGCTGCTCGGCGATGTACATCACCGTCATCGGGCTGACCCACTCGCGGGCGTGCTGACACCCATTGAACATCACCTGCGGCCGCGACGAGCGGGGGTTGCCCGGCTGGTCTGGCCCCGAGATGCGAATCATCCGTATCGCCCGCCCCTCCAGCGAGTTGCCGATCGTCGACACCGACGCCACGCCAGGCTGCGCCGCCGCCAGATCCGTCAGCTTGGTGTAGATCTCCGTCAGCGTGCGATACGTCGTAAACCACGCGTCGTCGCGGGCGAGCCCGGCCGCGGCGATCTGGGCCGCCTCCTGATCCACCAGAACCTGCAAGTCGGGGATCAGCACGACATACGGAACCTTGAGCTCGTCGAGCAGCTCGGTCTTGCCCGGCGCCAGCTGCACGTCGATCTCGCCGATCCCAACCCGGTGCGACCAGATCGACTCGGCGACCGACGAGACCCGCAGCAGCTGCTGGGGCGTCGAGACAGTGGCCCGAACGACCCGCTGACCCGAATAGGGCCGCAGCGGATCGACCTGGGCCATCGCGGCCGACGCCAGGGACAGGGAAAGGCTCACGACAAGTCGATTCAGGGACATCGTTGGGCTCCAGGACGGCAGGGAGAGGACCGCCCCCAGAATACCGCGCCGCACGAACTTTGCGAGGCACAATTCGGTCAATACGGACGAATACCTATCGAGCCCGATCCTCCCGGCCGCAAAGGGGGCAGGCACGCGTTTGATGGACCCGAAACGTTTCCCCGGATCAATGGTTGTGCTACAGTGTGGGTTCCCCGTTTCCGCCACATCCGTGTGGGTGGTTCGGGCACTTTTGTCGTTGTCGCCAGAGGGATCCCTGCGCCATGACCACCGTTTCAAAGACCCCCAAAAACGTCAAACTCGACTTCACGAGCCCCATCTTCGACGAGCTGGGCTTCCCCACCGACCCCAACAATCTCTACCGCCAGACCGTCGGCTCCATGCTCCAGGGCGCCGAGCTCATGGGCCTGCCCCACCGCATCCAGATTATCCTCGCTCAGCCCAAGAACGAGATCATGGTCAACTTCCCCGTCCTCATGGACGACGGGACCTATAAGCTCTTCAAGGGCTACCGGGTCCAGCACAACAACGCCGCCGGACCCTTCAAGGGCGGCATCCGCTACCACCACGACGTCCACCTCGACGACGTCAAGTCCCTCGCCTTCCTCATGACCATGAAGTGCTCGCTCACCCGCCTGCCCTACGGCGGCGGCAAGGGCGGCGTGAAGTGCGACCCCCGCAAGCTCTCCCTGGGCGAACTCCAGCGCGTCACCCGCCGCTTCACCGCCGCCATCGCCCACGACATCGGCCCTGATTACGACATCCCCGCTCCCGACGTCAACACCAACGCACAGACCATGGCCTGGATGGCCGACACCTACTCCAGCATCACAGAAGGCTCGGGCAAGGACGGCATGGCCGTCGTCACCGGCAAGCCAGTCGAAATCGGCGGCTCGGTCGGGCGCGAGAAAGCCACGGGCCAGGGCGTCATCGACGTGCTCCTGGAAATGCTCCCCGAGATGAAGATCGACGTCAAGGGCTGCACCTTCAGCGTCCTTGGCTTCGGCAACGTCGGCTCCTGGTCGGGCCGCATCTTTCAGCAGCACGGCGCCAAAATGCTCACCGTCGCCGACCACACCGGCGCCATCCGCAACGACAAGGGCATCAACGCCGACGATCTCGCCGAGTACGTCGCCAAGCACGGCGGCGTCTCCGGGTACAAAAACGCGACCTCGATCACCAACGAAGAGTTCTACAAGACCAAGGTCGACGTCTTCATCCCCTGTGCTCTCGAGCAGATGATCAAGGAGCAGCAGGCCCAGTGGCTCGACTGCAAGGTCGTCGCCGAGGGCGCCAACGCCCCGACCACCCCCGCGGGCGAACGCGTGCTGCAGGCTCGCGGCATCGAGATCCTCCCCGCCATCCTCTGTAACGCCGGCGGCGTCACGGTCTCCTACTTCGAGTGGGTCCAGAACAAGACCTCCACCGCCTGGGACATCGAAGACGTTGACAAGAAGCTCAACCAGCACATGGTCATGTCCGCCCGGCGCACCAAGCTCGCCCGCCAGCGCTACGACTGCGACATGCGCACCGCCGCCTACATCGCCGCCCTCGACAACCTCGCCAAGATCTACGCCGCCCGCGGCATCTGGCCGTAAGCACACGACACGCCCCATTCAGGATTTCCCCACTCACCCCATGACCCCAATGGGGTGATTTTCTGCGCTCGCTCCAATCTTTTGTTCGATTCCCATGAATCGACCGGATTCCCGCGGGCTCCACGGCGCACAACTGTGCACTTGGATGTTCCGCCACGTTCGCAGGAGCAGAATCATGAAACTCGGCACCCGGCTCGCGCGCGTCCTTCCCGTCCTCCTCGCAGGTCAGGCTCTGGGGCAGTGCGACATCTACTGGCCCGGGATTCCCGACTTCGATCAACGCCGCGGCTCGGGCTTCAGCTCCACCGCCCTCCCGGGCAACGGCGCGATGTTCTGCGTCCCCACCGCTTCCATGAACTGCCTCGCCGTCATCGACAGCGCCGGCTACAACCTCATCCCCGGCGCAAACGCTCAGAACTGGTACCAGCAGAACCCGCTCTACAACTCCGTCACCACGAACCTCGACGAGCTTGGAAGCGACTACATGGGCACCGGCGCCGACTCGGGCTCGTCCTTCTCCGCCGGTGTCGACGGGCTCCAGGACTGGATCGACGATCGCAACCAGGGTGACCGCTTCAACGTCTGCGGCTTCGAGCACGACGGCGACGCCTTCCCCAAGGTCGCCTGGATCTACAACCACATCAAAGCCTCCCACCTCACCATGTTCAGCTTCGGGCGCTGGTACCGCGACGGGGATCAGCTCGAGCGCAGCGGCGGGCACGCCCTCACCGCCGTGGGCGTCTTCGACGCGTGCGACCCCGACGAACCCCAGCTGCACTACCGCGACCCCAACTCCAGCGACCATCTCTGGCAGCAATCGCACTTCACACTCGTCACGCGAACCCTCTACCACCGGTGGTTCAACATGGACGGCGACCTCTGCCAGGTCTACACCTTTAATGAGACCGAGACCGGCACCGAAGAAACACCAGTGAAGGTGATCGATTCGTTCCGATGGATCGTGCCGTCGGTCGCCATCGGCTCAAGCCCGATCAATCCAAGCGCCATCCGGCGAACCAAGATCGCCGCCCTCCCCACCGAGCCCCCGGGCGTCATCGACATCAACACGCCCTCGGCGGCGATCATGATCGACTCGGCCTACTCGTTCGTCGATCACACCTACCTGCTGGGCCTGGCCTCGACCCCCTCGCAGGCGGCGGGAATCTTCCGCTACGACCCCGTCGACAACTCCTTCACCCGCATCAGCACGCTCAATCGCAACCCCGATCGCGTTCTCGTCGACCGTTTCGGACACCTCTACGTGCAGCTTGGCTCGGAGGTCAAGAAGTACAAGCTCGTCGACGACACCCCGCTGCTCCTGGCGAGCTACCTGCTCCCTTCATCGCCGGGCGCGTGGGCGTACGACGACAAGACCGACACGCTGGTGATGCTCACGTCGGGCCTCACCCGCGTCTCGCGCCTCAGCCGCTCGCTCACCTTCGTCGGCGACACTCCGCTCCCCGCGGGCATGACCATGAGCGGCGAGGGCGCCGCCGCCCTCCACCCCATCACCGGCAGGCTCTGGGTCACCTCCTCGGGCTCTCCCGCGGCGTACGAGATCGGCTTTGACGCCGCGGGACGCACGAACATCGTCTCCCTGGCGACCCACGCGCAGTTCCACGCCCCGCGCGGGCTGCAGTTCAACGGCCTCGGGCACATGTTTGCCGCGTGCGACGGCTCGGTGCGATCCTTCGCCATCGACGCCAATGGGCGCTGGGCTCCCGTCGTCGGCGGCGCGTGGAATGAGCTTCCGGATCGGTCAATGGGCCGTCTCATGGACATGTCCCGCAGCCGCCACAACGCCCAGGCCATCCACAGCGGGCCCGCCTGGCTCGACATCGATCCCATCGACGAACCGATCCCCGATGGCATCATCGACTGCACCGGCGACTTCAACCTCGACGGCGCCGTCGACTTCTTCGACTACGACGACTACGTCCGCTGCTTCGAAGGCCGAACCTGCCCCCGCGGCCGCGACGCCGACATCGACCGCGACGGCTCCGTCGACTTCTTCGACTACGACACCTTCGTCCTGGGCTTCGAACAAGGCTGCTGATCGATGCCTTGGAGCCCGCTTCAGCGGGCTTTCTCGCTTTTAGGCCAGGCCTTTAGGCCTGGTAAAGCGGCCCCAAACCCTTCATCTTGCTTCCTGTCTTCTCATGCCGTTTCAACGGCATTCCCTTTCGTCGGCTTCAGCCACGGCGGGTGGCATCGAAGTCCCGTGCCATCGAAGTCGCTTCGACTTCGATGGTCTTTGGCCCACGGCACCATCGCAGTCTCAATGCAGTCCTCGATCGTCGTGGAGGCACGAAGCCCATCGAAGTCTCAAAGCCGACTTCGATGGCACGGGCCCGAGACTCCGCCGCCGGCCTGACAACTTCGATGCCACCCGCCGATCGGTGACGGGAAGCTCATACTCCCGCCGATCAAGCACATTTCCCAATGGCACCCTATCGCTTTTGAAGTAGCTTTCCTATAGCCCGCGTTCGGTCCCCGGTGACTGACTACAGCACCCCGAACTCGTGCCAAGGAGACTTCACGTGAAGAACACATCTGCGACGTCGAAAGCGACCGCCATGAACAGGGCACCGTCCGACCCAATGAGGGCGGCCAGCGCCATGGTCGCCGCTGTGGGTACGCTCGCCATGCTCTGCTGCGGCTCAACCGCTCTCGCGCAGGGCGACCCTCCGGGGTACATCCACGCCTACGCCAACGGGACCATCGATAAGGGAGCGACCAGCGGAGTGCGCACCGGCGGGATCTATCGCCTCCATGCCGACTCGTGGGACACGATCCCCGGATGGGACATCGACCACAAGTCGGGCCCGTATCCCCAGCCGCCCCACTCCGACTCGACCCGAATCACCTCGGCGGAGGGAAACGTCTACAGGGCCGAGTCAAAGGCCGCCATCCGCACGTGGGAGCGCCGGCGCCTGTGGGTCCTCTGGCGATTGCAGGACGGCTGGGACTCCTGGGACAGTTTCGCCAGCGTGCGAGTCGTGGGCACGCCATTGCCCGACGACCCGCCCGAGAGCGCCTTCGCGAACTCATTCGTGTCGGATCCCAACTCCTACGAGGTTCTCGCGGGCGACACCTCCACGCAATTCTCGATCACCTTCGAGGCCGGCATGAGCCTTCGGGCGTTCGGGTCGCTCGATTTCCCGGACATGGTCTGCAATGCCAGCATCAGCGGCTTCATGGAAACCACCCACTGGAGCGACGCGACCAACACCCAGATGCTCGGGCGGCTCTTCACCTACTCATGGTCCGCGTCGTCGGACTCCGCGACGCCCATGAGCAGCTTCGCGTTCTCGAGCAATCCGCTCCTGGGCGTGTCAGATGCCGATGTCGCCCTCGAGTTCCTCAGCGCGGTGCAGTACGACGGCGTCAACGGATTCACGCTCTCCCGTGACGTGCGCATCATGAGCACCGAGATCGCCGCGACCGAGGGCTACGTCTACGAGATCGGCGGTGAGACCAACTACAACGCCGCCGCGGTCATCCCCGCACCCTCGGTGGTCAGCCTGCTCGCCATCGCCGGAGTCTGGAACGTGCGCCGGCGTAGGAACTGATCGACGAACGCCGGGGCTCTCGCACGCCCACCCGCCGCGCGGCAGTCGATCTGCCGTGCGACCGCTCCCACACCAGGAAGCGGCGCAACGCGGCGTGGATGCGCGTGCGGGAGCCGGTCGGGCGAACGTCGGGCCCGTCATGAGTTGAGCTCAACACCCCGCCTCAAACGCCTGCACATACGCGTCATAATCAAAGAAATCCGCCGCCCCGTCGTTGTCGAAATCGGCCGTGCGCCCCGGCGGACACGCCCCACCCTCAAAGCACACCACAAACGCGTCGTAGTCAAAGAAGTCCAGCGCCCCATCCCCATCGAAATCCGCCGGGCACAGCGGATCCCCGATCGCCCACCGCACCGCGTTCGCAAAGAGCTGCCGCGCCGTGGGGGTCGCCTGCGTGAACGACGAGTCTTCGAAGAACATCATGACCCGTCGCGCCGGCGCGACCGCGCCGTTGAGCAGTGCCGCCCCGGCGTCGGCCGCCAGGATCGCCCCGTCGGTGGAGCCGTTGCGGAGCGCCAGCGTCTGCACGCCGGGGCCCCTCGTGCCTGTCGCGACCGTCATGTTCGCCGCTGGGTTGAACGCCGTGATCGTCCCCGCAGCAACTCCTCGGGTGATCGGATGGCTCCCCGCGAGCACCTGGATCTGCGTCGAGCCGCCCACAACCGCGCCCGAACTCGAAAGCGCCTCGCGGTCGGTCCGCAGCATCGCGCTCTCCCAGAAAATCATCGGTAGCGCAACGTTCCGGAATTCGGCTCCGACATTCGCCGACGTGATCGTCGAGGAGACGATCACCAGGTCGAACGTCGCCGCGATCTGCGCCGCCGAGGGTCGATTGGCAGGCTCGTCGTCGTGGGCGAAAGTGTCGTACCCGAGCGACCGCACGAAGTCGCCGACCAAGACGTCCGTCGCGGTGGGGGGGAGCGATCCACCTATGATTGCCACGCGCTTGACCTGTCCCACGCGGATATACGAGGACTTCTGCACCACCACCGGCCCTCCCGATCCCGTGACGACCAGGCGAACCGTGTACACCCCGTCGCTCGTATAAAGGTGGACGGGATTCTGCTGGGTCGACGTGCCCCCGTCGCCAAACGACCACGACCACGCGGTGGGACTCGGGACCGTCGAAGTATCCGTGAACGAGACGTTGAGGGGTGACAGGCCGCTGGTCACATCCGCCGAGAAGTCTGCGGCCCCCACGTACCGGATGCGCAGAATGTTGGACCCGCGATCGATGGGCGACACATAGTCCCGGTCGCGATAGAAGTCGGAGAAGTAGAGCCCGTCGGGACCCGCCGCGATCGCTACAGCGCTCGCCTTTCCCGACCCGTTGTACACCGCGAAGTCCCGGCGGGCGGTCACAAGCGTGCCGCCCGCGTCAAAGACCCACTCGGTGATCCGCTTGCCGTTGGACTGCGGGCCGCTGCCCCACGTCGGTCCCGACTCGGTGATGAACCCGTGCCCCAGCCGATCGGCCGGGAACCCGCTCCCACCCATCGTGCCGGCCTGCGGGAACGCGATGTTGACCGGCCCGGTCGCGGGATTCCAGTTGTAAAGGGCGAAGATCGCCATCGACGCGTCCGAGCCCACCCATCCGTAGTTGCGCCCCCGCACCAGGCGGCTGAATCGATCAACGCTGGGGCCGTTCTCGACGATGTAGTGCGACGCGTCACTCTCCCGCCACCCGCCGCCAAAGGGATTGCGCACGCCGTACGCGTAGACGTAGTCGCGCGCGTTGATCCCGTTGCCCGCGCTGTAGAAGGGGTTGTCCGACGGGGCCGTCCCATCCAGGTTGAGCCGCAGAATCTTGCCGCGGTACGAGTCCAGGTTCTGTGCCGTCGCCGTGTCGAAGCCGTCGCCCATGTGCTGGTAGAGCTTCCCGTCGGGCCCGATCGACAGATTCGAGATCTGGTGGCTCTGCCCCTGCGACTCACCCGTCATGTTCAGGATCGTCATCTGCGTCGCCGCCGTCCGGCCCCCGTCGGTCGAGGTGAATCGGACGATCTTGGGATAGTGCGGCACCGCTTCCTGCCCGGGCACGCTGCTGTACAGCATCGACGCGTACACATCGCCCGTCGCTGGGTCAACGCACACGCCCGACACGCCCTGCTCGCCCGAGCCCGGGAAATTGCCCGTGGGGTTGAAGTTCAAGAGCCCCGTCACGTAGTCGTGCACCGTGCGATCGCGATACACCACCTTGATCGACCCGTACAGCTCCGTCACGTAGTACAAAGGGCTCGTCGGCGTCACGCCCGGGTTTGGAACAAACGCGATGTTCACCGGCAACTGGAACCCCGACGCGACGATCTCCGCCTTGAACCCCGGCTGCGGCAGCGACCAGGGCACCGTCGCTCCCCGCGCAAGCTGCGTGAAGTCGGGCTCGGTCTGCCCGCTCGCCGCGACGTACGTGCTCCCGTTGGTCGAGACCCAGAACCGAGCCTGCGCCGAAGCGACCAGGTTCACCGCCGGCAGATAGATCGTCCGGGCGGCACCGTCCTCGTCGGTAAACGTGATGTCCGACTCCGGCAGCGCGAGCGCTCCATTCCCCGCGTCGACGACGACAAGCAGGTGGGCGTGCTCGGCCAGAGCGGGCGGGTTGTTGATCTGGTTGGCGCTGCTCCCCCACGTGAACTCGGTGAGCACGAGTCCCTCCGCCGATCCGATCGTCACCCGAGCCGTTCCCGTGGGCAGCCGCACCGCCGCCCCGCCCGTGTCGGTCCACGTCGGAACCGGCGTGGGCGCGATGTCCTGGACCTCGAGCGCAAAGACCTGCGACGCGGGCCCCGTGGTGAACAAGCGCTCACCCCACCCGCTCCACTCCGTCGCCGCCACACCCGACGAATCGCGGTGCCGCACGCGCATGCGGTAATTGGTCGCGGCGAACAGCTCGCGCCTCCCGGCGAGCGAGCCCGCGAACACGCCGTCGCCCAGATGCGTGTGGATCCGCTCGACCCCGCCGATGCAAAGCGTACTCCACACGCGCTCGACGGGCGTGATGCTCCAGACCTCCCAGTCGGTGCACACGTGCGTGTCGCCCGCGTTCGGATCCACGAACGCGCTCGTCTCCATGTGCACGTCGCCCGCGTTGACCACCCGCCCGTCGGTGACCGGCTCGGTGATCGTGGGCGTCGCCGGCGGCTGGTTCTGGGCCAGGCACGCGGTGCCCAGCCACACAGGACCGACCAGAGCGAGCGCGACGAGGGACGGGCGGGCATTGAGCATGGAGACTCCTTGGGCGATGAGCAAACGAATCGACCGTGCATGATACCGTCGGTGTGCCCGTTCCAACACGGAATTCTGGACCTTTCTTCGCGCGACTCGCACACCCCGCGAGTGTTCCCCAAGGTCCTTCCGCCGGTAGCACCGACTCGACCACCTTCCCCGCGACGGCCCGAACCCGGTAACCATCGACGTCGTCTCGTGAGGCCAAGGCCTTGTGCAGGCGTCGCTCGATGCAATGCGGTGCACACCCGTCGTCGACCTCGAACCCGCCCGCCACGACCCGCCCGCATCGATCAGGTCGTTGGCCAAGATCGCCTCGGCGAGCCGCACGAGCGAAGTCTCCATGCGAAACAACGCCTCGCGCTTGTTCGTGCCGCCATGCGTGCGGAACACATCCGCCTGCGGCCCGACACCATCTGCTATGCTGTGCCCAAGGGGGCGTGCTCGCCGTCAACGCCCGCCGATGAGAGAACACCCATCCCCGGCACGCCGTCCCGCGACTCACGCGTGCTCCATCCCCGTGGCGCGGGCCCGTCCGCCGGAGAAAGCTCCCATGATCTCATCGATCCTCACCCTGCTGCTCGGAGCCTGTGCCTGCCAACCCGTGCCCGCCGCGACGCCCCCGGACGCCAGAGCCGTCGCCATCGAACCCGACGCTCGATACTGGCGCGGCAATCTGCACACCCACACCTTCTGGTCCGACGGCAACGACTTCCCCGAGATGGTCGCCGCCTGGTACGCCAGCCACGCTTACAACTTCCTGGCCATCTCCGATCACAACGTGCTCCAGCAAGGCCTCAAGTTCAAGTCTCTCAAAGACATCGACCAGAGGTCCCGCGGCAAGGCCTTCGACAAGTACCTCGCCCGCTATGGTCCAGAGTGGGTTGAGACCAAGGGCTCCAAGGGCGACGGAACACTCGAGGTGCGCCTCAAGCCCTTCGACGAGTACCGCAGCCTCTTCGAGCGCGCCGGCCAGTTCATCATGCTCCCCGCCGAAGAGATCAGCGCCGAGGCCGCGAACAAACGCACGATCCACATCAACGCCACCAACCTCCTTGAGTTCATCGCCCCGGCCAAGGGAGAGACGGTGGTCGAGGTGATCGCCAAGACCACCGCCGCTGCGCGTGCCCAGGCCGCCCGCACCGGCAGGCAGGTCCTGATCCACGTCAACCACCCCAACTTCAGATGGGGCGTCACCGCCGAAGACCTCGCCGCCATCACCGGCGACCGGTTCTTCGAGGTCTGGAACGGGCACTCGGGCGTCAACGGCCAGGGCGAACCCCCAAGACCCTCGACCGACGAGATCTGGGACATCGCCAGCACACTGCGAATGGCGGGCTTCGGCATGCCGCCGCTGCTGGGCCTGGCGACCGACGACTCGCACGATTACCACGATGACACCATCGGCTCCATGCCCGGGCGCGGCTGGGTGATGGTGCGTGCGAAACGCCTGACGCCCGAGTCGCTGATCAAGGCCCTCCACCAGGGCGACTTCTACTCCTCCAGCGGCGTGATGCTCGACGAGGTCGTCTTCGACGCCGCGACCGGACGCCTGTCGCTGCGGGTCGCGACTTGCGGCGACGAGAAGTTCACCACCCGCTTCATCGGCACCCGCAAAGTAGCGAACCTCAAGGGCACGCCGCGAAAGGACAAGGACGGCAAAGTCGTCGAGACGACTCTGGACTACACGCTCGCCGGCACGCCGCCCATCGGCGAGGTGCTCGCGAGCGTCGAGGGCCTGACCCCTTCGTACACGCTCAAGGGCGACGAGTTGTACGTGCGGGCGGTGGTCACCTCGACGGGCATCCCCGACTTTCCGACTCCAATCAACAAGCTCAAGCGGGCGTGGACGCAACCGGTGGGATGGGAGAAGTCCATCGCCCCCCCGCCCGTCGCAGCGCCGGACGCAAAGCCCTGATCGTGCTCCATCAGTTGAAAGGCGCGGTCGCCGTGGTGCCCCCCGTGACGCTCGTGTACGTGATCTCCGAAGCGCCGGGGCTCTGCGGGCGCAGGATAATCCAGTCGAGATCGATCGCTCCGGGAAGCCCGATGCCAAAGGTCGTGCTGTTGCCGCTCCCCGAGCCATACTCGGCGTTCATGTGTCCGAACATCCGGCGCACCCCGACGTTGGTGAGCGTCGTCGTGAACGTGTGGATGCGCGAGCCGTCGGGCTGCAATGTGTAGATTCGGATCTCAACTGTCGGGATCGTCGGCTGCCCCGACTGCATCGACGCCCGCTGCAGCAGCGTCGGTGACGCCTTGCCCTTGCGCACGCCCAGCACAAACTCCCGCGTTCCCTGATACAGCGTCCCCGAAGCGTTCACGCCCACGATTCCCCCGTCGGTCACCTCAACGCCCCCGACAATCCCGCCATAATTGACATCTCCGGCGATCCCCGCGATCGACGCCACCGCGTACGCGCCGCGCGAACTACCGCTCAGCTGCTGATAGATGTCCTCGAGAGTGTGCATCGTCGGCTGGACAGGTCCAGCCGGCGGATCCAGCGGCCCGGCATAAAGCCGTGCCAGCGCCAGTGTCGTGAGCACCATCATGACGAGCCAAACACCACGAGCGGACAGTTTCATACATCGCCTCCATAAAGGTTGACGGGTAACATTTGTGGAGGTTATATTACACGAGCGACGAATCGCCCACAACGCCTTTCGTCGCGGCCGATCGACGTGCCAAACCCGCGGGGCCTTGCGAGCCCGGCGGGCCTGGTTTCATTGACGGAGTCGTGAACGCTTGTCTGAGACCGTGAGCGTTGCTCAGCGGGTCAGAGCCCCGAGAACTTGGCGAAAACCGTCCCGCCGGTGCTCCGCAGCCAGTCCGCGGCCTTGTGCACCATGGGATTCCTTGGGTTGAGCGTCGCGTGCCAGTCAAAGACGTACTCGCTCCCATCGCTCATGATCACCTCGGTTGCCGTGTGGTCGGTGCCCATGAAGCCGTTGCGCGAAATGCTCGTCACCTTCTTGATGTGCCCCGCGAGCGCCTTTCGGCAGTTGGCGGCCCCGGAGATCGCGATCACCGTTGCTTCGGTGATGCCCGTGCACACCTTCTCGGCGTACGCCGCGTCGCTGGGGTTGCACCCCTTACCGAGCGTGACCCTCCCGCACGCCACGTACCCCCAGTTGCGAATCGATCCGTTGATCCCCCACGCGTCGGGGAGCTTGTCGGCGACGACGGCTCCCTCCTTGATGCGCCGCAGACACTCCGCATCGGTTGCCACGGCGTTCACGATTTCGGCGGCTTCGGTCTTGGTCAATGCCATGGTGGGGCTCCTGATTCCAGAAATGAGCGATTCGAAGGGGAGGGAAATACCCACATCCCCCGATTCCGCCTTGCCTTTCCCGAATCCACCCCTGACGCCGGGCAATTGGGCGAAAGGAGTGGGGGACTCAGAATTCTAAGCGTACAGACGTGCACCCGTCCTGCAACGACCTCTTCGACACGCCGTAGCTCAGGGACTTGAGGCTTTAGAGAGGGTGGGGGTG
>CAYHQQ010000021.1:0-56326 GCA_964358855.1 uncultured Phycisphaeraceae bacterium
CGATTCCAGCAGGCTAACTGAATGGCATTCCAAAGTGGGGCGGTCAGTGGTACCGCGACACCTTTCCAATTCGCCCTCCTATCCTCCTCCATGCCCACCGCCCTGGTCATCCGTGCTCCCGGTACCAACTGCGATTCTGAGCTCTGCCGGGCGTTCACGCTCGCGGGGGCCGCGGTCGAGCTGGTTCATATTGGCCGCCTGATGAAGGAACCGGGGCTGCTGGATTCTGCCGACCTCATCGGCCTTCCCGGTGGGTTCAGCTACGGCGACGACATCGCCAGCGGACGGATCTTTGCGATGAAGCTGCGCGAGCACCTCTACGCCCCGATGCGTGAGGCGATGGCTCGCGGGTGTCTGGTGATCGCCCCGTGCAACGGGTTTCAGGTCGCGGTGCAGGTGGGACTGCTGCCGGGCCCGGCGGCTGGCGAGCCTTGGCCGATCGAGGTTCCGCCACCGCAAGAGCTCTCGCTCGCCGAAAACGCGGGTGCGCGGTTCATGGATCGGTGGATTGGGATGGAGTATCTCCCGGGGTCGTCGTGCGTCTGGACGCGGGGATTGATGGACGATGTGCCGGAAGAGTTGCGCGGAGATGTTTCGATTTTGCCGATTGCTCATGGCGAGGGGCGATTGGTGGCGGCGTCGCAGTCCGTCCTCACAAGGCTCGGCGGCAATGGGCAGATCGCGATTCGATATACCGACAATCTCAACGGCTCCGCGGATTCGATCGCCGGGATCTGCGATTCGACGGGAAGGATCCTTGGTTTGATGCCGCACCCCGAGCGGTTTTTGGACTGGACGCGCCATCCGTATTGGACGCGGCTCCCCAAGGAACTGCTCAAGGGGCCGACGCCGGGGCTCAAGATGTTCATGAACGCGGTGGAGGCGGCGTCGACGATTGGGGCGAAGGGGTGACTCCCCCGGACCGACGGTTGTGCAACCGGTCGACGCCTGCGCCGGTTTGAGGGTTGCCATGCGGAACGACGCCAATCTCCCAACCACGAGGCGCTCCAAGCTGGCCAGGGGCGAGTGCCGTGATTGCGGGTACGACCTTGCCGGTCTGCCGTCCGGTGGGCGCTGCCCCGAGTGCGGCATTGCGATACCGCTTTCCGCCGGTCGCTACGCCGCCCTCGACGACAACATTGTGCTGGCGCCGACGTCGTACCTGCGAATCCTCGCGCTGGGCAGCGTGGGGCTGGCGATCTTCGGGGCCGCCGGGCTTTGGCTCGGGCTTCTATCGATCCGCGCCCCCTCGCGACTGACGCTCATAGCGGCCGCGGTCTTCTGCGGCTGGGCGGCCTCGGTGTGGGTCGTCTGCATGCCCAAGCGTTCGCAGCTTTCGCCCAGGGGCGGGGACCCCGAGGGAAAGGTCAGCCGCTGGGCCGCCCGAATCTCGCAGGCGGCGTGGCCGGTTGGGATGGGGTTGATTTATCTTGCCGAGCACGTCAGCTTTCAGATCATCGTCTCGGGCGGCATCCCGGGCGCGGAGGTGCAGGCGATCCGCATTGGCGGCTGGGTGTGCATTGCGGCGGGGCTTGTCGGGCTGGTGCCCTTGTGCATGCACCTGGCGAGCATCGCCGAGTGGGCCGGGTGCGGCGACATGGGCGAGCGCCTGCGGGCGGCGTCCTTCGGGCTGGTGATCGGGCCGCCGGTGGTGCTGGCGGCCATGATCGCAGGGCCCAAAGCCTTCGCGATGGTGATCATCGGCTGCTTCGCGGGGTTCATCCTGCTCGCGTCGGTCGGTGTGACGGTCGCGGGCGTCTTGCAGATGGCGTCGATCTCGCTTTGGGCACTCAACAACTCTGCCAACACGATCGATCGCGACCGGCGCGTGAACGAACGGCGTAAACGCGAGGCCGAGGAGATGGCCGACCGGTCCGCGAAAGTGTCGGCAATCTCGCCCCTGGGGCACAACTCCCGCCCTTCTAAGCCCGCGGCGGCGCCCAAGCCCTCGCCCAACGGCCCAAAGCGTTGAGCGAAGCACGCCACGTACAATGGTCCGGTGAAGCCCTCAATGCCCAAAGTTCTGGTCGCCATGTCCGGCGGCGTCGATTCGTCGGTCGCCGCGGCGATGCTCGTGCGCGAGGGGTACGAGGTCGTCGGGTGCTTCATGCGTCTGGGTTCGCCCGGCGAGACGCTCGACGAGCTCAAGCCGCTGGAAGAAGCGTGCGAGGTGGGGGTGGGTGCCGGAAGCAAGCCCTTGAAGATCGGGCACCAAGGCTGCTGCTCGATCAACGATGCCGCCGACGCGAGACTGGTGGCGGCGGAGCTGGGCATTCCCTTCTACGTCTGCAACTTCAAGAAGGACTTCGGGCGGATCATCACTTACTTCGTGGATGAGTACGCCCAGGGCCGCACACCCAACCCGTGCGTGCGGTGCAACGACTGGCTCAAGTTCGGCAAGCTGCACGACTACGCGGGGCAGATCGGGGCAAGCATGGTCGCCAGCGGGCACTACGCACGCATCGAGCGCGGCCCAGACTCCCAGCCCGCGCTCTTTCGGGGTGTCGACCACTCCAAGGACCAGTCCTACGTCCTCTTCGGCGCCCCGCGCGAGCGGCTCAGCTCGATGATGTTCCCCATCGGTGCGCTCCCCAAGACCGAGGTCCGCGACATGGCCAAGGCCTTTGGGCTGCCAGTCTTCGACAAGCCCGACAGCCAGGAGATCTGCTTCGTTCCCGACAACGACTACGCGGGATTGGTCGAGCGCACGCGGCCGGGAATCTCGACTCCGGGGCGGATCGTCAACACCGCGGGCGAGGTCGTTGGCGAGCACCAGGGGCAGCACAAGTTCACCATCGGCCAGCGCCGTGGCGTCAACGTCGCTCTGGGCTATCCGATCTATGTCGTCGGCAAGGATTCCAGGACCAACACGGTGACCGTCGGCTCGCGCGAAGATCTGCGAGTGAATGCCTGCACCGCAGGCGAGGCCAACTGGCTCATGGCGGAGCCCGATGCGCCGATGAGAGTTCTGGCCAAGTACCGCTACAACAGCGAGCCGGTGCCCGCGACAGTTCGACCGATCTCGGCGGGCGACGCGGCCAACTCCACGCTTCCCACCCCGTCGGGGCGCACCGGGAGGTTCGAGGTCATCTTCGACTCGCCTCAGCAGGCTGTCGCGCCGGGACAGGCGGTGGTGCTTTACGACGCCGCCGCACCCGACCGAGTTCTCGGCGGCGGCTGGATCGAAGGCGTTTCAAGAGCCCCCGCCAGTCAAGACCAGTGACTCATCTGGCCGATCAAGGTCCGGTTCGTTCGGTCGTGGACTGCGACGGCTTGGGCGGCGTCGGCTCCGGCGGGTTTCCCAAAGTTCTCGTGATGAACTCGTACACCAGCCGGTTGTAGTGCTTGCCGCCGATGCCGTGCCGGGACTCGGGGTAGAACATGACCTCGAAGGGTTTCTCGGCCTGCTGCAACGCTCGAATGAACCGCGTTGAGTTCTGTGGGTGCACATTGTCGTCGATCATGCCGTGGAGCAGGAGGAGGCGGCCGTGCAGGTTCTTGGCGGCCTTGACGACGCTGGTCTTCTCGTAGCCCTCGGGGTTCTCCGCGGGCGTGAGCATGTAGCGCTCGGTGTAGATCGAGTCGTAGTCACGCCAATCGGTGACGGGGGCGCCGGCGACGCCGGCGGCGAAGAGTTTGGAGTGGGTCATGCAGTAGGCGGTCATGAAGCCGCCGTAGGAGTGCCCGGCCATGCCGATGCGCGAGGCGTCGATCCAGGGATGCTGGCAGAGCCAGGTGATCGCCTCTTCGACGTCCTTGAGCTCCTGAACGCCGAGTTGCTTGTAGGCCGTCCAGGTCGAGACGGCCCCCTTGCCGCTCGCGGAGCGAGGGTCGGCGCGGAAGACGATAAAGCCGGCGTTGCACAGGTACTCGTCGGAGGCTCGGCGCGACCAGCCGCTGCCGACGGTGGGGGCGTGCGGGCCGGCGTAGGTCATGAACCACACGGGGTAGCGCTTGGTGGGGTTGAAATCCGCGGGCTTGAGGATGGATCCCTCGAGAAGGAAGCCGTCCTTGGTCGCCATCTGCACGCGCTCGTATGTGCCCAGAATGTACTTGTCGAGTTCGCGCACCGGGTTGGTGTCGAGCGTGCGGACGAGCGATTGGTCGCTGGTCTTGAAGATGGCGACGCGCGTGGGATGTTCGGGGTCCGACCAGGAGTCGACGAAGTACGTGCCCTTGGGAGAGACGCTCGCACGGTGGGATCCCTTGCCGGAGGTCAGGAGCGCGATGGGGGGCGGATTGGCGTCGCTATCGAGCGTGACGCAGTACAGGTTGTCCTCGATGCCGCCGTCCCTGGTGCCGCTGATGTAGAGACGGTGGTGCTCCTCGTCGAGCTCGACGATGGACCGGGCCTCCCACTCGCCGGCGGTGAGGGCCTTCAACAGCTTGCCGTCCTTGGCGTAGTGGTAGAAGTGCTTCCAGCCGGTGCGTTCGGACTGGAAGAGGAACGAACCATCCTTGAGGAATCTGGGCGGCGGGGAGTCTTCGACCCACGCCTTGGTCGTTTCGCGGAAGAGTTTGGTGGGCGAGCCCGCGTCGGCCGGGCATGCGAGCACGTCGGCCCAGGTCTGGAAGCGATTGGAGACGTACGCGATGAAGCCCGAGCTGTCGGCCCGCCAGCCGACGTTGAGGATGAGCATGTCCTGCGGGCTGTAGTCAAGGAGTTCCACTTCGCGGGGCTCGCCGCCGGCGACTTGCACGGAGAAGAGCTTGACGGTGGGGTTGGGTTGGCCGACCTTGGGGTAACGTGTGCCCTCGACTCTGAGCCCTTCGGGGATGTCGTTGACGAGCGTGTAGACCTTGACGGGGGATGAATCGATCTCGAGGAAGGCGATGCGGGTTGAGTCGGGGGACCACCAGAAAGAACTGCGGCCCCGTCCCAGCACCTCTTCCATGTACACCCAGTCGGGCTTGCCGCGCCGAAGTGTGTCGGATCCGCCGAAGGTCAGGGCTCGCTCGGTGTGTGTCGCGACATCGACGACCCAGAGGTCGTTCTCTCGCACGAACGCGACGAACTGGCCATCGGGGCTCATGGCCCAGTGCTCCTCGGCCTTGGGGGAGGTCGTGAGGCGGCACGCGCCGGTGGCGTCTTTGCGGCAGTAGTACAGATCGCCCTTGTGGTCGAAGACGAAGGCGGCGCGAGACTTGTCCCAGTTCAAGTTTGAACGGTTGGCGATGGAGTCGGCCTCGCCCTTGGTGATCGTGGGCAGGCGCTCGAGCGCGGCGGCGATGGGGGCGGGGTCGATGAAGCGGACAGATCGCCCGGTGGCGGCCTCGACCTCGTACTGCTTGCCGTTCTTGACCTGCAGGAAATGGGTGTCGTCGGTCCATGCGCCGATTCCAGCAGCAGAGCCGGAGAGATTCGGGGCGCGATCGCCCTCGACCAGATCGAACGTGATCGCCTGCTTTGGCTTGGCATCCTCGGGGAGTTCGGGCGCGGCGATCGTCGTGATCTGGGTGGCCTTCTCGACGCGGAGCACGGCGAACTCTTGTCCAACCTTCAGCGAGTCGTCGAAGAAGTTCCAGGTGGCGAGGCCGTCGGCGCTGGTGGGTTCGAGCAGGTAGGCGGCGAGTGTGCCCAGCGGTTGGCTGGCTTTGATGAGCAGGGAGCCGGCCGCGATGCGACGGGTGGCCGGATTGGCGGTGGCGTCGACAGTGGCAAGGGTGTGCCCCTGGAAGGGGCGCGATTCTGGCTTCACGCTCTCGACGGTGTAGGCGGCGAGGTCCAGTTCGATATCCTCGCGCAGCTCATCGACCTTGATGCCGTGGCGTTGCAGCGTTTCCAAGACCTTGGTGATCGCGGGAGCGAACTTGCCTCCGGCGTTCGCGGTTGAATCCGAGAGGGAGATCACGTAGGCGTGGGGGCGAACCACGCTCGTCTCGGGCGCGAAGGTGAGGTGCAACTCGGCCTCGTAGTCCCTGGGCTCCTTGGTTGGATGTGCGCGTCCGTCGCGCTCTTCCTCGACGAAACCCAGGAGGGTCGCCCTGGCCTCGGAGGCGACGAGCTTGGAACGGATTGCGACCTTGATGGACTCGTCCTTGGCGGGCTTGGTCTCGTCGTTTGCGTTGACGTCTTCCTTGCGCTCTTCGGCCGGCGGAGGAGTTCCGCCTTGCCGGTTTTGGCCGCGTCGCCCGCGGCCCGTGCGCCCGCGCTCGGCGGCGCCGTCTTCGGATCCCGTCGCGCGCTGGTCGGCGTCTTTGATGAGCTTGCGCAGCTCATCGCGATGCTCGACGGCGTCGTCGATGCAGGCCCCGACGAACTTGTATTGTGCGTCCACGCGCTCTTTGTACGGGGCGTAGGAGTAGGACTCGGTCAGGATCGCGATGCGGTTGCGCATGCCGACGTAGTTCACGCCGAAGCGCGGCTCGTCGGGATAGGTCTCCCAGCGCGAGTGACCCTGTTCGAAGTTGCCGTACCAGAATGTTTCGAGGGCGTGCTTGTCCTTCACTGTCTTGGATATGCGCGGGAGCATGGTCTCGCGGGCAAAGGCGAGCAAGGCGGCATCGCCGGCGGGGTTCTTGTTGGTATCGAAGGTGAGGGCGTAGCGGTGGAATGAGCCGTTGGTGGTGTGGGTGTCGATGAAGACGGCGGGGTCGTACTGGTTGAGCATGCGGACCAGGCCGCGGGTTTCGGGAGCTTCGAGCTTGACGAAGTCGCGATTGAGGTCGAGGCCGGCGGCATTCTCGCGCTCGCCGACCGTTTCGGGACCCGCCTGACCTCTGCGGTTTCCCGGAGCCATCTTCTCGTTTGCGTCGGGGTTGTAGTTGGGAATGAAGATCAGCACCGCGTGGTCGAGATCGATCGCGTTCAGGGGTGCCGGGGTCGGGCCCGGCGTCTGGTCCACTTTCTGGTCGGCGCCTTCCTTGGCGCGCTTGGCGGCGTGGCGCTGGGAAGCGATGTCTCGCGCGAGAGCGAGCAGAGCCTCCTTCCCGTCGCACTCGCCCGAGTGGATACCGCCGAGCATGGCGATGATGAGCTTGCCCGAGCGCTTGGCCTCCTCGGCGGTCGCGACGGGAGGATCTGCGAGAAGGGCCATGGGAATCTTGCGGCCTTCGCCCGAGACGCCGATGTCGGTGAGGCGGACGAGCGGCGAGGCGGCGGCGAGGTCTTTGAGGAACGTCTGGACCTCGTCGTACCTGGCTGTGGAGAGGAAGGCGCTTTGTTCGGCGATGGTCTTGAGCTTGGCGAGAGCGGCGGGGTCTGGCTTCGTGGGCGAGACGGCCGGCGGAGTCTTGGGCGGCTCGGCGGTTTGTGCCGCGGCGGGCGCGATCGTCCAAAGGCCCAGAGCCGCGAGTCCAAGGACGATCAATGGCTTGTTCACTTGCGGGCTCCAAGGGCGGAGGTGTCGTAGGCCCCGGGCAAAGGCCCAGACCTTTCAGGCGAGCTTGCATGATACCGGAAGGACCGGATTGCTGAGAATCCTGTTTTCGAGAGGCGAAAGGAAATCCCAACGGGGATATCCGGGTTGAAGGTGCCGGGTTGAAGGTGGGGGTGGCGATCGATACGCTCACGGCTTCCTGGAGCTTCCATGACAAGCCTCGTTCCCATCCGGCGTGCACTCATTTCGGTCTCTGACAAGCGGGGACTCATCGAGCTTGCCCAGGCTCTGGCGTCTCACGGTGTGGAGATCATCTCGACGGGCGGGACGGCCGCCGCGATCGCCAAGGCGGGCATTCCTGTGACGCCGATCGACGCCGTCACGGGGTTTCCCGAGATCATGGATGGACGGGTCAAGACGCTGCACCCCAAGGTGCACGGCGGGCTGCTGGGCGTGCGCGACAACCCCGAGCACATCGCGGCGATGGAGAAGCACGGGATCAAGCCGATCGATCTTGTGTGCGTGAATCTGTATCCGTTCGAGGCGACGATCGCCAGGCCCGGCGTCTCGCGTGAGGAGGCGATCGAGAACATCGATATTGGCGGGCCCAGCATGATCCGCTCGGCGGCGAAGAACCATCACTTCGTCACGGTGGTGACCGATGCCGCTCAGTACGCGGAGGTGATGGGCGAGCTGGCCTTGCACAAGGGCGCGACGACGCTTGGGCTTCGGGAGCGATTGGCAGGGGCGGCGTACGCGAGGACGAGCGCGTACGACGGAGCGATCACGGCGTATCTCGCAGGAAGCACCGCTCTGGAGAGCGGTGCCACCCAGAGCGGTGCGTCCGGCGTCCCTGGTTCCATGAAGCTCGACCTTGAGCTTGTCGAGGCCCTTCGCTACGGCGAGAATCCGCACCAGGGCGCGGGAATCTACCGGGCGAGAGGGCGCGGCGGCGAGCGTCAGGGATCGCTGGCGACGGCACGCAAGCTCCACGGCAAGGAGCTGAGCTACAACAACATCAACGATGCGGCCGCCGCTCTGGAACTCGTCCGCCAGCTGCGTCAGATCGATGCGACTCGCGTGGGCGCGTGCGTCGTCAAGCACATGAACCCGTGCGGGGCGGCGCTTTCGAAGACGCCGCTCGACGCGGTGCGCGAGGCGATCGCGGGCGATCCGCTGGCGGCGTACGGCGGCATTCTGGCGATCAACGCGATGCTCGACAAGCCCAGCGCGGACAGGCTTTGCGAGAAGGACATCTTCATGGAGGTCATTGTGGCCCCTTCGTTCTCGCCCGAGGCGGTCGATACGTTGCGGACGCGATGGGCCAATCTCAGGATGCTCGAGACTGGGGCAATCGAGCCGGCTGGTGCTGGCGAGCTTGAATGGCGAAGTCTTCCCGGTGCCGGCGGCGGTTGGCTTGCCCAGTCACGCGACTCAAGGCTCGCGACACCCGCCGAGTTCGTGCACGCGGCGGGGCCCCCGCCCACGCCCCAGACGCTGGGAACCGTGGCGTTTCTGGAGGGCGTCTGCCGGTCGCTCCTCTCCAACGCGGTTTGCATCGGGGGCGTGTCGGAGTCGGGCGGCGCGCGTCTCTTTGGCGCGGGGGCGGGTCAGATGGATCGTCTCACGTCGTGTCGCATTGCGTGCGACAAGGCGGGGGAGCTTGCAAGGGGCGCGGTGGCGTTTAGCGATGCCTTCTTTCCGTTTCCCGATGGGCCCAAGGTGCTCATTGACGCGGGGGTCAAGACGATTGTCCACCCGGGCGGCAGCAAGCGAGATGGCGAGACGTTTGAGCTGTGCAGCGCGAACGGCGTGACGTGCATCACGACCGGATTGCGACACTTTCGGCACTGAGGTTGAGCATGCTCGTCAGATGTTCCAGCCCGCGGGCATCGCGCGCCGGGCGGTGGTGTTGCGGAAGCCAAAGAGGGCCAGGCCTGCGATGGTGGCGAACGCGAGCACGGCGGGCCCGGTGTAGAAGCGATCGCCCAGGCTCAGGGTGAGGGGGAACGAGGCGAGCACGCCCGCGGTGAAGAACGCGGTCATGATCATGAGGGCGCCGAAGCGGGACATCACGTAGGTGCCGCCGGCGGCGATGAGGATGGCGACCATCGCGGCGATGCCCAGGCCGACGCTGTCCTCACTGCGACCCGTCTGGCTCATGAGCACGATCGCCGAGACGATCAGCAGCGCGGCAAAGACCACCGCGTTTACCGGGATCAGCTTCTTGGCCACCGCCCGCACCAGCGGCACGACCAGCAGGATCACCAGCGGCCACAGCACCGCCGCACGCCCCGAGTCAAGAAGTTCGCCCGCCGCGACCTTGATGCCCGCGAGGGTCTGGTAGTCGATGGGGCGCGGAAGCGGGCGCGGACCGGTGCCGCCCCAGGCGTAGAGCACCTGGCCGATGATGGTCCACACCACGCCGATGGCGGTCCCAAAGAGCAGATCGCGGCCCACGAGCCCGTCCTTGAACTCGCCGGCGAGCAGACGGCTCCAGGAAATGAGTGCCTGGGGCCACGCCTGGCGGATGAAGGGCTCGATGCCGATGTACAAGAGCCAGAGGAGTGCGGCCGAGTGCAGGCCGTCGCCAAGTGCTTTGGGAAAGAGCAGGAGCAGGATCGGGTCGGGGGTGAGGCGAGTCTTGAAGAGCCAGGCGACCACGCTCATGGTCAGGATGGCTGCGGCAAGGCGCATGGCTCCTCGCCGGTCGCCCCGACCGAGGCGCAGGTTGTACAGCGCGAGCGCGAGCGGGGCTCCGTAGATGAGCACGAGCAGGAGGGTCCCTGAGAGGAACGCGGCGATCTGGTCGCCGGGGGCGCTGGTGTCTGTGCTCGCGGAAGGGCCGTTGCTGTAGACTTGGAACGAGACCGGGCGCGCGCCAAGCAATGCGGCTTCGCAGCGCACTGTGGAGCCGCTTTTGTCGTCCTTCCATTGCCAGGCCACCCGAGAGTCGGCGGCGACGCGCGGCGTGTGGATCGGGGTGACCTTCTCGACGCCATCTTTGGGGACGCCTGCGGCTTCCAGAAGCGGCTTCCAGTCGGTCGGCTCGACGACGGCGGGGGGCGTCTGGGCACCCTCGCTCTTGGGCGCTTCCTTCATTGCCGCGGGGAGCACCTCGAGCTTCACGAGGCGTCCGGCGGAATCGAGCACGACAAGATTCATGCCCGGCTGGTCGGCGGGCGGTTCGGTTTGTGAGAGCGGCTGGTCGGCAACCCGGGGGACCAGTGCGGTTGGGCTCTGGCGATACCAGAATCGCATGGCCGCGGTGGGCGTCTGGGTTTGCTGATCGCTTGTCGTCGTGGGTGCGAAGCGCTCCTCGGTGTAGCCGTAGGCGGAATCTCCGCCTGGGAGCCCGGCCTTGACGGTGGAGAGCACGGCCTGGGCCCTTTCCACCATGACGTCGGGGTTTTTGGGGCGATCGGTTTCGTAGAGGCGCACGAGCGGGTTGAGCCCCGCGACGACGAGCAATCCGACCAGCAGCACGCCCAGCACGCTGGCGGCGAGGGTCATGGGAAGGGTGCCCTGCCCGCCCGAAGCGGCGACGAGCTCGGGGCTTGGGATCTCGCCTGCGGCGATGGCGGCGGCGAGGGGGTCCACGCCTCCGAGAGCGGCAGCGAAGCCGGCGACCGAGGAGTGGCGGGCCATGGGCTCGCGTTCGAGGCAGCGCATGACGGCGCGATCAACGGTCTCGGGGATTTCGGGCACGATGGTGGACATCGAGGCGACGGGGCGCTCGTGCAGCTGGGTCAGTTCGGCCATGGACTGCGGGCGGTAGACCGGCTTGCCGGTGAACATCTCGTAGAGCACAAGGCCCAGGGCGTAGATGTCGCTCCGCGGCGTGACGCCCTTGGCCTGGAGCTGCTCGGGTGCCATGTACGCGGGGGTGCCGGCGCGGGAGCCTTCCTTGGCCAGTTCCGCGGCCAGGCCCGCGAGGCCAAAGTCCATGATCCGTACCGCGCCGCGGCCGTCGATCATGATGTTTGCGGGCTTGAGATCGCGGTGGAGAACGCCCTTCTCATGCGCGGCGGCCATGCCGGCGCACAGCTGCCGGGCGATCTGCACCGCCTTGTCGACGGGCAGGCGACCGATGCGACGCAGGAGCGTGCCCAGGTCCTCGCCATCGACGTATTCCATCGAGATGAAGTTGAGCCCGTCGATGTCGCCGATGTCGTAGACGCGGCACACGTTGGGATGGCTGACGCTCCGCGCGATCTTTACTTCGTTGATCAGGCGCGTGAGGGAGACCATGTCCTGCGAGAGCTCTTCGGGCAGGAACTTCATCGCCACCGACTGTCCCAGCTTGAGGTCGTCGGCGCGGTACACCTCGCCCATGCCGCCCTTGCCAAGCCGGCCGGCGATGCGGTAACGCTGTCCCAGCATCGTGCCGGGCACAAACCGCCCAAGGTCCAGCAGCGGCTGTGTCCCAAGCATCGCCGATGGTGATGGCGACTCGTAAGGCCGCTCCTGTGTCACCAGCGTGCCGCGCGGCTGTCCGCCCATGGCCATGCTTTGATAGGTCCCGCCGGGGGCGGGGCGATCGAGCGTGACACCGGGGAGGCCTCCACCAGGACCGGGCGCAAAGATTGAAGCGCCCGCGGTTGGGCGTTTGGCTGGCGCGGGGGCCGTGACCTCCGAAGGGTGCGGTTCATATTGCGCGGGCGGAGGGGGTGGCGCGTAACGAGGTGGGGGCGGTGGCGGTGGGGGCGGGGGAGCGGGTGGGGGTGGGGGTTGGGGTGGTTGCGGGACTGTGTACGAACCCGTCGGTGTCTTGAGCACCGGGGCCCGGGTTTGCATGAGATCGGGGGCGTCCGGTAACGGGCCTGCGGTCGATGTCTGGGTCAGTGACGTGCCACAGACAGGGCATGACGTCTGACCTTCGGTGAGAACCGCGGAACATGTCTGGCAGGTGGTCGTCAAGCGTCAGTCTCTCCGAGGAACAGCCGGACAGGGTACCACCACACCCAAGAGTGTGCGTTACGGCAGTGCCCTCGAGAAAGACATCCCAGGGACGTGCCTGTGCGCACAATGACATCCTTGGGACAGGAGACCTGCGCCAAGTCGGATCGTGCGGGTTCTATTCAGTATCGGCCCACGGACGCCCACCGCTTTGGAGGATTTGCGGACTCAGCGGGGGAGGAACTTGGCGATCAGGCCGCTCTTGCTCGCGATGTACAGATTGCCGTCGGCGAACGAGTCGGTGACGATCTTGGACGCGGTGTCGAGCGGGATGGTGTGGATGGTCTCGCCGCGGCCGTTGTCCACGAGCGTGATCTTGGTGCCGTCGAAGACCAGGAGGTCGCCCTTGCGGACGGCCACGACCTCGCCGGTGACGCCCTTGGCCTTCCACTTCACGGTGCCGGTCTTGGCCTCAAAGGCCGTCAGGGAGCCCTCGACCTCGCAATAGATCGTGGCGTTGTAGTAGATGGGGGCCGTGCGGATGGGGCTTGAGGTGCGGTACTGCCAGACGGGACGGCTTTCGCCAGGTCGGAACGCGTAGATGGATTGATCGTTCGAGCCGGCGACCAGCAGGGTGCCGGTGGAGACTGGCTGCTTCGCGGGCGGGCCAAACATCGCCTTGCTGCGGCCCATGACCTGTCCGGTCGAGGAAAGGAAGAAGACCTCGCCGGCCTGGTTGACAAAGGCAAGGGAGTTGTCGACCGCGACGGGGTCGTGGTTGATTCCGGCGGAAGTTCCAAAGGCCCAGCGTTTGAGCCCCAGGCCCAGGCTGTGGGCGAGAATCTCGCCCGAGGCGGTGCCGTAGATCGCGACATCGCCCACGATGATCGGGCCGGTGTTGACGACGCGGTCGTAGGTCTGGCGGAGGTCGATCGCGCCGTTGTCGATGCGGAGACCAAAGGCCTCCGAATCGCTGGAGGCGAGGATGCGGCCTTCGATGCGCGAGAGCCCCGTGAACCGGGTGAGGCTGTTGGCGATCTCGTTGGCCCAGCGTCGCTGTCCGGTGGAAGTCTCCAGAACGGTGACGCGGCTGCCCGATTCGACGACGGCGACGATATCGGGGTAGACGGCCAGATGGATGATCTTGCCGCCGCTGGAGATGGCCGGGAAACCGACCCAATCGCGGCGATAGCCGAGTTTGGCGAAATCTTCGTCGACGATGGGGAAGGCGGCGCGACGGGCTTCGGTGTTGGGGCTGGCCGAGGTCGAAGACGAGCCGCCGCCCGAGGACGAGCACCCTGCGATCAGCAAGGCGAGGCCGACTGAGGCGAGGGAGATCGTCTGGAGCGTGTTCTTGTGGGGCATCGGCGTGATCCTGTTGCTCGAACGTGTTGTCCTGGCACTGGCGGGGGGCGGTAGGGGGGGTCGCCTGAAAGGACCATCCCGGGGAGGCACAGGGTAGCGTCTTTTCATGCGACCGGCGCGGGGACTGGTCCTTTACCTCCGTACGCAGCCCCCTGACAGTTCCCACGATGTTCACCGGTGTGATCAGACAGATTGGAGTGGTCAGCGGCGTCTTGCCTCTGGCGGGGGGCAAACTGCGCCTGGAGGTCGACCCTGCGGGGTGGTCGCATCGCCCGGGTATGGGAGATTCCATCGCCGTCAACGGGTGTTGCCTGACGGTGGTTGAGACCAAGGCGGGCGGCGTGCTCGCATTCGACGCCGTGCCCGAGACGCTCGCCAAGACGACGCTGGGGACGCTTGAGCCCGGTCGCCGGGTCCACATTGAGCAGGCGATGTCGGCCTCGACCCTGCTCGACGGGCATGTCGTGCAGGGGCACGTCGACGGCGCGACGGTGGTCGAACAGATTCAGCAGGGGGGCGACTGGCGAGTGCGGCTGCGGCCGCCGTCGGACCTGATGGCGTTCATCATCCCTAAGGGCTCGGTGACGCTGGACGGCGTGTCGCTGACAGTCGCCGACGTGTCGCCCAAGGAAGGCTGGTTCGAGGTCGCCCTCATTCCGGCGACGCTGGAGCTGACCACACTGGGCGAGTGGAAGCCGGGGACGCGGGTGAATTTGGAATGCGACGCGATGGCGAAGACGGTGGTGCACTATCTGCGCCATTACGCCGAGCGCTCAAATCCCTGAGGCCATGCGCGCAAAGAGCCACCTCGGGGATTTGAACCCCGGACCTATGCTTTACGAAAGCATCGCTCTACCACTGAGCTAAGGTGGCCAATGGCCGCCCGAGGGCTGGCCCTTGGGTGGGGAGTGTAGCCGGGCAAATCGTGCTGCGTGCTGGGTGCTGCGTGCTGCGGGGGGGAAGGAACGTGCTGCGTGCTGGGTGCTGCGTGCTGCGTTGGGCAGGGAACGGGCCGCTTGGTAGACTGGGCAGGATCGATTCTCGCGGGCGCCGTGTCCTCCTGCCTTTTCCGCAGCACGCAGCACCCAGCACGCAGCACGGAGGCCTTTCATGCTCACTCGCCGCCGCACACTCGCCTTGGTTGCTCCCCTTTTCCTCTCCTTCGCTTCCTGCTTCGCCCAGTCGGCCCTCGAAAGGTCGTTTCTGACGCCCCCCATGGAGGCACGCCCCCACACGTGGTGGCACTGGATGAATGGGAACGTGACGAGGGAGGGGATTACGGCGGATCTGGAGGCGATGAAGGCGGTGGGGCTGGGCGGGGCGCAGATTTTCAACGTGTCGGAGGGGATTCCCGAGGGACCGATTCTGTACAACACGCCCGAGTGGCGAGAGCTTGTGAAATTCGCGGCGACCGAAGCGAGCAGGCTGGGGCTGGAGCTGTGCATTCACGACTGTGCCGGCTGGTCGAGCAGCGGGGGGCCCTGGGTGAAGCCCGAGCACGCGATGCAGACGGTGACAGTGACGGAAACGAAGGTGAAGGGGCCCAGGAAGTTCGCGGAGGTCGTGGCTCAGCCCAAGGCCAATGTGGGGTTCTACCGCGACGTCGTCATCCTCGCTTTCCCGACCCCCAAGAACGACGCGTTCCGCATCGCCAACATCAACGCCAAGGCGCTGCGGGAGTACCAGTACGGCCTGCAACCCTCAACCGACTCGGTACCGGCCGACGCGGTGATTGCCCGGGGCTCGATCGTCGTGCTCAAAGCGCCCGACGGCAAGGTCGACTGGGACGTGCCCGCGGGCGACTGGACGATCATGCGGATCGGATACACGCCCACGGGGGCGGTCAATGCCCCGTCGCCGACATCCGGGCGAGGGCTGGAAGTCGACAAACTGAGCCGCGAGGCGTTTGATGCGTTCTGGGCGGGCGGCATGGAGCCGTTGATCAAGGAACTGGGCCCGCTGGCGGGCAAGACGCTCAACAACGTGCTGATCGACAGCTACGAGGTCGGGTGCCAGAACTGGACGCCCAGGTTCCGCGAGGAGTTCACCAAGCGGCGGGGTTACGACCCGCTGCTGCTGCTTCCCGCCATGAGCGGGCGGGTGATCGGGAGCGCCGACGAATCGGAGCGATTCCTCTGGGACCTGCGGCGGACCGTGGGCGATCTGTTTGCCGACAACTACTACTCGTACTTCGCCGAGATCTGCAAGAAGAACGGCTTGCTGTCTTCGGTCGAGCCGTACGACGGCCCGTTCGAGGGCGAGCAGGTGGGCAAGGACGCCGACATCGTCATGGGCGAGTTCTGGTCCAACGCGGGGATGAGCTCGTCGTGCAAGCTGGCGGCGGGCGTTGCCCACACGTACGGCAAGAAGATCGTCGGGGCCGAATCATTCACGGCCTTCCCCGAGGTTGGCAAGTGGACCAACACGCCGGGGTCGCTCAAGGCGGTGGGCGACTTGATGTACACGACGGGCATCAACCGCTACATCATCCACCGCTACGCGCACCAACCCTGGAAGAACGTGAATCCCGGCATGACGATGGGGCAGTGGGGGACGCACTTTGAGCGGACGACGACGTGGTGGGAGCAGAGTCCGGCGTGGCTCACGTACCTGGCGCGGTGCCAGTCGATGCTGCAGCAGGGCAAGTTCGTGGCGGATGTGTGCTACTTCGCGGGCGAGGCGTCTCCAAACGGAGCGCCGTTTGAGGAGAAGCTCAAGTCCAAGGGGTATGACTACGACGCGTGCGGGACGGATGTGGTGCTCAACCGGATGAGTGTGCAGAACGGGCGGATCGTGCTGCCAGACGGGATGAGCTACGCGATGCTGGTCTTGCCCGACACGCCGTTCATGACGCCCAGGATGGCGGCCAAGGTGAAGGAGCTGGTGCTCGCGGGGGCGACGGTGATGGGCCCGAAGCCCACCAGGTCGCCCAGCGGCTCGGGGGGAAAGAGCGCCGACGCGGGGGTCGCCAAGATCGGTGGGGACGTGTGGGGAAACTGCGACGGCAAGGCGGTGAAGGAGCATGTCTTTGGCGACAACCAGGGGTGCGTGGTGTGGGGCAAGGATCCCGAGCAGGTGCTTTCGGAGATGAAGATCCAGCCCGATGCCCTCTTCATGACCCAGAGCGGCGGGAAGGCGAGCGTGTCGTGGATCCATCGTGCCATCGGCGATGCGGACGTTTATTTCGTCTCCAACCAGAAGGCGAGATCTGTTGAGATGCTCTGCTCGTTCCGCGTGCACGGCAAAGCGCCCGAGATCTGGCAGGCCGATACGGGCACCATGGAGCCCGCGCCGGTGTGGTCGCAGAGGGACAGTCGGACGGTCGTGCCGATTCGCTTTGGCCCGTCGGGCTCGGCGTTTGTGGTTTTCCGAGGCTCGTCGAGGTCGTCGCATGTGGTGAGCGTGAAGCCGCCCGAGTCGATCGCACAGGAGCATCGCCTGCCGAGCATTGAGATCAAGAAGGCGGTGTACGAGGCTGTGGACGGGGCGGCGAGTGCGGACGTGACGGCGAAGGTGGCGGCGGCGGTGGCGAGCGGCGAGACGGAGATCCCCGCGACCAACACGATGTTTGGCGATCCGGCGAATCTGCATGTCAAGCGTCTTCGCGTCGACTACACGGTCGATGGCAAGGCGATGAGCAAGACGGTGAACGAGAACGCGACCCTTGTGCTGGTCGAGACCGGCGGCACCGACTCGCCCTTGCCGTACTCCCTGAGCGTCAATCGCGCGGGCGGCACGGAGCTTCGGGCGTATCGGGGCGGAGATTACGAGCTTACTGGCTCGAACGGGAAGCTCTCGAAGGTCATGATCAAGGATATTCCGGCGACCGTGGAGATCGGCGGGGCGTGGGCGGTGAAGTTCCAGAAGGATCGCGGAGCGCCCGAGAGCATCACGCTCGACGCGCTGACGTCGCTGTCGGCCTCGAAGAACGCGGGAGTCAGGTACTTCTCGGGCACCGCGGAGTACGAGAAGGAGTTTGATGTGCCCGCCGAGGCGGTGGGCCCCGGCATGGTGCAGCGGCTCGACCTGGGCGGCGTGAAGGAGATCGCCGAGGTGACGCTCAACGGCAAGAAGCTGGGTGAAGGTGGTGGGGGGGGCGTGTGGTGGAAGGCGCCGTACGAGGGGGATGTGACGGGCATTGTCAAGGCTGGGAAAAACACGCTCAGCATCCGCGTGACCAACACGTGGATCAATCGGCTGATCGGGGATGAGCAGTTTGCCGACGACTCGGAGTGGAACGGCATCACGATCAAGAAGTGGCCCGACTGGTTCAAGCCCGCGAGTGACAATCCGCTCGAGGGGCGTCCGGTGAAGGAGCGCATCACGTTTACGACGTGGAAGCACTGGCACAAGGGTTCGCCGCTGCCGGACTCTGGCCTGCTGGGGCCGGTGCGACTCTTCATCGGGGAGCGCGTGGAGATCAAGTGAGCTTGAGCGTGGAGGACACCAAAACACCGCGCAGCACGCAGCACACAGCACGCAGCACGCGGCTCGATTCGGCATGGACGGTCCGCCAGGACCCGCACGAGCGCGGGCGTAAGGACACCTGGCAGACGTCGGCATTCGTCGCCGTCGACTGGGTGAAGGGCGGCGTGCCCGGGACGATGCAGGAAATGTTCGGCGCCGGGGCCGCGCCGGTGTGCTGGTACCGGCGCTTGCTGCGGGCGGGCGAGATTGAGCGAGGACCCGGCCAGCGGGTCTGGCTTCGCTTCGAGAGCGTGGCGACCGACGCGACGGCTTGGGTGAATGGGCGCGAGGTCGGGCGGCACATTGGCGACTGGGTGCCCTTCCAGTTTGACATTGGCGACGCACTGCACTCGGACGGGCGAGACAACGAGCTGGTCATTCGCGCCGATCGCATGGCGCCGGGCAAGGAAGTCTGGATCGACGGTGCACCGGTGCAGGGCGGGCACATCACCAAGGGCTTTCACGACCTCTTGAGCATCCACAAAGGGGGCATCTGGCTGTCGGTGTATCTGGACGTGACGGGCGGCCTCACACTCATGCCCGACGGCCTGGGCGTTCTCGCCGATAGTCGCACCGGGCGCGTCGAGGTCGATGTGGAGCTCCAACGCAACGTTGGGGGAGGGTCGGTTGAGCTCGATGTCGTTGATCCGCAGGGAAAGAAGGTCGCGTCACTCACGGCGGACGTGAAGGACGGGGCCGACAGCGTCCATGTGCAGGCAGACGTGACGAATCATGTGCTCTGGCAGCCCGATAGTCCCCTGTTGTACCGAATTGACGCGCGGCTCATCGGCTCTGATGGCCGGGTGAGCCAGCTTGAGTCGACGCGGTTTGGATTCCGCCGAGTCGAGGTTGGCGGCAAAGACGGGCGGCAGATCCTGCTCAATGGGCGGCCGATCTTCCTCAGCGGCATGCTGGACTGGGGGCACGAGCCTCGGCATATTTCGCCCACGGCGACGCCGGACGAGCTTCGTGAGCGATTCAAGGCTCTGCGGGAGCGGGGCTTCAATCTCGTGTGCATCTGCATGTGGTACCCGCCGAAGTATTTCTACGACATTGCGGATGAGATGGGGATGTTGATCTGGCAGGAGCATCCGGTGTGGAAGTCGCCCATGGGCGATGAGCACATCCCCGATTACCAGCGGCAGTTCACGAAGTTCTTTCGGCGCGACCGCAACCACCCGTCGGTCGTCATGGTCTCGGGCTCGTGCGAGCACGAACGGTTCAACCCGAAGCTCGCGACGTGGTGGTGGGGCAGGGTGCGGAGTCTGATGCCCGACCGCATCGCCCAGATCCAGACGGCCTTTTTCGCGTGGACCGACCTCACCAAGACCGACGCGTACGACGAGCACACGTACGACTCGAGCGGGCGGTGGACGCACTACCTCGCGGATCTGCAGGGAGATCTGGCGAAGTTGCCGCCGAGGCCGTTTGTGATGGGTGAGTCGATCCTGTACACGCACTGGCCGAACGTCACCGAGCTGCTCGCGAAAAAGGATGCTTCGGGGGCGGGGCCATGGTGGAAGCCGCTGGGTCTTGAGGCGGCGGCCCGGTTTGAGGCACGCGTCGTTGAGCGATTTGGGGCTTCCGTGCTTGAGAGGTTCAAGCGGCAGGCGCGTCGGTATCACCTTGAGGGTCGCAAGTTCCAGTTCGAGCTGTTCCGGGGCTACGCGAACCATGCGGGGCTGGTGATGAACCATCTGCGCGACGTGGCGGCGTGCCGCTGCGGATTCCAGGATGAGATGGATCGCTGGTATTTCACGCCGGGCGAGATGAAGCCGTGGCTGGGTGCGGCGCCGCTGCTGATTCGGACGCCGGGCCACCTGAGGGGGTTTGTCGGGGGCGATTGTCCGATTGAGATCGGGGTTTCGAACTTTTCGGGCGCGAAGATTGACGCAAAGCTCTCGGGCACGGCGGGCGGTGCGCCCTTGGCCGGTTTGAGCACTCTCGCGGCAGCCCCGGGAGAGGTGGCCTGGCAATCGGCGACTCTTCGCCTCCCGTCGGTCACATCTCCCAAGCGATTGGAGATTCAGGCGTCGCTTGCCGGGGCGGAATCCAATGCATGGACGCTGTGGGCCTTTCCCACTGCCGCAAAGTGGCCTCAGGGTGCGGCCCGCCTGGGCGGCGAGCCATTCACGCCCGCCGACCGCGAGCTTGAGTTCGAGGATCGCGGGTACAGCAGCGGCTGGGGCTCACCGGTGCGCAGTTGGACGCCGCTGCTCCCCGACCCGGCGGAAATCGCGCCGGGGCTTCCCGAATGGAAGCCCGCGGACGCCGGCGTGCGGTGCGTGCTTGCCCACAAGCTCACGAGCGAGGTCGTGGACTTTCTCGTGGGCGGCGGGCGAGTAGTTCATCTCGTCTCGCGGGCTAAGGGCAGCGCACCGGTGAAGTTCGTCAACATGTGGGGGCAGCTGCCGCTAATCCTTGAGCAAGGTCCGATGGGCCCGGGCGATTCGGAGTGGATCGCCGACCTTCTAGACCACGATCTGTCGCGTCGGAGCCTGCGAGCGGTGCCGGTGGGCGAGCTTGGACTTGAGGAATCCTTCGAGCCGATCGTGCGGCTGGTGTATTGCCACGACATCGTCGACCGCCCGCGCGTTCTGGACTTTGTGTCGACCGCTCGCGTGAGCAAGGGCCTCTTGATCCTCAGCGGCGTCGATCACAGCACGCCCGCGGGCAGGTACATGCTCGATCGGCTGCTCGGGTTCGCGGCCTCCGATGCGCCGGAGTCTTCGGGACACCTCGACGAGTCGATCGTGCGACAATGGTCGCTCGCGAAGTGAGTTGTCATCACCGCCGAACCGGCGGCAGGTTTCGAGCCGCCCGGTCGCGGTCGATGAACGCGTGCACGTTGCGCTCCGTTCGCTCAAGCAACCCGCGTGCGAAGGCCGCGTCGGCGGCCCCAGCGCGCTGCAGAAATTCCTTGAACATTTCGCGGATCTCTTCTTCGAGTCGTGCCTGATAGAGGCCCGCGGGGATGTACGACCTGGCCACCCCGGTCGCCGGGTCGGGCGTCATGAGTTCGA
This sequence comes from uncultured Phycisphaeraceae bacterium, assembly GCA_964358855.1. GTDB lineage: Bacteria > Planctomycetota > Phycisphaerae > Phycisphaerales > UBA1924 > UBA2396. Next base: position 21,074 of record CAYHQQ010000021.1, read on the forward strand.
CGAGCCACTGTGCCCGGTCCTTGAAGCGCTCGGCAGGCATGGGCGGCACTAGATACATACCCGGGCGCGAGGGGTCGGCGACTCCCTTTGTCGAGCCAAACGATGGCGAGCGGATCACGCCCAAATGCGCCGGCGGCGCGACGCGGAGCGTGTCCCAGTAGCTGGCGGCCTGGGGCTCCTGCACCAGCCAGTGCACCATTTCCCAACCCAAGTCCTTGCGGCGTGCGTGCGAGCTGATTCCCCAGAGGACCGAGCCGCCCATGTTGCGGTCGGACTTGCCTTTGGCCGGCACGGCGACGGCGAAGTCGAGTTTGGGGGCGTTGACCTCGAAGGCGGGCACCATCCAGGAGCCGTCGAGGTACATGGCGACCTGGCCGTTCTGGAACCGATCGGGCGGGCCGAGCCCGCCAAGCTGGCTGAAGTAGGGTTTCCAGGAGCCGTCTTGGACCATGGCGCCGAGGAACATCAGGGCTTCGACGGCCGCGGGTGAGTTGATGGTCGTGCTGAGCCCGTCGCTGGTCCAAAGCTCGCCGCCAGCCTGGAAGAAGAATTCCATGAAGGGCCATTCCCAGATGACGACATCAAAGCCGCTGACCGGGCCGTGGCTCGCATCGGCCGGCCTCGTCAGCTTCTTCGCGGCGCTGCGGAAGTCGGCCCACGTCCACGCGCTGGTGGGGTACGACACAAGGTCGCCCGGGTGCAGCCGGTTGTGCTCATCAAAGATGGCGCGGTTGTAGTAGAGGCCGAACTGGGCGGTGTCCTCGGGCAGGGCGTAGAGGTGCCCGTCGACGCGGAGTGTTTCGAGGAGCTGCGGCGGGAAGGCGGCGAGCTCGCGCGGCGTCAGACCCAACTTGGAGTCCTTGATGTACTCGTCGAGTGGCTCGAGCATTCCCCGCGCGACCATCTGGTGGTAGGTCGTGATGCGCAGGCGCATGACCTCGGGCCCGGTGCCCTGGGCGTGCCAGACGTTGTACTTCGCGTCGACGTCGCTGTGGCGCTGGTAGTCGACGCTGACGCCGGGGTGGAGCTTCTCAAAGCCGCGGGCGTACAGGTCCTTGAAGAGGCGATCCTCAAAGGGCTGGCCCCAGATCGTCATGGTGACTACGTCGCGGCCCAGGCCGGCCACACGCGGCGGCACGAGCACCGCCGCGGTCGCGACGACAAGGCCGATCAGGACGCCTGTGGAGACTCGCACGCTAAGCCTCCTTCATTCCGGCGAGGGCGACGCCGCGCACGAGGTAACGCTGGGCGAAGAAGAAGAGCACGATGAGCGGGAGAACCAGGATCGTGGCGGCGGCCATCTGCACGGGCCACGACTGCACGTAGAGCCCGGCGGAGAGATCGGCGATCGCCAGGGGCAGGGTTTTGTACCGCGGCGAGTCAACGACGATGAGGGGCCAGAAGAACGCGTTCCACGAGTTGGTGAACGAGAAGATGGCCAGGGCGGTGATGCCCGGCCAGGCCATGGGCACCACAATCGTCCAGAACGCCTCGAAGTCGCCCATGCCGTCGAGACGGCCGGCTTCGAGCAGGCTCTCGGGGATGGCGGCGATGACCTGGCGCATGTAGAAGACGCCAAAGCCGCTGGCCAGGAACGGCACGATCAACGCCTGAAAGTTGTTGATGTAGCCGAACCATTGGCAGATGAGATACCCGAAGACAAAGCTCACGGTGAGCGGGAGCATCATGGTCGCGAGCACGACGCCAAAGAGCACGCGTTTGCCTCGGAACCGCAGCTTGGCGAAGGCGTACCCGGCCAGGGCGTTGTGCGCGACGGCCAGCACGGTCGTCACCGCCGCCACGACGATGCTGTTGACGTAGAACTGCCCGAGCTCGGCCTCGCGAAACGCCCGCAGATAGTTGCCCCACTGCGCCGTAGCGGGCAGCAGCGTGCCCAAGGTCGGTGCCCGCGTTGCTTCGGCGTCGCCCTTGAGGCTCGTCACGACCATCCACGCGAAGGGAGCGACCATCGACAAGGCGCACGCCCACACCGCCCCCTGCACGAGCAGCCGGACCAGAAGCGTTGGCTGTCGCAGGCGGCTCATGCGCGGGCCTCCTTGCGCTCGCCGCGGTTGAGCCCCAGCTGTGCCGCCGTCGCGATGAGCGTCAGGACGAAGATGACCACACCGATGGCCGCGGCGTATCCCAACTGCCCCTTGCCGAACTGGTCGTAGATCTCAAAGTTGAGCACGGTGAGATTGGCCCCCACCTGCCGTCCGCCCATGACAAAGACGAGGTCGAAGACCTGCAGCGCCGAGATGACGCCCGTGACCATGAGGAAGAGCGTCATGGGTGCCACGCCCGGCCAGGTGACGTGGCGGAGCGTCTTCCATCGCGACGCCCCGTCGAGTTCGGCCGCCTCGTACAGGCTTTCGTTGACGCTCGAGAGGGCCGCCAGGTAGAGCACGACGCAGAAGCCCACCTGTCGCCAGATCGAGACGATGACCACCCATCGCAAGGGCCACCCCATCGGCGATCCCTCGTTGAGCCAGTCGGGTGTGTTAGCGATACCCACCAGCGAGAGGAGCCAGTTGAGCAGCCCGGCCTGCGGATCGAGCACCCATCGCCACACGAATCCGATCGCGACCACCGACACGATGGTCGGCATGAAGAGCATGGTGCGGACCAAGGCCTTGCCCCGAAACCAGCGGGCGTGGACGGCCGTCGCGAGAAGAAAGGCGAGCAGCACCGACGGCGCGACGCTCGCCACCACATAGACCAGTGTGTTGGTCAGGGCCGGTCCGATCCGGTGGTCGTCGAAAAGGGCCCGGAAGTTCCGCAGGCCGATGAAGACCGGGCGCCCGCCGCCGTCCCACTGAAAGAGCGAGAGGGCGAGCCCCGCGATCGTCGGGAGCAGCGTGAAGAGCACCAGCACCGCCAGCGGAAAGGCGAAGAAGGCGTAGGCGTTGATGGAACGGGCGCGGAGCATGGCGGCCCTCACAGCCTACCACACACGCACCCGAATCACATGCCCGCGTTCGCGGGAACTCGGTACACTCACGCGATGATCACCCACTGGCCAGGCGGCCTCGACATCACCCGAATCACCGGCGCCCTTTCCCGCTCGATCTCGGCCGAGAATCCCACCGGCGCCAAGTCCGCCGGGGCGACCGCCTCCCCGGGCGATGACGAGCACTGCTCGCCGGCCTCAAGCGACATGGGACGCGGCTGGAAGGTCCGCCCGTGCCTCAAGAACTTCGACCCCGGGCGCACGTTCACGCTCGCGAACATCGAGGGCCCGGGCGTGATCACGCACATCTGGGTCACCGTCCTCCACGAAGTCCATCGCAGCGTCGCGCTGCGTGTCTACTACGACGACGCGGCGCATCCCTCGATCGATGTGCCGCTGGGCGATTTCTTCGCCAACGGGCTCGACGGCTCGGCCCTCATCGGCTCGCTCCCCATCGCCGTCAACCCCAAGGGCGGCATGAACTCCTACTGGCCCATGCCCTTTCGTCGTCGCATCCGCATCGAGGTCACCAACGACGGGCTCAAGCCCATTCCCGAATTCTTCTTCCAGATCTCGTACACCCTGAGCGATCTGCCCCCCGACGCTGGGTACCTGCACGCCTTGTGGAATCGCTCGCTCACCACGCGTCAGCGGCCCGAGCACACGATCCTCGAATCTCTCGCGGGCCAAGGCCAGTACGTGGGGACATACCTCATCTGGAACCAGCTCTCGGCCGGGTGGTGGGGCGAGGGGGAGGTCAAGTTCTTCATCGACGGCGATCCCGCCGACAAACCCACGATCTGCGGCACCGGAACCGAGGACTACTTTGGCGGGGCGTGGGGCTTTGTCATGGACAATCCCGCCGACATGCGACCCACGACCTATTCCACGCCCTTCCTGGGCTACCCGCAGGCCCTGTTCGATCCGACAACCAAGCTTGGACCCAGGCCGCCCGCCCACGCGTTCTATCGCTGGCACATCCCCGACCCCATCCACTTCCAGAGGGACCTGCGGGTGACGGTGCAGGCCCTGGGGTGGTGGCCGACGGGCAAGTATCAGCCTCTGACCGATGACATCGCCTCGACCGCGTGGGTCTACCTCGCAAAACCCTCGCGTGTGCCGGAGCTTGCGTCCCTGAACGATCGCCTACCTCGCTAGAACGCCCCGGGAATCCCTTCGCCGCCGGTTGTGCGGACCACGATTCTCAAAACTGAGCGACGAGCCTTGCGGTGCTCGATTGGCGAATCACGGATCATGGCAGGCCCATCGAGATTTGACTACCATCCGGCCTTCAATGGCGAGGCTGCACGAGCATCAAGGTAAACAACTGCTGGAACGAGCCGGACTCTCGATTCCGCGCGGAGGCGTTGCGCGGTCGGGCGACGAGGCGGCCGGAGTGGCTGCGGGGGTTCTCAAGCAGCAGTCGCCCCCGGGGCTGGGTGTCGTCGTCAAGGTGCAGGCCTGGACGACAGGACGCGCGGCCGCCGGAGGTGTTGCGTTCGCCAAAACGCCCGCCGAGGCTTCGGTCCTCGCCCAGCGCATGCTCGCGATGCGGTTTGGCCAGTTTCCCGTGACCGAGGTGCTCGTCGAGGAAAGAATCGAGATCGCCCGCGAACTCTTTGTCTCCTTCGCCGTCGATGAGAGGGCTCGGGCGCCGGTGATCCTCCTTTCCGCCAGCGGCGGCAGCGGCGTGGAAGATCGGGCCGCCTCGACGCACCGCGTGCCCTGCCACGCCATCGACGGACCCGACCCGGCTGCGCTCAAGAAGGTCGTCGGCACGCTCGGGCTTGACGAGGCGGTCGCCAAGGGCGTCGAAGAAGCCATCAAGCTCGTCTTCACAGTGGCCAGGGGTATCGAAGCGCGCTCGCTGGAGATCAACCCGCTGGCGATCACCAAGGACGGGCGAATCGTGGCCGCCGACTGTCGGGTGACCGTCGACGACTACGCGGTGGGGCGGCACCCCGAGCTTGGGATCGAGATCGCACGCGAACTCGACCATCCGCCCACCGAGCTCGAACGCATCGCCTACCGCGTGGAGCAGAGCGACCACCGCGGCACCTTCTTCTTCGCCCAGATGAACACGAAGGAAACCGCGACCACCGCCGGCAAAATGCTCGTGGGCTTCCACGGCGCGGGCGGCGGCGGCTCGATGATGTCCATGGACGCCATCACCAACGAGGGGTTTCTCGTCGCCAATTTCTGCGACGCCAGCGGCAACCCGCCGCCCGCCAAGGTTTACCGGGCCGCTCGAATCATCCTCCAGCAGCCGGGGCTCGTGGGCTATTTCGGCTCGGGCTCGGGCGTGGCGAATCAGGAGCAATTCTGGAGCGCGTACGGCCTGGCCAAGGCCTTCTGGGAGATGAACCTCGATATTCCCGCCGTGATCCGTCTGGGTGGAAACACCGAAGACCGCGCGGTCGACATCTTGAAGTCGGCGTGCTCGGGCCTCCCCGGAAAGGTCGAGGGGTACAAGAAGACCGACTCGCCCGCGAGTGTCGCCGGCAGAATGCGCACACTCGTCGCCCAGCAGGGTTCGGCGGGCTGGGTGCCGCGGGCGCCGCGAAAGCCCGCGTTTGTCGGCGCCCCGGGCTCGATCCGCTTTGCGGTGAAGGATGGGACGGTCTGGATCGACCCGGTGGCCTGGAAGGCCAGCGGCCCCGCGATCGTCGCCCGGTCGGGCGGGCTCCTCCAGGACAACCACGGCGTCCCATCGATCACCCTCTCGCCCACCGACTTCATGGCCAAGGACAGCGAGATGATCGCCTGCGAGGTCGAGTGTCGGCGCGACGGAATCGAGGGCCTGTTCGTCCAGATCGATCTCGCGGGGCTCGATGCGATGGCCGCCGGAAAGGCGGGTGCCTGATGGCCATTCTCCTCGACAAGAACTCGCGTGTCATCGTCCAGGGCATCACCGGGCGCGAGGGACAGACCCGAACTCGTCTCATGCTCGACTACGGCACGCAGGTCGTCGGCGGAGTCACGCCCGGCAAGGGTGGCGGACGCGTGCTTGGTGTCCCCGTCTTCGATTCGTGCACGCAGGCGGTCGCGGCCCTGGGCCAAGTCGACGTGTCGGTGCTCTTCGTGCCCGCACTGGCTGTCAAGGCCGCCGCCATGGACGCCATCGCCGCCGGGATCAAGCTCGTGGTGCTGGTGGCCGACCGCGTCCCGCTCTGGGACGCGATGGAGATCGCGGCCAAGGCAAAGGAGCGCGGCGCGAGGTTCCTCGGCCCCAACACGCTTGGCATCGCAAGCCCCGGACAGGCGGTCGTGGGCATGATCGGCGGCAGCGCCGCCTCGGCTCGCGAGTGGTTCAAAGCGCCCCTGCCCGGCGTCGGCACCGGCGCCGGCATCATCTCGCGCTCGGGCGGCATGTCGTCGAGCGTCGGGTACTACTGCGGCCAGGCCGGCGTCCGCATCAGCTCCATCGTCCACGTCGGCGGCGACACCGTCCTGGGCCTCCGCGTCCCCGACGTTGCGCTCATGTTCCAGAACGACCCACAGACCGACGCGATCGTGCTCTTTGGCGAGATCGGCGGGTCGCAGGAAGAAGAACTGGCCGAGCTCGTCGCCGCAGGCAAAGTCACCAAGCCCGTCATCGCCTACATCGGCGGCAAAGCAGCGACCAGCGGCACGCGATTCAGCCACGCCGGCGCGATCATCGAGGGCAACCGTGGCACCCACGCTGGAAAGGTCGCGGCTCTCCGCGCTGCCGGGGCCACCGTCGCCGACGCCTTTGGTGAGCTGCCGTCGGCGGTTGTTTCGGTCCTCAGAGCCAAGGGCAGTCGCAGCCTGATGTCGGAGGCGGAGCGCAAGGCCGTGTGGACGACCGCGGTGACGCGCATCGAGCCCAACCGCGTCGCGGTGCGCGGGCACGACATCGCGTCGCTGATGGGCAAGGTGAGTTTCGGGGCCTCGGTGTATCTCATCCTCACGGGCAAGCTGCCCGATGAGAAGGTCGGCCGCCTCATGGACGCGATCCTGGTCGCCAGCATCGACCACGGCGCGACGCCGCCGAGTTGCCTGGCCGCAAGGACCGTCGCCAGCACAGGAGCGACCCTCAGCGCCAGCGTGGCGGCCGGCATCATGTCGATCAACCGCCATCACGGCGGAGCGATCGAGGACGCGGCGGCGTTTCTCGCCCGCCTTCTGGCCGCCTCTCTGGCCGGCGGAGGCGCCCTCGATCACGCCGCCGCCGCCGAGGTCACGCGGATCCGCGAATCGGGCGATCGCATCAGCGGCTTCGGACACCGCATCCACACCAAGGACCCCAGAACCGCACGGCTCTTCGAGCTCGCCGCCCTCGCCGGCCTTGGCGAAGGGCCGACCACGCATATCGGGGCCGCTCGGGCGGTCGAGCGAGCGTTCGCCGCCATCGGCAAGCCCCTGCCCATCAACGTCGACGGCGCGATGGGCGCGATCCTGGCCGACCTTGGGCTCGACCTCCGGGTCTTCAACGGCATCTTCATGATCGCCCGCACGCCCGGCCTGGTCGCCCACGTCGTCGAAGAGCAGACCCGCGAGAAGCCCATGCGGCGCATCGACCCCGTCAACCACGCCTACGACGGCCCCATCGTTGAGGAGACACCCAAGTGACCTACACCACCAAAGAGATCAAAGAACTCTTCCCCAACCTCATGAACATCACCGACACCGCCCTTCGCGACAAGGTCGCCGCAGTGTGGGACGAGGCGCTGCGAGCCGGCTGCGGCGGCAAGGGCTGGACCTTCGACGAGATCCGGGCCATCCCCTTCACGCTGCTGGCCGGCAAAATCGATCTGCGCTTCGTCGAGCACCTCAACTCCTGCTGCAAGCAGTGCGTCGCCATCTCCGCGGTGCTTGGCGAGGTCTTCGGCGATCGAATCCCCGTCAACCTCAACCACCTCATCGCCGGCAGCCTTCTGGCCGACGTGGGCAAGATGCTCGAGTTCGACAAGGACGCCAAGGGCAACATCGTCAAGGGCGCGTACGGCGAACTGCTCCGCCATCCCTTCAGCGGCGTCGCTCTTTGCTACAAGCACGGCATCCCCCCCGAGGTCATGCACATCATCGCGACCCACAGCCACGAGGGCGACAAGGTCGAACGCTCCATCGAGAGCTGGATCTTCCACCACGCCGATTTCATCGATTTCGACATCGCCAAGGTCTTGGGCAAACGGGCCGCGGCGAAAGAGACCAAATCATGAAGACGATCATCGAGCCCTTTCGGATCAAGTCGGTCGAGCCGCTGCGGATGACGACTCCCGCCCAGCGCGACGCGATTCTTCGCAAGGCCGAGTTCAACCCCTTCCTGATCCACGGCTCCGACGTCATCATCGATCTCCTCACCGACTCGGGCGCCAGCGCCATGAGCAGCGAGCAGTGGGCCGGCATCATGCGCGGCGACGAGTCCTACGCCGGCAGCGAGTCGTACTACACCCTCAAGCGCGTGCTGGGCGAGATGACCGGCTTTGAGCACTTCGTCCCGACCCATCAGGGACGCGCCAGCGAGCGAATCCTCTTCGATCTCATTGGCGGCAAGGGCAAGTTCGTCCCCAACAACGCCCACTTCGACACAACCCGCGCCAACGTCGAGCACACCGGAGCCCAGGCGGTCAACCTTCCGATCCCCGAGGCGTCCACCGCGAGCGTGCGCCATCCGTTCAAGGGGAACATGGACGTCGCCGCCCTGGAGGCCTTCATCAACCGCGTGGGACGTGAGAACATCCCCGTCGTCATGGTGACGGTGACCAACAACACCTGCGGCGGTCAGCCCGTGAGCCTTGAGAACATCCGTGCCGTGCGAGCAGTCTGCGACAAGCACCGCCTTCCGCTTTTCCTCGACGCCTGCCGCTTCGCCGAGAACGCCTGGTTCATCAAGACCCGCGAGCCCGGTCAGGCCCACCGAACCCCATCCCAGATCGCTCGCGATATGTTCGACCTCGCCGATGGGGCAACCGTCTCCGCCAAGAAAGACGGCCTGGTCAACATCGGCGGCCTCCTGCTCATCCGCGACCCCGCGCTCTTCAAACGTGCTTGTAATCTGCTCATCCTCACCGAGGGGTTCGTGACCTACGGCGGCCTCGCCGGGCGCGACCTTGAGGCCATGGCCCAGGGCTTTCGCGAGGTCCTCGACGAGGACTACCTCGGCTACCGCATCCGCAGCGTCGCCTACCTGGGCGAAAAACTCCTGGCCTCGGGCATCCAAATCATCGAGCCGCCCGGTGGTCACGCCATCTACATCGACGCCGCCCATTTCGCGCCGCACCTCCCCGTCGAACAGTTCCCGGGTCAGGCCGTCGTCTGCGGTCTCTACCGCATCGCCGGCATCCGAAGCTGCGAGATCGGGAGCGTCATGGCCGGCCCCGGCAGTCGCCCCGAGATGGAACTGGTCCGCCTCGCCATCCCCAGGCGCGTCTACACCCAGAGCCACATCGATTACGTCGCCGAGGCTTGCGGAGAGCTGTTCGCAAAGCGCACCGAGCTTCGCGGCCTTCGTATCGTTGAAGCCCCCGAGGTCCTGCGCCACTTCACAGCACGATTCGCCGAAATCTGAGCCAAAGGCAGACCACCATGGCACTCACGCTCATCGAGAAACTCGCCACTCTCCACGCCGTCGGACTCCCGCCGGGGCGCCCCGCCCGGTGCGGCGACTTTGTGACCATCCGTCCGGTTCACGTGATGACGCACGACAACACGGGGGCGGTGATCCCCAAGTTCAAGGAGATCTTCAAGGCCGCGGGCGCAACGCCCAAGATACACGATCCGCGCCAGCCCGTCTTCGCCATCGACCACGACATCCAGAACACGACCCCCGAGAATCTGGGCAAGTACGCCAAGATCGAGGCGTTCGCCGCCGAACACGGCGTCGATTTCTACCCCGCCGGCACCGGCATCAGCCATCAGGTCATGGTCGAGCAGGGGTACGTGAAGCCCGGCACAATGGTCGTCGGCAGCGACAGCCACTCCAACCTGTACGGCGCCCTGTGCTGCCTGGGAACGCCCGTCGTCCGCACCGACGCCGCGGGAATCTGGGCGACGGGCCAGACCTGGTGGCAGGTGCCGCCGGTTGCCAAGGTCACGCTCAAGGGCAAACTCCGCCCCGGCGTCGCCGGCAAAGACGTCATCGTCGCCCTCTGCGGCCTCTTTCGCAGCGATGAAGTCCTCAACCACGCCGTCGAGTTCACAGGCGACGGCGTCGCCAGCCTCAGCGTCGACGAACGCATGAGCATCGCGAACATGTCCACTGAGTGGGGTGCTCTCGTCGGCCTGTTCCCCTTCGACGAGCGACTCCGCGACTACCTTCTCGCCCGCGCCGACTACTTCGCCGCCGCCAAGCGCCCCGGCACCCGCCGCCCCGGCTCTCTCGGTGGCTACACGCGTGACGACGTCCAGCAATGGTGGGGGAGGCGAGCCCAGACGGCCGCCGACGCGGACGCCCTGTACGCGATCGAGCTCGAACTCGACCTTTCCACCATCGTGCCCCACGTCCTGGGTCCCAACACCGTCAAGGCGATCACCTCGCTCCCCGAGATTCAGGCGAAGAAGGTCGCGATCAACAAGGCGTGGCTCATGTCGTGCGTCAACGGGCGCCTTGAGGATCTCACCATCGCCGCCGAGGCCGTCCGGGGCAAGAAAGTTGCCACCGGCGTCGAGTTCTTCGTCGCGGCCGCCAGCGCGGACATCCAGGCGCAAGCCGAGAAACTCGGGCACTGGCAGACGCTCCTGGACGCGGGTGCGATCCCGCTCCCCTCGGGCTGCGGCACGTGCATCGGCCTGGGCCGCGGCACTATCAAGGCGGGAGAGGTCGGCATCAGCGCCACCAATCGCAACTTCGAGGGTCGCATGGGCGACCGCCTGGGCCAGGTCTACCTGGGCTCCCCGGGCGTCGTGGCCGCCAGCGCCGTCGCGGGCTTCATCGCCTCGCCGACGCCGTTCTCCGCCGAGCCCGTGCGATTCTCCTCGCGCGTCGTGCCCAAGGCGACGGTCGCCGCAGGTGCGGCCGAAGCGGTGCTCGATGGCTTCCCATCGAAGATCAATGCCCGCGCCTGGTTCCTCACCAGCGACAACCTCAACACCGACGGCATCTATGCCGGCAAGCACACCTACAACGACGCCATGACCCCCGAGCAGATGGCCGCGGTGATCTTCGAGAACTACGACGCGGGCCTTCGCACGAATCTGCGCAAGGGTGATGTCATCATCGGCGGACTCAACTTCGGCACGGGTTCCAGCCGCGAACAGGCCGCCACGGCCCTCAAGTACTTCGGCATCCCCTGCGTCATCGCCGCCTCCTTCAGCGAGACGTACAAACGCAACGCTTTCAACAACGGCTTTGTCGTCTTCGAGTGTCCCGAGCTCGTCACCTTCCTCAAGGCTCAGGGCGGCAACGCCGAAAAATCCCGCCTCGCCGGCGAGGCCGAGATCGATTTCACCGCCGGCGTTCTGCGCATCGACGCGGGGCCAGCTGGCAAGCAAGAGTTCACGTTCAAACCCCTGAGCCGCGTGGCGCAGGAGCTGGTCGTGGCGGGCGGGGCCGAGGCGGTGGTCGCCCGGCGGATCAAAAACGCAACGTAAACGGAGTGGACCAATGGCCAAGTACTCGATCGCATGGATGCCCGGTGACGGCATCGGCAACGACGTCATGGAAGCGACCCGCATCGTCCTGGACACGATGAAACTCGACGCCGAGTACATCCCCTGCGACATCGGCTGGGACTTCTGGTGCAAGGAGGGCAACCCCCTCCCCGATCGCAGCATCAAGATCCTCAACTCCACCACCTGCGGCCTCTTCGGCGCCATCACCAGCAAACCCCAGGACGAAGCCAAAGAAGAACTCGCCCCCGAGCTCAAGGGGAAAGGCCTCGTCTACTTCTCCCCCATCGTCAAGCTCCGCCAGATGTTCAACCTGCACACCAACCTGCGCCCCTGCAAGAGCTACCCGGGCAACCCCCTCAACTTCCGCGGCAACGCCCAGACCAACCCAGGCGGCCAGGACGTCATGATCGATCAGGTGATCTTTCGCGAGAACACCGAGGGCATGTACGGCGGCGTCGAGTTCTTCCCGCTGCCGCAATCCGTCTACGACGCCCTCTGCCTCAACCCCAAGATGAAGCCCTGGAAGGACAAGGGCCTCGAGAACGTCGCCCTGTCCACCCGCATCGTCAGCGTGCAGGGGTGCACCAACATCTGCCGCGGGGCGTTCGAGTACGCCAAGAAGACGGGGCGGAAACGCGTGACGCTCGTCGAGAAGCCCAACGTCCTCCGCGAAACAGGCGGCCTCATGACCCGCATCTTCCGCAAGCTCGCCGAGGAGTACAAATCAGCCGGCATCTGGGCCGACGAGGCCAACATCGACGCCATCTGCATGTGGATGTTCAAGAACCCCCAGGACTACTCCGTCCTCGTCGCCGAGAACATGTTCGGCGACATCGTCAGCGACCTCTGCGCCGGCCTGGTCGGCGGCCTTGGCTTCGCCCCCTCCGCAAACCTGGGCGACAAATACGCTGTCTTCGAACCCACCCACGGCTCGGCCCCCAAGTACGCCGGCCAGTACAAGGTCAACCCCCACGCGATGCTGCTGACCGCCAAGATGATGCTCGACTGGCTCAAGGAGAGCGACAAGGCGACCAGGCTCGAGGCCGCCATCGCGCGGGTGATCAAGGAGGGCAAGGTGAGGACCTACGATATGGGCGGGAAGAACACGACGATTGAGGTGGCGAAGGAAGTGGCGAAGTACGCGGGATAGAACTTCTAAGAGCGCCCGACATAATTCGAGCTGTCGCGACAATGGTGTGGCCGTTGGGAGATTGTGTTGACGAGAGTGCCGGTCAAGCCTGAACTGCTTCGTTGGGCCTGCGAGCGTGCAGGTAAGTTGGAGTCTGCGCTGGCGGAGAGATTTTCGGGACTTGCAGACTGGCTGACGGGCGCGAAGTCTCCCACGGTTAGGCAGTTGGAAGAATTCGCCAAGGCAACCCGCGCTCCGTTCGGCTTCTTCTTTCTGCCGGAACCGCCGGTCGAGAGCATTCCGATTCCCGACTTTCGTACGGACGGTAGCAAGCGCATCAAGCATCCTTCGCCGGACTTGCTCGACACCATTTATCTCTGCCAGCAGCGTCAGGACTGGTACCGTCAGAACGCGCTTCTGCTGGGAGAAGCGCCACTCGATTTTGTCGGATCCGCCACGTTGATGAGCGATATCGTCGCAACTGCCGCACGCGTTCGCGAATCCGTCGGGTTCGACCTTGCTTCCCGAGCTGAGGCGGCCACCTTTGTCGACGCTCTTCGCGGAATGATCGACATGGCAGACAAAGCGGGCGTGTTGGTCATGCTCAGCGGCATCGTTGGCCATAACTCCCACCGGCCGCTCGATACCGCCGAGTTCCGCGGGTTCGCCCTCATCGACCCAGCCCCCCATTTCGCTCCTCTGATCTTCATCAATGGCACCGACACGAAGTCGGGCCAGATGTTCACCCTCGCTCATGAACTGGCACACCTGTGGCTCGGCGAATCGGGGGTCTCCGATGTCACGCCCGCATCGTCATTGCCTGATCGAGCCGGGGGGATGAGCGTCGAACGCTGGTGCAATGCCGTTGCCGCGGAGATGCTTGTTCCCCTCGATGGCTTCCGCCAGGCCTACAACCGTCGAGCCGAACTACGATCTGAGATGCAGCGACTCAGCCGCCAGTACAAGGTCAGTACGCTGGTCATTTTGCGCAGGATGCTCGACGCCGGTGGTCTCTCACGGGACGCGTTCCAGGTCGCGTTCGACGATGAACTCAAGAGGCTTCGAGCGGCGCTCGCCAGGAAGAAGGAAGCGAGTTCGGGCGGCGACTACTACGCCACGACTTCTGTCCGCGTCAGCGAGCGCTTCGCCCGGGCCGTACTCGCCAGCACTTGGGAAGGGCGATCCACGTTTACCGAGGCTTTCCGCCTGATCGGCTGCCGAAATGTCAAGACCCTCGAATCCCTCGGCGATCGTCTCGGAATGGCCGACTACCTGCGAGGAGGGGCGGTCTGATGGCCTACCTCCTCGATACCGGCGTCTTCATCGAGGCCAAACGCCGCTTTTACGGCATGGACTTCGTTCCCGGCTATTGGGATTGGCTCATGCGCGCGTCCAAGGCCGGCACGATCCGGTCGATTGAGAAAGTCGCCGACGAGATTGGTGCGCAGCAGGACGAATTGAGCGCGTGGGCTGCGACCTTGCCCAATGGCTTCTTCCTCCGCCCCGACATCGCCTTCAGTACCGCGTTCCAGCAGGTAAGCCAATGGGCGCTGAACTCGGGTTTCCAGGCGCCGGCGTATAACGAATTCTTCGGCGTAGCGGATTCGTTCCTTGTCGCACAGGCTCTGGCGGGGAGTCACACGGTCGTCACGCTCGAGAAGCCCTTGACCACGCCCAGCAAGCGGAAGATCAAGGTTCCCGATGCATGCGCCGGTGTCGGTATCAAGTGCATGACTCCCTACGAATTGCTGCGTCAGAGCAGCGTGCGCCTCGTGCTCTCCTGAAGCGAAACGTCCGCTATAAAGCATTTCTCCCCCTTGACACCCCGGGTAAACTAACCCCATGGCCAACACCGTCCGCCTCCATCGCGTCGTCCGTTGCCCCGCCGAACACCTCTACCGCGCCTTCCTCGACCCGGCGGCCATGGCCAAGTGGCTCCCGCCCAACGGCTACACCTGCACCGTCCACAGCATGGACGCCAAGGTCGGCGGCGGGTTCAAGGCCTCCTTCACCAGTTTCCGCACCGGCAACTCGCACTCGTTCAGTTGCAAGTACACCGAGCTCAAGCCAGGCCAGCTCATCCGCTACACCGACAAGTTCGACGACCCCAGCATGCCCGGCGAGATGCCCGTGACCGTCACCCTCCGCCCGGTCCTGGACGGCAAGATCACCGAGCTCTCCATCGTCCAGGACAACATCCCGCCGCAAATCCCCGCCGACATGTGCTACCTCGGCTGGCAGGAGTCGCTCTCTCTGCTTATCAAGCTTGTCGAGGCCGACGTGCCGTAGGAAGCCCCAATCCCTAACTCTTCGACACCAACCCGTATCGACCTCCACCTCCGCCTCCGCGTCGCCCAAGGCCGCCGGGAGGAGTTCCTTGCGTTCCTCCGCGAGGCCACTCCCTTCTACGAGAGCCCCGGCGGGATCACAGTCCGCCTCCTTGAGAACAAAAACGACGATCACCGATTCATTGAGCTCGTCCTCTACGACAACGAAGCGGGCTATGAGCGGGACCAGATTCGTGTCGCCACCGACCCCACGATGAAGCAATACCTCGAGCGCTGGCGGGCCCTGCTCGCGGAGCCGCCGGTGGTCGAGGTTTATCGCCTCGTGCTATCCTGAGCGCGACATGAACCCCCACCCCATCGCCTCGGCCATCCTCATCACCTGGCGCCGAAACGGTCAGTACGCCCGGCGCCTCGTCGTCGATCTCTCACCCGCCCAGTGGACCGCACAGCCGATCGCGGGCGCCACGCTCAACCACCCCGCTTGGATCTTCTCCCACCTCAACGTCTACGCCCCCCTCTGCATCGCGATGGCTCGCGGCCAGTCCTTCGCCGACCCCATCGACCACAAATTCGGCCAGCGATCAGAGGTCAGCACCAACCCTTCCGACTATCCGCACGGCCCCGCCCTCCTCGCCGACTACGAATCACT
The DNA here is from genome assembly GCA_964358855.1 of uncultured Phycisphaeraceae bacterium. GTDB lineage: Bacteria > Planctomycetota > Phycisphaerae > Phycisphaerales > UBA1924 > UBA2396. The sequence continues at coordinate 36,664 of CAYHQQ010000021.1, forward strand.
CCACACCCAAACCGAAGAGGCCCTCGTCGTCGCCCCGCCTGAAGTCTTTGCCGCCGCCAACCCGCTTGAGCGCTGGCGAGCCATCCACCCGACCATCGGCGACATGCTCGTGACCCTCATGGTGAAACACGAGTCCGGCCACCTGGGCCAGCTCTCGGCCTGGCGCCGCGCCCTGGGCATGCCTCGCGTCCCGATGTGACCCGCCGCTCCCAATCACGCCGGTCTATCGTTTGGCCCACAAGCCACCCGAGGAGAATCCCATGGCCGCCAAATCCCACGCCGAGCCCGGCAAGAAGTACCTCTCCCACACCCTCTCCGAATGGGCCACCGCCCTCACCTTCGACCACCTCAGCCCCGCCGCCATCCAGGCCGCCAAGCTCTTCTGGTTCGACTCCCTCGGCTGCGCCCTGGGCGGCTCGCAGCAGGAAGACGCCCACATCCTCCTCGCCCACTACCGCGAGATGTCCGGCCTCGGTGGTGGCACCGCTCTCCAGAGCGGTGTTTCCGGCAACGGCTCCGGCCCCTGCACCTCCTTCGTCTCGGGCTTCAAAACCAACCCCGTCGACGCCGCCTTCCTCAACAGCCACATGGTCCGCGCCATGGACTACAACGACATCTACTGGAAGGCCGACCCCTGCCACCCTTCCGACATCATCTGCGGCCCCCTGGCCCTGTGTGAATCGCTCGGCAAGTCCGGCAAGGACCTCATCCTCGCCACCATCATCGCCTACGAAGTCGAACAGCGTCTCTGCGAGTTCGGGCTCCCGGGCGTCCGAGAGTACGGCTGGCACCACGCCACCCTCACCGCCTTCGCCGCACCCATCGCCGCGGGCCGCGTGCTTGGCCTCACCGTCGACCAGATGGTCCAGGCGATCGGCATCTCCGCCGCCCGCACCTTCAGCCCCGGGGCCGTCACCGCCGGCAAACTCACCAACATGAAGAACACCGTCGACCCCTGGGCGACCCGCATGGGCGTCGAGTCCGCCCTGCTCGCCAAACGCGGCTACTCCGGCCCCGAGCACATCTTCGACGGCAAGGAAGGCCTCTACGCCGTCTTCGGCCACGTTCAGGTCAAAGGCGTCCCCGCCAAGTTCGACACCGAGATGCTGCTCAACAAGCTTCCCGTCGCGAGCACCGACCACTTCCGCATCCAGGACTGCGGCATGAAGTCCTACCCAATCGAAGCCCTCAGCCACGCCCCCCTCACCGCCATGATGAAGTGCGCGAAGGACAACGCCATCAAGCCCGCCGACGTCGCCGAGATCAAAGTCGAGGTGATCGCCAGGGCCGCCGACATCCTGGGCGACCCGCACAAGTATCGCCCCGACTCCAAGGAAACCGCCGACCACTCGCTGCCGTACTGCATGGCCGTCGGCCTCATCGACGGCATGGTCACGCCCCTGCAGTTCAAAGAAGCCCGCGTGCTCGACAAGTCCCTGATCCCCGTCATGGACAAGGTCAAAGTCGTCGCCAACACCGAGTTCGAGGCCCTGTTCCCCAAGTTCCAGCCCAGCCGCGTCACCATCACGACCACCTCGGGCAAGTCCTTCGCCACCCGCGTCGACGTCCCCCGCGGCGACCCCCGCGACCCGATGACCGAATCCGACATCGGCGTGAAGTTCCACGCCCTGGGCGACGCCGTTATCGGCAAGCCCAAGTGCGACAGCCTCGCCAAGGCCGTCATGAGCCTCGAAACCCTCGACCGTGCCGGGGCCCTTCTGCCCCTCACGCTCGCCTGAGCAGCACCATTCGGCATCGGGCGGCGATTCCACGCCCAAACTCCGCGATTCGGCCAGTGGCCGCCGCTGTGCCACGGTGTTTGTTCGGCCTATCCTTCCCTCCCCCCGGCTCCAAGGGTTTCTAGCCCTCTGGCCCGGTTCCCACACTGCTTTCGGAGGCCGGTTTCATGTCCGCGACTGCGACCCCATCCCACAACGTTTCCATCTCCGACATCGGCCCCAGCCGCAAGAAGCTCAGCTTCACCATCCCGGCCGACGTCGTCACCGGCAAGCTCAAGGACTCGCTCGACACGCTCGCGCTCGAGGCCCAGCTCCCCGGTTTCCGCAAGGGCAAGGCCCCGCGTCAGCTCATCGAGAAGCGATTCGGCGGCATGCTCAAGACCGAGGCCCGAAGCGCCCTGGTCACCACCGCCTATCAGGCCGCCGTCGAAGAGCACAAGCTCAAGGTCGTCGGCGAGCCCGTCGCCCCCGACCTTGAGGGCAAGGAACTCACCGATGGCAAGTCTTTCGCGTTCGACCTTGAGGTCGAGGTCGTCCCCGAGTTCGAGCTCCCCAGCCTCGAAGGCATCGAGGTCAGGAAGCCCCTGCTCGACGTCCCCGAGACCGCCGTCGACGACGAAGTGAACAAGGTCCGCGTCAACGAGGGCAGCCTCGAGTCGCGCGACAGCGCCTCCCCCGGCGACTACCTCACCGGCCACGGCATCATGAAGGGCGCCGATGGCACCGAGCACTACAACATCAAGGGTTGCGTGGTCCAGAAGCCCGCGGCCGACAAAGCCGGCAAGGGCATGATCCTGGGCGTGCTCGTCGAGGACTTTGAGAAGCAGCTGGGCGCCCCCAAGGCCGGCGACACCGTCACCGTCCAGACCAAGGGCCCCGACAACCACGAGGTCGAGGCGATCCGCGGTGCGGCCCTCACCATCACCTTCACCGTCGAGCGCATCGACAGCATCATCCCCGCTCCGATCAACGACATCGTCAAGATGTTCGGCATGGAGAGCGAGGAGCAGCTCAAGAACGCCATCCGCCAGCGCCTCCAGCAGCGCATCGCCGTCCAGCAGCAGGTCGCCATGCGTCAGCAGGCCGCCAAGCACCTCATCGACCACACCAAATTCGAGCTCCCCCAGCGCCTCACCGCCACCCAGGCCGGTCGCACGCTCGAGAACCGGCGCATGGAACTCATGTACCGCGGCGTCGATCCCCAGCAGATCGAAGAGCACATGGCCGAGCTCCGCCAGGCCTCCAGCGCCGTCGCCGTCCGCGACCTCAAGCTCTTCTTCATCCTCACCAAGGCCTCCGAGAAGCTCGCCATCAGCGTGGACGAGAACGAGATCAACAACCGCATCGCCCAGATGGCCTTCGAGCGCAACCTTCGCCCCGAGAAGCTCCGCAACGAGATCATCCAGCGCAACCAGGTCGGCACCGTCTACAACCAGATCCGCGAGCACAAGACCATGGACGCCATCCTCGCCAAGGCCAAGGTCACCGAGCTCCCCGTCGACGAATACAACAAAGCCATGAAGGCCCAGAACGAAGCCACGGTCTGAGCCATCCCAACTGATTCAATCAGAGCCCCCGGCGCCAGCCGGGGGTTTTTGATTGGTGGCAAGGATGATCCCGCCTCGGGTCATCTTTGCGGGTCCGGTGGCAAGGATGATCCCGCCTCGGGTCATCCTTGCGGGTCCGGTGGCAAGGATGATCCCGCTTCGGGTCATCCTTGCGAGATGTCCGTTGGGCAGCCTCAAACGCAGGTTTCTTGCGCCGCACCGACAACGCCACGCCCCGCGCCCCTACGCGCCCCAGTTGTCGAGCTCCGGCGCAATCGCCGCCCGCAGCGCGAGCGCCCCATCGAGAAACGCTCGCCACTCCGCCTCCTCAAGGTGCCGCGATGTGTACACGCAGAGCCGATCTCCCCTGACCGCCAGGCAGGCCCGCTTGTCCCAGGTCATCATCAGCGCCTGCACCTCCGGGTTGAGCAGCAGCAAGGCGAAGTTCTCGTCCTCGCACTTGACGCGAAACCGCTTGTTGAACGCCTCGTCGTCCAGACGGATGTCGCGCATCCCGAACATCTCTCCGATGCGATGCAGGAAATGCTCCGCCGTCACGCTGAGCGTCGGCCACGCCGTAGGCAGCGCGATCGAGATCACCGAGTGATTATGCGTATGACGGCTCTTGCCCGAGCCCGTCGAGTACGTGTGCTCAATCGCGACGACCTGGATGCCCTCGATCGATCCGACGCCGGACCAGATCGCTTTCTCGCTCCGGGCCGCCAGCGATTCGATGGGCCCCAGAATCTCCCGAGCGACGGGGCCCGGGCTCACCCGCAGGCCACGCGACTGAAGCCACGCGGCGATCGCCGCGCGGCGCAATCGGTTCTTCTTCGAGCTGGCGACCGCAAGGACAATCACGCCCGCGATCACCGCGACAATCACGCTCGTCAAAACAACCGCGCCCGCGGTCGAGACCGAATTGGCCGCCAGATACATCATCACAGTTTCGACTCCGCAATCGCCACCATCGACTTCAAACGCCCAGGCATGCTCGCCAGGGACCCACCCTCCGCTGGATGGCGGCAGAATACCACCAAGTGAAGCTTCGGGCTGGGCAATCAGTCGGGCCAAAGGTTGAAGTCGAACCACACGACCGACCAACTCGGCGTCCTCGCCACGACCATGCCTTGGAGCCCGGAGGGCTCACCGTCAAGAGACGGGGCGCAGCCGCCGCAAGTCCGTGAGTCATGCATTGGACCCCGGAGGGGTCCTCGCCAATAGCCGGGGGCGCAGCCCCCGGAAAACCGTCATTCATGCATTGGACCCCGGAGGGGTCCGCCGTTGACGTCCCAAACATCGCGACGCCTCTGGGCCCTCGCGCGCAACAATGAACAGACTACGTCGGCACATCAAGCGATCCAACCATGTTCGGGTGGCGTCGTGCGAACTGTCTGACCAGCTCGCGCGTTGGTTCAAGGTCCACCTTTCGACCGCACTCAGGACAGACCTCGCGATCCTCGGTCGCCCGAAGGTCGTAGCCGCAGCCCATGCAGAGCGCAAAGCCCATTGTCAGTTGCCGTTTCAGGAAGGCCCGCCCGGCCAGGAAATAGAGTCCAAACAGCGTTGACCCGGGCAGGGCGAGCAGACTCGATCTCTCGAAGATCATGGTGGTCCGCTCTGTTCGCGGGCCAAAGAACCGACTTCCAGGGATCGCCGGCTCGTTGAAGTCGCCGGAGACGCCGAGCACAAAGGTCACGACCATCACAACAAAGATCGCAGATCCTCCGATCGGGAGCCAGCGGCTTGGGGGCTTGAATGTCGGAATCCCCAGCATCGTGATCCTCCCGGCGGGTTGAGCCCGCTCGTGCCTGCAAGTTACCCTATCGGCGTGGGCGTGTCCATCCTCACCCGGCGGGCAGCAACTGCACAGGTTTGTGCAGAGTGGGCGAGAATCACCACACCCTTGGGCTGTCCCGTTGCTTCCCCCGGCTCAATGAGACCCTGAGGCCAACCGAGCCCGGCCTCGTGTTCCTTGGGCGGCAGTCTCGAGGGGGGTGAAGGCGCGCATCCGTTCGCCAGAAGTTCACAAACGCGCGTTTGGAAGCCTCCCACGTAGGAATATGAACCTCCCACGCGCGTTTGGAAGTCTCCCACGTAGAGATATGAACCTCCCACGCGCGTTTGGAAGCCTCCCACGTAGAAATATGAACCTCCCACGCGCGTTTGGAAATCTCCCACGTAGAAATATGAACTTCCCACACAGGGCAATGACTCTCCCACGCGCGTTTGTGAGTTCCGCTCCCTGTCCTTGACCTCGCACCCTGTGAGCAGCCCAACCCCGGTGTCGGTCGTCGCTCATGGCATGTCGCACCACCATTGCTGGGGAGGTGGCTCGGGACTCGATGTTGCCAGTGCGACTTGGTGCTGGGCGAGCTCAACCAAGTATGGAAGGTGGAAGTGAGCCCTTCTCCGGATCCCTTGTGATCGGATATTTGCAACCTGCCCCATGTAGCTCACGCGGGCCGCAGATTCGGTGGCGGACATGGCGCTCAGGTCTTTGGCAATGCGATATTCGTGCGCATACGGACACCTCAGGCTCTTGTAGATGAGCGAGGCATAGCAGTGTCCGCGAAGCTTCTTAATGTCAACGCATGGGTACTTTGCCCTTGCATCGCCAAAGCTGAGATCGATGTCTTCATCCAAGAATACGCGACACTCGTTGGTCGGGTCGCCATAGGGCGTCTCTGTTTCCGCAATGAGCCCGCTGCTCAGTAGCGATGGCACGCTTACCCAGGAAGATCGGAACTGCTCAGCCGAATTCCTAACCAATAGTTCGACAAAGCGCTTCGAATCGATGCCTGTTCCCGGCCATCGTTGAGCTGCGCACGCCCCGATGACTGCACAGGTGATGAGCACGCAGTCCCCGTATGCCACAGGGAGGCCTTCCGACCCTGTCAGTGCCTTGACGAGTTCTAGTCGTTCTTGCAGGTACGCGTCCATTGACTGTCTCCCTTACTTCTTTCACACCAACCGCTCGTGCAAGGCTTATGCCGGACTGTTCGGCTTCTTCACGTCTGGCGGCTTCGGCGCGAAGCGGAGAGCCATCTTTACTGCCTTCCACGTGTGGGTGATTTTCTTCGCAACGGTGGAAACTGTCGCGTCGTACCGCAACAGCTTGATCTTTCCTGACTCGATCGCGGACGCCAAAGCCTCCGGCGTCATTGGCTTTTCAATCCGAATGATGCGGTATGAGGGCATGGTGGCTTTCGCGCCCGTCCCATTGTTGTAGGTGTGCGTTCCATCCGGCTTCAAACAAAAATCTCCCGGGATTACGGTACCGAGCATGTTGCCAGTGAAGGTATCCGTGATGTGCACGCGGTTGCCGACGGCTCCGCCTCCGCCCGGGGCCTTCTCGCCCTTGATCCAGTCCACTACTGCGATTGCCTCTGTGGGGCTGAGCACTTCGAAGACTCGAACATCGTTGACCGGATGAGTGGCAACGAGGCGGCTGGTATTGACGAGTTCAATAAAGAACTGGCCGGGATGGGCGGGTGCGGTGTCGATCTTCCCCACCACCGGGCGCTCAACAAAGAAAAGCCAGTCCTTGACCTTTGCCTGATCGGCTTGGTCAATCTCAAGCAGGTCGGGTAGTCCTTGATATGACACGTCGTAAGACTCAAGCGGGGCGCTCGGATACACCGGGGCTTTATTGTTCTTCGAGTTATCGAGGTGCCCAAGTCCGAGCTTCGCCGCTTCACGCGCGTCGATCTTTTCCCAGTCGCCTTTGGCGACGAGATCGCGGATTCGATTAAGGCGATAGGCGTCCAAGATCACGCCATTGGGGAGCTCGAAGAAGTCTCGTGCCCGATCCGTCACGATCTTGCGTGATGCCGGATTTAGCCGGGAGAACGAGTCCGTTCCAATCGATGGGGTTGTCGCTGGAGGCGGCGCAGGCGTCGTGGAAGGTGGTTGAACTTCGACGACTAACGCAAGCATTGCAAAGGCTATCAGTGCAGGCATGTGGGAACTCCAAGAGCTTCGTCCCGACTCAGCGTCTCAGCCATCGGCGAGTATTCTATCATACTCATCCACTACCTCCGCGCTCTCCGCGTCCTCTGCGTTAACTGCCTTTCTTCGCGCCTCCGCGTTCGCGTTTCCCCGGTACCGAGCCGTCGCTTACCCCGGTACCGCCGCCCTGATCGCCGCCAGCGACTTCAAAAGCCCCGGCATGCTCGACAGCGCCTGCACCGTCGCCGCGTCCGACATCGACTTCGCGGGCTCAGGATGGCACTCGATGAACACGCAGTGCACACCCGCCGCAACCGCCGCCCGCGCAAGCATCGGCGCCCGATGCGGCTGCCCGCCCGTGCGATCACCCTCGGCTCCCGGAAACTGCGTCGAGTGCGTCGCGTCGAAGCACACGGGCGGCGCTCCTCCCGGCGTCCCAAGCTCAAGCAAGTCGCCCAGCCCCGCAAAGTCGTTCACCAGCCGGTGGTACCCAAAGAACGTCCCCCGATCCGTCAGCATCACATTCGCGCACCCCGCCTCAAACAGTTTGGTCACCGCCCCCTTCATCTCCGCCGGCGCCATGAACTGACCCTTCTTCACGTTGACCCCGCGCTTGTGCTTCGCCGCAGCCTGCCCCGCCGCAAGCAAGAGATCCGTCTGACGGCACAAAAACGCCGGGATCTGCAAGAGGTCCACAACCCGGGCCGCGGGCTCGGCCTGCGACATCTCATGGATGTCCGTCGTCGCGGGCACCCCAAGCTCGCTCTTCACCTTCCCTATCCACTCCAGCCCCTTCTCAAGCCCCGGCCCCCTCGCCGAATGGATCGACGACCGGTTCGCCTTGTCGAAGCTCGCCTTGAACACATACGACAACCCCAGCGCACGGCACGCGTCCCGCACCGTCCGCCCGATCGTCATCGCCTGCTCCAGCGATTCAATGACGCACGGCCCGGCAATGATGGCCAGGGGTTGTCCCGGTCCGATCTGGACGGGGCCGACACTGCACAGGCGAGGGGTTGGGGTGGGCATGCCCAAGGGTAGACGAAACCACGGACGCCGGGTGCCGAATCAGGAGCGGACGGACAACCACGCGTTGGCGCCTCCTGTGGTATCGTGCCCCCTCCTCATGCTCAAGATCACCAACCTCAAGAAATCCTTCGGCTCACTCATCGCCGTCGACGGCGTCTCGTTCACGATCGCCAAGGGCGAGGTCTTCGGCCTCCTGGGCCCCAACGGCGCCGGCAAAAGCACCACCATCAACATGGCCATCGGCGTGCTCGCCCCCGACTCCGGCTCCATCGAGATCGAAGGCGTCGGCCCGCCCACTCTGGCCGATGCCCGTCGCAAGATCGGCGTCGCACCCCAGGCCCTGGCCCTCTACGACGAACTCAACGGCCGCGAGAACATCGAATTCTTCGGACGCCTCCAAGGCCTCTCCGGTGCCCGCCTCAAGGAACGCGTGAACGCCGTGCTCGAGGCCGTCGGCCTCGCCGATCGCGCCAAGGACCGGGCCGCCGGCTACTCCGGCGGCATGAAACGCCGCCTCAACCTCGCCGCCGCCCTCGTCCACGACCCCGAGGTCGTCCTGCTCGACGAGCCCACCGCGGGCGTCGACCCCCAGAGCCGCCACAACATCATCGAGATGGTCCAGGCCCTCGCCAAACGCGGCAAGACGATCATCTACACGACCCATTACATGGAAGAAGCCCAGAAGCTCTGCGACCGCGTCGCCATCATGGACAAGGGGAAGATCCTGGCGATGGGAACGGTCGACGATCTGGTCGCACGCTTCGGCGGCGAGTCTGTCGTCACGATCTGCCGGGGCGAGGCGGAAGAGGTGCAGCGCACGTCCGATCCCGTGGGCGTCATCCAGCGGGCCGTGACACTCGCAGGCCCGGGCGTTTCGGGCGTGCGGATCGATCGCCCGGATCTTGAAATGGTCTTTCTCTCGCTCACAGGCCGCAAACTCCGAGACTGAACATGCTCGCGATCGCCATGAATGATCTTCGGATGCTCTTTCGCGACAAGACCGCGGCGTTCTTCACGTTCGCGTTCCCGCTGATCTTTGCCATCTTCTTCAGCTTCGTGTTCAAGGGGGCGGGTGGGGGCGGCGGAAAGATGGCCGTGGCCCTGCTCGACGAGGATCAGACCCCGGCCTCGGGGCGCCTCGTCGCCGACCTTCAGGCCGACAACGCCCTCAAATCCACGATCGTGGCGACCCGCCAGGCCGGAACCGAGCTGGTTCGCAAGAGCAAGGCCACCGCCCTCATCATCGTGCCCAAAGGATTCGCCGAGGGCGCCGACGGCATGTTCACCGGCGGGAAGATGCCGCTCGAAGCGGTCGTCGATCCGTCCCGCACCGCCGAGGCGGGCCTGCTCACCGGCAAGCTCAACGAGCTGGCCTTCCGGCAGATGTCGACCGTGTTCACCGACAACAGCCGGATGAAGGACATGCTCGCCAAGGCAAGGGGACAGGTGCGGACGTTCGCGCCCGACGGCTCGGCCCGCAGCGACGCCTTTCTCAAGTTCTTCGAGGGAGCCGATGGGCTCTCCGCTCAGCTCGAAGAGATCCAGAAAGAAGACCAGGCCAAGGAAGCCTCGGGCGATGCGGCCCCCGCACCGGGTTTCAATCCCGTGGAGGTCAAGATCACGCCGCTCGAGGCGGGCGATCCAAACGCGGAGGGAGGCAAGAAGTTCCCCCGCAAGTCGACCGATTTCTCCTTCCCGCAGGGCATCGCGTGGGGGCTGATGGGGTGCGTGATCGGCTTTGCGGCCTCGCTCGCCTCAGAACGCCGGCGCGGGACGCTCATCCGCCTCACCACCGCCCCGATCTCCAGAACTCAGATTCTCGGCGGCAAGGCGCTCGCCTGTTTCATCGTGTGCCTCACCGTGCAGGTCTTGCTGATTGGCGTCGCGGTGGCCATGGGGTCGAACGTCTGGTCCTGGCCCACGTTGCTGGTCGCCATCGTGTCCGCGGCCATCGGCTTTGTGGGCATGGCGATGCTCCTGGCAGCCGTCGCCGGGAGCGAGGAAGGCGCGGGCGGCATGGCCAGAGCGGTGCCGATGGTCCTGGCCATGATCGGCGGCGGGACCATCCCCCTCTTCGTGATGCCCCCGTTCATGCAGACGATCTCGAACGTCAGCCCGTTCAAATGGGCGATCTACGCTGTCGAAGGCGGCATGTGGCGCGGCCTCTCGCCTATGGAAATGCTGCTCCCCTGCGGCATCCTGATCGGCCTGGGCATCGTCTGCTTCGCGATCGGCGTGAAACGGTTGAAGTGGGAGTAGCACGGGCTTCCTGCCCGTGATTTTTCAAGACTCCCCCAACTCCACAGACAAAAGAAAACACGGTCTGGAAGCCCGTGCCACTTCAATGCAAAGACATGGGCAGGATGCCCATGCCACTCAAGCCGAGAAGCTGCTGCCGCACCCGCAGGTGCTCGTCGCGTTGGGGTTGTTGAACACAAACCCGCGCCCCATCAGCTCGTCGCGGAAATCGACCGTGACGCCGCCGAGGTACAGCATGCTCTTGGGATCGCAGATGATCCGCACGCCGTGCATCTCGAACACCTCGTCGGTCGGCTTGACCGTCTCGGTCAGATCGAGGATGTAGCTGAACCCCGAGCACCCGCCGCCCTTCACGCCCACCCGCAGGTGAACCTTGGCCGGGTCGAGCTCCTGGTCGGCGATGATCTTCTTGACTTCCTTGGCCGCCAGCTCCGAGAGAATCACCGGCGTGCTCGCGGTTTCGGGAGTGGTGGGGGATGTCGGTGTGGTCGTGGTCATGGTTGTCTCCTGTCGATTCTAGTCCTTGATTTCCACTCGATGCCTTGATGCCTCTTGCCTCGATGCCTTCTTCTCATTCGCCACTGTCTTCAGGTCTTGGCGGCATGGTGGTCATCGACCGGAATCCCGTTCTTCTTCTTGTAGTCCTCGATCGCCGCCTTGATCGCGTCCTCCGCCAGCACCGAGCAGTGGATCTTCACCGGTGGCAGGCTCAACTCTTCTACGATCTGCGTGTTCTTGAGTTCTTCCGCCTGCTCAACAGTCCGCCCCTTGAGCCACTCGGTCGCCAGCGAGCTCGACGCGATCGCCGACCCGCACCCGAACGTCTTGAACTTGGCGTCCTCGATCAGACCGTCCTTGCCGACTTTGATCTGGAGCTGCATCACATCGCCGCACTCGGGCGCGCCGACGAGCCCGACGCCGATGTCCTTGCGTTCCTTGATCTCTTTCTGCGTACCAAACGTCCCGACATTTCTCGGGTTCTCGTAGTGGTCGATGATTTTGGGCCCATATGCCATTGTTGAATCCTTTGGTTAGTGGTGCGCCCACTCGACTTTGCTCAGATCGATACCTTCTTTGTGCATGTCGTAGAGGGGGCTCATTTCGCGGAGCTTTTTGACGCTCGTCACGATCTTGTCGGCCGCGTAGTCAATCTCGGCCTCGGTCGTCCACCGGCCCATGCTCATCCTCAAACTGCTGTGCGCCAGATCATCGCCCACACCGATGCCCTTGAGCACATAGCTCGGCTCCAGGCTCGCGCTCGTGCACGCCGACCCGCTGCTCACCGCGATGTCCTTCACCGCCATCATCAGGCTCTCGCCCTCGACGAACCCAAACGAGATGTTCGAGATGTGCGGCAGCCGACGCTCGCGGTGCCCGTTGACCGCGCACATATCCAGCTGCGACGTGATGCGATCCTCCAGCTTCTTGCGAAGCCCAAGCAGCCTCGCCCCATCCTTGTCCATCTCCTGCATCGCGATCTCGCACGCCTTGCCCAGCCCCACGATCCCCGTCACATTCAGCGTCCCGGGCCGGAATCCGCGCTCCTGCCCGCCGCCGTCATAGATCGACTGCAAGCGCACCCGCGGCCTCTTCCGCCTCACATACATCCCGCCCACGCCCTTGGGCCCATAAATCTTGTGCCCGCTGAACGTCAGCAGATCGACATTGTCCTTCTCGACGTTGGTCGGCATCTTGCCAACCCACTGCGTCGCGTCGGTGTGGAAGATGATTCCCTTCTCGTGGCAGAGCGCCCCGATCTCTCGGATCTCGTTGATCGTCCCGATCTCGTTGTTCGCCCACATGATCGTCACCAGAATCGTGTCGTCACGCAGCGCCCCCCGCACCATGTCCACCGTCACCAGCCCGTCCTTGGCCGGCTCCAGGAACGTCACCTCGAAGCCCTCTTTCTCAAGCCGCTTGCACGGGTCCAGCACCGCCTTGTGCTCGATGTTGCACGACACGATGTGCCCGCGCTTGCCCTGGCCCGCCGGGGCCTTCTCGTACATGTACGCCCCGCCCTTGATCGCGATGTTGTTCCCCTCGGTCGACCCCGACGTGAACACGATCTCCTTGGGGTCCGCGTTCAACAAGGCCGCCACCTGCTCGCGAGCCACATCCACGCCCTCCTCACTCTCCCACCCGTACCGATGGTTACGGCTCCCGGGATTGCCGAACTTGGTCGTGAAATACGGCAGCATCGCCTCGACCACCCGCGGGTCGCAGGGCGTCGTCGCGGCATGGTCCAGATAGATGGTCTTGGTCGGCGCTGTAGACATGATGAGGCTCCAATCGCTCAAGCAGCCGTGATACCGGATATCACGGTCTTGAATCTTAGAATCATTCCAGACTCATAATAGGAGCAGATGCGACCCAGTCGCGTTCACCCGGGGGAGACACTTTTTGTTTGCCGCCGACTCGGTCGCACCCTGTTCAGGCGGTTCGCACGCCCTCTCCCACCACCAGCGGCGACATCGCCAGCGCCGCCCCCAGCGTTTCGGCCATCACCCGGTGCCCGAGTTCATTGGGATGCGTTCCATCCGCCGCCAGCACCCGCGACGGGTCATGACTCGCAAGGTCCGGCCCCAGCGGGCAATGCAGGAACCCAAACTCCGCCGCCACCACCGCCGACGCGTCGCGATAGCGCCTCACGATCTCGTCCGCGTGCGCCTGCCCGCCCGCGCGCTCCATCGCCGGCCCCAGGTCCCGCTTCACCAGCGAGCACAGATGCGGCGCCCGACTCGCAAGGTGCAGCCCGATCGGCTCCGCGAGAATCGCCTTCGCCCTGTGCGCCCGGATCAATCTCGCGATACTCGCCAGATCGCTCGCGTACCGCTCGATGGGCGTGCGGCTCCTCACCACCGCTCCGTCGCTGATCACAAACCGCCGCCAATCCAGATCCGCGTCGTTCGCCCCCGTCGCCACCAGCACCATCGCCGGCTCGACGCTCTCGAGCAACCCCGGCAAGGCGACCAGCACGTCGGGCGTGCGCCGCAGCGCAACCGCGTCGACCACAAACTCCAGGGCCGCGAATCGCTCCGCGAGCAACTCGACAAACGTCGGACTCAGCCGATGCGTGATCGTCGTCCCATCGACCGAGAGCGCCCCCGCCGCGATGCTGTCGCCCAGCACCAGCACCTTGGGTCGCAACGCCCCGCCAGACTTCTTGTGCGACGTTCCGGTGTTCAAACTGCGGCCTCCGGGGAGCCCAGCACCACCGGCCGCACGCTGTCGCCCCCGTACCGCAGGTCGATAAGCCGCTTGAGCTTGCGTTTCACCCGCACACCTCCGGGCATGTGGAAGACCACCTTCATCTCGAAGATGCCCAGCGCGAGATTCTTCATCAGGTCGGGATACTGGATTGTCGCCTGGCGGTGGATCTCCCGTTCCACCTCCTGCGTGTCCGGACGCGTCGTCTCGACGTGGATTTCCATCACCTCGCGGATCCCCTCGAGCCTGAACACCACCTGCCAGTCAAACGTCAGCCCCGCGACCGCCGTGATGATCCGCTCGAACATCAACGGGTACAGGTTCCCCCCGCTCGCCACCACCAGCTCATCCCGCCGCCCGCGCAGCTTGGCCATGTGCGGCGTCGAAAGCCCGCACGAGCATCCCCCCGGCGTGATCCGCGTCACATCCCGCGTCCGGTACCGGATCAACGGCATCGTGCGGCGCGAAAGCGTCGTGAAGACCAGCTCGCCAAACCCGTCCTCGTCGGGCTCGATGATCTCGTGCGCAAAGTCCAGCACGTCCAGGTGATACCCATTCTGGTTCGGACAGGGCTGAAACCCGATGCTCGTCGCCATCTCCACGCTCGCGTAGCACATCTTCACCTTCGCCGGCGACCACACCCGCTCCATCCAAGGCACCGCCTCAGCGGGCATCTCCTCCGCCCCGCCCAGAATCACCTTGAGCGGCAACGGCCCCTGGCGCTCGGCGATCTCCGTGAGCCTGATCAGCCACGTCGGCTCACCCATCACCACGTTGATCCGCTGCTGCGCCAGCCGCCGGTACACCTCCACCGGATCCACCTTGCCAAACGCCTGACAGAAATTGCCGTTGGCCATCAGCCCGTAGTGGCACAAAAGCCCGGGAATCCAGATCGAAAAATCAAAGCCGTTCGCCACCCGATCATCGGGCCCGATCCCCATCATCCGAAACCCGCCCGCCACCGTCCGCCCGATCTGCTCCCACTCCTTGCGGCTGTAATACACCTGCTTGTTCTTGCCGCTGGTCCCGCTCGATTCAAACACGATCGCCGGCTTCTGGCACAGAAACTCCTCGGGGTTCTTCGTCAGATCATCGGGGGTCGTGAAAAAACTGCCCAGGTCCGCCGGCTCGCGAACCCGCGACGCGTCGATCCCGTGCTCGGCGAACATCCGCTTGTAGAACGGCGACTTGGCCGCGGCCCACCGCACCGTCCGGCGAAACCGGTCGAGCGTGATCCGCCTGGAGAGCCCGGCGGGCGTGTTGCGGTACACACGCCCCACCATGTCGGGTGAGGCGAACCGTGCGCCAAAATCAAAGATGGTTCCGAGCATGAAGGTTTCCCGTGGGGCACTGACTTTGGTGGCACCGCTCTTGGTGGCACCGCTCTCCAGAGCGGTGCGTCCGACGGGCACCGCTCTCCAGAGCGGTGCATCCGATTCACCGTCCAACCACCACTCTGGAGAGCAGTGAAATCTGAATCAATCTAGGAAATCGACTTCATCGCGACCCTGATCGCCTCGCACGCCTGCTCGACATCCTCGTCCGTGTGGGCCGCGGAGGTGAACCAGCACGCCATCCCCGACGAGTTGGCATGGATCCGCTGATCCAGCAGCGACTGCCAGAACGCCGCGAATCGCGCCGTGTCCGCCCTGGCCAGGTCGCGGTAGTGGCGGGGGGGGCGCCCGTCGCTCGTGAAGACGATCTGGAACATGCCGCCCACGCCCTGCACGATGCACGCCACGCCAGAGTCGCGGGCCGCTCGCGTGACCGCCTCGGCCAGACTGGTCCCCACGCTGTTGATCCGGTGCATCACGTGGGGCTGGGCCACCGTTCGCAGCGTCGTCAGGGCCGCCGCCGCGCACAGCGGGTTGCCGTTGTAGGTCCCTCCGTGCTTCACGGTGTTGAGCCCGATGGGGGTCATGATGTCGCGTCTTCCGCAGAACGCGGAGATCGGGAATCCGCCGCCGATCGCCTTGCTGAACACCGCCAGATCGGGCAGCACGCCAAAGTGCTCCTGCGCCCCGCCCGGCGCGATGCGGAATCCCGTCACGATCTCGTCGAAGATCAGCACGATCTTCCGCTTCGTGCACTCTTCCCGCAGAAACTCCAGATACCCGGGCAAGGGCATGATGCACGCGTTGTTCGCCACGATCGGTTCGCAGATCATGGCCGCAAACTCGCTCTCCCCGCCCGGCGCGTGCGCGTCCAGGATCCGCGTGAGTATCTCCGGCTCGTTCCAGGGGGCGATCACAATCTCCTGCGCCGCCGACGCCGGCATCCCGCGCGAGTGCGGCGCGCTCAGGGGCGCCTCGATGGGCCCTGCCTCCGCGGGCGTCGGCCTGTTGCTGATCGCCAGCGCGTCCACCCACCCGTGATAGTGCCCCTCGAACTTCAGAATGCGGCTCCTGCCCGTGAAGCCCCGCGCTGCCCGCACCGCCCCCATGATCGCCTCCGACCCCGAGTTGGCGTATCGCACCAGCTCCGCGCAGGGCACCATCCTGCAGATCTGCTCGGCCAGCTCCACCTCCAGTGTGTTGCACGTCCCGAACATCGTCCCAAGCTCGAGCTGCTGCACCACCGCGTGGCGAAGCGTCGCGTCCCCATGCCCCAGAATCACACTCCCGTAGCTGAGCAGAAAGTCCAGAAACTCGTTCCCGTCCGCATCCCAGATCCTTGAGCCCTGCCCGTGCGCGATGTACAAAGGATGCGCCAGCCGCCCCGCGGTCGTCGCCCTCGCCGAGCTGCTGATCCCACCCGCCAGGACCGCCTTCGCCCGGTCGAACCACTCGCGCGAGGTTTGCGCCTGCTCGCCCGTCAGGGGTCCGACTTGAGACCCGGTCGTTGAGGTTGAAATCACGCGGACTCCTTCTTCGAGGGCGAAACAGGGCAAGACTCTGACGCGGCCGCCCGCCCCGAGTTGCACCAACCAACCGCAAGCGAACCAAACATCTCCGCCGCCAGCCCGACATCCGCGATGGCGACGTGCTCATCGATCGCGTGCGCGTGCGCGAGATCGCCGGGTCCAAACACCACCGTCGGAGTTGCGTGCAGCCCGGGCCGGATCCCCGACTCGCACCCGGAATTGAAGGCACCCCAACTCCCAAAGGCGCGACCCGTATGAAACTCGTACACCCGCGACGCCAGATCGCAAAGCGGCTCGCCCGCGGGCGAAAGCCGATGCCCCGCGTACTGCTCCGTGAACTCGACCGTCACCGACTGGGGATCGATCCCCACGCCCGCGAGCCCACCGCGAAGCTCGCGGACAAACGCGCCCCGCCGCTCACGCCAATCGTCCCGCGGCAACAGCTCAAGATACCCCCCAAAGGTGCACCGGTCCGCCACCATCCCCTGCCACTCGCCCCCCTTGATCGTGTCGATCGTCATGGGCCTGGCGATCGGATACGCCGCAAAGAGCCCGTCGGCCGTCCGATCGTTCCACCGCGTCTCCATCGCCGACACCACCGCCATCGCCGCGTGAGCGATCGCGATCGCGTCCACACCCAGCCACTTGACCGTCCCGTGCACCGACCGCCCCGTCGCCGTGATGGTGAACCGGCACCCGGCGCGTGACGCGCACCGCGGCAGATTCGTGGTGGGCTCCAGAATCACCGACGCGTCCGCCCTGTATCCCCGTGCCACACTCGACATGGTCCCCAGCCCCACGCAATCCTCTTCCCCCGGCACGATCTCGAGCATCACATCGCCATCCAGACCTCCGGGGTGCTCGCGCGCCAGTGCCGCCATCGCCCACAGCGCCGCAACCAGCGGCCCCTTGGTGTCGCACGCGCCCCGCCCGTACACCTGCCCGTTCTCAAGCACCCCCGCCCACGGGTCGTGCCGCCACAGTTCCGGATTGGGCGCCGAAACCACGTCGGAGTGCGCGTTGAACATGAGACTCGGCCCCGTGCCGCGCCCCGCGAGCTTCAGGACCAGCGTGGGTCGACCCGCCAGCGGCTTGTGCGCCGGCACGCCGCCTTCACCAAGCCCGCGCCGGCTCCATTCCCCGCGCCAGAGCGCCTCGATCTCGCCCTCCGTCGCCTGCCACAGGTCCACGCCCAGGCCAAGTCGCTCGCCCTCGCGCGCCAGAAACCGGACCAGCGCCGCCTCGTCGCCGCTCACCGATCGGAATCGGATGGACTCACAGAGCAGCTCGAGCGCCCAGGGTGCAAGATCCGCGATCGCAGCGGGTGGGGGGGTGCTCGGTCGTGCTCGGTCTTGGTCGAACGGTTTCATCGCGTGTCAATGGACCATGGTTCAGGGAACGCCGATCATCGGCACCCACGCCGTCCGAAGAGTCGCCTCAACATCCAGCAGCGTGTCGAACCGAACGAACGCCCGCCCCTCACTCGCCAGGGCCTGGGCGAGCGAGCCCTTCGCAAAGACGATCGAGGCCTTGCGGGCGGCACACAGGTCGCTCCGCCCATCACCGACATAGATCCCCGTGCGGGCCTTGTCGCCAAGGTCCCTCTTGGAGGCGCACTTGCAGTGGGCCGACGCCGACTCGCAGGTCCTGCTCGAGTGCGGGCAGCTCAGCGTGAGGCGGTGACCGGCGTGTGTGATTCGGTTGGCGCGGATGGTCGGCAGCGCGACGCCCGCCTTGTTCAGAATCGCGATGATAAACGAGTCGATCCCGTCGCTCAGCACCGAGACCGGCACGCCAAACTCGCGCAGGAGCCTGAACAGGGCAATCGCCCCCGGGTCAAGCTGCACCGCGTCGAGCTCCGCCGCCAGTTGCTCGGGCGTGATGTCCAATAACCCGAACTCCAGCGACAGGCACTCGGCCGAACCGATCAGCCCCAGCCGCCAGCGTTCCTCGATGAGCTTCCACGAGTCGTTGCGCGAATACTTGGAGATGAGCAGGTCAAGAAAGTCGCCCCGCGTGATCGTCCCGTCAAAGTCCAGCCACGCCTGAGCACATTCAGGACGCGGCAGCGCAAACGGCAATGCGGTCAGGTGTGTAGCGCTCGCGGGCATAAGGTGCGGAGAGGTCGTTCGGGGCAATCGAGTGGGCTCCTGGGCTGTCGAAACAACTCCAACCACAGGCCGATCCGGCCGGAATGCCCCCTGGCGACGAGACAAAGTATATTCGCTCCCCGCCCCCGCCGCCGGAGCACAAACCAAGTCGCCAGGGCGGTCCCCCCCCAGAAGAGCCCGAGGCATCAGAGCCCGACGCGCCAGCGAGGGTGGGCGTACGTGATCCCCACGCGTCATTCAACGCCAAAGCGATCCGCAAACAAACCCCACCCCTCCCCCTCGAACGCCGCAGGAATCCAGCCTCTCGACCCCCGCACGTCATAGCGCAAACACTGCGCGCTCCATAACCAAAAACCAGAAAAGTTCTCCGATTCTCGCGATCGCCGCGAATGAAATTCCCTTCTCGCGCCTTGGAATTGCAATGGACTGCGCAATCACTCCCGACAACCTCTTCAGCGAATGGTGTAACCACCAGGATGAACCCTGGGCTCTGGCCGTGCACCTGGGAATCACTCCCGCCCAGCTCGCCGATCTCGCCGACAACCCGGTGTTCGCCCGGCGCGTTGCCACGTGGCAAGCCCTGACCCGCGCCTACCGGGAAGCCATCGTCTTCGACCACCAGAACGCTGCGGCCGCCACACTCCGCGCAACAATGGCCGCCGGCGATCCCATCGAGGCCCGGCGCGCCGCGACGGTCCTGACCCGCCTCAGCCGCAACATGCAGATGCTCATCGCCGGCGGCACCGGTCGTGGTGGCTCCGCTCGAGGTGGCACTGCTCTCCAGAGCAGTGTGTCCGATGGTGGCACCGCTCATGGTGGCACCGCTCTCCAGAGCGGTGCTTCCGGTGACCCTACGCCCACCCAAAACGCCACTCCCGCCACCCCTTCCACTCCCCCATCCTCCGCTCCCCAGTCTCTCGCTCCCCCTCACCTCCTCGCCGCTCCACCCCCTCTCCC
>CAYHQQ010000022.1:0-55110 GCA_964358855.1 uncultured Phycisphaeraceae bacterium
TTCGGACGCTCGCTTAACTGAATGGCATTCCAGGGTGCGGCGGTCAGTGGTACCGGACGCGATTCCATTGGAACGACGAGTGCTGCGGCTTTGGTCGCGAGCTTGCGGGCGGCGGCTGCGTTGGGGGCGGTGGCGAGGGCGACGCCCATGCGGCGGTATTTGCGAGTGGAGGGTTTGCCGAAGAGGCGGATATTGACGTTTTTGAGGGCGAGCGCGCGGTCGAGGCCCGGGTATGCGGGTTCGTTCGTCGATGCGTAGCCGGCGAGGATGACGGCGCTGGCGGCGGCGCCTTTGACGTAGTTGATGGTGGGGATGGGGAGGCCCAGGATCGCGCGGACGTGGAGGTCGAACTCGCTGAGATCTTGCGAGATCATGGTGACCATGCCGGTGTCGTGCGGGCGAGGGGAGAGCTCAGAGAAGATGACGGCGCCCTTCTTGGTGATGAAGAACTCCACGCCGAAGAGGCCGGCACCGGTCTTGGCGATCTCGGCGGTGATGGCGCGGGCCATCTGCTGGGCCTTTTTGATGACGCCGGGCTTCATGGGGCAGGGCATCCAGGATTCCTGGTAGTCGCCGCGTTCCTGGCGGTGGCCGATGGGGCGGACGAAGATCGTGCGGTCCTTCTCGGCGAGTTTTTTGCCGGCGACGACGGGGCGTTGGCGGATGGTGAGGAGGGTGATTTCGTAGGCGAAGTCGATGAATTGTTCGACGATGACGCGGCGGGTGTCGCCGCGCATGCCGTCGCAGGCGTAGTCCCAGGCTTTGGCGATGTCGGCGTGGGACTTGATGACGGACTGGCCCTTGCCGCTGGAGGACATGACGGGCTTGACGACGCAGGGGATTCCCACCCCCACGCCGCCTTTGCCCGTGATTTTCTCGGCGAGCTCAGTGGCGGACTCGGCGTAGGCGAACTTGGCGGTTGGGAGTTTGAGCTTGCGGGCGGCGACGTCGCGGATGGCGTCGCGGTTCATGGTGAGGTTGGCGGCACGGGCTGAAGGGATGACGCTGAAGCCGGCCTCTTCCAAGGCGATGAGTCGCTCGGTGCGGATCGCCTCGACCTCGGGGACGATGTGGGTGGGGTTGTGCTTGCGGATTGCGACCTCGAGAGCGTCGCCATCGAGCATGTTTACCACCTCGAAGGCATCGGCGACCTGCATGGCGGGGGCACCGGGGTAGGAATCGACGGCCACGAGGCGGCAGCCCAGGCGTTTGGCGGAGATCGCGACCTCTTTGCCCAGTTCGCCCGAGCCGAGCAGCATCAGCGTTGGCATTTTCATGGGCGGAGGATAGGTTCTGGTGGTGTGGGAGGTTGAAATGGCGGCCGCGGCGTTCCCAAGGAGGGTGAGGACCCCTGGCGCTTTTAGCCGCTGGCGGGGGGTGCATGGCGGATTCAAAGGAGATTTCAGATGAGCAACCTCGTGCACTTCCTGGGCGAAACGGATATCCGAGGGATCATGGGCATCGGAATTCCTTACGCGGGCATTGGCCTTGGCTGCGTGGCGATCATTGCGGGGACGATCCGCCAGATTTCGACTGCCCGGGCTCGGGAGATGACCAAGCGAGAGCTGGGGGCGTATGTGGCCGAGGGGACGATGAGGCCGGAGGATGCGGAGAAGATACTCAACGCGGACCGGCCTCAGAAGGGGTGCTGAGGGCGCGTGGGGGGCCCCCCCGGCTTGCGCCGAGGGCTCTGCTTTGGTATGCTGGTCCTCCCGCGGCCTTGTGCCGCGCTGGAGATGCCACCATGAAGCCAGCACGTGTTCTTGCGCTCGTTGCCACGACGATGGTCCTGACGGCCTGCACCCAGGGGCCCGCTCATCATGCAATCGATGACCTTTCGAGCCCCAAGGGGTTCAAGGCGATGCGGGCGTCGAGCGCCGACCCGACGGGGAAGAATGGGGATGCGCGCGGGATTGCCCCGGGGGAAACGCTGGTGCTGGCGGATGTGAAGGGGAGCGGGCGGTTCACGCACCTGTGGACGACGATCGCCTCGCCGTCGCCGGACCATCTGCGGGAGCTGGTGATTCGCATGACGTGGGACGATGCGGCGACGCCGGCGGTGGAGTGCCCGGTGGGCGATTTCTTTGCGCAGGGCCCTGGGAAGTATGTTGAGTTTGCGAGCTCGATGGTGAGCGTGGGCGGACAGAAGGCGTTGAACTGCTACTGGCCGATGCCGTTCAAGAGGCACGCGGTCATCACGGTGACCAACGAGGGGGAGAAGAAGGTCGACGCCTTCTACTACAACTTTGACTATCAGCTGGAGGCAACGGCGGCGGCGGACACGCGGTACTTCCACACGCAGTATCGCAACGAGTTTCCGGCGCCGCTCGGCAGGCCGCTGACGGTGTGTGAGACCAAGGGGGCGGGGCACTTTGTGGGGACGGTTTTCAGCGTGCTGGCGAACAGCGACGGGTGGTGGGGGGAGGGAGACGATAACTTCTTTGTGGATGGGAACGCGAAGGCGGATCTGAGCGGGACGGGGACGGAGGATTACTTCTGCGGGGCGTGGGACTTTGGACACGCGTACTGGACGCCGTACTTTGGGGTGACGTTCTTTGACAACGCGGAGAAGGGCGGGGAGAAGCGTTCGATTCAGAACACGGTGTATCGATGGCATGTCAAGGACGCGGTGGCGTTCACGACGTCGCTGTTGTTCACGATGGAGCACGGGCGGGGCGGGTGGGACCATGATCGCAAACCCCTGCGGAACCATTACACGACGCTGGGGCTGTACTACGTGGATCATCCGGAGCGGGATGGGGCGGCGATTCCGGCGTACAAGGATCGGGTGCCGGAGTTGTTGGCGTTGCCGTGAGCAAATGACCAAAGGAGAGCAGAGATGTTTCATGTGGATGCGATCGCACTCTTGGCGGCGGAACCGGACGGGTCGGGGATGTCGTCGTATCGGATGGGGCAGATTGCGGGGATTTTTTTTCTGGGCGTCATTGTCCTACTGATCATCAAGAAGTTTTTCGGCTCCCGATCGAAGCGGTAGTCCTGGATGCCGCGGCCGGCACCACCGAAGGGCCCGTTTGGACATGGCCATGACACTTTCATCTGATGCGCTCGACATTCTGCTCAGGCATGACCACTGGGCGACCAGGCGGGTGCTTGAGATCTGCGCGACGCTGACGCCCGAGCAGTTTGGGCGGAAGTTTGAGATCGGGCCGGGGTCGTTGCATCACACGCTGGCGCACACGGTGGGGGCGATGCGTCGGTGGGCGGATCGGATTGTGGGGCGGGAGCTGCGGCCTTCGATCGATGCGCTGAGGGGCGGGGCGGCGGCGGAAGTGCGGGTGTTTACGCCGCAGGAGTTGGTGGGGCTGCTTGACGAGGCGGCGACGGATCTGGCGGTGATCGCGACGGAAGCGAGGCTGCCGGGAGGCTCGGGGCTGGACTCGGTGATCGAGGTGCAGTTTGGACCTACGTTGTACAGATTCACGCGGGGCGCGGCGCTGGTGCACATCGGGACTCACGGGATGCACCATCGGGCGCAGTGCATGAACATGATCAGGCGGCTGGGGTTGCCGGGGCTCTCGGCGGAGGATCTTCCGGAGATCGGTGTGTGTGATTGGCAGGCGGAGGTTGAGACCAAGCAGCTCAAGCCATTTGTGCGCCCGGCGCACTGAGTACGACCGATGGATCAGGAACACTTTTCTGAGTTCGCTGCCTTGCGTGAGCAGGCCGAGAGAATGCTCCGCTTGGGCGAGTGGTCATTGCGACTTGAGATCTTGCCGAGCTTTGCGGACAGCGTTGTGGTGGGACTGCACAGATCGGGGTGGGACCTGCGGGTCGTGGAGAGACGATGGGATCGGGCGGCGGATGCCGAGAAGTTCCGGTCGCCGGTGGAGCGGATGAAGCACCCGCGCGTGCTGACCCCGACGCTTCAGGAGCGAGCCGTGCCTACCGACAAGGCCGGGGCGCGGCAGATCCGGGCGCTGCTCGGCGAGGCGGCGATGCCACTGCGGACGTCGAGTGAAGTTCTCGGATTGGATGGGACGCGGTATTCGATCATCGTCTCAGAGTCGATGCACAGCGCCCACGTGTCCTGGTGGGAGTCATTTCCGGCTGAATGGCTGCCTGTCATGCGGGCGTTCGGGTCGATGTGGAAGGAACTCGAGGGACGCCTTGGGGCCCCTTCGACACCGCGCCGATTTCCCTGGAACACCTGATTGCGACGGCCGGAAATGGGGTATCGAGCAACTTCGCCGGGCGATTCCCGGCATATCCTCTGGTCAAGCGCTCGGGGCGCGACGGCCGGCTGTCTGTCGATCGCTGAGAAGCACCCGTTGAACCTGATCCGGTTCGTACCGGCGGAGGAAAGCGATGCACGCGGGAACAATCCGATCGGTGGCGATTGCGCTCGTGCTGCTGCTGGGGGCTGGTGCGTGGGGTCAGGAGATGTTTCGGCTGCCCGGTGCGACCTGGCAGTTGATGGTGCCCAAGGGGTGGGAGATCGCCAAGGCCGAAGAACTGGCGGAGATCACACGCGGCGCCAACGAGCTCATCGAGAAGGTCCCTGGGGGGCCCAAGATCGTGTACGACCTCATGCTGGTCGCGAGCGACGGCACGCCCGGCACCGTGCTCGTGCAGCACAAGCCGGCGCTGCCCGAGGGGCTTGACTTCGATTCGGCGTCCAAGGCGATCATCAAGTCGATGGGGTCGATGCAGAGCAAGATCAGCGACGCGGGCGCGATGGGATTCGCCTCGGATTCCATCGTGGGCGACCCGGCCTCAAAGTGCGTGGTCATGCGTGCGACGCTCGACGTGAACTCCGAGACTCCGGTTGGAACCATCATGGTGCTTCATTTCGGCAAGAGCGACACGGTGAGCGTGCTGGTGTCGGTGCCGGGCGCGGAGCTGTCCGCGCGTGAGGCTGACATGCGAACCATCGCCAACGGCGTGGTGTTCGATTCGGGCGCGCAGTACACGTTCTCGAGCCAGAAGGCTCGCACGAAGACGGAAAGGCTGGGCGAAATGATCGCTTTCGGCCTGGGCTTTATGATTCTCATTGTCCTGCTGCTTCGGCGTAAACAACTCGCGACAAAGCGAGCGCAGCTGGGCCAATAGTCCATTCCTCCAACACACACACAAATGACTCAGATTGAATCGCACAAGGATCTCCCCATGAACACGACCTCCGCACCGCTCTCGCGCTTTGCTCTGCCTCTGCACGGGGCTCGCAATCCCGGCAACACGCCGGGCGTCACCACGCCCGGCAGCTTTGCGAACGCACCCGATGTAGGCGGCCCCCTGATGTACAGCAGCCCCGATACGCCGGGGATGCCGGCGCCGAGTGAGAAGACGGCGTGGGACTTTTTGCCGGAGGGGTGGAGAGTGGAATTTGTCGCGGGGAAATCGCGGGATGCCGAATCCCACGGGTTCGAACCCGTGGGCTTAGGGAGCGAGATCTTCACCGACGCCCGGGGTGTCACCCGTCGCGTGACGCATCCTGCGGGGTTTGTTCCCGTGACGCAGCTGGAGCATGCGCGACTGGGTGTGATTACGCCGCAGATGAAGCGGGTGGCGGAGCGGGAGCCGCATTTGACGCCGGTGCAGGTGCGCGACGAGATCGCGGCCGGGCGGATGGTGATTCCGGCGAACGTGAATCACCTCAAGCACAAGCTCGATCCGATGGCGATCGGGCGGGCGAGCAAGACGAAGGTGAACGCGAACATGGGGGCGAGCCCCGTGAGCAGCGGGACCGATGAGGAGGTTGAGAAGCTGCAGTGGGCGGAGAGGTGGGGCGCGGACACGGTGATGGATTTGTCGACGGGCGGGGACCTGGATGCGTGCCGTGCGGCGATTATTGCGAACGCGACCGTGCCGATCGGAACGGTGCCGATCTACTCGATGATCATCGGAAAGAAGATCGAGGATCTGGACTGGGCGACGATCGAGGCGAGCCTGCACCATCAGGCGAGGCAGGGCGTGGACTACTTCACGATCCATGCGGGGGTGCGGCGGGCGCACCTCAAGCATGTGAAGAACAGGTTGATCGGGATTGTGAGCCGCGGGGGGAGTCTTTTGGCGAAGTGGATGCTGGTCCACAGCCAGGAGAACATCATGTACACGCGGTGGGAGGAGATCTGCAAGATCTTGCGGCAGTATGACGTGACGTTCTCGATCGGGGATGGGTTGCGGCCCGGCGGGCTGGCGGATGCGACGGATGACGCGCAGATCGCGGAGCTGGAGACCCTGGGAGAGTTGACGGAGCGGGCATGGCGGCATGGGGTGCAGGTGATGATCGAGGGGCCGGGGCATGTGCCGTTCGATCAGATCGAGTGGAACGCGAAGGTGCAGAGGACCTTGTGCCACGGGGCGCCGTTTTATGTGCTGGGGCCGCTGGTGACGGATATGTTCCCGGGGTACGACCATATTACGAGTTGCATTGGTGCGACGGCGATGGCGTATCACGGGGCGGCGATGCTGTGCTATGTGACGCCCAAGGAGCACCTGGGGTTGCCCAAGAAGGACGATGTGAAGCAGGGGTGCATCGCGTACAAGATCGCGGCCCACGCGGCGGATGTGGCACTGGGGATTCCCGGGACGCGGGACCGGGATGATGAGCTGACCAAGGCGAGGGCGGCGCTGAACTGGGAGAAGCACTTTGAGCTCTCGTTCGATCCGGATACGGCCCGGGCGTATCACGATGAGGATCTGGACGTGGATACGGATTTCTGCGCGATGTGCGGGCACGACTGGTGCAGCGTGCGGATCAGCAAGGAGATCCAGGAGTTCATGAGCGGGAAGGCGGAGGGGTTTGAGAGGGGCAGCCCTGTGCGGAGTGCGGCGTTGACGCCAGAGCAGCAGGAGATTCTCGAGAAGCGCGGGGTATTGAGCCCGGATGAGATTCACAAGCTCGCGAATAAGACGGCGAAGCAAATGGCCAAAGTGCCAAAGGGCCAAATGGCCAAAGAAGACAAGCTGACGTGCCACAGTGACTACGTGGATCCGGACACGGCCAAGCGGCTGCAGGTGGCGAGCGGAGCCGCGAGCGTGAGCGAGCGATTGGTGCAGGTGGATGTGAGGCCTGCGCTGGGGATTGCGAAGGAGGATCGGGTGGTGTGATGAACACGCGCGTTCACTTGAAGCCAGGGGCTGTTTGTGCCGACCCGTACTTCGTCATGGAAGTACCTCGACTCACCGAATACCGATACGCTTGGTTCGAGGTTGCAAGGGGCTGCAGCTACAGCAAGGCGTATGCGCGTTGTCCCGCGTGCGGTGGCGCGGTCGGATCACTTATGTGGCAGCCGCCGTATGACGTTGTCTTGAAGCAGGCCAGGCGAGTCGGGGACTTCGTCGGCGGATTCGGCGGTCCTGAACTGCTCGTGAGCACTCGTTTCAGCGACCTATACCGCCGCGCACGATTAACGGGCATTGCCCGATGGTTGCCAGTGACTGTGCGAATGCTTGGTGCTCGGGTGCCAAAGGCGAACGAGGCTCCGAGCCTTCTGGGTGTGTATTTCTCGCGGCGATTGGTGCGAGCCGACTGGTCGAAGATGGGCGTGAAGTGGTTGACGCGGCCCAAGGTGGGCTATTGCCGTGTTTGCGGGCCCGGTGGCGGCGGCCGTAACGGGTGCTACTCGTCCATTGAGCGGATCGCCATCGACCCCAAGACTCTGGGCCACGCGGGCGACATGTTCCAAGCAATGAATCTTCACGGTGAAGTGCTCGTTTCCGCGAGGGCCAGACAACTGATCGAGGATTCAGGACTGGAAAACGCGCATTTCATTCGCTTGACAGATGCTCGCTGCTCCTTTTTCGAATAGGCTCTCGGGAAGGACGGGGCCGCACTTGGCCCGAAGCGTACCGGACGGCGAGTTGGAGAGTGATCTAGGATCGGTCATGGGTTGGTTCAAGAAGGCTGCCAAGACGCCGAATCAGTCGAATCGATGCGACCACGCGTCGGGGGACGCCCTTTGTTTCGCTGCGGACGCGCCGTGGCGTGAGATACTGGGCGTCCCTCACGACGCGAAGATCGAGGACTATTCGGGCGGGGGCGGACGAGTGGACATGACGGGGGACATGTGCGTTGTGGATGGGAAGCACTTCTTTGTCCGGGGGCACATCGAGCTTCGTATTCTTGACACACAGGACGTGTTCGCGTGGTCGGTCTGGTGTTCGCTGAGCCACGAGTCGTTCGAAATCGTGTCCGACCGGTGGACGACCATCGGCCGCGAGAACGATCCGCCGCGGTTTGGATGGCTCCAGACCGACCTGCCGGGCTACCCCGGCGGAACGCGGCACCTCAAGACGATGGTTCACCAACGAGAGGTTGGAGTTGTGCCGTGGATTGAGGTCGAACCGGGATCCCAGCTTGCAGAGGAGCAGGCGAAGGGGATCATGATCGAAAGGTGGCGGGAGTTGATCCGCGCCGCCAAGGGATGATGGCTGCGCGGTGGTTTCTGCGTTGGAGATTGGGCATGTTCGCATGGCTTCGACGAAAGAAAGACACCAAGCCGCTGCCGACGAGCGTAACGATTGAAGGGGAGCGGGTGCGGGTGTTTGCCGAAGGCGTGGAGATCGAGTCGTTTGTGTGGGATCAGGTCGAGCTGGTGGCCGCATGGAAGCAGGATTGTTGGGGTATGGATCGGATCTGGGTGGGCTTTGACTGCACCGATGCGGAGGAGCTGGTCTGCGTGCACGAGGAAATGGAGGGTTACCAGGCCCTTATTGATCAGATGCAGAGCAGGTGCACGGGGCATCTCGCCGATTGGTGGAGCAAGGTGGCGTTTCCTGCGTTTGTGAAGAACCTCACCGTGGTGTGGCGCAGAGCGAAGAGCGAGACTTAGAGCTTCGGGCGTCACGCCAGCTCGTCAATCACCGTCGGCCGATTCCAAAAAATGTAATCGCAGTCAATGGGCTCGCCGCCCAAATCCTTCACGAGCATGGCGACCTGCCCCCGGTGGTACCAGGCGTGGCCGAAGATCTGGGTGAGGAGGTCCATGAGGGGCCAGCGCCGGCGTTTGCCGTCGAAGCCCATCCACTGGACGTCGTTGTACGTGTCCTCGTCGGAGAGCGACGCGAGGTAGGTGACCCAGAGTGACTCGACGGCGGCCGTCGCGGCGGGGAGTTCTTCGAGTGTCGTGGGCGGGAACCAGTCGGCGGGTTTGTTCTGGCAGATGCCCAGGCGGTGGAGCCACATGTGGCGGGCGGCCACCAGGTGGGCGGCTTTGCCGACGGCGCGGGTGAACTGCGCCGAGGTGCGGGCGGCGGCGGGGACCGACTCGAGCATGCGGATGACCTTGGCGTTGCAGTCGCGCTCGTAGTCGTAGAGGTGGCGGAAGCGGGCGATCACGGAGATGGGGCGTGTCATGGGGAATGAGTTTGGGCTTGGCATGACGCGAGTTTAGAGCGCTTCCCGGGCAGTGCACAACGATTCCCACGGTCGAACGGGGCAGGGGATGCCCACGCTCGCGCGTGGGGTTCGTTGCGATACACTGGGCGGATCAGATTGGCCCATCGCCCGGAGGTCAGACCATGTCATCCCCCGTCGCCTTCACCGGTTCGGTTCCCAGGACCTATCACACGTACCTGGGCCCGATGATCTTCGACGATTACGCGCACGACATGGCGCGACGCCTCGCGGTGCGCGAGGGTGAGCGGGTGCTTGAGCTCGCGTGCGGGACGGGGATTGTGACGCGAGAGATCGTGAAGACACTGCCCAAGAGCGCCAAGCTCCTGGCGACGGATCTCAACCAGGCGATGCTGGATGTCGCCAAGGTGGAGGTCGCGGACGACTATCGGGTGACGTATCAGGCCGTCGACGCGTGCGAGTTGCCGTTTGGCGATGGATCATTCGAAGCGATCGCCTGCCAGTACGGGGTGATGTTCTTTCCCGACAAGGTGAAGGCGATGGCGGCCGCCAAGCGTGTGCTCGCGCCGGGCGGGCGGTACATCTTCAATGTGTGGGACTCGCTGGAGCACAATCCGATCCCGCGGGCGGTGCACGAGACGCTGGCGGCGATGTTCCCGGTGAATCCGATTCCGTTCCTGGCCAAGACGCCCTACGGGTATTCGGATCGAGCCGAGATCGAGCGTGTGGTGCAGGCGGGCGGCTTCGGCAAGTGCATGACCGAGACCGTGGGTTTCCCCTGCACAGCCCCGACGGCCCAGGACGCGGCCAAGGCGTGGTGTGAGGGAACACCGATCCTGGCGGCCCTCGCCGAGCGCGGCGTGAGCGACCCGACGCCGGTGCGCCAGGCGGTGGCGAAAGTGCTGGGCGAGAAGTTCGGGGAGCGCCCCTGCAAGTCGACGATGAGGGCGGTGGTCGTGACGGCGGGGTAGCGACCGAGACGGCCTCGAATGAACAGTTGTGCTCATCCGTCGATAACGGGGAGATTCGTGGAACCAGGGAATTGTTACTCAAGTGGAGCCGGGACGTGCGGAACAGACGTAAGGTGCGCGCCTGTACCCGTTTTGGTTGTTATGATTGCACCATGGGCATCACGATCCACTACAGCGGGCGGGCGAGGAGTGTGGAGGCGGTTGGCGATGTGTTTGGCGCGGCCCAGGTGTACGCGGCCGCCCGGGAGTGGATGTTCGCGATCATCGATGATCCGTTTGGCGAGGCGGCGGATTGCGACTCCACGCCTGAACTGTTTGAAGCGCCCGAGCGAGAGGTCCCGATTCGTGCCATGGTGATCCGCCCGCACGCGATGTGCGAGGCGATCCGTCTGGAGTTCGACCGGCTGCACCGAATGGAGCAGGCGTTCACCAAGACGCAGTTCGCGCCCTTTGAGGTGCACGCGGCCGTGGTGGGCTTGCTGAGGGCGATCGAGCCGTATCTTGAATCACTGGAGGTCATGGACGAGTCGGGGCTGTGGGAGACGGGGGATGAGGCTCGGGCGCGGGCCAGATTCGCCTGGCTTGGGCGAGCCATCGATGCGTTTGCGGATCGGCTCGAGAGGCACGACATGGAAGAAGAGGGCAAGACGGCCCGGCCGGATGACGGCGGCAAGTCGAGAGTGAGGCCCGAGGATGAACCATGTGGGTGAGAAGGTGAAGGATCACGGGTCTTGGATCTGAATGCTCAAGTTCAGAATCAAGAATCAGAGACGCGCTACAGGCTCGGCCTCTTGTGCCAGACATCCAGCGCCTTCTCAAGGGCCATGCCCAGCGTGCACAGCGTTCCTTCGTCGAAGAGGCGGCCCCACAGTGTGACGCCCCTTGGCGTGTTGTCGTCGCGGAAGCCGGCGCGCAGGGTGAGCTGTGGGTGCCCGGTGAAGTTGGTGATGAGGCAGAGGCTCGCGGCCTGGCTTGGGGCGAAGATCGTGTCGACCTTGGTGAAGCGCTCGGCCATCATCGACATCACGCGACGGCGGAACCGGTCGGCCTGCACGAATTCGATCGCGGGGATGAACCACGACTGGCGGAAAGTGTTGGGCCACGCGGCGTCGGCCTGCCACTTGAGCGTGTCGTCGGCGTTGGTGCGCGTGAGTTCCTCGAATGCGGCGGCGGCCTCGGTCTGCAGGATCGGGAGGAGGCACGGGTAGGGCCAGTCGGGGAGGTCGATCTCGACGAGTTCGACGCCCAGCGATTTCATGACGTCGAGGGCGTGGGCGTCGACGGGGCTTGGGCGCTGGCCCTGGAACCACCTTGGGTTGTAACCGACCTTGATGTTCTTGAGGGTGCGAGTGGCGTCGAACGAGTAGGGCATCGCGATCGACGAAGGGTCGGCGTTGTCGTGACCCTGGATAACGCCCAGGACGATGGCCGCGTCTTCGACGCTGCGACAGATGGGACCAACTTTGTCGAGGGACCAACACAGGGCCATGGCGCCCGCGCGGGAGACACGCCCGAAGGTGGGGCGAAGCCCCGTGGTGCCGCAGACCATTGAGGGGGACATGATCGAGCCGTAGGTCTCGGTGCCGATGGAGAACCCGACGCACCCGGCGGCGGTGGTGGCGGCCGAGCCTGCGCTTGAGCCGCTGGAGCCCTGCTTGGGGTTCCAGGGGTTGTTGGTTCGGGCGTCGAACCAGATGTCACCATAAGCAAGGGCGCCCAGCGAGGTCTTGGCGACGAGCACGGCGCCGGCGTCGTTGAGTTTCCTGATGACGGTCGCGTCGGTGGTGGGGACGCGGTTCTTCCACGGCTCGGCGCCCCAGGTGGTGGTGATGCCGGCGGTGTCGAGGAGGTCCTTGGCGCCGTAGGGAATGCCGTGGAGCGGGCCGCGGTAGTGGTTGGCGGCGATCTCGGCGTCGGCCTGCTTGGCGCGCTGGCGAGCGTGGTCTTCGGTGAGTGTGATGATGGCGCGAAGGACCGAGTCGGTGCGCTTGAGGCGGGTGAGGTAGAGGTCGGTGAGGCGAGTGCTCGTAAGCTGGCGGGATTCGATCCAACGTGAGAGGTGGGTCAGGGGTGCGAAGGCGATGTCGTCGTCGCCGGCCGGGAGCGGCGGCGCGCTGTTGCTGCGGACGATCGGCTTGGCGGGTGTCGTGTCGAAGGACATGCCCGGCAGGCGCGGGTCGAACGTCGATGCCGGTGCGAGGTCGTTTGGGAGGAAGCCGACTTTCTGGCGCGCGCGGAGGAGTTGGACTTGCTCGGGAATGGTGCGGCTGAGTTGCTCGCGCTCTTTGGCGGTGAGGTCGATGCCGGCGAGCTTCTCGGCCTGCGCGATGGTGTCGGGCGTGATCGCGCCCGATGCCGGTGGCTCGGGTGCCTTGGGTTGATCGGCGCGGACGCGGGAGGGAATGGCAACCGACGCACCAAGGGCGGCGGACGTAGCGAGGAACGTGCGGCGGGAGGGCGTTGGGGTGGGCATGTGCGCAGAATA
Source organism: uncultured Phycisphaeraceae bacterium (assembly GCA_964358855.1). Classification (GTDB taxonomy): domain Bacteria; phylum Planctomycetota; class Phycisphaerae; order Phycisphaerales; family UBA1924; genus UBA2396. The sequence continues at coordinate 12,776 of CAYHQQ010000022.1, forward strand.
CCCAACATGGGTCGGACGGACATGCCCACAGACTCTCGCCGCTGGCGGATGGGCCGGAGATTGCTGGGAGGGCCCAGAATCCGCCCTCAGCTCGGCTTCACCGTGAGCGTGATCTTCGAACCAGACAGGGCCTTGGAGACCGGGCAGGTCGCCTTGGCGGTCTCGGCGTGCTTCAGGAACGCTGCGGCATCGAGGCCGGGGACGGAGCCTTCGAGTTCGAGTTCGATGAGGGGGATGGCGAAGCCGGGGCCGTCTTTTTCGAGGTGGACCTTGGCGGTGGTCTTGAGGCGATCGGCGGTGAATCCGGCGGCGCCGAGCAGGGCCGAGAGCTGCATGGTGAAGCAGCCGGCGTGAGCGGCGGCGATGAGTTCCTCAGGGTTGGTCCCTTTCCCATCGGCGGTGCGGGCGCGGAAGTCGTAGGGGGCGTCGAGCGTGCCGCTCTGGACCTTGATGTGGCCCTTGCCCTCGGTGAGGTTGCCCTTCCATTCGGCCTGTGCGGTGCGTGCTGGCATGGTTGTCCTTTCGAGGTCTGCGCTCGCGGGAGATCATCGAACTTCGTCACTCGCACGAGCAAGGGTGAACTATACAGGCGCGACTGCCCGCGAGGCGAGCGGTAGAATTGGGCATGAGCATCACCATCAGGCCTGTTCGCGCGGACGATATCCCGACGCTCGCGGAGATCTGCTTTGAGGCGTTCGGCACGCTGCAGGATCGGCACGGCGTGGAGCGGGACTTTGATTCGGTCCAGACCGCGGGGATGGTGGTGGGAATGTTCGCGTCGCGTCCGGACTTTGCGGGGTTTGTCGCCCAGGACGGGTCGGGACGGGTGCTGGGGTCGAACTTTCTGCAGATGTCGGACGCGGTAGCGGGCGTGGGCCCCATCACGATCAGGCCGGGGGAGCAGTCGCGGGGTGTGGGGCGAGAGCTGATGGAGGCGGTGCTCGACGAGGCGAGGCGGCGCGGGATCGAGCGGGTGCGGCTGCAGCAGGAAGCGATCAACACGGCGTCGCTTTCGCTCTACACGAAACTGGGCTTTGACTGGCGGGCGGCGTGCTCGCTGATGCGACTGGCGCCGGGGGCGAGGGAGGACGCGCGGATGCGTCCTGTGACGGAGGCGGATCTGGGTTCGATCGGGGAGATTTCTGAGCGCCAGTACGGGCACTCGCGGGTGAACGAGGTGCGCGGCTTTCTGGCGATCGGGCTCCCGGGTTTTGTGCTGCGTCGAGAGGGCGGGGGAGATGTCGGGTACTACTTCGCGGGCTTTCTGGGGCACGGGTTCGCACAGACGCCGGAGGACCTGGCGGATCTGGTGGTGTTCACGGCGAGGCACTCGCCGCCGGCGATCATGAAGGCGATTGTGCCGCTTGGGCAACACGAGTTGCACAGGCGGCTCCTGGAGCGCGGGTGTCGAACGTTGAAGTTGTTCAACTACATGACGGTTGGGCCCTGGGAAGAGCCGCGGGGAGCCTGGATTCCCAGCGTGGGGATGTGACGCCCCGGGTTTGTGGCAAGGTGAACGGGTGATGGAGGGACGAGCGTGCGGATCGCGATGTTCACGGTGACGGTGCGGGAGTATGACGAGGCGATTGCGTTTTACGTCGGGAAGTTGGGGTTCGAGCTGCTTGAGGACACCGACCTGGGTGCGGGCAAGCGGTGGGTGCGGATCGCACCGGCGGGATCGGGTGAGAAAGGGGCGGGCGTGCTGCTGGCCAAGGCTGTGACGCCAGAGCAGCTCGCGAGCGTCGGCAATCAGACGGGCGGGCGGGTCTTCGTGTTCATCGAGACCGATGATTTCTGGCGAGACTTCCGGGCGATGGTGGATCGCGGCGTGGTGTTTGTGAGAGAGCCGCGTGAGGAGAAGTATGGGATGGTGGCGGTGTTTGAGGACTTGTATGGGAACAGGTTTGATCTGATCGGGCCGGGGCGCACATGAACGTGGGACGTTGCTGCGGATGGGATTACCATCCGGAATGGACAATCTGCGGCTTGGAATCGTGGCGGTAGACCCTCGCGGGGCGGAAGCGGCGGGGCTGATTGCGATGTTGTCGTTAGATATCGCGGCTCGGTATGACCACAAGGACGATGGGTCGGGTGGTTTTTCGCCGGAGGATGTGCTGGTCCCGCGGGCGGCGTTTCTGGTGGGGCGAGTTGGCGGCGAGGCGGCGGCGTGCGGGGCGTACAGGCCTTTCTCGGCGGATGAGCCGCTGGTGACGGAGATCAAGCGGATGTACGTTCGTCCGGAATTTCGCGGGCGGGGGTATTCCGCGGCGATCCTGGCGGAGCTTGAGCGGCGGGCGATCTTGGACGGGTACCGGGCGGTGCGCCTCGAGACGGCGTATCGGCAAGCGGAGGCCCTGGGGTTGTACCAGTCGCGCGGGTACGTGCGGATCGAGAACTACGGAAAGTACGCCGGGCACGTCGAGCACCTGTGCTTTGAGAAGGCATTGGGCGCGACCGTGCCCAACGATCATCGGCGCACCTGATCGGCGTGCGCCGGGTCGCTGAGCATGGGGTGACCGTTCTGTGCGGGCTCAGGCCTGCGCTGGGACGGGTATGGGTTTGCCGACGATAAAGCTCATGGCAATGCCCGCGGCGAGCCAACCGACGGTCTGCTCCAGGAGGCTGGACAGGAGCACCGGAGTGGGGAAGTTGTACCAGTTCCAGTACGAGACATCGATGCTGAGCCAGGCGAAGAGGCCCATGAAAAGCCCGACCGGGATGCCGCGGCGTGCTCCGCCGGTGACGGCGATGAGCGTTGCGGCGAAGAAAGCGGCGGCGATATTCGAGCCGAGCTCAAAGCCGAGGAGCTTGGGCATGTTCTTCTCGCCGCCGACGGGCTTGTAGATGAGGATTCCAGCGGGGCTGGTCTTGTACTTCTCCACATAGGCTTTCCACTCGTCCGCGGAGAGCTTGGCTTCCATGCCCGGGAAGAAGTAGAAGCCCGGCTCGTGGATCGCGTCCTTCATGGCCGGCAGAAGGGTTGTCTCGGCGGGAAGGCTCTTGATCCCGGCCTTGCCGATGGGCAAGAGCTCGTGGACGCAAAAACCCCACATGAACATGATGATGCCGCCGACGATGGCGGCCAGGAGAATGCGTGCAAACTTCATCGATAGTCCCTTCGAGAGTGTTCACCGCTCCGGAGGAAACGTACCAAAGTGGTGCGATGCAGGTGTGGCGTCAGTGCATTACTTGCCCGCGGGTGCGGGGGCAGGCGTGGGAGTCACGACGACGGTGATGGCGTTTTCCTTGGTGTGGTACTTGGCGAAGGTCTTCTTGATCTGCTCGGCCGTCACGCTCTGATAGGCCGCGGGCTCCTTGACGATCTCGTCGAGATTGTTGTCGCGGAAGGTGATGCGCTGGAGACGTCCGGCCCAGTAGGCAGGGTCCTCGAGCTGGGTCTCGAAGGTGTTGGCCATCTGCTTCTTGGCGACGGTGAGTTCTTCCTCGGTGGGGCCGTTCTTGGCGAAGGTGTCGTACATCTCGTTGAGCTTGGCGACCAGGGCGACGGCCTTGGCGGGCTCGGTGGGGGCGGAGGCGCCAAAGACGCCAAAGCCGGGGTAGGTGGTGGCGGACCTGGAGCTGGCACCGATGCTGTAGACCAGCTGGGCCTCCTCGCGGACTTCCTTCACCATGCGGCTTGAGAGGATGCGGGCGGCCATGGCCAGAGCGCGGGAGTCGTCGCGGTTGGACTGGTCGGCGCCGTAGAAGCCGTTGGACACGTACGCCTGGGCGGTGTTGGTCTCGATGCTCTTGGCGATGGAGATCGGTCCGGCGGGGCGGGTGAGCTTGCGCTGAGCGGCAAAGAGCGAGGGAGCAACGCGGTCGCGGGTCTTGAGCGAGCCCAGGTACTTCTCGACGAGCGGCAGGATCGTCTCACGCGGGATGTCGCCGATGATCACGACCTCGATGGGGCTGGTGGTGATCAGCTTCTCGAGGTACGCCTGGGCGGCGGGAAGGGTGAGCTTCTCGAGCTGCTCAAGGGTCAGCGGCTGGGTGGCCGCGGCGGAGGTGGGGTAGATGGCGGCGCCGGCGATTCGCCCGCCGAACTGCTGCGGATTCCTGACGACGGATTCGAGACCCTCGCGGGTGTTGGACACGAACTGATCGAAAGCGGTCTGTTCGATTCTGGGCTCGGTGAGCAGAAGGTGGGCGAGCTGGAAACCAGGCTCGAGCTCGTCGGGGCTGCCGGAGATGGTGAGGGAGATGGCTTCGGGGCCGCCGCCGCCACCTCCGCCGCCGCCTCCACGACCGCCGCGCCCGCCACCACCGCCGCCGAAGCCGCCGCCGCGGACGGAGACCTTCTTGCCGGTCATAATCTCGCGGATGTCGCTGGTGGAGAGGTGCTGGGTGGAGGGACGCGACCAGGCGAGGGTTGCGGCCGAGGTGATGCCGCGGTTGGCCGCGGTCTCGAGCATCTCGCCGCCCAGGAGGTCGATGTGGATGGAGGCCTGGCTCTTGCGTTCATCCATGAAGCGGTAGTGCACGCGGATGTTGTTGGAGAGCCAGCCCGACCAGACCTTGGTCGCCTCGTGCGTGGTGCTCTCGGTGGTCTTGCCGGCCTTGGGCAGCTCGGTCATGAGCGTTGTCGCGTGCGCGGACTCGGTCTCGGGCGTGGGCTTGACGCCCAGGGCCTTGGTGCCCAGCTCCAGCAGGGCCGCCTCGGTGGGAACGTCGGCGGACGAGGGGAGCGTGGCGATGAACGCGACGGCCTTGGGGTCGAACTCCTTGGCGAAGCGCTCGGAGACCTCTTCCTTGGTGATCGAGGGCAGGATGGACTTGAGGAGGTCGAGGCGCTGGGCGGGCGACATCATCGGCTCGCCATCGGTCACGCGGCTGTTCATGCGGGCGATGAGGGCCGCGGAAGGGACGGTTGCTTCGGTCTGCACGGCGCGCTCGGCGCCGGAGATGATTTCCTTGCGGGCGTCATCGAGCTCGCGGGCGGTGAAGCCGAACGCGCGGGCACGCTGCAGCTCCAGAGAGATCTCGTTGAGCGTCTCCTTCCACTTGCCCGGGGAGGAGCGGCCCCACATCTCGGCGGAGCGGATCGAGCGAGGGTCGTTGCCCAGGGAGACACCGGCGTTCTGGTAGCTGGTGCCGCCGCGGGAAGACTTGTCGGAAAGGCGACGGTTGAGGGCCATGGTGCCCAGGTCGCCGACCAGGTCGGCGCGGTAGCCGGGGATGGTGGTGGCGGTGGGGCGGCCGGGTTCCAGGTGCGTGATGCGGACTTCTTCGGCACGGACCTCGGGGTCGCTGGCGACGATGGCGAAGCTCTTGTCGTAGGCCTTGACCTTGATGTCCTGGGGCGTGGGCTTGGGCTTCTTGGGCAAGTCGGCGAAGGTGGCCTTGATGGCCTTGACAACCTCTGCGGGGTCGGTGTCGGCGACGACCATAAGCGTGGCGTTGGAGGCGGCGTACCACTTGGCGTAATAGTCTTTGAAGTCCTGCTCCTTCACGGCGTTGATCGTCTCTTCCTTGCCGATGGTGTTGCGCTCGCCGTAGAGCGAGCCCGGAGCGATGCGCTCGCGAACGTGGTTCTGAGTCCGCTCACGCCCGGAGAGGCCGCGGCGGCGTTCCTCCTGAATGATCTGGCGCTCGGCGTCGATCTCCTTGGGGAAGAGTGACAAGCGTCCAGTGACGTCGGCGAAGAAGGTCAGGCCTTTGGCGAGGGTTTCGGGCTTGGTGTTGGGGAGAGTGAGCTGGTAGGTGGTCTGGTCGAGGTTGGTGAAGGCGTTCTGATCGCGCCCGAAGGTCATGCCCAGGGACTGGAAGAAGGGGACGAGAGCGCCTGGGGCGAAGTTGGCCGAGCCGTTGAAGGCCATGTGCTCGAGGTAGTGGGCCAGGCCCCGCTGCTTGTCGGACTCGTTGAGCGAGCCCGAATGGATGTGGATCCAGATGACGGCGCGCCCCGGCGGGACGGCGTGCTTCTTGATGACGTAGTGGAGTCCGTTCTCAAGCTCTCCGGTGACGAGTGAGGGATCGGTCGGGAGCGGCTGCGCGAACACGGAGGGCGCAACGAGGCAGAACGGCGCGGTGAGGGCGAGGAGAGCAGGGGAGAGGCGATTCATGGCAGGGCTCCATATTGAGGACGCGAGGGACCCGATTGGGCCGCTCCAGCATACCACAAGCCGGGCCCGGTAACGAAGGGAAACTGCCTTTCGAGCTCGGCTTGGAAACAGGACTACTGCCGGGCTTCAACCGGTAGTTTCACCAGGGAGGTCGTTGACCACCAGCCGTCGATGGAGCACGGGCCGGGATCGAGTTTCGAAAGGGCGGCCTCGACGTCGGCGGTCTTGTCGGCGTCGAGGATGATGACCCCTGCGCCGCGGCGAGGTGCGTCAAAGGTGCCACACCAGACGACCTTGGTGCTATAGGTGGATGCTGCGATCGCCTTCCGGGCCTTGGCGGCGTCATTGGCCGTGACCATCACGTACCCGCGTATGTTGGGCGGGGGCAGAGAAGGGTCGGGCTTGACGTTGCTGGCCGCGGCGGCAGCGTTCTGGAGGCGCTCGAGTTCGAGCGTCTGACGAAGGGTCGGTGAGGCGTGCATGGGCACGAACTCGGGGGTGAAGACTTCCGCCATGACGCCGGGGTCGGTCGCGACCAGGGCGCGGGCGAGGTCGACGGTGGGAACATCGATGACAAAGATGCCGCGCCAGGACTTATCGTGCGGCTTGTCGAATGGGCCCGCGACTACCAGTCTGCCGAGTTCTGCGAGGCGGTGCATGTTGGCCATGTGACCCTGAAAGATCCGCTGGCTCTGCTCGGGCGTCTGCGACGCGCTCTTGGGGCCGGTCTTCAGAGTGACGAAGACGAAGTCGGCCGTCGGGGGTTGGGTGGGGCTCGGAGTCGACGTGCAGGCCTGCAAGGCCATGGCGGTGACAACGACGAGCAAAAAGCGAAGTGGCGTTCGGGCGGCGGTGATGGAGATTGGCATGGCCGCAGTCTAGCAAGTTCCAATCAACTGATCGTCAGCACTGGCCTGGTCTGGCCCTGCCTGAGGCTCGCAAGCGCGACCTGCGACTCAAACGCCGAGACGAGCGATTCGAGAGCGGTGGCGAGACGTTTACCGGGTGCGTCAGTCGCCGTGAAGTTTGCGGTTGGGTCCCCGTTGTCGGAGTTGACGCGGAGCGACATGGTGATCGGCACGGCCCCAAGGAACGGCAGGCCCAGGCGCTGGGCCATCGTCTCCGCGCCGCCCTTGCCGAAGAGGTCGTACTCCTTGCCGTCGTCGCCGACGAAGCTCGACATGTTCTCCACGACGCCCAGGACGTCGATGCCCAGCTGCTGGAACATGCGGGCGGCGCGCACCGCGTCATCCTGGGCCACGCGCTGGGGTGTGCAGACAACCACCGCGCCGGTGAGTTGAAGCTGCTGCGCCATGGTGAGCGAGACGTCGCCGGTGCCGGGTGGCAGATCGATGATGAGGTAGTCGAGCTCGCCCCACTGGGTTTGTTCCAGGAGCTGCTTGAAGGCGCCGTGGGCCATGGGGCCACGCCAGATGAGCGGGCGTTCGGCGTCGACGAGCTTGCCGATGGTGATCGCCTTGATGCCGTGGACAAGGAAGGGCTGGAGACGGCCCAGGAGGACCGATTGTTCCAGAGGGGCGAGAGCGAGCATGGTGGGCATGGAGGGGCCATAGATATCGCCGTCGAGCAGGCCGACGCTGTGCCCCTTGCGAGCAAGGCCGACGGCGAGGTTGAGGGCGATGGTGCTCTTGCCGACGCCGCCTTTGCCCGCGCCGACGGCGATGGCACGCCGGACGCCTGGGAGCGAGGGCGCGGAGCCTTGGGGCGTGGGCTGTTGAGCGGCGGGACGAGCCGGCGGTGGGGCGAGCCCTCCGATGGGACGATGACCGGCGTCGGCAGGTGGTGCCGCCGGAGCGGCGAGCGGTGTGACCTTGCCCGTGCCGCCGGTGAACGAGCCGAACTTGGCGGTGTGGGCGGCGACACCGGCGTGATCGACGAACTCGACGATGAGTGAGTCGAGTTTGCCTCCCTCGTGGGCGCAGGCCGCGGTGATCGCGGAGTGCACTGAATGGGCGAGCGAGTCAAGGGTGGGCGTGGCGACGCCTTCTGGGAGTCGGAGCTTGATGCTGCCGTAGGTGTCGCACCAGGCGACCCATTGGAGCGCGCCCGAGGTGACAAGATCACCGGCCAGGGCGGGGTTCTCGATGGTCCGGAGAAGGTCGATGATTTGGGCTTTGTTCGTTGGCATGAGAGCGGGCTTGGGGGTCGGGCAGGAGAAAGGGTTTGGGCGGGCCGATACCTGATTGTTCGCCGGCAATAGCCCGGGGGACGATGCGTTGAGAATGTGGGTGTCGTCGGGGGTTTTTGCGTCGGGATTGGGCCCATTGGTGGGCGGAAAGCAAGGAGTTGAAGGCATGAATCTCATGAAACGCTGTGGGTGTGCGGTCGCTCTGGTGGTGTGTGCGGGAACTGCGATGGCGCAGGAAGCCAAGCCCGCCGAGCCGGTGCTCAAGGGACCCCAGGTGAAGGACAACAGTCTTCCCGGGCAGAAGAGGACGTTTGGCGAGAAGGGGGCGAACGCCAAGCGGGGCGAGATGGCCCCGCCGCTGCCGATGATGATGAGAGCGTTTGAGGTCATTCGCGGCGAGAAGGCCGGCGAGCTCAAGCTGACCCAGGAGCAGGATCAGCAGGTGAAGGCGGCTTTCGAAGGTCACCAGACGGCGATGCGCGAGTTTATGGAAAAGAATCGCGAGGAGACCGAGACGCTGCGAGCGCAGCTCTCTCCCGAGGACCGGGCGAAGTTTGAGGGCGCGATCCGCGAGGGCGGTCGCGACTTGAAGGCGAGCAAGAGCGAGTTCAAGGGCAAGGGCGCGAAAGACGCGGCCAAGGACGCCAAGGACGAGATGATGCCCGAGCCCAAGAAGGTCGACTCCGAGGCCGCGGCGAAGGCCCGCGCACGTCTCATGGAGATCTACGCCCAGCGTCCCAAGCCCGAGGACGCGCAGGTGAAGGCGTTCGCGGTGCTCAGCGAGGCGCAGAAGTCGGCGGTGCAGGCGCAGCTCGCTCGGGCCAAGGAAGAGATGACCAAGCGCGCTGCGGCGAATGCCAAGGGTGAGAAGAAGGTCAAGGACGGGTTGACGCTCGACGGGCCGATGGTGAACAAGACCCCCGAAGAGATCATGAACGACCCCAAGGTGCCCGAGCGTCTGCGTGAGCGCCTCAAGAACATGTCACCCGAAGATCGTGCGGCCGCGATCAAGCGGTACATGGAGCAGAGCAAGTCCCCAGAGAAGGCCAAGGACGGAGCGGCTCCCGCCCTGTCGCTCGAGGGCAAGACGCCCGAAGAGATCATGAACGATCCCAAGGTGCCCGAGCGTCTGCGTGAACGTCTCAAGAACATGTCGCCCGAAGACCGTGCTGCGGCGATCAAGCGGTACATCGAGCAGAGCAAGAGCGGCGAGAAGGTGATCAAGTCGACGAAGGAAGGCCGTCGTAACGGCGAAACGGGCGGCTCCGACAAGCCCGCCCCAAGCCCGTCGGACGTCAACGTGCCCGCGGCTCCGAAGTAGTTGTGTGACCACGCCCAAACGACCCCTGCCGGCGCGAACCGGCAGTCTGAGGCGGTGGTGAGATCAGACGACCCCCGTTGCGACCGGGGGTCGTTTTTTGCGCGTTTGGCCCCTTTGGGTGGGCAGGCTGGAGGGGTGTCCTCCCCATTCCGGCCCTGTCAAGTAGAAAATTCGGAAATTGTCTGATTGCGCGGAACTATGGGGTCGATAACTCCGTATCTCAACCTTGATCTCTCTCTCCTCCAGCGGGGCACCGTTTAGCGATGGTGCCCTGCTTCGTTTTTGCATCCATGACATTCGGTCTTTGTTCGCACTTGAGGCCTTTGGGGCACCGAGCCTGACTCGGCTGGTACAGTTGGTTGACGGTCCGGAGGATTGTTGACCATGGCTCAACCGATTCTGTTGACGGGTGCGGCGGGGTTCATCGGGTCATGGACGGCACAGCGGCTCATCGCGGCCGGGCGGCCCGTGGTTGGCGTCGACAATTTCGATCCCTTTTACTCGCCCGAGGTCAAGGCGAACAACCTGTCGCAGGTCGACCGCAGTGCGCCCGCGGGCATGTGGACGTTCGTGCGCGGCGACATCGCCGACGCCCCGGCAATGCGGGAGCTGTTCGATCGCGTAAAGCCCGAGGGTGTGATCCACTTGGCGGCCAAGGCGGGGGTGCGGCCCAGCATCGAGGACCCCGTGGGGTACAGCCGTGCGAACGTCATGGGAACGTCGGTGCTTCTGGACGCGGCCAGGCGGGCGGGGTGCGCGCGGATTGTCGTGGCGTCGTCGAGCTCGGTCTACGGCAACTCGCCCAAGGTGCCCTTTGCTGAGACCGACGATGTGAGCGAACCGATCAGCCCGTACGCGGCGACCAAGCGGGCGTGCGAGCTCATGGGTTACACGCACTGGAAGCTGACGCGAACGCCCGTGGCGATGCTCCGGTTCTTCACCGTCTTTGGGCCCAGGCAACGCCCCGACCTTGCGATCCACGCGTTCCTGGGGCGCGTCGCACGGGGCGAGGCGATCCGGATGTTCGGCGACGGCACGACCAGCCGCGATTACACGTACATCGACGACATCGTCACGGGTGTGGTGGCGGCCTACGACCGCATCGATCACCACGGGTACCGCGTGTGGAACCTGGGCGGAAGCTCCCCGGTCTCGCTTCTGGAAATGATCGCGATCATCGGCCGGGTTGTGGGCATGGAGCCCAGGGTTGAGCGCGGCCCGATGCAGCCCGGCGATGTCGAGCGCACGTTCGCCGATCCCGCTCGATCGGCCGCGGAACTCGGTTACAAAGTGACCACGGGATTCGAGGAGGGCGTGCGCCGCCAGTGGGCGTGGATGCGAGAGAGCGGGATCGCGTGAAGCGACTTGAAATGGGGGAAGTGTGCGCGAGAACGAGCTGCTGCGACACATCTTTGAGCGATCCAAGGGACTCTCGACAGCGTTTCCACGTGTGGTGGTCGGGCCCGGCGATGACTGCGCGGTCGTCAACGCGACGGGCCAGCTCTTGCTCAAGGTCGACCAGCTCATCGAGGGGCGCCACTTCACGCCCGAGACGCCTATCGATCTGATCGCCAGAAAGGCGATCGCGAGGGCGGTTTCGGACATCGCCGCCATGGCGGGGCGGCCGGTTGCGAGCTTGGCGGCCGCGATGATTCCGGCCGGATATCCGCACGCCGACGCGCTCTTCGACGCCGCCGCACGATGGGCTCGCCACTGGGGGTGCCCGCTCGTGGGCGGCGATATCGCCCGCGTTGCCCGGGCGCAAGAGGGCGGTCGGCTGGGCCTTTCGATCACAGTGCTGGGCGAGGCGCACAGGACGCGTGGGCCCGTGCTGCGGAGCGGCGCTCGCGTGGGCGATCTCGTGTTCGTCACCGGCGAGATCGGCGGGTCGTTTGACGCCGGCTCGGGCGGGGGTCGCCATCTGACCTTCGAGCCACGTCTCGCGGAGGCGGCCTGGCTGGCGGAGAACCTCGGGGAGCGTCTGCACGCGATGATGGACGTCTCCGACGGCCTGGGCATGGACGCGGGACGCCTGGCCGCGGCATCGGGCGTGCGGATCGATATCGACGGGGGCGCGATCCCGCTCTCGCCCGCCGTGGAGGGGGTCGGCGGCAACTGGTTGCAGGCGATCCGCGACGGCGAGGACTACGAGTTGCTTTTCACAAGCGATCCGGGCGCGAGCGTGCCCGAGGAGATCCCGGGAACCGCCGCGCGGGTGACGCGCATCGGCGTGGCGACTCCGGGGAGCGGCTGCTTTGTCAAGGGCGTCGACGGGCGGGTCATCGACGCGAGCGCCATGGGATTCGAGCACGCGTGAACGCGGCTCGGCAGAGCCACGAGCGTCAGCGAGTGCCATCGGAGTGAGCGGAATCGTCGGAGCCTCGGCGCTCGCTCACGCTCGCGGCTCTGTCACGACAGCTGGCGCAAGATGTCCAGAACTCCCTCGATCTCCGCGTGGGGCGAGACGTACGCGGCGTGGGGGCGTAGTTCGTCCTCGACATTGGAGGGCGTCGCGAAGTAGCCGACGCTGCGGGCGATCGCCAGGTCGCCGATGGTGTCGCCAATGCCCGCGATCCGTGAGGCCGGGATCCCCGTCGTGCGAATGAACCGCTCGATGCCCGTGGCCTTGCTGACGATCGAGAGGTCCAGGTTGACCCAATTGACCGAGCTGGAGATTCGAAACGGCCAGTCATGGCTCGCGCACTGCTCGACCAGGCGTGGCTTGAGGCTCATGAGATGGTTGAGGTCGGGATGCCAGATGCTGATCGAGGCCACCTTGCCCGGCTGGATCACCACGCCGGTGGGGATCAGGTGCTCCTCGATCCACGCCGTGGCGGCGGCGACGGCCAGCAGGTGGGCCCCGGTGATCGCGGGGTCACGCGTGTAGGTGCCCACCGACGGGTCGTAGAGCCACACGCCCATCTCGCAGATGACCGGGAGCGTCGAATTGGCCATGATGCGGGAGATCGCCTCGGCAAACGGCTGGGGGCGTCCCGAGCACAGGGTGACGGTGGGAACGTCGCGGGCGGTGGCGGCCCGGAGGTTTTGGGCGGCGATGCGGGCCAGCGCCCGGGCGTCCATCGGGGCGTGGGTTTCAGGACCAAGACACCCGTCGATGTCGCAGACGACGGCGTCGAAACGCCGGAGGGAACTGAAGTGTTTGCTTGCCTGGGCGGGTGTGGTCACGGGCATAGAATAAGCCCGATGAACCGCGTGGCCCTGATCAGAGTGGCGGCGCTCGCACTTGCGGCAGTCGGTGTCGGCTTTGCCACTGGGCTTGTGGTGTGGGTTCTCTTCGATCGGTTGTCGATTGGCGATATCGCCAGGATGTCGATCGCGGTCACGGTGGTCGTGGGGCTGTTCGGCTGCGTCGGTCTGAGCGTGAGCCCGACGTTGCGGGGCCGTCGAGAGGCGTGCCCGGGGTGCGGGATGGAGCTTGCGGGCATGCCGGGCGAGGCCTGCTCGCGGTGCGGGCTTCGGCGGGCGGCGCGGGCCGGAGACACGGCGCCCAAGACTGAGGCGATCCCTTGCAAGGAGTGCGGGTACGACCTGGCGGGCAACACGTCGCAGACGTGCCCCGAGTGCGGGGTCTATGTGTCGAGCGTTGGGACGCTGCAGACGCTCCTGTCTCGCAATCTGGGGCTGAGCGGGTGGTGCGCGTGCTGCGGCGAGGCGGTCAAGCTGCCCCCGGGCGAGCCATGCCCAAGGTGCCACTCCCGGTATCGCTCGGCGACCAAGCCCGCGAACACGTAGACTGCGGGCCCGGAACAGTCACTCCGGGCACAGGAACGCCGCATGCTCCCACTGTTCGCGATCACGATCTTCATTTCGGCGGCGTTGCTCTTCCAGGTGCAGCCGATGGCGGGCAAGATGGTCCTGCCGCTCGCGGGCGGGAGCCCGGCGGTGTGGAACACATGCATGGTCTTCTTTCAGGCGGCGTTGCTGCTTGGCTACCTGTACTCGCACCTCTTGACCAAGCTCAAGATCAAGGCGCAAGCGGTGGTGCACGCGCTGGTCGCGGTGGTGGCGTTCGCCATGCTGCCGATGGTGCTGCCCGAGGGGTGGAGTCCGCCCAGCGAGTCGACCAGGCTGTCGCTGTGGATGATTGGGCTCCTGGGGATGACGTTGGGGCTGCCCTTCTTTGTGGTGAGCACGACGGGACCCCTGGTGCAGAGTTGGTTCAGCAGGACGGGTCACGCGAGGGCAAAGGATCCGTACTTCCTCTACGCGGCCAGCAACATCGGCAGCGCGGTGGGGCTCCTGGGATATCCGCTGGTCATCGAGCATGAGTTTCGCCTCGGGGAGCAGGTGATCGGGTGGGCGCAGGCGTATGGCCTGCTCGTGCTTCTCCTCATCGCGTGCGGGGTGGTGACGGCCAAGGGCGCGGCGGCGGCGACGCCGAACGTCGAGACTGCCGGGGAGACGACGCCGCCCATCGCGTGGCGACGGCGCCTCTTGTGGATCGCTCTGGCGGCGGTGCCCTCGAGCCTGATGAGCGGCGTGACGCAGCACATCTCGACGGATCTTGCCGCGGTGCCGCTTCTGTGGGTGATCCCGCTGTTTCTGTACCTGCTGACGTTCACGCTTGCTTTCTCGCCGCGGATCAGGCTGAGCTCGGGCGTGCTGGGTTGGATCGTGGGGGCGCTGGCCCTTGGGGACTGCTTCATCGTGATGACGGGGCGGAACAAGCCGTTCGAGCTGGTGCTGATGGTCCACGTGGTGAGCTTCTTCCTGGCGGCTTTGATGTGCCACAGGCGACTGGCCGACGACAGGCCGCCGGCGTCGAAGTTGACGGAGTACTTCCTGCTGATCGCTGTCGGGGGCGTGCTGGGCGGTATCTTCAACGCTCTGGTGGCTCCCAAGCTCTTCGTGCTGATCGTGGAGTATCCCATCGCGATCGCGGCGGCGTGCGCCCTGAGGCCGATGGGCAGCGTGTCGCTGGCGGCCCGCGTGGTGTCGCCTTTGCAGGTGGCCCGGGCCTTTGCGGCGCGTCACACACGCGGGCTTCGCGGGTACTTCTGGATGGCGGTGCTCGCGGCGCTGGGCGTGTGGTTGATTTTCGGCGGACAGCACGTGGCGACCTGGCTGGGAAGCGACGCGATCATCGCGCAGAGCGCCCGGTCGCTCACGGGGCTGGGGTTTGCGGCGCTTGTGCTCCTCTTGGTTCCCAGGCCGATCCTGTACGCCACGACCCTCGTGGCGGTGACGGTGGTGGGGCAGAGCCTGACGCGCCGGGCGTACGGGGACTACACGCTCACGATCCGGCGGAGTTTCTTCGGGGTGTCGCACGTGTACGCCCAGGAGGCCCGAACGATCCAGGAGACGGATCGCACGCCGCCGACGGTGGTGACGCTGATGCACGGCACAACTGTGCACGGGTTGCAGCTGCACGGGGCGCAGCTGAGCAAGCGGGCCGACGGGACACTCTTTGTGTCCGACGCGTCGCTCGAGCCCCGCACGTACTACCACCGGCGCGGGCCGGTGGGAGAGATCTTCAGGAGCTTTGAGCAGCATCCGGCGTACGGGGAGATCGCGAGCGCGGGGGCGATCGAGATCGCCGTCTCGGCCCAGTCGGGGCTGGTGGCCGACGCGATGGGGCTTGGGCTTCCGTTGTCCGGAGCGGTGTCGCTGGCGAGCGCGCCGGGGCTGGGTGAGCTGGCGATGGCGCAGAGGTATAGGCAGGGGCCTCTGGGGCGCATCGCGGTGGTCGGCATGGGGACCGGCAGCATCCTGGCGTACTGCCGCGGGGGACAGCGCGTTGATATGTACGAGATCGACGAGGAGATCGTGGAGATCGCGAGCGATCCGGAGTATTTCACGTACGTGACGAGCGCAAGGGAGCGAGGGGCGAAGGTCAACATCATCGTCGGTGACGGACGGCTCAAGCTCGTGGAGGCGGCGGATGCGGACAAGGGCGACGGGTACGGGCTGATCTTCCTCGACGCGTTCAGTTCCGATTCGATTCCGGTACATCTGATCACCAAGGAAGCGGTGGAGCTGTACTTCAGCAAGATCAGGCCCGACGGCGCTCTGGCGCTGCACATCTCGAACCGGCACTTTCAGCTCGGGCCGGTCGTGGCACGCATCGCCGACGAGGTGGGGGCCTATTGCTGGGTTCGTGACGACTTTGTGACGACCGACCCCAACTCCGAACGCGGTGTGACGCCCGACCTGGACGAGAAGGAATTCATGAGCGAGTCCACGTGGATGCTGCTCTCGCGATCGCCCGCGTTCGTGCCCGTCATCGATGGTGACAAGAAGTACTGGATCCGCGTGGGCGTCACCGGAGCGAAAGTGCCCAACGGAACGCCGCTGTGGACCGACGACTTCTCGAACATTCTGGGCGTCTATCAGTGGTCGAGGCCCAAGGTCGTCCAGTGAGGGGCGGTGATACCCTCGGGCATGGCCATGATCTCCTACCAGACCGCCGGTGAATCGCATGGGGCCGCTCTGATCGTGCTGATCACGGGGGTGCCCGCGGGGTTGCCGCTGGACATGGACTTCATCAACGCCGAACTGCGACGGCGGCAGGGGGGGTATGGGCGGGGCGGGCGTCAGCGGATCGAGCAGGACACGGCCACAGCGCTGACGGGTGTGAGGCGCGGCAAGACCATCGGCGCGCCCCTGGTCATGCAGATCTCCAACAACGACTCTCGGATGGACGACTTGGCCAAGACGCCCCCTGTTTATCGTCCGAGGCCCGGGCACGCGGACCTGGCGGGGAGCATCAAGTGGCTTACGACCGATTGCCGCGAGACGCTCGAGCGGGCGAGTGCCCGCGAGACCGCCAGCCGCGTGGCGGCGGGGGCGGTGGCGAGGTGTCTGCTCAAGGTCTTTGGGATCGAGGCGTTCGGGTTTGTGCGGTCGATTCTCGACGCGAGGACCGACGTCGCGGTGACGCAGGAGAGCTGGCGTGCGATGCTGGCGGCCCGGGACGCCAGTGAAACGTATTGCCCCGATGCCGCGGTGACGCAGCGCCAGTGCGAGATCATCCGCCAGGCCAAGATCGATCAGGACACGGTGGGGGGCCAGGTCGAGGCGCACGTCTTTGGCTGCCCGCCGGGGATCGGAAGCTGCATGGATTGGTCGACCAAGCTCGATGCCAGGATCGCATACGCGGTGATGGGGATCCAGGCGTTCAAGGCGGTCGAGATGGGGATGGGAGTCGCGTGCGCGGGGCTGATGGGGTCGAAGGTCCACGACCCGATTCGCTACGACGCGTCGAAGAAGGAGACACCCAGCCTGGGGTTCGTCCGCGACACCAACAACGCGGGGGGGACCGAGGGGGGCATGACCAACGGCCAGCCGGTGGTAGTCCGCGGCACGATGAAGCCCATCGCGACCTTGCTGCAGGGGATGCCCAGCGTCGACCTCAACACCAAGCAGCCCGAGCGGAGCACCTACGAGCGCAGCGACGTGTGCGCGGTCAGTGCGGCCAGCGTCGTGATGGAAAACGTCGTGGCCTTCGAGGTCGCCCGATGCTTCACCGACAAGTTTGGCGGCGACAGCCTGACGGAGATGAAGGCGAACTACCACACGTTTATGGAGTACGCCCGGCGACTGCCCCTGGAGCCTCCGATCCAGGTGATTGCGTAGGGCGGGGCTCCTTGGTGGCGCCGCTCTCCAGAGCGGAACCACCCCAACGAGCCCCGAGCGTCAGCGAGCGGGATCCTGGAATCCAAGCCAAACAAATTTTGCGACTGTCGCGCCACATCCGGCGTCTTGCGACGTTCTACCTGGTCGAGGCCTTGCCTCGCACCTACGGAGAATCGCCGATGAACAGGACCGTTGCCGTCACCGCACTCACGCTCGCCTCGCTCGCCGGGGTTGCTTTCGGGCAGGATGCCGCCAAGGTGCCGATTGTGCCGCCCGACCGCGCCGTTCAACAGGAGCTCGAACGGGGCGCCGCTGCGCAGGTCGAGGCATCCCGTGCCGCGGCGTCACGAGCCGCTCAGGCTGCGGCCGCGAAGGCCAATGCGGTGCCGCCGACGCTGGTGACGATCGACTTTCCGGGCGGGACGGTGACGGAGTATGTGGAGCACGTGAAACGCGCGACCAAGACGCCGATCAACGTGGTCGTGTCGCCCTCGGTGGGCGGGGCGGTGCTGGCGGGGGTCCAGCTCAAGGAGGTGCCCGTGGATGCCGCGATCGCGGCGATCCAGACGGCCAGTGGGCAGGGGGCGTACAGCTGGCGGATCAGGCCGATGGAGGGGCTCACCGGCGGTGGGGTGGTTCCCAACGCGTTCGGAGTGGACGGAGAGCGCCGCGGATCGCAGTTCTCCGGGGGCGATCCGGGGCGGCTCCCGCGCAGCGTGGATGTGATCGCACTCCCGACGGGCGAGGGGGGAACCGTCAAGCCCGATGTAGCCCTCGCGGCGATCGAGGCGGGACTGCGCGTCTCGCAGAGCAAGGGGGCGCAGCCCGCGGAGGTCAGCTATCACAAGGAGTCGGGGCTCTTGTTTGTCAACGGGACCCCCGAGCACATTGAGCTTGTCAGGCAGGTGCTCATCGCGTTCAAGAGCAGGTCCAACGAGGCCGAGAGCGCCCCGTGGCTTGCCGCGGTGCTCAAGGCACGAACGACCCTGGGAGCGAGCAACCCGCCCGAGATGCTCTCGAAGCTCGAGATGCTCACCAAGCAGGCGACGGAACTCGCACGGGCCGAGCAGGAGGCCAAGGCCACGGCGGTTGGGATGCAGAGTGTGGCCGACTCGCTCAAGCACCAGCTTGAGCAGGAGCGGTCGATCGCCTCGGCCGATCGCAAGAACATCGAGATCCGGTCTCAAGCCGAGGTCGCGGAGATGAAGAGCCAGTTCAGAACGCTCGAGCAGCGCTATCGCGAGTTGCTCGACCAGAACGCGGCCTTGCAGGCCAAGCTCGCCGCCAAGGAACAGGCGAAGTAAGATACCCTCGATGACGCCGTCCTCCGCCATGAAAGGCCGGACCTTGCCGCTCCACGAGCAGGCCAGCGATCATGCCCGCCCCCACGCCCGCTTCGCCACGACGCGAGAGCTCACCACGGGGCTCGTGCGTGGGGACGCGGCGGCGCTGGAGGCGCTCTACCGAGCGTGGTTCGACCGCGTCGTCGCCTTGGTCGCCAAGGCGACGGGCCGCGATGAGGCCTTCTGCCTCGACGCGGCTCAGGACGCGTTTCTGCGGGTCATCCGCTCTCCCATCGTCATCGAGACCGAGGGAGAGCTGGCGGCGTGGCTTCGCCGGTGCGTCCTGTCGACGGCGGTGGATCGACTCCGCCGCGAAGCACGGGCGAGCGGGCGTGACAGGCGAGCCGGAGGCGAAGGGATGCGAGCGAGCTCGCCCGACAAGGCGGCCCAGGCCGCCGAGCAACTCGCCTGGATCGCCGAGCGCCTCAGAGAGCTTGGCGACTCAGACCAGGAGCTCGTGCGTCTGCGATTTGGCGTCGAGCAGACGCTCGATGAGGTCGCACGAGCGAGAGGGACGACGACGGGTGGCGTGAACGGGCGGCTTCGGAGATTGGTGGCCGCCCTGCGGTCGGTTGCGGGAGGATTTGTGCCATGAACGATCACACGCTTGAGTTTGATGCTGTGCCCGAACTGTTGTCGCCCGCGGGGCGGCAGCGGCGCGAGGAGATCCTGGGTGCGCTTCAGCAGACGCGGGGGAAGCGTCGCGCCCGGCGGATGGTGCTGCGGGCTTGCGTGGCTCTTGGGGCTGTCGCGATCGCAGTGGTTCTTGGGCTTCGTACTCCGGGCTTCGATACTCGGGGCGTCGATACTCCGGCGTCACACAACGAGCTGCCCCAAGTCGCAAACGATGGCGCTCCCTTTATCCGTCTTGTGGGCGGCGAGCCCTCGCAGGCCCGCATCATCACCAACGACGGGCCGCACCTCATCCGCGTGCTCTCCGACGATCAGCTGCTCAGCTCGCTCCGCGAAGCCGGTCAGCCCGATGGGATCGCGATCGTGGGCGGCAAGTTCATGCTCGCGTCCCAGATTGTCGCCGAGGATGTTCAGACGAATTGAGTTTTGTGGTGGCACCGCTCTCCAGAGCGGTGCTTCCGGACACCCGAGGCGCTCAGATCGGCATCGCAACCGCTCCTCAAGGAAGCCGCATCTCCGGGGGGATGGTTCCTCGACACGCAGGACGCTCCGCTCTGGAGAGCGGTGCCACCAAGGAGCGGCACCACCGCTGACGTCACTTCGGCGGCACAAGCTCAATCAACCCGCAATCGATGTACTGCCCGCCCGTCGTCTGGTGGCAGTGGATCGCGATGGTGTTTTTGCCCGCCTTGAGCAGCCCGGCGGCCTTGTCGTCCAGCGCCACCATCTGGTAGCTCGATGAATAGCCCTTGAGTGTTGCTGCCAATTGGCCGTTGATGTACACCTCGGCGTCCTCGTCGTGGTGAATCGAGAGCACAGGTCTCGCGGGCACCTCAGAGAGCGTGAACGATCGGCGGATGTAGATGTCGGCGGACTTCCACTCGGTGCCGACGATCGCGCCGGGCGTGATGGTTGTTCCAAAGCCGCCCTTGCCGAGCGTCCACTTCGAATCGTCGTACGCGGGGAGCATCCACGTCGGCTTATCCTGCTCTGGCGCGTCAGTCACATATCGCCAGTCGCCAGCCCCGCCCGCTTGACCCGCGCGCGTCACGATGACCTTCGTCACCGGGGGCGGCTCGTACAGGGCCTTGGTGGCGGCGGCGACCTTGGCCGGGTCGATCTTCCAGACCTCGCGGTCGTACGTGAGCCAGCCGTTCGTCTCGATCTCGACATCCGTGGTCTGTGTGTAGACGGCGGCGCAAAGGCCCTCGCCGATCAGGGGCGGAATCTGCTTCAGGAGGTCGATGTACCTGTCGGTGAGTTCGTCCTTGGTCTTGAAGCTGACATATCCCCAGTTGTTCTTGGCGGCCCAGGTGTGCCCCTCGAGCGGGAGGCCCAGGCCGCCGTACTCGCCCAGGACGACGGCCCGGTCTTTCTGAAGCGGGGCGGTGGCGGGCGAGGGGTACGCGTGGATGTCGATGACGTGGCCGTTGCCGGTGTCGGTCCAGCCGCTGGCGCAGTTGACCAGACGAGAGGGATCCCACCGCTGCACCATGTCGACAACGCTCTTGGACCACGCGAGATCGTTCTGGCCCCAGCCCTCGTTCCAAGGCACCCACATCACGATCGACGGGTGGCTCATGTTGGCGTCCACGATGTGCTGGGTTTCGGCCAGGAAGTTTTGCTTCCATTCGTCGCTCTGTGGCGGCTGCCGAAGGTTGTCATCGCCGGGCTTGCCCTTGCCATTGTTGAAAAACGGGCTGGGAATGTCCTGCCAGACCATGATTCCCAGCTTGTCGCACAAGTAGTAGAAGCGTTCGGACTCGACCTTCACGTGCTTGCGGAGCATGTTGCACCCCATCTTCTTGGCGGCGTCGATGTCGAACTGCATGGCGGCCTCGGTGGGCGGGGTGTACAGGCCGTCGGGCCAGAATCCCTGGTCGAGCGGGCCGAACATGAACGTCGGCTTGCCGTTGAGCATGAGGCGATGGATGCCCGAGGCGTCCTTGGCGAGGCTGACATCGCGAAATGCCAAGTGCCCGCGTACTTGATCCGTATCTTGATTGCCACGTTTGGATACCACCCTAAGCCGGTACAACCTCGGAGTTTCGGGTGTCCACAATGTCCTCAGGTGTGCGGCAACCCCAAACCGAGCAACGAATTCGTCCTGATCAGACTTCTTTGTCGGACCAACCGTGAATGACGCAAGTGACTTGTCCTCAAGTTCAAGTTCGACCAACACACTCACGTTCTCCAGCCGCCCCGCCATTGACACGCGGACCTCCACGTCCCCGGAAGAATGTCCAATCGCGCGGACACTGACAATTTGAGTAGCGGACACCGGCTCCATCCACACCGTCTGCCAGATGCCCGAGGTCGGCGTGTACCAGATGCCGTGCGGCTCGGCCCACTGCTTGCCACGGGGTTGGCCCCCCGCGTCGGTGGGGTCCCGCACTTCCACCGTCATCTGGTTCTCGCCCTCCTGGAGGGCGTCGGTAATGTCGAAGTTGAACGGGTCGTACCCGCCCTTGTGCTGGCCGACGGGTTTGCCGTTGACAGCGATCTTGGCGTGCCAGTCGACTGCTCCGAAGTGGAGCAGCACGCGCTGGCCGTCCGTGCGCCAGTCGGCGGGCACCGTGAAGTTTCGTGTGTACCAAAGCGTCTGCTCGGCGCTGAGGCTCTTGCCAACGCCCGAGAGCGCCGACTCGATCGGGAAGGGGACCAGGATCTTGCCCTGCCATGCGGGTGGGTCGTTCGCGGTCGCAATCGCGTAGTTCCACAGCCCGTTGAGGTTCTGCCACTTCTCGCGGACCATCGTCGGGCGCGGATACTCGGGCCAAGGGGCTTTGGGGTCCACGTCCTTGGCCCAGCGGGTCATGATGTGCCCGGGCACGGGCTTCCAGTCGGCGGGGGTGGGGGCGGGCGGCTGGGCGATCGCGGCAGTGGAAAGGATCGACAGGGCGGTGAGCAGTGAGCGGATCATGCGGCGGCTCCTCGTGGTGGCGGAGAATAGTCGATCCTCGACATCGAGGCCCGCGGGGCGGCGTTGGTATCATCGAGACACGCTTTGGAGGTACGGATGTCCCACACGATCTCGCCCGACCGGCTCGCACATCTTCAGGCATTGGCCAGTCGGTATCACACGGCGGAAGCGGCGATCACGGAGGCGGCGGCCCTTCGGGCCACGCTCAGCCTCCCCAAGGGGCTCGTGCACGTCGTCTCGGACATCCACGGCGAGGATGCAAAGCTTCGCCACGTGATCAACAACGCGTCGGGGGCGCTGCGCCAGCTCGTCGACTCGATCGCCGGCGGCAAGCTCGACGCGAGCGAGCGGGCGAGGTTTCTCGCGGTGCTGTACTACCCGCGCGAGGCGCTGAACTTGTACTCGCGCGAAATCGTGGCAAGTGGGCGCCGGCCCGAGTGGGTCTATCAGACGCTCTCGATCCAGTTCGAAGTGGTTCGCCACCTGCGCCGGCTCCACCGCCGCGAGCACTTCGAGCGCCTCATCCCCAGGGCGTACCGCGAGCTCTTCATCGAGCTTGGGACGGCCGAGCGCCCCGTGTACATCAAGGAGATGCTCGCCGAGCTGGCCCGGTACGACCGCGACTGGGGCGCGGTGCGGGCGGCGGCACGGCTCATTCGAAATCTGACGTGCGATGAGCTGCTGGTGATCGGAGACTTGGGCGACCGTGGCCCTCGGATCGACCGGGTCATCGAGACGCTCATGCGCCAGCCCGAGTGCAATGTCCTTTGGGGCAACCACGACATGCTCTGGATCGGGGCGAGCCTGGGGCACGAGGCGTGCATGCTCACCACGCTGCGGTTCAGCCTCCGGTATCGGCGTCTCTCGCAGCTCGAAGAGGGCTACGGCGTCATCATGGCCCCCATCGAAAAGCTCGTCCGCGAGGTCTACGCCGACGACCCCGCCGAGAAGTTCATCCCCAAGGGCGAGGGATTCCGCGACACAGTCACGGTCG
The DNA here is from genome assembly GCA_964358855.1 of uncultured Phycisphaeraceae bacterium. GTDB lineage: Bacteria > Planctomycetota > Phycisphaerae > Phycisphaerales > UBA1924 > UBA2396. The sequence goes on from CAYHQQ010000022.1 coordinate 35,800, forward strand.
CCAGGATGCAAAAGGCCATCACGATCATGCAACTCAAGAGCGAGGGACGAGCGATCGAGCGCCACCCCGAGTGGAACCTGGACCACCGGCGACTCCTGCACAGAATCAAGTTCGAGGAGGGGCGGGCGGTCACCGTCGAGATCGACGGAAAGGTTTACCCGCTTCAGGACCAGAGCTTCCCCACCATCGATCCGCAGGATCCGTACGCGTACTCGCCCGAGGAACAGGCGTGCGTCGATCGGCTCAAGGAGTCGTTCACGCGGTCGATGCGGCTGAGGCAGCACATGGACTGGATCGTGCGCCGCGGAGGTATGTGGACGACGCGCGACGAGGTGCTCCTCTTCCACGCCTGCGTTCCGGTTGATAAGGCGGGCACGCCCGCGACGCTGCGGGTGGACGGCCGCGACCTCTCGGGGCGCGAGCTGATGGACGCTTTGGGTTCTGTCGTACGCCGGGCAATGCGCAAGCGCTGGTTCGGACTCGATAGCGACGGGGATTGGCTTTGGTACCTCTGGGGCGGCCCCCTCAGCCCGCTCTTTGGCAAGGACAGGATCACGACGTTCGAGACTTCGTTCATTTCCGACAAGGAAGCCCACAAGGAACGGAAGGACCCGTACTTTGAACTCATCAACGACGCGGAGTTCGTCAAACGCATCGGAAAGCTGTTTGGCTGCGCGGACGACGTCTTGATCGTCAACGGCCACGTGCCCGTGAAGATCGAAAAGGGAGAGCAGCCCATCAAGAAGGGTGGCAACGCCGTCACGATCGACGGAGCCTTCAGCGAGGCGTACGGCGACCGCGGGTACACGCTGGTGCTCAGGCCCACGGGGATCGACCTGGCCGAGCTTGCGCCATTCCGCGGCGTCGAGGAGGCGATCGTGTCGGGGGCGGACATCGTGCCCAAGATGACCAACGTGCGGACCTACGAAAGCCCCCGGACCAACCGCCAGAGCGATGAGGGCAGGCGCGTGCTGGGGATGATCAAGGACCTGGAGCTCCTGGTACAGGCGTTCCACGAGGGACTGCTGGCCGAAGAGCACCGAACCTGAACAGGGGCCAGGCGGTTTCGGGGCGCTGATTTCCGACCTATGGTTATCGGAGTCGATCCCCAAGGCGTGGGGTCGAGAGGAACGACAAAGGAGCGACGATGAATACGAAGCTTGTGGGACTGATCCTGGTTGCGGGCGCGATGGTTGCGACGGGGTGTGAGAAAAAGGATGAGAAGAAGGCAACCCCCCCCCCGCCCAAGGCCGATGCGGGCAAGGGCGTGCTCGAAAACGTCAAGGACGCGGCCAAGGACGCGGCCAAGGACGCGGGCAAGGCAGCGGCGGACGCGGCGATCGCGCTGCGTGACAAGGCCGCCGAGGCGATGAAACCTGCGGTGGACAAGGCAAAGGCCTCGCTCGATGAGCTGACCACGAAGGCCGCAGCCCTTGATCCGGTGAAGAAGGCGGCGGCGTCACCGCTGGTGGACGGGGTGAAGACGGCATACTCGGACCTGACGAGCAAGGTCGATTCGATGAAGAACGCGTCGGCGGACGCGTGGGAGAAATCAAAGGACGCGGCCGAGAGCGCGTTGAAAGCGTTTAATGAGGCCGTGGACAAGGCGATGACCGCGATGAAGTGAGCGGGCCACGGGACTGAAGTGAAAGTCGAGAAGAACGCCGACAGGTGTCGGCGTTCTTCGCTTTTCGGGGGAACCACCGGGTCGAGTGGGAGGAGTTGCGCGGAAATGCGCAGCGGAGCAGGAAAACACCCCAATGAACGCTCAAGAGGGCGTCGGAAGGAGTCGATCCAATTGAGGTCGTGCTTGGGGTGTTTGCCCTCGATCGGGAAACCAGAAGGATTGTGTTCATGCCAGAGAGCTATCCGTTGGAGCGTGTGCTGAGCTGTCCGACATTGCCGACCCTTCCGGGTGTCGCGATGCAGGTGCTGGAGTTGACCCGGGATCCCAACGTGACGATCGTGAAGCTGGCGAAGCTCGTGCAGAGCGATCCGTCGCTCTCGGCGAAGATTCTCCGGACTGTGAACTCGAGCTTCTTCGGGCTTTCTCAGCCTTGTTCGAAGATCGACCGCGCCCTCTCGCTGCTGGGACTCAACACGATCAAGTCGCTGGTGCTGGGGTTCACGCTGGTCGAGGGGACGCGTGGCGTGGACGGGGAGTCGGGGCTTGACCTGACGGCCCACTGGCGACGGGCGGTGTACTCGGCGTCGGCGGCGCGGCACATCGCGCTGGAGTCGAAACGGTGCGACCCCGATGAGGCGTTCACCGGGGCGATGCTCCAGGACATCGGAATGATGGCGGCGATCGTGGCGATGCCCGACCGGTACGGACCTCTGCTGACCTCGCACGGCGCGGAGCACGATTCTCTCCCGGCGGTAGAGCGGGAACGCTTTGGATTCGACCACGCGGAAGTGGGAGCCGCTCTGGCGAAGAACTGGCATCTGCCCGAGCTCTATGTCGCGGCGATCGCCTACCACCACCATCCCGCGGACGCGCCGGCGGAGGTGAGGCCGCTGGCGGAGGTGGTGTGGCTGGGGATGCTCGTGGCGGAGGCGATGAGCGCGACGGGCAAGGGCAGCACCGACGCGAGATTCCTGATGACGGCAAGCCAGTGGCTCAAGGTCGAGCCCGACAAGCTGGGCCCGGTGCTCAAGAAGATAGCAGACGGGGCGGCGGAATTGGCGAAAGCGTTTGAGCGGGAGGTCGGAGCGCGTCCCAACATCAGCGCGATCATGGCTCAGGCCAGCGAGCAGATGATCAACGCCCAGATCAGTGCGCAGACGCAAGCGGACCAACTGTCGCGGGCGAACCAGGATCTGACCAAGCAGGCGACCACCGACGCGCTGACGGGCGCGTTCAATCGCAACGCCCTGGACTCGGAGTTTCCGGCGCTGTTCGTCCGGGCGATGTCGTCGGGCGAGTCTCTCGGGGTCCTGTTCATGGACGCCGACAAGTTCAAGTCGGTGAACGACGCGCACGGGCATCCCGCGGGCGACGCGGTGCTGATCGAGCTCTCGAATCGCGCACGGGCGGCGGTCGATAGTGCGACGGGTGGGAAGGGGCGCGTGTACAGGTACGGCGGGGAAGAGTTTGTCGCGGTGCTCCCGCGAGCGGGCAAGGAACGGGCCGCACAGATCGCCGAGCAGGTGAGGTCGGCGGTTGAGGCCGAGGCGTTCGACCTCTCGCGGGTGCCCGGAGCGGCACCTTCGATTCGGGTGACGGCGAGCATCGGGTACGCGTGGAGCGAGCCCGGGACATCGGGCGCGCCGATCTCGCCCGAGGCGCTTCTGAAGCTGGCCGACGAGGGCGTGTACCAGGCAAAGCAGGCGGGACGCAACTGTGTCCGAACGGTTCAGGGCGTGCAGCCGGTGGTCGCCGGGACGATTCCCGCGGTGGCGACGGGCTCAACGCCGTCGGGGCCGACGGTGCTGCTGGTGGAGGACGACGCGCTGTCGGCGCGGCTGATCCAGGCGGCGTTGACCAAGGCCGGGGCCGGAACGGTGCTCTGGGCCGCCCGTGCCGACGAGGCGTGCCGTCAGCTGTCGTCGTCGTCGGCGATCGGAGTCGTGGTGTGCGACTACCACCTGGGGGATCGCACCGCTCTGGACGTGATCGGCACGGTGCGGGCGACGCCCTCGCGGCTGTCGGTGCCGGTGGTGGTGGTGACGTGCAGCGAGGATTCGCGGGTTCGCGAGGAGAGCCTCAACGCCGGGGCGGCCGCGTTCTGGACCAAGGGCGAGATGTGCGCCGATCTGGCGGGTTGGTGCAAGCGGATCCTGAGCGAGCTTTCGGCCCGGCGAGCGGCCTGAGAACGAGTTCTTCCGTGAGGCCCGCGGGCGACGCTTGTCGCCCGCGGGCTTTGTCTATTGTTGGGGCGGGCGCACGGGCCCGGTCCGGGGTCGGCCCCACGCGTGCCCGGATGGAGGACCTCATGGCGTCGTTTGATGTGGTGTCGAAGCTGAACTGGGCCGAGCTGGACAACGCCCTGAACAACACGAAGAAGGCGATCATGACGCGGTTTGATTTCCGCGGGCTGACGGCGGAGATCTCGGTGAACCAGAAGGACAAGAAGATGCACGTCTTCACCGAGGATCGCACCAAGCAGGAGGCGATCCGCGAGATGTTCGAGTCGGCGGCGGTCAAGCGTGGGCTCTCGCTCAAGAGCTTTGACTGGCAGGAGCCCGAGGTGGGAGCAGCGGGGAAAATGAAGCGGGACATCAAGATCCGCGAGGGGCTCGAGCAGGAGATGGCCAAGCAGATCTCCAAGATCATCAAGGAGAGCAAGATCAAGGTCCAGCCTTCGATCCAGGGCGAAGAAGTTCGGGTGACGGGCAAGCAGATCGACGATCTTCGCGAGGTGATGAAGTTGTTGACCGACTCGAAGTTGGATGTGCCGTTGCAGTTCGTGAACATGAAGAGCTGAGGTGGACGATGCGGACCAGGGTGATGTGCTGTGGCGCGGCGGTGGCGATCGTGGTCGGGGCCGTCGCGCTGGCGATGCAACCCGTGGATGAGCATGGGCACCAGCACGAGCCGCCCAAGGCGGGGGCTGTGGGGATATCGGCGGAGCACACGCTGCTGGCCGAACTCGCGGGCAACTACGACGCGAAGATGAGTGTCTGGGCGTCGGCGGAGGCCAAGCCCGTCGAGTTTGCCGCGGGTGTGGTGAGGAGGCCGATCCTGGGTGGGCGGTTTCTGCAGGAGCAACTCGACGCGACGACGGCCCCGACGCCGTTTGCGCTGCAGACGACCCTTGGATTCAATCTGGGAGCCAAAGAAGGGCCTCGCTTTGAGTTGTCGAGGCTGAGTTCAGCGGCCAGCCCGATGATCGTCGAGCGCGGCAAGTTTGACTCGCCCAACAAGGTCTTCACGTTCACGGGCGAGTACGCGACCGACGGGCTCAACGTGAAGTCGCGGTCGGTGCTTCGTCTCGAATCCTCTGAGGTGCAAGTGCTGGAGGTGTATGTCGCGTTCACCGGGAGCGATCCACAGCACGAGGGTGTGAACGTGCCGGAGTTCAAGGCGTATTCGGTGGAGTACACCAGGCGCAGGTGAGCACAAAGTGCGAACGCGAAGATTGTCCGTTGAAAGTCGAGCGGGGAATGGGGTGCGGCGGATGGATTCCGATGCACCACGCCGGGGCTGAGTCCGCGGAGTCTCGGAGTTATCGGGTGCAATCGGGAACCGGCGATCAGATCAGATGTGCCTTGGCTGCAAGCCAGAGCGCGCGGGTTGGAGGGCTCAGGTTCTTGCGGCGAAGGAGTGGTCGCCTGAGCATCCAGCGAACCTCGTCGTATTCCCAGGACCGTTCTTTCTGCCCTCGCTTGCCGCCCTTGCGCCAAGTGCAGAGATAGCAGAGATCAAGGCTGGAGGCGACGGGATCACGGACGATGCACGCAAGCCGGAACGGAACGGCCACGCCCATCTCTCCGAGTTCCTCGCTCGATTCGCGGCGCAGTGCTTGCTTGATCAGATCTTCGTTCAGACGCGTTGTGCGCCAGTGAGGAGCTTCGATCCCGCCGCGGGGAGCAGTTTCCCAGAGGCCGGCGTACGCACGCACGTTGGCGGCGCGCTTGCCCATCAGCACGGCGCCGTCGTGGAGGATGACGCCGGTCACTCCAAGAGCAACTACCGGTTCGCGTGTGGCTTTGGAGGTCACAAACCGCTTGTAAGACTCGCGACGGCATTGGATTCGCGCACTCTTGACGTCCACCGATTCGACCGCAAGAACGTCTCCGTCGTGCAAACGAGGATTTGCAGCGAGCATCTCCTGCCAGAGAGCTTCGGCCGCCCGGCTTGCGGCCGGTGGCTTCCCCTTGGCAATGTCGATCCGCATCGCCGGGGAGGCGGGCCACGGTGTCACCGTGATGTCTCTGGATGGATCGCGCTTGGCGGGCATGGTGCTTAGCCCATAAGCTGGTCGAGGCCGGGAATCTCGGGGAGTCCCAGCGCCTTGGCCTCGGCTTCGACCGCGGTCTTGAGCGCGGCCTGGGCCTTGGCCAGGGCTTCGTTGACCGCCTCGGCGATGAGGTTGCCCGCCAGCTCTCGCGTGCGGTCGTCGGCGGCGATCCCGGCGGCCAGGGGCGGCGAGAGCTTGATCTCGATCACCTTCATCTGCCCTGAGACAATGGCCTGTACCGCGCCGCCCCCCGCGGAGCCTTCGAGCCTGGCCTGGGCGGACTTCTCCTTCACCCGATCGAAGGCGTCACGGATCTTGTCCTTGTCTTTCATGAGCGAGGTGATCGCCCCCAGGGCTTTGAGCTTGTCGAACATGGTTGCCTTTCGTGGCACGGGCATCTTGCCCGTGTCCTTGTCTTCGATCAGTAGAAAGTCGCGATCACTTGCATCACGGCGCCGCTCCCGATGGTCTAGATCTTGGATGAACCGCGACGATGCGGGCGCCCAGCTGCTCGATCGCCTGACGCACCAGCGGGTGGTCGGCGGCCGGAGCGCGAGGTGCCTCTCGCTCCGCGGCCGCCGCCGGTTCGTGCGCGCGGAGCGCGACGCGGATGGGGCGACCCGTGACGCGAGCGAAGAGCTGCTCAAGGTCGGTCAGCTTGGTCTGGGCGGCCGAAACAATCGAGGCGGGGCCGATGAGCGTCGCCTTCCCGTCCGCGAACGACTCGAGCTCCAGTTCCGAGAGCATCGCGCCCAGATACCTTGACGACGAGGCGGCCTCGCGCACACCCGCCCAGACGCCGGAGGAATCGGCGACGCCGGCCTGCACCGGGCGGGGCACAGGGGCCGACGAAGGTGTGGACGGCGCCGGTGAAGCCGGCGCGGGGGCTCGGGCGGGAGTGGGGGTGGGGGTGGGGGTGGGCGCGGGTGGGCTCGCGTGCGCCGGCGTGCTGGCCCGTTCCTGGGCCGGGGCCGGCGTCAGGTTTTTTTTGCCGGGGCACTCCCGGCCAGAGCGCCCGCTCTGCCCGTGATGATGGCGGTGACGTCGGCGAGCTTCTCGGTGAGGGCCAGGCGCACCAGCACCGCGTCGAGCAGGGCCCGGGGGTTGCTGCTGTTCTTGGTCGAGCGCAGAACGCTCTCGCACAAGGCGATCATGTGGACAAGTCCCGCGGCATCAAACTTCGCCGCCCGGGCGATCTCCTGGTCCCGCGTCGCCTCGGCCAGTTCGACCAGGTGGGTTGTGGGCCCGCAGGCGGCCAGGATCATCAGGTCTCGCAGTTTCTCGACGAGCGTCTCCAGGAGCTGTTCGGCCGAGATGCCGCGCCCCAGAAGCTCATCGGCCTTCTCCAACGCGATCTTCGCGTCGCCGGCGGCCAATGCGTCGATGAGCGCCGCAACCAGGTCGTTGGGCGGCAGGCCCAGAAGCTCCTCCAGGAGCTTGGATGTGAGCTTCTTCTCGCCGCTGGCGATCACGCGGTCGAGCAGCGACAGGGCGTCGCGCATGGAGCCCGCGCCCAGCTTGGCGACTTGGAAAAGCAGATCGGCGTCGGCGGTGAAGCCCTTCTCCTGCTTGACGACGCTCTTGAGGTGCTCGGCGATGGTGGGCGTGGGGATGTTGCGGAAGTCGAAGCGCTGGCAGCGGCTCTGGATGGTCGGCAGCACCTTCTGCGGGTCGGTCGTGCAGAGGATGAACTTGACGTACTCGGGCGGCTCCTCCATGGTCTTGAGCAGCGCGTTGAACGCCGCGGTCGAGAGCATGTGCACCTCGTCGATGATGAAGACCTTGTACTTACCGCGAAGGGGCCGGTAGGCGGCGTTCTCGATGAGCTTTCGGGCGTCGTCGACGGAGTTGTTGCTCGCCCCGTCGATCTCGATGACGTCGGTGTCCTTGCCGGCCATGATCTGGGCGTCCACGTCGGGCGTCCCGCCGTTGAGGGCCTTGGCGAAAACCCGGGCCATGGAGGTCTTGCCGACCCCGCGGGTGCCGCAGAAGAGGTACGCGTGGGCGACGCGCCCCGAGTCGATGGCGTTTTTCAGGGTCCGGGCGATGGCCTCCTGGCCAATGACCTCGTCAAAGCCCTGGGAGCGGTACCGGCGTGCGAGAACGGTGTAGGACATGGGGTCAGAATAGGCACTTGGCAATAGGCACTGGGCAACAGGGGAAGCAGGAGCCGCCTGAGCTCTGGATTTCACAGACTTCGCGGGATGATGGCGGCATCAAAGCGGAGCGAGCGTGATTCCGGCGGCAGCGAGCTGGCTCCGGACTTCGCCGGCGATTGCTACGGCTCCCCCCGTGTCGCTGTGAATGCAGAGGGTGTCGGGAGGCGTGGTGCCGCGTGCGAGGCGCAGGGCTTGTTCCGCGGCGAGGCTTGGATCGGTGATCAATGCGCCGGGGAGCGTTCGCTTGCGGAGGGATCCATCGGGCTCGTAGGTGCGATCAGCGAAGCTCTCGGAGGCGACCTGGAGGCCCTGGGCTCGCCATGCGGGGATCATGGGCGAGCCGGCCATCGCGACCAGGATCAGACTCGAATTGACGCGATTGAGAGCGGATGCGACAACGGCCGCGACTTTCGGGTTGGTCATCGCGTCGTGGTAGAGAGCGCCGTGGGGTTTGACGTGCCGAAGCTCGCCGCCGATCGAGCGGGCGACACGATCCATGGCCGCGATCTGCTCAAAGACGCTGGCCTCGAGGGCGACGATGGACATGGGCATCGACACGCGCCCGAAGTTCTCGCGGTCGGGATAGCTGGGGTGGGCCCCGATCGCCACGCCGCGGGCCAGGGCGGCCTCAGCGGTCTTGCGCATGGTCTCTTCGTCGCCCGCGTGCCCGCCGCAGGCGATGTTGGCGGAGGTGACCACGTCGAGGAGTGCGAAATCGGTTGCGTCGCGAAGGCGCTCGGGGCTCTCGCCCAGGTCGCAGTTGAGATCGATCGACCTCGCGCGGGACTGATGGGTCGCGGTCATTCGATTTCCTTCCCGCGCGTCTCGGGGAGGAGCAGGACCAGGCCAGCGCCAAGCACGTACAGGACGCTGGTGAGCCCGAGTGTTGGGCCCAGGCCGATGTGGTCTGAGAGGTATCCGATCGTGAGCGGCGCGCCGGCGCTGGCGGCCCGTCCGGCGTTGTAGCACATGCCCTGGGCGGTCGCCCTGATCGCCGAGGGGAAGAGCTCGGCGAGCATGGAGCCAAAGACGCTGAAGTACCCGTGCCCGAAGAAGCCCATGAAGGGGCCGACGATCAGGAGCGTCGTTTCGCTGCGCGTGCTCCAGCCGTAGATCGGGACCACAACCGCCGCCCCGAGTACAAAGGCGAGAAACGTGGGTTTGCGCCCGAACTTGTCGGCGATGAAACCGAAGGATGCGTAGCCCAGGAACGCGCCGGCCTGCGTCGTCACGATCCACAGCATGGTCTTGGTGACGCCCAGACCCGCGCCGCCGTCTTCAACCTTGCGAGAGAGATAACTGGGCATCCAGGTGAAAAGTCCCCAGTAGGCGCACAGCAGCAACGTGCAGCACGAGGTGGCGATGATCGCACGCCGAAGATAGGGCGGGCTCATCAGGATCGGCAGTGCACCTGTCAGCCCGCGCTCGGGAGAGGCCTGCTTGGACCAGATCGCGGGTTCGGGCAGGTTCTTGCGGATCCAGAGGGTCAAGAGTGCGGGAGCGATACCCACCACGAAGAGTGGGCGCCAACCCCAGCGGTCAACAATGAAGTACGCGAGCAGGGCCGCGAGCACGTATCCAATGGCAAAGCCCGACTGCATGAGCCCGATCGCCTTGCCTCGGTGTTTGGCGGGCCAGGTTTCGGCGACCAGAACCGCCCCGCAGGACCACTCCCCGCCCATCCCGAATCCAACGAGTGTCCGCCAGAGCACGAGCGTAGCGACGTTGTGAGCCGTCGCGGTCATGGCCGTGAAGATGGAGTAGACCAGGATCGAGACCATGAGCATCCGTACGCGCCCGAAGCGATCGGCGAACAGCCCGCCCAGGCTGCCGCCGAAGGCCGCCGCGAGCAGGGTGACCGAAGCTACGGCCCCGGCTTCTCCGTTGGTGAGGCCAAACTCGGCCTTGATGGGCCCTAGCGCCATGGCGTAGAGCATGACGTCCATGCCGTCGAGCATCCACCCCGCGCCCGAGGCGATGAGGGCCCGCCACGCGACGGGGTCGATGCCCCGGTACCAAGGGGCTTCTGTGGTGGAGGGTGCGGATGGGCTCAGGTTCATGGAGTTCCAAAGAGTTCGGTGAAGCGTTGTTCCTGACGCCGGTGCATGGCGCGGGCCTCGTCGAGGCTGACGCGACGGAAGCTCACCGTGTCTCCCGGGCGAGCCCGACCCAGAATACACAAATCCGCCGTGATGACGCACGCGATGACCGGATAGCCGCCGGTGGTGGGGTGGTCGACGCCCAGAACGATCGGCTCGCCGCTCTGGGGCACCTGGATCGCGCCGGGGGGCATGCCTTCGCTGATCAGCTGCCCGTCCGAGGGCGAGGCGACCGGTGGCCCCTGCAATCGCACGCCCACGCGATTGGACTGCGACAAGACCTTGAACGTCGACGACCAGAAGAGCTCGACGGCCGCCCGATCGAACAGAGACTGGTTGGCTCCGTCGATGGCCGCGATCGTTCGTTGGGCGCTCGAGACGTTGAGTAACTCGCCCGCGCCCGGAGCGATCCGGCGATCGAGCGGATGGCCGGGCGTGTCATGGAACTCCAGGCGGTCGCCGGCACGAAGGGCCCTGCCGCCAAAGCCGCCAAACTCGGCGCCCAGGTGCGTCGACGCGCTGTTGAGCACCTGAGCCACATTGATCCCGCCCCTGACGCACAGGTAGCCGCGAGCGCTTCCCAAGATCGGTCCGACGATCAGGCGGCTCCCGGCGGCGACGGGCACGGGTTGCAAGGGCGAGATCGCTTTCGCGGCGGCACCGGGTCGCGCCAGTGTCGCGCCGCTCGCACCGCCCGTGAGCGTCACGAACGCGTCAGCCTCGAATTCGATCGCCGCTCCCGTCAGCGTCATCTCAAGTCCTGCGGCGTTGTCGGCGTTGCCGAGCAGCCGGTTGCCCGCGCGGAGCGAGAGCGTGTCGGCCGCGCCGCCCACCGGAATGCCCATCGCACCCAGGCCCGTACGTCCAAGGTCCTGAACGGTGGTGAGCATTCCGGGCTCGATCACGAGAAAGGTGCCCATCTCAGGCGGTTCCCTTCGACATCGCCTCGAACTGCTCGAACGTGATGGGGACGAAGCGGACGGTGTCGCCCATCGTCAGGCGCGCCGGCGTGTCGCGTGCCGGGTCGAACATGCGGATGGGCGTGCGCCCAATCAGCCTCCACCCGCCCGGGGTCGCGCTGGGATAAATCCCCGTTTGTGTTCCGGCGATGCCGACGCTCCCCGCGGGCACGCGAGGGCGCGGTGTAGGAAGACGTGGGGTGGCGAGCTGGGCAGGGAGGCCGTGCAGGTACGCGAAGCCGGGCGTGAAGCCCAGGTAGCCGACGGAGTAGGTCTGGGCCGAGTGGGCGATCGCAACCTCCTCGGGGCTGAGGGAGTGAACGAGTGCGAGTTCGTCGAGGTCGGGGGCGCACCGGCGGTCGTAGCAGACGGGAATCTCGATGGTTCGCCCGGGCTTGGTCCTCGCGCGAGCGTCGGGCTGACTCAACGCAAGGCGTACGGCCTGCTCCGCCGCGTCGGGCACGAGCGACGCCCCGTCGAAGGTGATGAGCACGGTGGTGTACGCGGGTGTTAGATCTTGCAGGCCCGGGATAGCGGCGGCAGCGAGCTGCTTGCAGGCCGCGTGCACCAGGCGCTGGGTCGCCAGCGAGATCTCATCGCCAAACGAGACGCGCAACGCGCGGTCGCTCGCCCACGAGAGTTCCGGCCGGCGTGCGGGCCTGGTCGTTCCGGCTCGTGTTCTGTGCCCTGTGCCGTCCCGCTGGGTCATGGCCTGCGCTCCTTTGCGAAGCGCATTCTACTTGATCCAGGCACGGATCAGTTTCCCGCTGAGGGGCGGATCTCGACGATGCTCCAGACATTTGGCTCGGGGGCAGTGTCGTCGGGGCGGCCGATCTGCTCGTAGCCGTCGAGCTTGAGGATCCAGGAGCCACCTGCGGCCGCACGAGTGAAGAACTGCACCGAGGCGGGCAGGCCCTTCTGGCCGCTCTGGGTGGGCGGAATTTCCTGCGGCGTGCCTGTCAAGGCGGTCGCGGCGGGTGGTTTGGGGCTTGCGAGGAGCTTGGTGAGCGACAGGCGGGTGCCCTGTGCGATGACCCGTGCCCGCACGCCGCGGCGTGTGAGTCCGTCACGTGAGAGCCCTCCCGCGTCGACCAGGAGAGTGCAGGCGGTGCTGAGGCCGACCAGTTCGCCGGTGGCAAGGTCGATCTCGACCGCGGCGTTCTCGCCCACGCCCAGGCCCAGACGGTGCCCGCTGGTCTCCAGGGCTGCGACGAGGCGCCCGAAGCGGTTGCGTTCGAAGAAGTGCGAGTCGGTGATGACCCATGGGATGAGTCCCATGCCCCGGCCGATCTGCGGGCCTATCACGGGTTTGGCGTTCTTGGGTGCTTCGGGATCCGCGTCCTGATTGGGATTGCTGCGGGTGGAGACGATGCCCAGGGCCTCGGCGCTGCGCCCGGTGAGGAACATTGGGTCGGACATCATCGCGTCGCCGGCGCTCGTGCCCGCGATGACGCCGCCGCGGGCCAGGAGACGCCGCATGGCCTCCAGCTCCGGTGTGCTCTTGCCGGCGGGGCGGTAGCGGTCGGTGATGCGCTTCTGGTCGCCGCCCGTAAAGAAGATCGCCGTGGCCTGGTCGATGAGGGCGACGGTTTGCTCGGTGGGGGTCTCGCGGGTGATGACGTCGATGACGGCGGTGGGGGAGTAGGTGCGGAGGGACTTGGTCTTGCTGGTGGCCCCCGCGGCCTGATCGGCGCTGGCCGCGGCGGCGATGAGGATGTGGGGTGGGCGACCAGGAGTGGTGGCGCTTGCAAGGGCGACGAACCGCTCATACACCGGCGCGTTGTCATCGTTGATCGCGCCGCCGATGGCGATCAAGTGGCCGGCATGCCCGGTCATTGTGAGTGCCGAGGAGCCCTGAGTGCCGGGTGAAGAGCACCCGACCAGCAGCGCGAGTAGGAATGCACACGCACAACGAAGGAAGATCGTCATTGGTCGAGTGTACCGAAAGTCCCGATTCGTCAAGTCGGCAGCTCGGGCCACCGAAGTTGACGGTTCGGCACTGTGGTGCGACCACCCTGGAACCGCGATTGTTTGGCCAATGGGTTATTGGGACTGTCACGAGCGCCTTGAGAGCTTGGAGATTATCGGGTATCCAAGGATTCCCCCGGGAACACCGTCGCAAAGTCGACGCATGAGGCGTACGTTACCCGATCATTTTCAGGCGATATTTGTGTCCCATATAGCATGATCGCACGTGATGGGGTGCCATTCGGGTCCCCAAACGCATTCCTAGGTCAAATCCGAGGAAAAATCCCTCGACAGTTGAGGAACTGCAAGGTATCTTTAGGCGAAGCATGTTCAACTGCGGTGACCGGGTTTCCGCCCCCGGCTCTGCAGTCAGAGAAAAGACTCCCGATGACAATCGGGATGATGAGGAGAGAGAAGATGAAGTCGTTTTTTGCTATCGCTGGTGCCGCTGCTCTTGCCGCGTGTGCTTTGACCTCAACCGCCTCGGCTGACCTGATTCCGATCAGCAGCATGGGGTTTGGTATCGAGGGCAATGGCGCCTTCACTGGTAGCATCGCTTATTCCGGTTCCACGCTGACGATCACGCTCACCAACGACCTGGCCTCCGCCGCGGGTGGCAAGATTACCGGGGTGGTTTTCAACATCCACGGCAGCGCCACCGCTGTGCTGTCGTCCACGACGCACGCCGCATTCGCCGATCTGGGCGCGAGCCCGTCGGCGTCTCCCTTCGGCACGTTTGAAGCCGGGGCCGCCATGGGCGGCAGCTGGGCCGGTGGTGGATCTCCCGCGGCCGGGATTGCGATTGGTGGCACGGGCGTCTTCACGTTCCACGTGAGCGGCGCTGATGCCGGCATCCTGACCGCCGCCAGCTTCATCGATGGCGACGGCGTGAACTTTGCCGTTCGTTTCCGCGGGTTTGCGAATGGTGGCTCTGACAAGGTTGCCGGCCACCTCGTCCCCGCCCCCGGCTCGCTGGCCCTACTTGGCCTCGCCGGCCTTGGCCTGCGTCGCCGCCGCTAAGCGACTGAGTTCGATCAAGTCTCATTTCCGGAGTCGTGGCACAGCCGTCGAGGACCTCCTCGCGTGTGTGCCACGACTTCTTTTTTGGTGTGTGCCGCCGCCTGGGAAGGAGGAGTCCCCGTGATCGACGGCCAGGTTGCCTTCGACCCGGACAACGCCGCTTATGGCTGCTGCGGTCAAGCTCTGACCAGGTTCACGGATCATCCGTGCGACGGGCCCGGCCGTCGATCTCGGGGACTCCGGCCAGAGGATAGGCGAGGCCACGGGCAAATGGCCAAATGAGGACGGGGTTCGGGTACGATTGGGTCATGATCACGACGCTGCTGGGCTCCGTTCTGGACCATGACTCGTGGGAGATCGCCAGCTTCGTGGTGACGGTGGTGGGCCTGCCGTTCGGAATCGCCGTCTTCCTGTACCAGCAGTCGCGGGAGCGGCGGAACGAAGAGGCGGAGATCTACCAGCGCCTCAGCTCCGAGTACACCATGTTCATGCGGATGGTGCTGGAGAATCCCGACCTGGGCCTCCTGCACAAACGGAGTCCGGTGGCGGGTGAGACGCCCCGCGAGCTCTCGCCCGAACAGGCCGAGAGAAAGGCCGCTCTGTTCAATGTGCTGGTGGCCCTCTTTGAGCGCTCGTACATCCTTGTCTACGAGGACCGGATGAGCCGCGAGACCGCACGGCTCTGGCAGTCGTGGGAAGACTACATGCGGGAGTGGACCAGGCGCGAGGACTTCCGGGCCGCCCTTCCCGAGCTGCTCAACGGTGAGGACCAGGACTTCGCCGTCCACATCTCTAGAATCGCCCGCGAAGAGAGCGGGCGTGCGACTCCCTCGGCACCCCGGTAAACTGCGGGCATGTCGACCAATCCAACAGCGCAGAAGGTGATCCAGCAGGCCGAGTCCAATCCCGGAGTCCGCTGGGCGGGCGGCGTGGCGATCTCGACGGCGATCCTCGCGGGCGTCGCGGCGATTGCGGGCCTCTTGGCGAACCGGCACACGACCGAGGCGATGATCGATCAGATCGAGTGCTCGGACCAGTGGAGCTACTACCAGGCCAAGGGGATCAAGGCGGCGGTGCTGGAGAACAAGCTGGAACTCCTTCCGATCCTGGGCAAGACGGCCGAAGTCGACGACAAGGACAAGGCCGAGCGATACCGGACCGAGCAGGAAGGAATCAAGGCGGCGGCGGAGGCGAAGCAAACGAGCGCGAAGGACCATCGCCGCCGGGCCGGGATCGCGGCCAACGCGGCCACTCTCTCTCAGATCGCCATCGCTTTGGCCGCGATTTCGATGCTCACCAAGCGCGTTTGGTTCTGGATCGGGTCCCTGGCCTTTGGTGCGGCGGGGCTTGGAATCCTGATCTACAGCGTGCTGGCCGACGGCCCTAACCGGTTCTAAGGACCCGTTCGCGTGCAGATTGGGCAATGACTTCAGAGGGTTTGCGTTAGACTCCGCATATGACTTTCCGCACACGCGCCCTCGTCGCTTGTCTCGCGTTCGTCGCTGGATTTGTCCCGGCCGCCATTGCCGACGACCGCACCTTTGTCGACGTGGTCGGGACCCGCTTTGAGCAGTGGGACACCGACAAGAACGGGGAGTTGTCGCCCGCGGAGCTCGACAGCCTGACGACCGACCCGAAGATCACGGGGGAAGAGGCCGCGGCGGTCGCGTCCATCAAGCTCACGATCCGCAGCGGCAAGTACGAATTGCCCAAGGCGCTCACCCGCGAGTATCTGACGACCCAGAAGGACAACGCGCGTCCCGCTCAGAGCACGCCGGTCGACACCGACCGCGAAGATGACGGCGACCTTCTGCGCACGTCACCGATCAACGGCGCGCCCGAGGCGCCGCTCAAAGCGCCGCAGTTTCGCTCCAAATACCTGTCGGCAGTGAAGAAAATCAAGTCGACGCCCAGGGAGCTGTTCGGCGATGAGACGCCCGATCTGGACCAGGCCCATCAAGGCCCCTTGGGCGACTGCTTCTTTGTCTCGATCGTCGGGGCGTGCGTCGAGCGCGACAGCCAGTCGGTGAAGAAGATGATCACGCCCAAGGAAGGCGGCGGATACTCCGTTGCGTTCGGCAACGGCAAGGTCCAGGAAGTCTCGCCCTTGACCGACGTCGAGCTTGCCATCAGCTCGCGCGTTGGCAACGAGGGGCTGTGGATCTGCGTGCTGGAGAAGGCGTTCGGACAAATGCGAATGGAGAGCAAGCCCGAGGCCCAAAGGACCGAGCAGTCGATCGACGCGATCTCCAAGGGCGGGTCGGTGTCGACGTCGATCAAGACGCTGACCGGGCACGACGTGGACTCGGTGACGATGCGGGCCAAGGCCGAGAAGGCGGCCGATGCCCAGGCGCTCGAGCCGCTCCTGGCCCAGGTCCGCAAGACCCTCAAGGGAGCCTTGGACGCCAAGCGTCTGGCGGCGGCGGGCACCGGCTCGACCGACAAGTTGCCCCCGGGCATGTCACCCAAGCACGCGTACGCCGTGCTGGCGTACGACGAGGCAACCGACGTGGTGAAGATCTGGAACCCCCACGGCAACAACTTCAAGCCCAAGGGCGACGCTGGGATCCAGAACGGCTATCCGACCAAGGCAGGGCGGTTTGAGATGCCCCTGGTTGAGTTCGTGAAGATTTTCCGGGCGACGACGGTCGAGACCGATCGGCCGATCCCAGTGGGCGGAAAGTCGCGCGGGCCACGCAGGCAGTGACCAGTGGCAAGGATGTTTCGGTGGCAAGGATGATCCGCTTCGGTCATCCTTGCGAGTTTCACGATGGCGGTGGGCGCCCTCATGCTTCCCTGAAGGGGAAGCATGCCACCCGGATCACGCCTTCGCGTGTTCCTTCAGCGATCTTCGACGCTTCAACTCGGCATCGATGAACTGGTGAATCTCCCCCCGCAGCACGCGTTCGTAGTCGCGATCCTCGACGTCGGTGCGGTGGTCCTTCACGCGGTTGTCGTAGAAGACGTAGCTGCGGATCTGCGTTCCCCAGCCCATGTCCAGGGCGCCGCCGCTGGCCTGGGCAATCTCCTTGTCGCGCCGCTCGTCTTCCATCAACTGGAGCTTGGCCTGGAGGACGCCCAAGGCCTGGGCTTTGTTCTGGGGCTGATCCCGGTAGGTGCTGGCGACGACCTGGATGCCGGTGGGTTTGTGGACGACGCGGATGGCCGAGGCGACCTTGTTGACGTTCTGGCCGCCCGGGCCGCTGGCGCGGACGAAGGGGATGATGTCGACATCCTTGTCGGGAATGGTGATCTCGGCGTCGGCGATCTCGGGCGTCACGTCGACCGTCGCAAAGCTCGTCTGGCGTTTGCCCTGGGCGTTGAAGGGCGAGACGCGGGCCAGGCGGTGGGAGCCGCGTTCGCACGAGAGGTGCCCGAACGCGTAGGGCCCCTTCACATGGATGGTCACCGAGTCGATCCCGACTTCAGAGCCAAAGCCCTTGTCGACCTCTTCCATCGTGAAGCCCATCTTCTCGCAGTAGAAGATGTACATGCGCAGCAGCATCTCGGCCCAGTCGTTGGCCTCGGTGCCGCCCACGCCAGCGGAAATCGTGAGGAAGCAGTTGCCCATGTCGTACTTCCCGGTGAAGAACGACTGGAGCTCGATGCGTTCCATCCGCTGGTTGATGCGAAAGAGCGTCGCGTCGGCCTCGGCCAAGAGGTCCGGGTCGCTCACCTCGCGGGACATCTCGTACCCGAGTTTGGCGTCCTCAAACTCCCGCATGGCGGTGGCGAGGGGCTCGACCTGGGCCTTGAGGGGCTTGATCTGGGCGACGATCTTCTTGGCTTTGTCCTGGTTGTCCCAGAAGCCGTCGGCGTTCATCTGGGCTTCGAGATCTTTGAGCTGTTTCTGCTTGGACGGGAAGTTAAAGCGAGTCGCGGATCGTCAAGATCCGCGCCTCGAGTTCGGCGATGACAGCGGGGTGGGCTTCGTAGTGCATGGACCATCATAGTCACGGGACGCAAAGTGCCGATAGAGTTGTCCATGACCCAAGCGCCCGTTCAGTTCGTCGCGCAGGTGAGCCGCGAGAGTTCCGACCCCAAAAAGGCCGAGATGCAGTGGCTTTTCTGGCGTGGCGGCCTGGCGATCGCCCTCATGCTGGGCCTCCTGGTCGGGGCGGCCGTCTGGTCGACCAACCGGCGGATGCGCCGCATCCAGAACCTCAAGGCCGACACCGCCCGGCGCCGGGGCCAGGATCCTTGGGCGGCGGCCGGCGAGCGAGTTGAGCCTCTGACTCCCGAGCAAATGGAGTCGCAGTTCTCCCCGCCCAAGCGCCAAAGGCGCGACCCCAAGCCGCCCACGGAGGGCCAGGACGAATGACTCGCCGCCCGACAGTCCTGGTCACCGGCGGGGCCCGCAGGGTCGGGGCGGCCATCGCCCGGGCGTTCGCACGCGATGGGTGCGACATCGTGCTCCACTACAACACGAGCCAGGTGGAAGCGAACCAGCTTGCGACGTCCCTGACCGAGATGGGCGCCAAGGTCACGCTCTGGAAGGCCGACCTGTCCGAACCGGCCCGGGTCGAGGTCGCTGCGAGGGAACTGGCGGCAAAGCTTGCCGAGCTCTCGGTCCTGATCCTCAACGCCTCGAGCTACGACCGCACGCCCCTTGACACCGTCACCGCGACCCAGGCCATGTCCGCGTACGCGGTCAATGCAGTCTCGCCGCTCATGCTCTGCAAGACCTTCGCCGGGCTGCTCAGTGCCTCGCCAGTGCCCGGCGGCGGATCGATCGTCGCGATGGGAGACATGCACGCCACCGGCAGGCCCCGCAAGGGTCTTGCCGCCTACTCGATGTCCAAGGCAGCCCTGATTGAGATGGTCCAGACGCTGGCCCGCGAACTCGCACCCAAGGTCCGCGTCAACGCGGTTGCGCCGGGCGTGATCGACTGGCCAGAGACCGGGAGCGAGTCGGAAGCGGAGATGCAGCGGGCCTACCTGAGCCGTGTGCCGCTGGGGAGGGCTGGGACGCCTGAGGACGCGGCCGGGGTTGTGCGGTGGCTTGCGCTCGAGGCGACGTATGTGACCGGTGAGGTCATTCGCGTCGACGGCGGGCGATGGCTGGCTTGATCAGAGCCCGCCGCGCCAGCTCGGGTTCGTCTACGACCGCCATTCGTGTCGAATGACGCCCTAGATCAACGAACGCCCACCCTAGCCCGGATTATTCACGTTGATTTGCGGTTCGTCGTCGCAGCGGCGTTTG
>CAYHQQ010000023.1:0-54299 GCA_964358855.1 uncultured Phycisphaeraceae bacterium
CGAGGCCCTGAAGCACGGTCGCGTGGTTGCGGGCAAAGAGGTTGGTCCAGCCGTCGGTGTCGCGGGCGGTGAGGGGGGGCAGGAGGGAGCCCATGACGTCGATGGCGGCGGGGACGGAGAGGATGGGCGTGTAGTCGTCGGTGCCCATGTAGTCGAAGTCGCGGAGGAAGAGGGGGCGGTCGGGGCGGATTTTGTGGCCGCGGCTGGAGAGGCAGAGGGTGCGGAAGGCCTCCTGGCGGTGCTTGGGGACGTACAGAAAGCCGGTTCCCTTGGGGGCGCTGACCCACTTGTGGAAGCTGCCGACGAAGTAGTCGGGGTCGAGGTCGGTGATGTCGACTGGGATCTGGCCCGGGGCATGGGTGCCGTCGACTAAGAGGTCGATGCCCTTGGAACGGGCCAGGGCGATGATTTCCTTGATCGGGAAGATCAGGCTGGTGGCGCTGGTGATCCAGCTGACCATCATGAAGCGGGTGCGGGGGGTGATGGCCCTACGGATCGACTCGAGCACCTCGTCGGGCGACCCGGCGGGGAAGGGGACGGCGGCGGTCACGACGCGGGCGCCGGTCCGGGCGGTGATCCGTTGGAACTCGTTGAGCCCGGACATGTACTCGTGGTCGGTGACCAGGATCTCGTCGCCGGGGTGGAACTCGTGGTGGGCCAGAATGGTGGCGATGGCGATGGTGGCGTTGGCGATAGGGGCCAAGGTCTCGGGTGGGCAGTTCACGAAGCGGCCGACGGCGGCCCGCATGTCGTCCATGAGGTGCTCGAGGTCGACCTTGTAGAAGCGGACGGCGTCGCGTTCGACCCGGGCGCGGAGCTCGGACTGGTACTTGAGGACGGAGTTGGGCACCGCGCCGTAGCTGCCGTGGTTGAGGAAGGTGAGCGCCGGGTCGATCGACCAGTGAGAGGCCAGGATCGGAAGGCGGTCGGAATGGCGGGAAACGGCAGGGTTCACGGGGGAAGTATCGGCACGAGAAATCGGTTTTGACAAGTGTGGCGAAAAGTTTCTCTCGGGCGAGCGTTGGGGGCGTATCCTCGCCGCATGAGTGACTCGGCACATCCCAATGCGGGCGCGTGGTCGATGGTCGGCAAAGCCGGCGGCAAGATCAAAAAAGTGCCATTCGCGGGTGAGATGGTGGACCTGATGGGGGGGTGCGAGCGGTGGGACGTGCCCGTGCTCGACCACGGGTTTGTCTCGCTGGTCGACACGATGCCCAGGCTGGTTCAGCCCGGGAAGTCGGCGGACGTGGCCGTCGTTCAGGCGGCCCGGGTTTCGTACGGGCAGGGGACCAAACAGGTGACCGAGGACCGGGGTCTGACCCGGTACCTGATGCGGCATCGGCACTCGACGCCGCTGGAGATGGTCGAGCTGAAATTCCACGTCTGCATGCCGATTTTCATCGCCCGCCAGTGGATTCGCCACCGCACGGCCAGCGTGAACGAGTACTCGGGGCGTTATTCGATCATTCCCGACCGGTTTTACAAGCCGTCGAAGGAGGATGTCCGCAAGCAGAGCAAGAGCAACCGCCAGGGGGGTGAGGAGAAGTTCGTGGGCGAGGGGGCCGACGAGCAGGACCTCAAGACGGCGGAGGAGTTTGTGCGGTTTTTGGACAAGGTCGAGACGAGTTATCACGAGTACCTGCAGCTGACGGACAAAGGCGTGAGCCGCGAGCTGGCCCGGATCGGGCTGCCGGTGAACATGTACACGGAGTGGTACTGGAAGTGCGACCTGCACAACACGCTGCACTTTCTGAGTCTGCGGCTCGACAGCCACGCCCAGAGTGAGATCCGGGAGTACGCAGCGGCGATGCTGGCCCTGATTGAGCCGATCGTGCCGATTTCGATCGAGGCGTGGCGCGACTACGTGTTCGAGGGGGAGAAGCTGAGCCGTCTGGAGATCGAGGCGCTGCAGGACCTGGCCAAGGGCGGGCCGGGGACGCTCAAGACGGAGAACAAGCGCGAGGCGGCGGAGTGGGAGGTGAAGAGGCGGCGGCTGGGGTTTGGTGGGGAGGAGAAGTGACGGAGAGACGTGGTGGGGGGTGGGAGGGTGGGGAATTGGTAGACTGTGGCGGCTTGGGGAAGGCGGGATTGGAGCGACGATGCGAACTGTGATTCTGGCGTGTGCGATTGTGGGCCTGGGAGCGGGATCGGCCTTTGGGCAGTCGGTGCCGGCCGAAACGAAGATCGACGCGCCGCCAAAGTCGTCTGAGGCCACCCCGGCGGTGCCGGCAGCCGACGATGACAAGAAGACGCGTGTGACCTTTGCGGCGGGAATTTCGCACACGTTTTCGGCGGACCTCAAGGACCTTCCCGGAAAGGTTGGGGTGACGCGGGTGGGGTCGGAGCTTTCGGTCTTTGGACCGATGGCCCAGGAGTCTCGCTGGTCGGTGGGGTTTGAGTGGGAGTCGTCGTTCTATCGGTTTGAGAACGCAACGGGCTTTGCCGCCGGGTTCAACAAGCCCTGGCGGGACACGTTCAGTTTCGAGCTCGGCGCCGGTTTGTCCGGCAAGTGCGACGAGCACTGGGGCTGGTTTGTGCGGGGCTTTGGAAAGTCCGCGGGCGAGGACGGGGCCGAATTCGGCGACACGCTCACGGGCGGCGGCTTCGGCGGCGCGAGCTACACGTTCAACGAGAACCTGACGGTGTCCTTGGGTCTGGGAGCAAGGTCGCGTCTGGACCGCGGCGTTCAGGTGCTGCCGATCGCGGGGATCGAGTGGAAGTTCGCGCCGCAGTGGGCGCTCACCTCGCGGCAGAAGCCCGGGCTGTACGTTGAGTTTGCGCCCAGCAAGACGGTCGATCTCGCGTTTGGCGCCCAGTATCAGTCGCGTGAGTACCGCCTCAACACGCGCGACGCCGCGCCGGGCGGAGTGGGGCGAGACGATCGCTTTGTGATCGAGGCCGAGGCCGGCTGGGACGTCTGGAAGAACCTGACCATCTACGCGACAGTGGGCGTGGCGGCGTGGAGCGAGTATCGCCTGGACAATAACGCGGAGACGACGCTCGCCAAGAGCAAGGCGGATCCGGCCCTTTCGTTGTCGGTTTCAGGAAAGCTCGTTTTTTAGCGACAAAAGTGTTGAAAGAAACTTTGCGGACGATGGTGCTGCGCACTGCAATACGCCGTGCCGCGCCGGCGTTGTGCAGTGCGACGGCCTAGCAACAACAGTCGCGGCCTCTCTGGAGAGAGTGTCGCGTGAATGGTGTGGAGAGCGGGGTTGGGTGTGTGAGTCAGAGAGGGGAGAGACGCGGGGTCGCCGAAAGGCGACCTCGCGTTTTTTGGAAGCGCGGGCGCGACACTTGTCGCACGGCCGGCAGGCCCGCGCGGCAACACAGGCGCGTGAGCCACGAGTTCGAGTATGCTCAAGGCCTCTAGGAGGCTCACCGTGCAAACTGGTTTGACCGATTCAGCATTGGCTGCGGCGATGGTGATCTCGATGGGGGTGGTGGGGGGGATGGGGGCGATGGCCGGTCTGGAGCCCCCGCCCGATCCCCTCGCTCTCCGCCAGGAATCGCAGGGGCTCTACGGCTACATCCACATGAACGTGGAGAAGCCGCCCGAGGGGTTCGGGTCGGGTGTGAGCTTTTACACGCCGGTGTGGCCCTTGCTCGAGAAGCCGCTGTCGGGGTTTCAGATCGGTCTGCCGTCGATCTGGATTCTCCCGGAGAACCGCAAGTTTGAGGAGCCGCTGTGTCCGCCGGGGACACCGGCGAGAGATTCGATGAAGGAGCGCGGGCCGTCGTTCCGCGACGTTTTCCAGACCATCGAGGGTGGGCTGGGCTTCTGGGGGAGCACGCAGTTTGGCTCGACGACCGCGAAGTATCGGATGAACGGGACGTCCAACTGCTACGCGCACGAGATCTCGTCGCCGGGATGGGGCTTTGGCAATACCAAACCTTTGGATCCCGACAAGATGGGGCTGGCGCAGCTGAGCAACCGCCTGCTCGTGCCGCCGGATGGCCTCACGTTCAGGAGCGAGACCTTCGGCGAGGTCTTCGGCACCGCGTGGATGGCGCTGCCGATCATGGAGCGCCAGGCCCGCGCGGCCGGGTCGTCGGGGCCCGTTGGCGATCAGTGCTGGACGCTCTTTGTGAGTGCCGCAAACTTTCGAGGGGCCGTCGCCTTCTGGACGCCCAGGACGTGGACCCGGGTCGCCGACAACTACCGGACCGCGGCCGGGCGGACGCTGGACGTGCGGACCGGGGTGATCGGCGGCGGGGCGATGGAGATCAACACGGTGCCGATGTTCAGCGTGCCGTTTGGGAAGGGAGTGACGTACACGCGGATTCCGCGGCTCCAGTTTCCCATCGACGCCGCGGGACAGACGGTGATGATGCAGGACTTCACGCTGTACTCCGACGATGCGTTGGCAACATCGTTCAGGTCGTGGTCCAGGACGGGCTGGAGAGAAGGGCGCTTTGAACGCAAGGGCTCGCTTGTTCCCAAGTGCACCACGGGCCCGATTTCCGTGACGCAAGGGCCCGGCAAGACCAAGATCGAGGGCATCGAAGGCACGGTCGAAACGACCATGCTCGGCACTTCGAGCTACGGGCTCCAGTGGAAGGCCTCGAAAGCGGGAGGAAGAGCCGCCGCGTTCCCCGAGTACTTCAAGCTGGAGCGCGGCAAGCTGACGGCGATCCCGGCGTCGGCCGTGCCCGACGCAAGCGGCCTCAAAGCTCAGAGTTTCCAGCCGGCTCGGGTTTCGAGGGGATACCTGTCGCCGACGGACGAGGGAACCGTGTGGAAGACGCCCGGGCCCAAGGGCGAGGCGATCACCGTGACGCTGACCGATGGGTCGCTCGTCACGTACGCGTGGTACCGGTTTATTGATCAGCCCTCGATCGTGTCGCTCAAGCTCCCCGAAGCGGAGTTGACGCGCTTGCAGAAGCTCGTGGAGCAGATGCACGCGAAGTGGACCGTGACGGCAGAGTACATGCCGCCTCCTTCGCGAGGCAAGCTCGCAGTCCTCGACGGGGCGATGGTGGTGACGCCGCCGGCAGGGATGGAGGTTGGGTATGTGCCGATCGTGCTGAAGCAGACGGTGAAGTAGAGGGCCGAGGTGGCACCGCTCTCCAGAGCGGTGCGTCCTGGGGCGACCAGTTTCACCGGTTATTCGCCAAGTTGGAGATGGGCGCGAACGGCTTCGGCAGAAAGGCCCTCGACGCGCACCACTTTCTCGGGATTGCTGTGCCCTTGCACCACTGTGACCTGCTTGGCCCGAAGGCCCAGAGCCCCGGCGATCAGCTCGCAAATGGCGGCGTTGGCCTTGCCGTCCTCGGGCGGGGCGGCGACTTTGACTTTCAGGCGGTCGCCGAGCGGGCCGACGATCTGGGTCTTGCGTGAGCCGGGGACGGCCTTGATGGCGATGAGGGCGGCGGGAGACGTCGCGGGGCGATTTGGTTCATCGCTGACGATCACTTCTCCTCCCAGAGAGGGGCCACGTCCTTGGCCGCGGCCTGTGAGCCCGACCCGCGCTTGCGCTTCTTGAACGGCTGCGTCGAGGAAAGGTCCAGCGGCTTCAATCGCTTGAAGATGGCGCTGCCCTCGGTGTCGGGCTGACCCAGCGGGCGAGTCGGTCCCGCGGCGATGCGTTCGGCCGAGCTCTTGACGTTGTCGGCGCTGAAGTCGATGCCGATGAAGCGGCGTTTGAGCCCGTGGGCGACGACGCCGGTGGTGCCGCTGCCGAGGAATGGGTCGAGCACGAGGTCGCCGGGGTTGCTCGAGGCGAGCACGACGCGCTCCAGGTACGCCTCGGGCAGCTGGTTGTGGTGGCGTGCCCGGCGTTCTTTGTTGTTGCCCTGCACGCGACCGAGGTTCTTGCCGTACCAGACGTCCAGGGGCACGCGCATGCCCGGGGGCATGCCGTCGCGTTTGTTGAGCGTGCGTTTGTCGGCGTAGGTCGTGGCGCGGTCGGAGAGCTCCAAGATGTCCTTGGGGTTCCAGGTCGGTTTGTCGCCTTTGCAGAAGTAGAGGGCGTGGACCTTGCTGGAGATGAAGCGGCCGGTGGTGTTCTGGCCAAAGCGGTAGTGCCAGATGCACCAGTTGACCATGCTCATCCCGCGCTTCTTGAGATAGACGACGATCTCGGCGGCCCAGTCGTCGGGGATATTGATCCACAGCGAGCCGTTCTCGCGGAGCGAGTCGCAGCACAGGCCGATCCAGTCGTAGGCGAAGTCGAGGTACTCGTTGTGCGGCAGGTTGTCGGCCCAGCGGTCGTAGGGGACCGACCAATTGAAGGGCGGATCGGCGAAGATGAGGTCGACCTTGGAGGCCTTGCACTCGGGGAGGGCCGCCAGCACTTCGCGGCAGTCGCCGGTGTAGAGCAGGGCTTCCTGCCCGGGTTTGCCGATCTGGATCGGAGGTGGCAACTCTCCTGGTGGCACCGCTCTCCCGAGCGGTGCGTCTGAGCCCGACTTGGCCGCCTGCTCCGGCTTGGGCACGGCGGTTGTCATCGAGGCCGCATGGGCCTTGGCGACGCGCTTGCGGAGGGCGGGAGTGGAGGGCGGCGGTGGGGGGTTGGGGGATTTGGCCGGGCGGGGCATGCAGACAATGTATCGCATTGGCAGGCGGGGCGCTACCGAAGGGCGGCAAATCGAACGCGGAGAGCCGCCGCCCGCGGCTGCAACAATGTTCCCTGCCGGATAGGGTGTCCCCACGGAGAACCCAAAGCCATGTCTTCCCCATCCTTTGTTCCATTGCGTCCCTATCGCCCAGCGGGACACCCCGCCCAGATCGTGCGGGACTTTCTCAAGGTCATGGATCAACGCCGAAGCGTTCGGGCGTTCTCCCCGGCCCCAATCCCCGTCGAGATCATCCGCGACGCGATTCGGGTGGCCGGTACCGCGCCCTCGGGAGCCCACAAGCAGCCCTGGCGATTCGTGGTGGTGGGCGACCACGCGATCAAGCGAGCGATCCGCGAGGCGGCGGAGATCGAAGAGCGGGAGCTATATGCTCGCCGCGCTTCTCCCGAATGGCTCGAGGATCTTGCCCCGCTGGGCACGGACGCCAGCAAGCCGTTCCTGGAGATCGCGCCCTACATCATCGTGGTCTTCAAGCTCGTCAAGACCGACCCCGACGCCCAAGGGCGCCAGGGCAAGACCTACTACACCGAGGAATCCGTCGGCATCGCCGTGGGCCTCCTGCTCGCGGCCCTCCACCAGGCCGGACTGGCCACGCTGACCCACACACCAAGCCCCATGGGATTCTTGCAGAAGGTGCTCGGGCGACCCGAGCACGAGCGGGCGTTCGTGGTCATCCCGGCGGGATATCCGGCGGATGGAGCGATGGTGCCCGATCTCGAACGCAAGGCGCTCGACCAGATTTGTGTCGAGATGCTTTGATGGTGAGGGACAAGGTGAGGGTCACCCGACACCGTCAAAGCGCCGATCTGACCGGGGCCATCGGCCTTCGAATCAAGCAGCCCAGCTCGAGGCCGCATCATGGCCGCGATGAACGCGTTCTTCTGGGGCGCGAGGACACTTTGGGCAAAGAGGCGGCCTTCTGCCATCGCGCACGCACCGACATTGGCGATGTCTACCTCCGCCTGCGGCGCAACAGCGCCGCCGCACCCGAACCAAAGACCGCGATCGTCCCGGGGTTTGGCGCCGTCACGACGAGCGTCGCGTCCAGCGGCGTGGTGTCGTAGTTGATGATCGTCGAACGTCCGACCAGGAAGTCGATGGTGTCGCCGGCGGCCAAGGACGTCGTGATCGAGAAGGACTGAGCATCAAACGTGCCGAGCTCGGTGAAGAGGGCGACGCCGTTCTTCAAGATGTGGACATCGACGTTGCCGGCATCGCCGATCCCAAAGGAGCCGTTGATCGTCACGGTGCCGACGAGCCCCAGCGAGGAGAATCGCGCGACGCCGTATTGGCCCGGATCGTTGCCGCCGTGCAAGGCCGCCTCGCCAGGAAGAAGACCAAAGGTGGTACCGACGCCAATGTTCTTGAAGGCTGAGGGGACAATCAGCCCGAAGTCCGAGTACCAGTATTCGAGGTCGTTGAACGTGATCGCCGTCGCGTGGGCCGTCATCGGGCCGCCAAGCGAGTTCATGTACCCGTAGGCCCAGGCCCCATTTGGATTGCCATTGGTGATACTGAAGTCGTCGGCGTAGTTGAAGGTCTGCGCGCCGGCGACTGCCGTGCACGTGGCGACACCGGCGATGCTCAACGAACGAGTGAATCCGGTCATGGAATCCCCCAGGGCGCACGCACAGGTTCCGCAACCGGGCCGATGGCCGTGAAGGCTGCGCGTGCGTACGCAAGACCACAATGTCCGCAATGACCCCCGATGTCAAGCAAAATCTCCGCGATTGCAAATTCGCGCGATTTGGAAGCGGAGCCCAGGCCTACGGACGGGGTGGCGGTTAGATTGCCGCACTCTTGCGCTTGGAGGCGTTCAAAGCGCGGATGACCTCGACCCCGGCGAGAAGGCCAACGGTCGGCAGCATCACCCACACCGCCTCATTGCACACTACCTTCCAACCCCACTCGCTGAAGAATGCGGAGGGGTACAGCGGCGACACTTCGACGGGTGTCCAGGGGAAGAAGAGGCGCTCGTTTGAGAAGGGCGACCAGAGGGCGATGCCCAGGCCGCCGTCGGTGAGCATGTCGAAGAGGCCGTGGGAGGCGGTGGCGAGGAAGAGTTGGAGCCAGATGCGCCAGCGGGAGATGGGCAGGGGGCGGCGGAAGGCCAGGAGGACGACGAGGCCGGCGATGGTGGCGGCGAAGGGGATGGAGTGGGTGAGGCCGCGGTGACCCAGCAAGCTTGCGTAGGGCACTCCGAACCAGAAGCCGACGGCGTCGAGGTCAGGGGCGGCGGCCAGGAGGCCGGAGAGGACCCAGTACCGCGCGGGCATCGGTCGGGCGGTTTGAGCGCGACCGAGCGCGAGGCCGACAAGGGCGTGTGTCCAGACCGTGCACATCGCCCTGTCGTACCGCATGTGGGCCGCCCGGATGCAAAGGCCGCAGGTGAACGGCCGGGCGGGTGAGACTCAGCAGGCGGTCTCAAACGCGACCACGAAGGCGTCGTAGTCGAAGAAGTCGGCGCTTCCGTCGCCGTCGAAGTCGGCCGACTTGCCGGGCGGGCAGGCGTTGCCCTCGAAGCAGGTCACGAAGGCGTCGTAGTCGAAGAAGTCGACCGTGCCGTCGCCATCGAAGTCGGCCGGGCAGCCCGTGCTCAGCACAACCTGGAACTCGCTCCGCTGGCTGAAGTTCGTGGCGATGCGGATCAGATACGGCGTGCCCGATGTGCCATCGAACGTCAGGGAGTTCACGCTGCCGGCGGCGGGCACACCCACGCATGCGAGATTTCCGTCGGTGACGGGCGGGCAGCTCGCGAAAATCGCGATGGCGGGGGTCTGAGCACCGCCGGTGAGCGTCACGTCGACCGTGAACGGGCCCGATGCCGTGGGCGTGAAGCTGTACCAGACGTCCCAGCTCGTCAGGCCGCAGGTCGTGATGTCGGCGCCGCTGGCGCCGTAGGTCGTTCCTGGGGCGGGAGTGCCGGGTGTGAGCGCGACGGCATTCTCGCACTCGTTGTTTCCCGGGGCCGGTGGCGTGGGGCAGGTGGCGGTGCTGCACGTGGTGAAGTCGCCCCAGAACTGGCCGCCAGCGGTGGCGCACGCGGACTCGGTTGTGGTGATGCACGTGCCGTTGGACAGGCAGCAGGCGCCGAACGCCTCGGAAATGACATCGAGCCGGAACGGTGCGCCGATGACCGAATCACCGCTGCCCTGCTTGGCGACGCGGATGAGGTAGGGCGTGCCCGCCTCCATATATAGAGACGAGATGGTCGAGGGGCTACCGCCGATGAAGTTGTTGCACCCGTTGCTGTTGCACGCGTACGAGAGGCCGGTCAGGTCGGTGGCGCTCTCGTCGGGGCAGGTGGTGAAGATGGTGAGGTTGGTCGACATGCCGGTGAAGGAGCTTGGGACGGTCACGCTGTTGCAGGTCGTCACGGTGTAGTACGAGGATTCCACCGGTGTGAACGAGAACCACACATCGCGGCTGGTCCCGAGGTTGCCGCCGTTGGTGGTGCATCCTGTTGCGACCTGGGTGATCGGGCTTGCGGAGACCAAGTTGCCGTACGCGCTCACGCTCACCGGCAGCGCGCTCGTGCCCATGACTTCGGCGTTGACGCACTGGTCGTTCAACGGTGGTGTTGGCGCGACGATGATCTGGGCCAGCCCCGTTCCCGTCAGGCCTGCCGAGTCGGTCGCCGTGATGTCCAGGGTGTAGGTCCCCAGCGGCGCACCGGCGGAGGATGGGATGGTGTGGCGGTAGGACCATGTGCCATCGCCGGCAACCGCGTCGCCGTCGGTGGCGTCGTCGAACATCGATTGAGCGGCAGAGCCGCCGACGGGCGCGAGGTTGATCTTCACGGTCGTCACCGCACCCGAGCACGTGGTCGGCGTGGAGGTGAAGAGAACCGTTTGCCCAGCAAAGCCGGTGGTCGTGCCCATGCCGGCCTTGCCGGTGACCTCGGTCACGGCGTTGACAGCGGGGCCGTTCACTGCACCCGTCCACGTGCTGTTCCGCGGCGGGCGTGCGGTGCTGACGAAATCGTTCAGGTTGTCGTTGGTGTCGGTCAGCCCGCCGCAGCGGCGGGTCGCCGAGGTGGGTCCGACGCCCGAGAGTCGCGGGATCAGGGCGCAGGCCGATCCCTCGTGGCAGGCGGCGGTGGACGGGTCATCGTCCCAGGTCACAAGGTCCAGAACGTGCGCCGAATCGGGCGCAGCACATCCGCTCGTGGTGAACAGCGTCGTCGTGTCGGCGAGCACCGCCTTGCCGGCGCCGTCGCCGATCGCCGTGTTGCCGGCCGGCGTGCCGTTGAAGAGGACAGGCCGCTCCTGATCCGCGATAAAGTGGATGCCCCAGGAACGCGGGTAGTAGGTCGAGAGCCTGATGAGCCTGTAGGAACCGGCGGCGATCGAGCCTTCGAGGTCGACCTTGGTCCACGACCCGCTGCCAGCGCTGCTGGCGACCTGGACTGATTTGCCCGTCAGCGGCACTTCGGTCGGGCCGGCGTTGAAGAGCTCGACGTACTGGCCGTCGTATGCGTTGACGTTGACGCCGCCGGTCTTGCCGACCTGACTGATTCTGACCTGAGCGTGGGCGCTGGAGAGGCAGGCCAGAGAGGCGAGGATGGCCGGAGCGAAGCGTGATGTGCGAAGAGCGATCATGATCGAAGGACTCCTGTGCGTGTGTGCTTGCGAGTCGAATCCAAAGGCCGGGGCGTCCATTTCGGGCGACCCGGCCAGCGTGAAAGGGAAAGGAGTGTTCAGCGACGCCGTCGAACGAGGAGAGCGCCGCCAAGACCCAAGAGGGCGAGGGAGCCGGGTGCGGGGACGGCGTAGCTCACGATGATGTCGGTGGAGTCGGCGGTGGTGAGCTTGAGCGTGAGCCATCCGGTGTCGCTGAGCGCGAAACTGGAGCCGTCGCTGTTGCTCGCGTTGAGGGTTTGGATTCCGGCAACGGTCTTGAAGACTCCGGTGGAGACCTCGAGCTGCATGCCCGCGTAGGCGAGAGGCATGAGACCAAGGATCGGGTCGTAGGCGAACACGCCCTGCTTGTTGTTGAGGGCGGCGTCTCCGCTGAGCATGCTGGAGATAAAGACGAGCTGTCCCAGGGCGTTGATGCGAGCGGGTACGGCGCTCAAGCTGCTGAACGTGGCGTTGAGTGTGGGGACCGCGCTTCCCTCGCGGGCGATGAGCTCAAGAAGGCCCGGTGCCCCGTACCAGATTCCCGAGTCGTTCGCGGTGGTTGTGGTGCCACCCGTGAGTGCCGCGGACAGCACGATGCGTCCGGCGTTGTCGATCCCGAGGTTGAACGCACTCGCGCTGAGAAACGTCGCGTCGGTGCCGGACGCGGCGGTTCCATTCCGCCAGGCGAGCGTGGATCCACCGGTGGTCGCGATGTAGAAGGCCGCGTTGTTGGTCGTGCCGACCACGTCGCCGCCGGCGAGCGTCGCGCCATAGGCCGCCTGGCCGGCGTTGTTGAAGTTGGCCGTGTTCATGGTGAACGAACCGGTGTACGTCGCGCCCGAAGTGCCCGGGGCGGGGTTGCCTTCTCGGGCCAGGAGCGACAGGCCCGATCCTGGCGTGTACATGTAGAGCACCGAGTCGTTGGCGGAGGTGACACCGCCGGTGGAGTTGAGAGTGTTGCCAAAGACCAGTTGTCCATTCGCGTTGGCCATGTTCGGCACGGGATTGCCCAGCGTGCCGAAGGTGCCCCCAGCCACCCCGGCGGCCGCACCGCCGCGCCGAGCGATCAAACTCAGGTTACCGGCGATGCCGCCGAAGATGCCGTTGTTGTTGGTGGTGCCCGAGACGTCGCCGCCGGTGAGCGCCGCGGCGAAAAATCCCGTGCCCGAAGCGTTGATCGGATTAGACGTCAAAAACGAGGTGTTGAGCACCGCCCCGGCAGTTCCCGGGGCAGCGTCACCCCGGCGGACGAACATGCCAAACCCGCCGCCCGCAGTGCCGGTAAAGATCGCCTGGTTGTTGACGTTGGCGGTCGATCCGCCGCCCGTGAAGAGTGAGACAAAGCTGATCACGCCCGCCGCGTTGATCCTGGCGGTCTCGGCGTTGAAGCCCGATGAGCTGCCGTTCAGGTCCATTGTCGCGCCGGCGGGGCCGCCGGGCGCCTGTGTGCCCGACTGGACGAGCAGGGTGACATCGGCGCTGGTGGTGCCGCTAAAGATTCCCAGGCTGTTGGCGGCGGCGACGCCGGAGATGCTTCCGCTGAAGACGACGCGCCCGTTTTTGGCGACCGAAGGGGTGTTCAGGGCGCCCCAGATGACGCCCGGGGCCTGTCCAGGAATCTGGCCACCCTTGTAAGCCAGTACGTTGGACAGATTAAGCAGACCCGCGTGGGCCGCTGGCGACCCCGCCAGACCGATGGCGGTCCCCGCAAGTAGGGCGACGTATGCGCCACTGAAATGGAAGTGTCTCATGTCTCTAGATCCTCTCTCGAAACCCACGAAGAAGACCGTCGGAACATCCGACGGACGGAAACTCTGGCGTTGACCGATTCTGACCCGTCTGGCTTCATTGGTGAGCGTGATTTGGGTCGGGTACGCTGTGGCCTGTCTGGCGGTGATTTCTGGTCGATTTCAGCGGAAACTGAGATTGTTCTTGCTCTTCTTGTGCAGATCGTATAAGATTCTCGTGGAGAACGCAAGCGAATTCTTGGAAATTCCACGGTCATCGAGCAAATTCTGGTCCACAATATGACTCAAACACAGCTGCACCAAGAACTTCCGTCCTCGCCTTCGCCGGCAATCCTCGCGGTGTCGGAGGATCTCAAGACGGCCTTTCGAGACCTTCTGGCGGCTCTTCCAGGCAAGCCCGAACGACCGATGGATGTGGCGCGATCGGTTCAGGCCGACAAGTCCGTTGCGCACCGCCTGGTGACCGCTCTGGCCGCAAAGTCGCCCTGTGACCTTCTGATGACTGTTCCAGGACCGGGCCCTTTGGCCGAAATTGTGCAGGCGGCCAGAAAGCTGGGCGTGGCCAAACCAGTCTGTGAGGCCGCGTTGGACGCGACGGCCAGGTTCGGGAGCCTTGTGCAATCGCTCGCGGGTGATCGCATGACCTTCGACGCGATGATGAGCGAATGGGTCGACGATGCGCGTGTCCAGATCGACACCACGGCCCGTCAGACGATCTTTCGAGGGATGAAGCAGCTCAAGGGCGTGTGTGCCGAGACGCACTTCACCGCGTTCATGTTCCACCCGACCCCTGGTTCCGACGAGCGTCTGGACATGCTCAACGTCGACGGCATCATGGGATTCCAGCGGGTGCGTGCGCGGGGTGAGATGTGCATGGTCGGGCACTCGGGGCTCGCCGGCTCGGCCGCGGGTGCCGAATCTTCCCGCACCATTCTCCCGGAGTTTTGTTCGGCTCCGGTGCCCACCTTCCGTATCGGCGGCCCGCTGGACAAGGCCACGTATCGCCTGGATTGGAACGGAAAGATCGGTCGCGAGCATACTCACGACGTGGTGGTGCGAGAGATCTACCGCAGCGCGGTCACGCGCCATCGCCGGGTTCCCGAGAGGGGCTTCGGATCGGTCGCCACCGAGCCGATTGTTCCCTCGCGCATGGCGATCGTGGACCTGTTGCTCTACAAGGACGTGTTTCCCACCTGCATCCCGACATTTCAGGTTCTGGCGACCGGCCTTCGCGGCTTTGCGGACCCCAACGACCCGCCGAGCACACACGACAAGTTTTACATCGACACCGAGCTCCAGGTCTTTGGCGTCGGGGGCGTGCATCAGATGCAGACCCCCGAGGTGCCCCGCTACAGACAGTTGCTGGAGTCGCAGTGCAAGCTGATGGGTTGGGACCTCACTCAGTTCCGAGCGTTCCGCGTGAGGGTCGAGTATCCGATCGTGAACTCACAGATGCAGTTCGTCATACCGATCCCGGAGAAGCCCGCCTGAGCAGGCCGGTCCGGGTCCGGGCCGCACCACG
This sequence comes from uncultured Phycisphaeraceae bacterium, assembly GCA_964358855.1. Taxonomy (GTDB): domain Bacteria; phylum Planctomycetota; class Phycisphaerae; order Phycisphaerales; family UBA1924; genus UBA2396. The sequence goes on from CAYHQQ010000023.1 coordinate 14,469, forward strand.
GGGAGAGTCCCTGAATCGAAGCGCGATCGTTGCCGGTGCGATGTGGACCGGACGGTCAACCTAGGCTCATGGCGACATGAGCGATTCTCCCAAGACTGTTCACGAATTGCTCGCCTCGGGCTGGACGACTCGAACCGTCAAGCACGAGCTGCGGGTGAACCTCATCAAGGCTCTGCGCTCTGGTGAGGGCGCCGCGGGGCTTTTTCCGGGCATCGTGGGCTATGACGACACGGTGATTCCCGAGATCATCAACGCGATTCTCGCCGGGCACGACATGCTGTTTCTGGGCGAGAAGGGGCAGGGCAAGAGCCGCCTGATGCGGATGATCGTGCGGTTTCTTGATCCGGTGGTGCCGTACCTGGACATTCCCGGCTCGCCGGTGCACGAGGACCCGTCGCATCCGATCACGAGCGCGGGGCGGAGGATGATCGCCGAGCTGGGCGACAAGGCGCCGATCGCGTGGTGGGCGCGGGAGGAGCGGTACGCCGAGCGGCTCGCTCCGGGGACCAAGTTCGCCGACCTGATCGGCGAGATCGACCCGGCCAAGCTGCTCGCGGGCACGAGCATGGGCACGGAGGAGGCCCTGCACTTTGGGCTCATCCCCCGCATGCACCGCGGGCTCTTTGCGATGAACGAGCTGCCGGATCTGGACGACCTGGTGCAGACGGGCCTTTTCAACCTTCTCGAAGAGCGCGATGTGCAGATCCGCGGCTTTCCGATCAGCTTCGATATTGATGTGGCCGTCATGTTCTCGGCCAACCCCGGGACGTACAACCGCTCGGGCAAGGTGATCCCGCAGCTCAAGGACCGCATCGGCTCGACGATCCAGACGCACTATCCCCGCACGCGCGACATCGGCATCGACATCATGGAGGCCGAAGCGGAGATCGACGAGGGAGGAGTTGGAGGCGAGTATCCGGTGCTCGTGCCGCGGTTCATGAAGGAGGTCGTGGAGCAGCTCTCGATTGCCGCCCGCAAGAGCAAGTTCATCGACCAGACTTCGGGCGTGTCCGCTCGCTTCTCGATCGCCAACTACCGCACCATGGTCGCTAACGCTCGGCGCCGGGCGATCCAGCTGGGTGAGAAGTCGGCGGTTCCCCGCATCAGCGACCTCGCCCACTTTCACGCGAGCGCGATCGGCAAGCTGGAGCTCGACCTCATGGGCTCGCACCAGCTCAGCGAGAAGCAGGCTCTGGACGCGATCGCGGCCGAGGCGATCAAGGTTGTCTTCGACGAGTACGTCTCCAAGCATGGCCTTGCGGAGATCGGCGAGGTCTTCGCCAAGGGCGTCAAGATCGAGGTGGGCGACATGCTGCCCAGCGCCCACTACGAGGCTCTGCTCAAGCGCGTGCCCAAGGTCTGGGAGAAGGCCTTCGAGGTCAACTCGGCAACCGATGCGGGTGTTCGCGCGAGCTGCGTTGAATTTGTGCTCGCCGGTCTGCACGCGGGCGACATGATCTCGCGCTCGATGCACCACGGAAGGGTGACGTATGCCATCGAATGAGGATGCCTCTCTTCCCAAGGCAGCCCCCACCCCTCCCGGCCCGGGCGGCATTGTCCACACCTATCTCGCTTACGACCCCAAGAACTTTCCATCGCCCACGGCCCCGCCGCCCGATCTCGCCGGGGCCGCGTTCGAGCACATGCTCGAGTTCGGCACGATGCGTGACTTCACGGCCGAGGAACTGGCCAACGCGGTTCGCATCGATCCCTCGATGTTCCCCCGCCTGGGGCCGAGCCTCGAGTCGCTGGCGGCCATGCTGAAGGAACGTCGGGCGAAGATCCTGTCGACGTACGAAACCGAGGCGGCTCAGAAGGAGGCCCGGACGAATCTCCGCGAAGAGACCAAGGACGTCGAGTCCCCCAAGCCCTTCCGTGAGGAGTTTCGGCGTGCCATCGAGGCCGAGCAGATCCACGACCTTGAAAAGCTTTGGTACAAGCAAAAGAACGAGTCGAGCGAATTCGCGACGGCCCTGGTCCACATCATGGAACGCATGGGCGAGCAGTATCAGGTCGAAGCTCTCGCCTCGCACTACGAGTTCACCGGGCACACGCCGATGTCGGTGGAGTTGGCTCTGGAAATCAAGGAAGAGCTCGAGACGATCGACCAGTTGCTCGAGCAGCTCAAGCAGGCGGCCAAGGACGCCAAGCTCGCCATCATCGACATGGAGGCACTCGCCGAGATGACCGACCCAGAGGCCTTGGAGGGTCTCAACCAGATCCAGCAGCAGATCGAGGACTACCTCCGCGAGGAAGCCAGGCGACAGGGGCTCGACGAGTCGTCCAAGGGGTTTCGGCTCTCGCCGCAGGCGTACCGGATCTTTCAGCGCAAGCTGCTGACCGAAATCTTCAGCGATCTTGAGGCGGCAAGGTCGGGGCGGCACACCGGGCCGATCATGGGCGAGGGGGCCGTCGAGCTGCAGCGGACCAAGCCTTACGAATTCGGCGACGCGGTATCGGGGCTGGACATTGGCCAGTCGATTGCAAATGCGGCCGCCCGGACGCGGGGTGGCGTCAGCGGCCAATCGCGCGTCACCATCGACGACCTGGAGATTCACCGCACGCGCAACGCGCCCAAGTGTGCGACGGCGGTGCTGATGGACATGTCGGGCTCGATGCGCCACGGCGGGCAGTACATCAACTGCAAGCGCATGGCTCTGGCGCTCGACGGGCTGATCCGCACCGAGTACCCCGGCGACTTCCTGGCGTTCTTTGAGATGTACACATTCGCGAAGCGCCGCCCTATCACCGATGTGCCGGCCCTGATGCCCAAGCCTGTCACGATCTTTCAGCCGGTGGTGCGGCTCAAGGCTGACCTGAGCAATCCCGAGGTGAGCGAGCTGCGGATTCCGCAGCACTTCACGAACATCCAGCACGCCCTGAAGCTCGCCCGCCAGACGCTGGGTGTGCAGGACACACCCAACCGCCAGATCATTCTGATCACCGATGGCCTGCCCACGGCACACTTCGAGGGCTCGACGCTGTTTATGCTCTACCCGCCGCACCAGATCACGGAGGACGCGACGATGCGCGAGGCGCAGCTGTGTGCCCGCGAAGGGATGACGATCAACATTTTTCTGTTGCCGAACTGGAATCAGAGCCACGAGGACGTGCAGTTCGCCCAGAAGCTCGCCGAGACGACCAAGGGGCGGGTGTTCTTCACCGGCGGGCGGGATCTGGATCGGTTTGTGCTGTGGGATTATGTGAGCCAGAGGCGGAAGATCATCGGGTGATCGTCACGCGAGTGGGTTCACACGGGGGGTGGGGTCGCCGTGCTCCTTGCGGATCGCCAGAGCGGCGCTGAAGAGGCGATCGGCGTCGATTGGTCCCGCTGGCACAGCATTCTGGGCGATCGCGCGGATGAAGGCTTCGGGCGGCGGGTGTCCGCACCCTGTGGGCTCGATGATGAGCGAGGCGAGCATGCGGGCCGTGAAGCGAAGATGCGACGCGGGGGAGATCGTGCGGATCCCCACGGTGTCCAGGATCGTGATGCGGCAGTGCTCGGGATCGTCGGCGAGATTCACAATCAGATTGGACGGCTTGTGGTCGCGGTTGAAGAGGCTCGCGCCGCGGGCCATGCCGGCGAGGTGTCGACCCACGGCGGTGGCCAGAGGCGTCGTGAATCGGCCTTGGGCAAAGAGTTTAAGAAGCGTGGGGCCCTCGACGAAGGCGGTGGCGATCCATTCGTGCGTGTCGATCGCCGTGAGTCCCTTTTGCCGGGTGCAGCGCGTGGCGAGCACAATCGGCTCAGCCGTGTCGATGCGGGCCTTGAGCAGGAGCTCGGCACCACGCCACTGACGAAACGAACGCGAGAGGTGGAAAAAGCTCTTGATGCAAGCCAGGGGCGAGGAGTGCGTGAGGCACTTGAGGGCCAAGTCTCGCCCGTAGATCGTCGTGCGCCAAACGCCGTCGAGGCCGTCTTTCTTGAGCGATATAGCCGTGCCGGGGTCGAAGTGCGCAAGTGCCTGTGGCCACTCCGCTCGCCGGTGCTCTTGCGAAGGGGCCAGACGAATGATGTCGGCGGGGGGTAGCATAAGAAAAGGCAATGACATCGCCTGGAAAGGCGATGCCACTCAGGCCCGGACCAGCCGGTCCCCCATCGCCCCCGCGAAGGCCTTCATCGCGTTGCGGGTGTCGATGACGAGCTGGGAGTGCTGGGCGATCATCGCGTAGTCGAAGGCGCTGTGGTGGGTCGAGATCAGGACGACGTCGAACGTTTGGAGCGACTCGGGGGTGACGGCCACGCACGACTTTTCTAGATCGTGCTTGCGCATCTTCCACGTTCGCGGCACGAAAGGGTCGGAGTAGTCCACGTGCGCCCCGCGGGACTCGAGCAGTTCGATGAGCTCAAAGCTCGGGCTCTCGCGGACGTCGGCGATGTCGGGCTTGTACGCCAGGCCGATCACCAGCACACGACTCCCCTTCACCGGCTTACCGCGATCGCTGAGGGCCCGGGCCGTCCGCTCGACGACGTACGCCGGCATCGACGTGTTGATCTCGCCGGCGAGCTCGATGAAGCGGGCGGCCGCCTTGTGCTCCTTGGCCTTCCACGAGAGATAGAACGGATCGATCGGGATGCAGTGCCCACCCAGCCCCGGGCCGGGATAGAAGGGCATGAAGCCAAAGGGCTTGGTGGCCGCGGCCTCGATGACCTCCCACACGTTGATCCCCATCGCGTCCAGGATCGTCTTCATCTCGTTGGCCAGGGCGATGTTCACCGCCCGGAAGATGTTCTCAAAGACCTTGGCCGCCTCGGCGACCTCGGCAGAGCCCACAGGGATCACCGTCTGGATCGCGCCCTGGTAGAGCTTGACGGCCAGCTCGCACGAGCGTGCGTCAAGCCCGCCGACAAGCTTCGGGATCGTCCGCGTGTTGTGCGTGCTGCGCCCGGGATCCTCACGCTCGGGGCTGAAGGCGACAAAAAGATCGCTGCCCGAGGTGCGAGGGGATGGTGAGGCGCGCAGGATGGCAGGAAGCAGATCCTCTCTTGTCGTGCCGGGATAGCTGGTGGATTCCAGGACCACAAGGATTCCGGGCTTGCAGTGACGCCCGATCATCTCACCCGTGTTGAGAACGTACGACAGGTCGGGCTCGCCGTGGGCTCCCAGAGGGGTGGGCACGCAGACGACGATGGCATCGGCCGCCGCCAGCGTGCTTGGGTCGTTGGAGGCGGCGAAGCGCGGGCTGCCCTTGAAGCCCTTGGCCAGGTCCTCACCCAGGTGCGGCAGGTAGTGTTTCCCCTCCCGGAGCAAGGGCGGCTTGGCCGGATCGGTGTCAAATCCCAGAACCCGGTGTCCCGCCTCGTGGAAAGCGGCCAGGAGTGGAAGGCCCACATATCCCAGCCCGACGACCGCGACAAGGGCTTCTCTGGACGACAGTCGGGCGAGGATGTTCTGTGCGTGGTCGGTGGGCATGAGTGGGGTGATTATTGCCGATGCGCACCCGGCCCGCTTTGACGCTTCATGGGGTATGCTGTTGGACGATTCAGGAGCACCCCCCCGGATGGCGACCTCACAGTCTTTGAAGACAATCCGCCTCGATGTCCTGGCAGGTCCTGCCACCGACTCGGTGATCGTCTCGTCCGTCAAGCCGCACATCATCGGACGTGGCGGGCAGTCCGACGTCCGCCTCATGGACGAGACAGTCTCGCGCCGCCACGCCCAGGTCTGGATGGCCGCCGACACCTGGCTCATCAGCGACCTGGAAAGCCGGCACGGCACCACACTCAACGGCGTTCCCCTGGCGGGAAACCAGGCCTCACCGATCAAGGATGGCGACTTGGTGGGCATCGGACCTTGGACCTTCATCGTCCGAACCTCCGCCAAGCCCCCGACCACCGGGTTTCTCACCACCACCGACGACCTGGTGCAGTCGACCCAGCGCGTCCAAAAGGTTCCCCAGGCCGAACTCTCGATCCGCGCCCAAGGCCGGCTCGACATGATCACCGAGGCCGCCGCAACGATCTCCGCGTCCAACTCCGAAACCGAGCTTGGCGAGGCGGTTCTCAAGGCGGTCACGGGCGGGACGGGCGTGAGCCGTGCGGCGTTCCTTCGTCACGTGGGCAGCGGCGACGAGGTGGAGCTGATCTCCTACAAGGGCCCGGGCGCCGGGCCCAAACTCGGCACCGATTTCTCACGCTCTCTGATCCGTGCCGCGGGCGAGGGAAACGTGGTGCGCATGGACGCGGGCGGCGCCGCCCCGATGAACTGGGGTCAGAGCATCGTGCAGTTGGGCATCCATTCGGCGATCTGCGCCCCCATCATGGTCAACAACACGCTGGCGGCTTTCATTTACCTCGACGCGAGAAACACCGAGGCCGGCGTGCAGGACGACGCGGCCGCGTTCTGCTCGGCGATCGCCAAGATCGCCGGCATGGCCCTTGGCAATCTCCGCGCGTCGGACATCCGCGCCCGCCAGAAAGAGCTCGAGACCGACATTCAGGCCGCCCACGACGCCCAGATGCGCCTCATGCCCCCGCCCCGGGGCAAGATGGGACGCGTCACCTACGCGATGCGGTCGATCCCCGGGCGACTGGTCGCCGGCGATCTCTTCGACGCGTTCCCGCTCGCCGACGGTCGCGTGGCCCTCTTCCTGGGCGACGTTGCGGGCAAGGGCGTCGGCGCCGCACTGCTCATGGCCACCGCCCAGTCGCACCTCAACGGCTCCCTGCGTCAGTTTGGCGACCCCGGGCGGGCGCTCAACGAGGTCAATCGCTACATCGCCCACCACTGCGTCGACGGCAAGTTCATCTCGCTCTGGGTCGGTGTGCTCTCGCCCCGCGACGACGGCTCGAGCGTCCTCTCCTTCGTCGACGCCGGGCACGGATACTGGCTCGTCAGGCCCAACGACGGAAGGGTTCAACGCCCCACCTATCGCGGCGGCCTGCCCATGGGCGTCGATGCCGACACCGTCTACGAGTCCGAGTCCATGGTTCTCTCCGCCGGCTCCAGGATCGTGGTCTACTCCGACGGCGTGGTCGAGCAGACCTCGCCCGAGGGCAACGACTTTGGCGTCGATCGTGCGATCTTCTCGCTGGAACCCTGCCCCTCGCCCGACGTCGACGTCGAGACGCTCGTGCGGGCCGTCATCGACTTTGCGGCCCCGGTCAACGTCAGCGGCTCGGGCTCGCGAGCCGCGGTGGATCGCGTCGTGCGACTGGCCGACGACGTCACCGTCGCCTCGATCCTGATCGAGTAGCGTGAACGACACACACCACGATTCGGCGTCGCGGGCTCAGCGCGCCGAGTCAGCCGGGGCGGTGTTGTAGTTGGTCTTGAGGGGTCTGGCGGGCTCGGGGCTCTTTTGCGGGTAGTCCGAGTCGGGGAGATAGTGGTGTTCGGGCACCTCGCGGACGAGTGACTCCCACTCCCTGGCCACAGTGACGGTCCACAGGCCGCCGTCGGACCGCATGTGCAGGGTCGCCATGGTGTACGGGTTCTCGGCTCCCGCCTGCGGATTGGGATAGACCACGTCGATCTCGGCGACGTCGTGGCGGATCCACACGCGGGGCATGTGAACGATCGTAGAGACGGCGGCGGAGGTCTCGGTCAGGGGCTGCGTGCCCGCTGCCGCCGCGACCTTGAGCACGTTCGAGCGCATGAGCTCTGCGGGCAGATTGAAGACGATCGGCTTGCCCTGCGCGCCCGGCGTGCCCGTCACCTTGTTCAGAGCCCAGTGCCCGGCCACGGTCATGGCGCGCACGTTGGCGGTGTTATTCACCTCTCCCAGGGGGCTGGCGCCCTCGACGGGGGGCCAGCTCGAGTAGCACCCGGCAAGCCCGCCCAGCGACAGAAGTGCGAGAGAGACGATCGAGCGGCAAGAGCGTGTGTTGACAGGCATATGTGCTTCCAGGCGGTGTGGGCGACTGTGGGTCACGCACCAGAGTTCGGAAGGGACTTTACGCGTCCCAAAGCGGGGCAGCAGTCCTCCAAAGAGGAATCGAGCACGGACACCCGCCCCGGGAATCCCTACGATCGGCGGGGGCCGAAAGGCATGGCACATGGACGACTGGCGACGCCGATTTGTGGTCGGGATTTCCGGGGCCTCGGGGGCCGCGTACGCCCTGCGCCTGCTTGAGCAGCTGCTGGGGCGAGGGTATGAGGTGCACCTGGTCGTCAGTGAATACGGACGGCGCCTTCTGTTTGACGAGACCGGCGTCAAGGACCTGGATCTCCCATCGCTCGTGCCCGCGCTCTCGCCGGGCAAGGACGCGGGCGACCATGCCAGGCGTCTGGTCATCCATCCGCACAAGGACGTCGGCGCCGTGATCGCCTCGGGCAGCTTTCTCCACGCCGGAATGGTGGTGATCCCGTGCTCGAGCACTTCCCTGGGCGCGATCGCGACGGGGTCGGGATCGAATCTGCTCACGCGGGCGGCGATGGTGACGCTCAAGGAACGTCGGCGGCTTGTCGTCTGCCACCGCGAAACGCCCCTGAGCCTCGTCGATATCGAGAACATGCGGACTCTGACGCTCGCGGGGGCGATCGTCTGCCCGACGAATCCGGGGTTCTATCTCATGCCCAGGACCGTCGGCGAGATCGTCGACTTCATGGTTGGAAAGGTGATGGATCTGCTGGGCGTCGAGCACGATCTCAAAACGCGCTGGGAACACGCCCCGCCCGGCGACCCCAAAGTGTGAGCCGCCGCTCAGCGTGAGGCATGGGAGCGGTAGGCCTCGATCGTCCGCTCCGCGATCTTGGGCCAGGTGAACCGGCTGGTCACAAGCTCGTACCCCCGCTCGCCCATCGCCGCTGCTTCGGCCGCCGGCAGCGAGAGGGCCGCGTCGAGTGCGGCCGCGGTCGGCTCGGCCCCGACAGGGGTCACATAGCCGCACCTGGTTTCGGCGACCTCGGGGAAGTGGCACTGATCGGAGATCACCACGGGCTTACGGCACGCCAGTGCCTCGGTGATCGCCATGCTGAAGCCCTCCTGACGGCTCGGCAGGCAGAAGACCTCACAGTCGACGAACGACGCGAGCTTGTCGGGGCCGTAGACCGATCCCACGAAGTGCACGCGATCAGCGACGCCCAGGCGCGCCACCTGCTCCTTGAGCGGGGCAACCATGCCATCGTCGGGCCCGGCGATCACCAGGCGCAGTCGCGGATGCTTCGGCAGAATCGCGGCGAACGCGTCGGCCAGAAAGTCCAGACCCTTCTTGAAGTGCAGGCGGCTGAGGAAAAGGACGTAGGGGTCGCCGCCCAGCTCAGGGTGCTTGGCCCGAAAGCCGCCGGCCGCCGGCAGCGGGCTGATCTCCGACATGAACACGCCGTTGGCGATCACCACGGTCGGGGAGCGCAGTCCCAGCGGCTGCATGAGCCTTCCCTCGTCGGCGTTGAGCACGTGCAGGAACGACGCCCGGTCGAGCATCCCGCGATAGGCGACCGCCAGCGCGATCTTCTTCTTGAGTCCCTTGGCAAAGCCCTGGCCCGTCAGGCACCAGGGGTCCAGCATGCCGTGCGGCACGACGGCGTAGGGGATCCCAAGCTTGCGGGCGGCGCCGGCGGATATGGGCAGAATCGGGTTCCACACGCCGTGCAGGTGCAGGTAGTCCCACCCCTTGAGATTGTCCGCCAGCCACGCGCGCACCCGCGGAGCCCGAATGGTGGCCAGTCCGCCCCCTTCGGGCAGGATGTCGTGGCGTTCAACGGCGCCAAAGTCGGGCACAGGCGCAACCGATTTGGCGACGCGCTCGGCGGCGGCGGGGTCGGCGTACGCCAGAATCCCCACGCGATTCCCCAGCGACGCCTGCGCCGCTGCCAGGCGATTGGCCACCGCCGGCGGGCCGCCGTGCTGGGGATCAAGGCTCACGATGACGTGGAGAATGTTCATGCGGGGTGGGGGGAGATTGGACGGGTGCGGGACAATATCGTGCATCGGGCGGGGATGTCTGGATTGGAACCACGGATAACACGAAAGAAGCCCACCCGTTCGAACGGGTGGGCTTTTGGATTGCTTCGGAATCTGAAGATATAGCGGGCGACCTAAACGCCCAGCAACTCCATCACGTTCTTCTTGATGTCCTCCGCGGTGAGCCCGCACATCGCCAGAAGGTCGTTGGGAGTCCGCCCGCTCTTGGGGATCTTGCGGACGTACATCTGCTTGAGCTGGAACCCGTCGCCCGTCTCCGCCAGCACGTCGGCCACCGCCGAGCCGATGCCCCCGCCGTAGTTGTCCTCGACTGTGAGCACCTTGCCGTTGTTGGTCTGGATGATGTCCAGGAGCCCGTCCCCGTCGAACGGCAGGCTGTACAGGTCGACCAGCGAGGCCGACACGCCCGCCTTGTCGAGCAATTCGACGGCCTTGTTGGCCTCGTGGACCATGTACCCGGCGGCACAGATGACCACGTCGCGCCCCTCGGCCAGCACCTCGAACCCGCCCAGGTTGAAGACGACGTCGTCGTTGTAGATGAACTCGGTCTCGGCTCGCAGCGTCCGCATGTAGCAACACCCCTGGTACTCGGCCATCACCTCGGCGAGGTGGTACGCCGCGTACGCGTCGGAGGGCTGAAGGACGTAGCACCCGGGGTTGCCGCGGTGGTCCTTCATGCTGCTGAACGCGCGGAACCACGCGACGTCGGGGAGCGACATCTGGCTTGGCCCGTCGGATGCGAGGGTGATTCCCGCGTGGCTGCCGACGATCTTGAGGTTCGCCCCGCTGTTGATCGCCATCTCGATCTGGTCGTATCCGCGTGTGACAAACTTGGCGAAGGTGGAGATGAACGGGATCTTTCCCGCCGCCGAGAAGCCCACGCCCATCGAGTACATGTTCTGCTCGGCGATCTTGCACTCGATGAACCGGTCGGCGATCGTCGCGTCCTTGCGGACCATGTCGGCGAAGGTCGAGTTGGACACGTCCGCGTCCAGCACCACCACGTTGGGGTTGGTCTTGCACAAGGCCCGCAGCGCGATGCCGTACGCGCGACGCGTCGCCAGCGTGCCCGATTGCAGCACCGCCTCCATGTCCATCTGCTTCATCACCTGCGCCAGAGGCGGCAGCTCGGCCGACACGAAGTCGGGAGCGACGTACTCGGCGGGCGGCTGGATCTCAAAGGAATCGGCCTGCGAGAGCGAGCTGGTGAGCTCCAGGCGCCGTTGGTCAAGCTCCGACATCGCGCGCTTGAGCTGGTCGCCCGTCGGCGGTTTGCCGTGCCACCCGTTGCCCTGCACCGACTCGGCGCCCCAGCCCTTGACCGTCCGGGCGACGATTGCCATCGGTTTCTTGGTGCGGGAAAGGGCCGCAAACGCGTCGAACGCGCTCTTGATCTGGTTGGGATTGTGCCCGTCGATCGTCTTGACGTCGTACCCGTACGCCTGCAGCTTGGCGGCGATGGTCTCGGCCGACTGCTGCCCGCTCACGCGGTCCGACTGTCCGTACTCGTTGCAGTTGAAGATCGGAAGGACGTTGGTCAGCTTGCGATCGATGATCTGGTCAAGGGCCTCGGAGATCTGCCCCTCGCGGCTCTCGCCGTCGCCGATCAGGCAGTAGATCCGCCGGTCCATCTTGTCCAGGTACGCCGCCTCGCCCAAGCCCGCCGCGACGCTCAGCCCCTGGCCAAGCGACCCCGTGGCCGCGTCGAAGAACGGAAAGCCCTCCATCGGGTTGGGGTGCCCGTCGAGCTCGCTCGACGCGGCGCGGAGATTCTTGAGGTCGTCGATCGTCAGCTTGCGACGCTTCTCGGGATCCTTGCCGTACATGACCCCCAGCTTGGCCGCCGCCGCGTACACCACGGGCACCGCGTGCCCTTCCGAGAGCACGAAGCGATCGCTCGTGGGGTAATCAGGGTACTCGGGGCTCCATCGCATCGTGTGAAACATCAGCACGGTGACCAGATGACCGATGCTCATGCAGGTCGTGGGATGTCCACTCCCCGCCGCAGAGGTCATGTCCAACGAAAGTCGATCAAGCTCGATGGCTTGAGCGTGTACAGCGGCTTCGAATGACATCAGTGCAGTCCCTTCGTCTTGGGGCTTGTGATGGCCCCGCGATCGGTTCAGAGCACCGAATCCGCGAGGCCCGCCCGGCCTCGTTCGATTCTGGGGGCCAGGCCCACCTTGGCCGAGCATACCCAAAACCATCGCGCCCCGAGCCGCTGCCCGGGTCGCCCAACCAATTCCCACCCCCTCTAAATCCCCTCCGTGCCAACCGGTCGCAGAAATGCCGTACAAAGACCTGCCGAACCAGGGTCCTTGTGAGGGGGGAGTATCTGGCATCCGAGGGCGTTTGACAACCGGGCAAGAGCCTCATTCGGCGGAATCCTGTCGAGAGTCGCAGGATTGGGGGAAATTGAACGGGCGAATTCGATGGGCCTATCGCCGAGTGGGCTCGACGCTGGGCGTGGGCAATAGCCCGCCGGGCGTGCCGATGAGCGCTTGCTCGAAGGCCTCGACGCTGCGGCGTTCGGCGAGAGGCCCCTCGGCGTCGCCCCGCAGGAACTGGCGGATCAGCCGCTCCTGCTCGGGAAGCGATTGCACCTGCTCGGGCGGAGCGCTTCGGAGCTGGTGGTACCAGTCGCGGGTCGCGACCTTGATCATCTTGCCAGAATCGAGCATCGCCATGCGGTCGGCGATCGTGAACGCCGAGTCCATCTCGTGCGTCACCACGATCGACGTCACATTGAGCTTCTTGGAAAGCGAGCCGATCAATTGGTCGATCTGCGCACTGGTCACCGGATCGAGCCCCGCCGAGGGCTCGTCGTAGAAAAGGATCGAGGGATCCAGCGCCATTGCCCGGGCCAGTCCCGCCCGTTTCTTCATGCCGCCCGAGATCTCCGCGGGAAACTTGTGTCCGTGCTCGAGCAATCCCACCATCTCGAGCTTGAGCTTCACCTGGAACTCGATGATCTCACGCGGGAGATCGGTGTGCTCGTGCAGCACCAGGGCGATGTTGTCGGCGATGCTCATGGAATTGAAGAGCGCCCCGCTCTGGAACAGAATCCCGAAGCGTTTGCGCAGGTCGTTCATCCCGCGCTCGCCCGACTTGGCGATGTCCTGACCCAAAAGCTTGATCGTGCCCTGATCCGGCTTGATCGCCCCGATCATCAGGCGAAGCAGCGTCGACTTGCCCGAGCCCGAGCCGCCCATGATCACCATCGTCTCGCCCGGATACACGTCCAGGTTGATCCCCGAGAGAATCTGCCGTCCGCCGGCGATCCGCACCACCTCGCGGCAGGAAATCACCGGCTCGGGCCCGGCGGGGACGGAGTTGGCTGGGGTCTGTGTCATGGCGTTGGCCTGGGGCGGTTGGTCGGGTCGTTGAGAGAGATTCGATCACCACCCGCCGTCACGATGGTTACGTCGACGACGGTTCCGGAAGGAAATGGGCGGATCGATCCCCACGAGTTCGCCGGAGCGGGCACACCCGAAGCCGCCGGACGAAGGATCACAATCGCCACGCCGCCTGCGAAGCGAATGGGCCCGCCCGAGCACGTCTCATCGGCCTTGGCGTCGGCGAGCGCACGCCGGATATGGAGGAAGGCACCCAGGGACTCGGCGGGTGTGGGCGTGGCAATCGCCTCGCCCAAAGTGGCCCTGGTCCGGCTGGCGAACGACGCAAGCTGCTCATCGGTGATGCTCGCGCCCGGTGACAGCTGTTTGCGGGCCGACTCGAGATTCCCCTTGTCCAGGTCCTGCAGAAACTCCAGCGTGGGGACGGCCACAACAGCGTGGTGCTGCTCGAAAGTTTTGCGGAGCCCAACACCCACCGACACCCAGACCGCCGACCCCAGGGCGCCGATCACGATCGCCGCGATCGCCGCGGTGCGCCCGGCGAGGCGTCCACCGCTCTGGCCCACCACAAACACCGCCATGGAGCCCAGGGCCATGCCAAAGACTCCCAGCCCCGGTACGCACACGAGCAGGCTGAGCAGGAGCGAGAGGATCGCGAGCTTGCTGAGGCGTTGCTGCGGGATTGGAGCGTCTTGCGTCATGGCGATGGGGAATTCATGCCGGGCCGAGCCCCGACATCGAACTATAGAGACGCCGGGCGACCTCGATCACGATCTGCCCCGCCGAGTCGACCTCCTGCTGCGTCGTCTCCCGCGAGAGGCTGAACCGGATCGAGCCGTGAGCGATCTCGGGAGCGATTCCCATTCCCAGCAGCACGGGCGAGGGGTCGAGCGAGCCCGAAGAGCACGCCGCGCCCGCACTGGCCGCGAGACCGCGCTCGGAAAGCCCCATCAAGAGCGCCTCGCCCTCGAGCCTTGGGAATCCGATGTTGGTCGTGTTCCAAAGGCGAGCCGCACCCTTGGCGTTGATGACGCTCCCCGGGATCGCGTCCAGAATCGTCCGTTCGAATCGATCGCGAAGCTCCCCCAGCCGCTCACGCACGCCCGGTTCGGCGAGCCACGCCAGCGCCTGCTCCGCCGCCGCCCCCGCGCCGAGAATCCCCGGCACGTTCTCGGTGCCGCCGCGCCGCCCGAGTTCCTGGGTGCCGATGAGCCTTGGACGAAAGCGAGCTCCCTGCCGGTTGTACAGCACACCCACGCCCTTGGGCCCGTGAAACTTGTGGGGCGAGAAGGAGAGAAAGTCAACCTCCGGCCCGCTCGCCAGGTCGCACGGCATCTTGCCGATCCACTGCGTCGCATCGCAGTGAACGAGCACACCCGCCGCCCTGCAAATCGCCGCGATCCTGGCGATCGGCTGGACGACTCCCGTCTCGTTGTTCGCCCACTGCACACTCACCATCCCGGGCCGGTCCCCAACCTGCACGCCCAGCGCCTCAAGATCCACGACTCCATCGCGATCGATGGCGATCCAGCCCACCCGTGCCGCTCCGGTCCTTGCCAGCTCCTCCGCCAGCTCGCGCACCGCCGAGTGCTCGGTGCGGGTCGTGAGCAGCAGTGGGGGGCCGTCCTTGCCCGGTGACAGAGCGCCCAGCCCGCCGCGGATCGCCAGATCGATCGACTCGGTCCCCGACCCCGTGAACGTGATCGACCTGGCCTTGGCCCCGATCAGCTCCGCGACCGACTGCCTGGCCAGCTCCACCGCCTGCCGGGCCGCCTGGCCCGAGCGATGCACGCTCGACGGATTGTGCCACACCTCCGTCAGCCCGCGATTCACCGCCGCCACAACCTCGGGCGTCGGCCTGGTCGTCGCGTTGTGGTCGAGCTGGATCACCCCAAATAGTAACGAGCCCGAGCGTCAGCGAGCGGGTTACTCGTCCTCGTGTGCCTTGCGATCCCCAGGCCTTGCGATCAGCAGCTTGTTGATCAGATCCTGCACGTGGTGACGCGACGGGTCCTGTCCATGCCCCGGCATCCGCAGCGCGGTCAGCACGCCGTACCCCATGCCGACGTAGATCAAGAGCCACGCGATCAGGTCGGCCGACACCCGCGGGTTGACCTTGTGCTCGGTCTGGGCCTGCTCAAGCTCGCGACGAAGAAACGAGTGCAGATTCCCCAGGTGCCTCGTCACCGCGTGGTGGATCTGCTCGTCGTCCACCTCTGTCGTCGCCTGCAAAAGCACGCGATACGCGTCACGCGTCGGATCGGCGACCATCGGGTTGTCGCCGATGAGCCTCCGCAGCCGCTCGGCCGGATCCGTCGCCCCCGCCAGGTGCGTCTCCCACATCGCCAGCGTCCGATCCGCCGACCGTTCGATCAGCGCGATGAAGAGGTCCCGCTTGCTCGCAAAGTGCCGGTAGATGATCGGCTCGGTGATCCCCGCCGACTTGGCCAGTTCCGCCGTCGTTGCCCGCGCGTACCCATGACGCGAGAACAGATCGGCTGCGTGGTCGAGCAACTGCTCACGGCGTTGTGCGGCGGGAAGTCGGGACACTCGAATCTCTCAACATGGTGGCGGCAGAAACGCCGGAAACATTCCGGGATGTTAGTAGATACTGTAGGCGAGAAACGCCCCCAGCACGAGATCGGCCAGCGGAGAGGGCCGAAATTCACCCCGGGATGGTCGTTCGCCGCTCCCAGGTTAGTGCCCAAGGCATTCACGGCGGCACCGGGTCATACCCGCCCTTGTTGAACGGATGACACCTCAGGATCCGGCTAACCGTCAGACGCGTGCCTCGGAAAAATCCGTGCGTTCGGTACGCCGCCAGGCCGTACCACGAGCACGTGGGCGAAAAGCGGCACTGCCGCCCCAGAATCGGCGAGAGCGTGAACTGGTAGACCTTGATGATCGCCACCGGCAACAGAATCGCCGCCCGCGAGACCAGCGGCAGACGAGGCCCCGGCGTTGGCGGAGTTTCGTTCACGCCTCGCCCTTTCGCCCTTCGCGCCTCAGGTAATCCCGATCCGCCGCCTCGATCATGTCCAGCAGCATGGCCGCGTACTCGTCGAGCGTCCGCCCCTTGTGCGCCTTGGCCGAAATCACCACGTCGTACGCCCCCTGCTCCCGCACCGGGAACTCGCGCCAATGTAGGCGAAACGCCTCGCGGATCAGCCTCTTGAACCGATTGCGCACCACCGCCCCGCCCACCGCCCGCGAGACCGAAAGCCCCAAGCGCGGAAACGCCAGCCCGTTGGGCTTGGCAAAGAGCGCAACCGGCCCCGACGACTTACGCATGCGGGCGCCGAAAACCGCCTGAAACTCCAGCGCGTGCGTGAGCCGCTGACGACGCGGAAACGTCGCCTTGGGCACTGGGCTGGAAGTTTGACCAAGCTCGGGTGTCACCAGGCAAGGATATCGGCTCAGTCCTGCGGGTCCCGGGCGTCGATTCCCGCAACGATCGTCGCCTTCGACTGCGGCAAGAGGCCAATCAGCACCATCACTGCCCCGATCCCGATCATCCAAAGCCTTGTCCGCTCACCCGTGGCAAAGTGGTGCAGGAGCGAGTGGACTTTGTGCTCAGTCGGCAGCGGCAGGGCATCGGGCTCCAGCGCCGGAAAGACCGACGCCCCGGCTCCTTTGGAATCCGTCACCTCCGCCAGAGGGTCGCGGTCGGTTGGAATCTGATTCAGCTGCGTCGCCGCCAGCGTGAGCAGAAGCCCCTGATCCTTGGACTTGAGGGCCTCAAGGTACTCCTCGTGGCGTGTGACGCGATTGACCCGATGCTGCTCAATGACCAGGGCCCGATCGCGAAGCCAGCGTGCCCGCCCTAGATCGTCCACCGCCGGAATCAAGGCCGTCGAAACCAAGAGTGCCAGTCCTGCCAGCAGGAACAGCCACCCCGGATCGAACGCAACGCGCGTTCGCGCCGGTGGCTGGGCGGGCGCCTGGACAAGGGCTGGAATGACGTCGGGTTGCTCCACGCCAAACTGTATCGGCCAGACCCCACCCGCGCGTTCACTCGCCCTGGGCTCAGACCCCCATTACACCCTGATGACCACGTCACTCGCCTCGGCCCGCACCTTCTTCATTCCGGCAAAGCCGTCGTCGGCCGCCCGTTTGCCAAGGGCACACCCCATCACAGTCGCGTACCCGAGCTTGTCGAGCCCCAGCAGCTTGTCGTACTCCGCGCCCTGGATTCCCTCCATCGGGCACGCGTCGACCCCCAGCACCGCCGCCGCCGAGAGCAGGAACCCCAGCGGGATGTAGCACTGGCGGGCGGTCCAGTTGTCGAGGTACTCGGGCGTGCCGCTGGTGATCGTGCCCAGCATCATGCCCTTGAAGTCGCTCAAGGCCGCCGCCGGCACCCCGCGGACCTGGCTGATCCTGGCGATGTACTTCTCGACGTCCGTCGCGGAAATCCCCTTGCGGGCCGCGAAGACGACCATGTGCGAGCAGTCGCCTGGCTGGGTCTGCCCCCAGGAGATCGCCGCGAGCTTGGCCTTCACCGCCGGGTCGGTGATGACCACGAACTTCCAGGGCTGAAGCCCGTAGCTCGACGGCGCCAGGATCATCGCCTGCTCCAGCGCCTTCCAGGTGCCCTCCGAGAGCTTCTGCGCGGGGTCGAATTTCTTGACCGCGTACCGCCATGAGAGTTGCGAGACCAGGGATTCAGGAGTAATCGTGCTCATCGAGTTTCCTTGGGAGTTGGAGCTTTGGGACCGGGAGTGTACTGGCGCTCGGGCCAGCAGACTGGCGATGGGTCGCACGCCTCACCACCGCATGTGAACGCCCATGTGGAAAAATCCGCCGCTGGGACCCTTGTCGTCAAGCGTCGCCAGCGCCACACCCGTCTTGGCTCCGTCGACGATCTCCATCGGGGCTTCTTTGCCACCCATGTCGGTCTTGACCCATCCCGGATGGGCGGCGTTCACCTTGATGCTGGTCCCGCGAAGCTCGTGCGCGAGGTGGTTGGTGATCATGTTCACCGCCGCCTTGCTCGCGTCGTACGCCGTCAACTTGGCCTGATGGATCGGGCTGTTGGGGTCGGCGTGCTCGGCGATCGATCCCAGGATGCTCGAAAGGTTCACGATCCGCCCCGCCGGGCTCTTGCGCAGCAGCGGCAGGAACGCCTGCGTGACCGCCACGAGCCCAAAGACATTGGTCTCAAACGTCTGGCGGAGCGTGTCGAGGGTCACCGTGCTCGCCAGCCCGTCGGTCGCGTACTGGATGATCCCCGCGTTGTTGATCAGAATGTCCAGGCGCCCGAACTCCTTCTCGATCTGGGCGGCCGCATCCTTCACCGACGCGGCGCTCGTCACCTCCAGGCGCACGAACCCGGCCGCGATCCCTTCCTTGCGCAGCGTCTCCACCGCCGCAAGCCCGCGGGCTTCGTCCCTGGCCCCGATGAGCACGTGGATCCCCTGGGCCCCGAGCTGTCTGGCGGTCTCAAAGCCGATCCCCTTGTTGCCGCCGGTGATCAGAGCGATTCGAGCGTTGGTTGCCATGTCGGAGACTCCAGGATGTCGAAAGACCAAAAAACCGGAGGCGGGCCCGCGGCGTGGACACAACGTCCACGCGAGTGCGCGGGCTCCGCGCCCGGTCCGGTCGGAATTCCGGCAAGCCGCTCTCGCGACCGGCCGTGGCAAGCCCCCGCTGGACCCCAGTGTGATGCCGATGCGCGTCACACGTTTCGACGATCATCAAAGTATCACCGGTGCCCGCGTCGGTCAAGTCGCGCCGCCGACGCTCGAGCCATGCGCCCCTCTTTCTGAGCGGGAAGGCCGGTCCATTGAGGACTTTCAGGTCCGTCGAAGCGCGCGAGCGTCGGAGCCGAGCGAGAGGCGCTGCCAGGGCTCGCACAGCGATCCGGGCGCAAGCACCCGCCCCACCAGCTCCCTGATCGAGGCGAGTTGCCCGGGCCACATGAAGTGCTCCTCGATCTCCGCCAGTGGAACCCAGCGCCAGTCCGAGTGCTCGGCGCAGAGCCTTGGAGTCCACTCGGGATCCACCTCCAAGCCAAACCGCGGGCTCATGAAGATCGTGTCCAGGCGTGCGACAAGAAACGGATGCACGCCCTCAAGCCCCCACGCGCCCAGCAGCCGCGCGTCGGCGGCCCCGAGCCCTGTCTCTTCACCGAGCTCGCGCCACATGCCCGCCGTCGCGGTCTCTCCAGACTCGATGTGCCCCATCACCGGCTGCCAGGTCCCAGCGAGCGGCTCGCTCGCCCGCAGTAGCTGCAGAAGCTCAACTTCAGCGTGCGCGCCCACGCGCCGAAAGATGTACACGTCCAGCACATCGGTTCGGATCGCAGGACCCGCGGGCACGCCCAGCACCGCACGCTCATCGCTCATTCGACACCCCGCTCAGGGTCGAGAAAGAGTCCCAGCAGCGGAGCCGCCTTCACGCGCGTCTCCTCCCACTCCGCCTGGGGCGTGCTGTCGGCCACAATCCCTGCGCCAATCCAGTAGTCGACCTTGCACTCCTCGAACTCATCAAGCCCCGGCGAGGTCGGGCTGGGAAGTTGCTTCTCCTTCGCCAGGTCGCGCTCAAGCTTGCCCATGTCGGGCGGCGTGCCCTCGAACTCCTCGCGAAGCATTTCCGACAGGCCCACCGGAGCGATCGAAAACTCGGCGTCCATCGGCGGCAAACCCGTGACGGCCAACGTGCGAATCGCCATGCTGAACGCCGCATTCCCGCAGTCGCTCACATACCCCAGTGCGCCGCAGTACGGCCCCCGGGCCTCAGGCTCGAGCTCCTCGATGATCTGCATCGCCCTGATCTTGGGCGTCCCCGTGACGCTTCCCCCGGGAAAGAGCGCGCCAACCACATCGGCGAACTTCGCGTCTGCCCGCACCTTTCCCGACACGCTCGAAACACCCTGCACCACCGCCCCGTGCGCCTCGATCGCCCGCTCCTGGTCAACCTGCACCGAGCCCAGCTCGCACACCCGCCCCAGATCGTTGCGCATCAGATCGACGATCATCGCAAGCTCCGCTCGGTCCTTGCTCGATCCCGCCAGCTCCTCACCCTTGCCCATCGGTCGCGTCCCCTTCATCGGACGCGTCACGATCCGCCTCGAGCCCGCGTCGAGCGCAAAGAAAAGCTCGGGCGAGACCGACGCGATCAACCGGCGAACCCCTCGGTGGTCGTCGGCGAGATACGCCCCGTACCATGGTTTGGCCTTCTCAACCAGCGTGAGAAAGTTCGGCCTCATCGCCCCCGCAAACGTCGCCTCAAGCCGGTGCGCCAGATTGACCTGGTACACATCTCCCGCTCGGATGTACTCAAGCACATGCTCCACTCCCTCCTGGTAACCCTTCTTGCCCGTGTTGCTCAGCGCCGGCGTGCCCATGCTCATCGTCCGCCGCTTCACCTCCACCGGCGGCAAAGCCACACTCCCGCCCTCCCCGCCCGCCGCAAGCGTTCCCACCGCGTACCACTGCCGCGTCAATTTGTCGTAGCACCACGCCCCCGGACACCGCTGCATCAGGATCGACGGCCAGCGTCGATCCTCAACCGGTGAATCCTCCCACGCAGCTTTGGGCTCAAGCAACTTCCCAAGTCCATACGCCAGCGACCCGATCCACCCGCCAACAAACGGCGGCAAATTGCTCTCCCTCGCGGGCACGTCAGCGCTTCGGCGTCCCAGCCCCTCAAGAGCCTTCAATGCCCCTTCGCGGTCATCGCACGCCACCCAGATCGTCTGCGTCAGGTCCGGCTCCGCCACAATCGCCCACCGCGACCACTCCGACTTGGGCCCGATCCCCCAAGCCGCCAGAGGCCTGTGCCGGGGCCAGTACTCGATCACTGTTTCGGGTGTTGACCGGATCCGGATGGGCAAGATTGGCAGGTTGACCATGGTTCCATGGTACCCCGGCACGTTTCAACCCTGCTTTTTCCACCGTTGAGGCCGCCCCCGAGCCCTCGCGGGTCGTCCCGGGCTCCCCGTGAACCTAGACTTATCCCCTGTCGGCCAGAGCGCACAATGTGCCAAACGTCGAACGAACATGTTGCTGAACCAAGGGTTGCCACCTCGCGATGGACGCGGTTGACAACCCCTTGCGGAGACTGCCCTTGCGGACTCCGCGATCAAGCGAAGGGATCCCGATGCCCGCGAACACCGTTCCCATGAAAAAGTCCACTTCTCCCGCCTCCAAGTCCACCGTCAAGGTTGTCCAGAAAACCCTCAAGAAGGTGACCGAGGACGCTGGCTTTGCCAACGGCACTCAGCCGCACATGCGCAGCAAGCCCGGCAAGATGGTCTACTTCTTCGGCCAATCCAAGACCGAGGGCGACCCCTCGATGAAGATGCTCCTGGGCGGCAAGGGCGCCAATCTCGCCGACATGACCTCCATCGGCCTGCCCGTCCCCCCCGGCTTCACCATCACCACTGACACCTGCGCCGCGTACTACCGCAACGGCCAGCGCCTCCCCCACGGCCTCATGAACGAGGTCCACAAGAACATCGCCATGCTCGAGAAGGAAACCGACAAGAAGTTCGGTTCCACCGAGATCCCCCTGCTCGTCTCCGTCCGCTCGGGCGCCGCCGCCAGCATGCCCGGCATGATGGACACCATCCTCAACCTGGGCCTCACCGACCAGGCCGTCGACGGGCTCGCCAAGGCCTCCAAGAACCGTCGCTTCGCCTACGACGCCTACCGCCGCCTCATCAACATGTTCGGCGACGTCGTCATGGGGTGCAACCACGAGCACTTCGAGCACGCGTTCAACAAAATCAAGAGCAAGTACAAGGCCTCCATCGACACCGACGTCCCCGAGGACGGCATCGTCGAGCTCTGCGAGGAGTACAAGAAGGTCTACCGCCGCTACGTCGGCGAGGACTTCCCCCAGAACCCCTTCAAGCAGCTCGAGCTCGCCATCGAGGCCGTCTTCAAGAGCTGGAACGGCGATCGCGCCATCAGCTACCGTCGCCTCGCCGGCATCACGGGCCTCATCGGCACCGCCGTCAACATCCAGGCGATGGTCTTTGGCAACATGGGCGACGACTCGGGCACGGGCGTGGCGTTCACCCGCAACCCCGCCACGGGCGACAACGAGTTCTACGGCGAGTTCCTGATCAACGCCCAAGGTGAGGACGTCGTCGCCGGCATCCGCACGCCCCAGCACGTGGACCAGATGCCCAAGTGGAACAAGACCGTCCACACCCAGCTCCTCAAGATCAAGGGTGTGCTCGAGAAGCACTACAAGGAAATGCAGGACATCGAGTTCACCATCGAACGCGGCACGCTCTACATGCTCCAGACCCGCACCGGCAAGCGCACCGGCCAGGCCGCCGTCAAGATCGCCTGTGACATGGTCAAGGAGAAGCTCATCGACGAGAAGCAGGCGATCCTCCGCATCCCCGCGGGCGATCTGACCCAGCTCCTGCTCCCCAGCTTCGACCCCACCAAGAAGAAGATCGCCGCCGCCAACGGCGACGTGCTCACCAAGGGCCTCCCCGCCTCTCCCGGCGGCGCCGTCGGCAAGCCCGTCTTCACCGCCGAAGAGGCCGTCAAGCGGGCCCAGAACGGCGAGAAGGTCATCCTGGTTCGCAAGGAAACCAGCCCCGAGGACGTCGAGGGCATGCACTCGGCCGCCGGCATCTTGACCAGCACCGGCGGCATGACCAGCCACGCGGCGGTCGTCGCCCGCGGCTGGGGCAAGTGCTGCGTCGCCGGCGCGGGCGAGATCACCATCGACGCCTCCAAGGGCACCTTCACCGTCAACGGACGCACGCTGGGACGCAGCGACACCATCTCGATCGACGGCTCCACCGGCGAAGTGATCGCCGGTTCCATCGCCACCATCGAGCCCAAGCTCTCGGGCGACTTCACGACCGTGATGCGCTGGGCCGACAAGTACCGCCGCCTCGCCATCCGCACCAACGCCGACACCCCCGCCGACGCCCAGCGTGCACGTGACTTCGGCGCCGAAGGCATTGGCCTCACTCGCACCGAGCACATGTTCTTCGAGGGCGACCGCATCAAGGCGATGCGCGAGATGATCCTCTCAGAGACCATCGAGGCCCGCGAGAAGGCCCTGGCCAAGCTCCTGCCCTACCAGCGCGACGACTTCGTGGGCATCTTCAAGGCCATGAAGGGTCTGCCCGTGACCATCCGCCTCATCGACCCGCCGCTCCACGAGTTCGTCCCCCACGACGAGAAGCAGCAGAAGGAACTCGCCCAGTCCATGGGCACCACGCTCGAGAAGGTCAAGCAGCGCGTCGCCGCACTGCACGAGGCCAACCCGATGCTGGGTCACCGCGGCTGCCGCCTGTGCGTCACGTTCCCCGAGATCCTGGCGATGCAGGTCCGGGCCATCGTCGAGGCGACCATCGAGTGCATCCGCAGCAACATCAAGGCGATGCCCGAGATCATGATTCCGCTGGTGGGCACCAAGAAGGAACTCACACACCTGCGCGAACTCACCGAGGCCACCATCGCCACCGTCAAGGCCGACGAGGACTTCAAGCCCCGTCTTGATATCAAGATCGGCACCATGATCGAGATTCCCAGGGCCGCCCTCACCGCCGCCGAAATCGCCGAGGCCGCCGACTTCTTCAGCTTCGGTACCAACGACCTCACCCAGATGACCTACGGCTTCAGCCGCGACGACATCAACACCTTCCTCCCCGACTACCTCAAGAAGGACATCCTCGCCAACGACCCCTTCCAGACCATCGACCAGGCCGGCGTCGGCCAGCTCGTCCAGATGGCCACCGACGCGGGCCGTCAGACCAAGCCCGACCTCAAAGTCGGCGTCTGCGGCGAGCACGGCGGCGATCCCAAGAGCGTCCACTTCTTCCACAAGGCGGGCCTCGACTACGTCAGCTGCTCTCCCTTCCGAGTGCCCATCGCACGCCTCGCCGCCGCTCAGGCCGCCCTCATGGACTGAGTTTGCGTAGCTACTTCAATTCCACTTTGACCCCCGCCCGCGCGGGGGTCTTTCGTTTCCCATGCCTCGTTTGCGCCTCATTCTGAGCCGCAAGTGAGCGGGTCTTCATTGCGGATATACTTATCCGACAATGTCCCATTTCGCTTCCACGCCCGCCTCCCACTTTCTCTCTCCCAAAGAAACGCCGGCCGCTCGGGTCGACTCTCTGGCGGCCATGGTGGGCCGCACGCCGCTCCTCGAAATCCGGTACGAATCCAAGGGACGCCCCCGCCGAGTCTTTGCCAAGTACGAACAGAAAAACATGACCGGCAGCACCAAGGACCGCATGGCGCTGTGGATCCTGCGCCGGGCGTACGAGTCGGGCGCCCTGCGCCCCGGCGACACCATCGCCGAAGCGACCAGCGGAAACACCGGCATCTCCTTCGCCGCCATGGGCCGTGCCCTGGGTCATCCTGTCCGCATCTACATGCCCGACTGGATGAGCCGCGAGCGCGTGGCCCTCATCCTCTCCTTCGGAGCAGAGGTCATTCCCGTCTCTCACGAGCAGGGCGGCTTCAAGGGCAGTATCGCCCAGGCCGACGAGTTTGCGCGCAGCCAGGGCCGCGTCTTCTTGCCCCACCAGTTCGACAACCCGGCCAACACCGAAGCGCACGCCGTCGCGACCGGGCCCGAGATCATCGCGCAGCTCCAATCGATCGGGCTCGCGGCCAGCGCGTTCGTCGCGGGTGTGGGCACCGGCGGCACGGTCATGGGCGTGGGCCAGGCGCTGCGGGCCCGCTGGCCCGGCGTGCGAGTGCATCCCCTCGAGCCGGCCAACTCGCCCACGCTCCGCCGCGGACACAAGATCGGCAAGCACCGCATCCAAGGCATCTCCGACGAGTTCGTGCCCGGCATCGTGAAACTCGACCAGCTCGATCACATCGTGGGCGTGTGGGATGGCGACGCCATCCTCATGGCCCAAGCCCTGGGGCACGTCGGCCTGGCCGTTGGAATCTCCTCGGGCGCCAACTTCCTGGGCGCCGACTCGCTCCTCGACGAGCTCGGAGAGAACGCCACGGTCGTCACCGTCTTCCCCGACAGCAACAAGAAATATCTGAGCACCGATCTCCACCGCGTCGAACCCGTGAGCGAAGGCTTCGTCTCGCCGACGATCCGCATCGTGTCGTGGCGGGCCATCGGTTGCGAATCCTGTTGCGAGGCCTTGGGTGGCCCATCATCTCAGCTCAACGCCGCAAGGGCGTGTTCGGACCGCTGCAAGAGGTGATTGCGGCGCTTGGGCCGTCGCAGTAAGAACGCAGGGATCTTTCACTCAAAAAAGGCCAATTCGGACTCGAATGTAGCTATCGCATTCGGACCCGATACCTTCATCAGGATCAGGCCTTCGCCTGCGACTGTTGAACCTCACAAACAGGGCCCTTGAAAGAATCGCGGCGGCCGATCCGGATGTACCCGTAACCGCACGTTCCAGTTGTGCGATGGAGCGGCACTTGGTTTCTTTCGCACGAGTCCACCCAGGAGCTTTCTGATGACTCTTCGCATCGATCGTCGACACCTCGTTTCGACCGCCTCGGCAGTTGTGATCGTGGGTGTCGTTGCCGCAACCGCGGCTTTGTCCGCTGGCGCGACGCCCGGAATCAGCAGTGCCTTCGCGGCCAAGTACCCGGGCAACACGCTCAGTGCCCGGACCCTGGCCGCGACGGGCAACGCGTGCTTTGTGTGCCACCAGCCTCCCAACACGAGCATGCAGGGGAACTGCTACAAGACGGCAATTGCCGCCCGGTTGGACGCGGGACTAACAAACGCGCAGGCGATGGACGACCTGGACCAGGTGGATTCAGATGGCGACGGTGTCACCAACGGCGACGAGGTTCGCCTTGCGCGAGCCGACATGCCCGGTCAGGTTGGATACAACCCCGGATTGATCGGCGCTACCGGCACCGACCCCTGCGCGTCTGACACGAGCACGCCCGTCACCGGTCAACGAGAGACCCCGCCGCCAGCCTGCCGCGCTGACTTCGACGGCGACGGGACGGTCGACTTCTTCGACTACGACGCGTTCGTGAATTGCTTCGAGGGGCTCTTCTGCCCGCCCGGAAAGACCGCCGATTTCGATGGCGATGGATCGGTTGACTTCTTCGACTACGACGCGTTTGTCGTGGCATTTGAGACAGGGTGCTGAGAATCGTGATGTGGAACGCGTGGCAAGGATCGTCCCCCAGGGGCGATCCTTGCTGCGTTTGTGCCCCAGCCGCCCGAGCCGCCCCCCCGATGAACTTGGCTTGCGACCCGGCTCTCCAATTCCCCCTCCCGCGCGGAGGTCTCCCGCGGCACCTACGAGCGCCCCGTGCCAGCCCTCAAGAAGCGGACTCTGGCCCGGGCATCGCTTCTACCATCCCGCGAGGGATGTTCGCATGACCATGAGCACACAGACTGCCTCGCCCTGGCTCCTGCGTCGCCTGCAGGCGGTCGACGAGGCGCAGATCCAACAGCTCTCCGACCTGCTGATCGACTGCGTCGAGGGTGGCGCCTCGGTGAGCTTCATGCTCCCATTGACCCGCGAACGCGCGGCGGCCTTCTGGCGCACCGTGGCGCAGGGCGTTGCCACAGGGCAGCGGGCGCTGCTTGTCGCCCAGGATGCGCAGGGCATCTGCGGCACCGTGCAGCTGATCCTCGATCAACCCGAGAACCAGCCCCACCGCGCCGACCTCGCCAAAATGCTCGTGCACCGACGCACACGCCGTCAGGGCCTTGGCGCGGCGCTCATGCGAGCCGCCGAATCCACGGCCCGCGAGTGCGGCAAGACCCTGCTGGTGCTCGACGCGGTGACCGGCGGTGATGCCGCACGCCTCTACGAACGATTGGGCTGGATGCGCGCGGGTGAAATCCCGGGCTATGCGCTGCTCCCTGGGGGCGGGCTCTGCGCCACGACCTACTACTACCGCAACCTCTAGTCGCGGAGCCATCGCTAATCCCAAAGCTCGCGATTAGAGTCTCCGTTCGTGCTCCGTAAGCAACCCAAAGTCGGCACTTGCAATGGGATTGCCGGCGCGGGATACTCTGGCCGCGTTCTCAACAAGGAAAGGAGCATCGAATGATCACTCGCAGCGTCTTTGCCTTGGCCGCCGTTCTTCCTTCCGCCGCGCTCGCGCAGGCGCCCGTGGGAGTGGGCATGCAGCTTGATCCCGGGAGCGCTTTGATCAAAGAGCCCTGTCTGGGCCCGTGCGCGTGCGCGATCAGGGAAATCGTTTCCGAAGCCTCGGGCGGCTACTCGAGGACCTTCCTTCGCGACGACCCGCTCTTTCGTCATTACGCGATCGATGGTCTGCAGGTCACCGCGACGCTCAATGGTCAGGAGGTGCACCTCCAGGCCCGGGGCGAGTACATCATCGGAGGCGAGGTCGCCCTCGTTCACCGGATGATGCTCACCGCCGAGATCGGCAACCAGCTGTGGAACCTCGACAGCGGCGTCGTGCCCATCCTGGGCAGGCGACTCCCCGCGATCGACATCGCGGTGCAATCCGACATCCTCGGCTGCACCAGATTCACCCTGGTGCTCCGCTCCAGCCCAACGTGCCCCGTGGACTTCAACGAGGACGGGGCGGTCGACTTCTTCGATTACGACGACTTTGTGACCTGCTACGAAGGCGGCGACTGCCCGCCGGGCAAGTCGGCCGACTTCGATGGCGATGGCGCCGTCGACATGTTCGACTACGACGCGTTTGTCCGGGCCTACGAGGTCGGCTGCTGAATTGCGCCACCCGAGTCCGGATTCGTTCCAAGGCACTGAGGCCGGCTTGCGGCCTCAGTGCCTCGTCATATCCGCCTTGTCCCATGGTCGACCAGGGTCCGCCTCAAACGTCGACCATCACGCTGAAGCCGCCCATCGACATGCGCTTCATGTCGAAGGGCATCGCCTTGGGGTCACACATCGCGGCCATCCGCGGGTCCTTCATCACTTTGGCGTTCACGCGATCGCGCTGAGCCCGCGACTTGTACATGATCCACGAGAAGAAGACCGTTTCCCCGGCTTTGGGCTTCACGAGGCGCGGGAATGGTCTGCCCATCTTCATGTTCAGGTCGTCGCCCACGCACTCGCGAAACTCAATGGCGCCAAGCTCGCGGAAGACCTTTCCCGCTTTCTTCGACAGCGCCGCGTACGCCTTCAAGTTCTTCTTGGCGACCGGCAGGACGAACGCATCGATGTAAAGTGGCATGTTGGAACTCCTTGGTGATTGCAGAGTATCAGGGTTCGCGGAGCAGGACTCAAGAGGTGAAGTCGGCGCCTGGATCTGCCGAGCCCAAAGAGCCGTCACCTTCGCGGCGGTGGCTCGGAAGGACGGGGGTTCCCCGGCCGCCGCGCCGCCCGACATGACCGTGGACGCAACCGAATCCAAGCCGGAATCAAGCACGCTCGCCGCCTGCCTGGGTTCCATCCTTCCCCCCGACCCTCTACGCTTGGCCATGCCCACCCCCGCCCCCACGCCGGACTCCCCCGGCCTCTCCTACGCCGCCGCCGGCGTCGATATCCACGAGAAAGACTCTTTCACCGAATCGCTCGGTGCCGTCATGCGCCGCACTTTCGGCCCCCGCGTCATCGACAACCCCGGCGGCTTTGCCGGCCTCTTCCGCCTCGACTACAACGAGAAGCTTTTCGCCCGCAACTACAAGGACCCCGTGCTCGTCGCCTGCGCCGACGGCGTGGGCACCAAGGTCAAGCTCGCCGCCGACCTGGGCGTCTTCAACACGCTGGGCATCGACCTGGTCGCCATGAACGTCAACGACCTGATCGTGCAAGGGGCCGAGCCGCTCTTCTTCCTCGACTACATCGCCGTCCCCAATGTCGACAAGGTCATGCTCGGCCAGATCGTCGACGGCATCGCCGAAGGGTGCCGCATGGCCGGGTGCGCACTCCTGGGCGGTGAGACCGCCAACATGCCCGACGTCTATCGCAAGGGCGACTTCGACCTCGCCGGTTTCTGCGTGGGCGTCGCCGAGCTCAAACGCGTCACCAATCCCACCCGCGTGCAGCCCGGCGATGTCATCCTGGGCCTGGCGTCCAGCGGCATCCACAGCAACGGCTACTCGCTCGTGCGAAAGGTCGTCTCCCACGCCTCGCTCGATCTCCGCCACATCTACGACGAAGCGCAGCCCGCGCCCCAGCACCCCACGCGCGCCAAAAAGCCTCGCGCCATCCCCAAACCCCCCGCGACCAAGCGCAGGAAGGCCAAGGCCGCCGAGCCGGAAGTGATCCGCCACGCCGCGCACCCCAACGGCCCCAAGACTCTGGGCGAGGTCCTGCTCACGCCCACGCGAATCTACGCCGACTCGATCGTCCGCCTGGGCCGCAACTACAAGGTGAAGAACGTCATCAGCGGCATGGCCCACATCACCGGCAGCGGCCTCGCCGACAACCTCGTCCGCTCCATTCCGCCCGGCTGCGACGCCGTCATCGACCGTTCCCGCTGGCCCGTTCCGCCCATCTTCTCCTTCCTCCAGCACCACGGCAGGATCGACGACGCGGAGATGAAGCAGGTCTTCAACCTTGGCATCGGCTACTGCGTCGTGGTCCGTCCCGCGTTCGCCGACGCGATCAAGGATCGGCTGGAGCGCCTGGGAGAAGCGGTGTATGTCATCGGCGAGATCGTCAAGGGCAAGGGCCAGGTCCGCGAGCGCTGAACGAAGGGCTACTTGCCCTTGTGCCCGTCGATCTGCTTTTTGGCCTCGATGGGCGTCAGCAGCACACTGGCCTCGCCCTCGACCCTGCCGCTCGCGCCCGCCCAGGCCGTCGCCTCGATCTGCGCGACCGTCGCGAGCGCACGGAGCCACGGGAACTCGGTCGCGGCCACGGGACGCGCCGCGGCATCGGGGTCGATCATTCCCAGAAGATCGGCCGGCCTCATGACGAATCCAAACAGCTTCGACGTGCGAGGCTGTGCGATCAGCCGCTTGCCCAGCAGTTGAAGCTCGGTCTCCGCGCGCTCGCGGGCGTCTGCGCCCGGGCGAAACTGCACGACCCACCAGCCGCGCGGCGGACCATTGACCGGGTAGGGCCTGGCGACCACCGTGGTCCAGCAGAGCGTCGCCCCACCCGTGTGTTGACCCTCCAGAGTGCACAGTCGCAGGGCCTCGCAGTCGCCCTTGGCCTTTTCGATCTCCGACTTCATCTTGCTCGCCCGGGCCGCGCCCTGGCCGCCGCCCCCGGCGAGCTGCGCCGAGATGCTGAGCATTCCGCTGATCAACGCGTCTCCCTGGATGCCAGACTTGGCCGTGTCGGCAACCTCGACGGCGATGGTGATGACGATGTCCTTGGGGCCGCCCGGCCCTCGCTCGACGCGCATCACAACCCCAGGACCCCAAAGGCCCGGGTCGGGCATCGGGATTTTCATGACCGAGAGCGCGAGCAAGAGGGACGAGAGCTCCGCGTCGTTGCTCTCGCCCAGCCCGGGCGGGATCACACCCTCGAACGCGAACAGAACGTTGGGATCGTGCGTCACAACGGGGCGCCCCCCCGCCGACCGCTCCTTGCACTCCGCCTGCGTGAGCCCAAAGAGCGGCGCCGAACCCGAGAGACTGGCGGTCCAACCCTCGTCGACCTGCGTCGCCTCGATCGTGAATGTCTGATCGGGCTGTTCGGTCTGCTTGTCCTTTGGCTTGCGTGCCGGTTCCGGCTTGATCCGCCAGAAGCCCAGCAGGTCGGCCTTCGAGCTTGCCCACGAGCCCGGACACGCGTCCAGCGCGGTCGCCAGCGGCAGGGGCTCCTCGAAGGGCGTGAGAACCAGCCGGTGTGTCTGGGGCTCCTTGTCCCCCGATCGGACGCGAACAAGCCGGAATCGCCCGCGCTCCAGCAGCATCATCGACTGCCCTTCCTCGATCCCACGAGGCGCCGGATCCAGCTTCTTCTCGAGCTGATCGGCCACCACCGGCAGAGTGCTGGAAACAAGCGCCCATGTCTCCTTGCCGCCGGTGGATGTTCCAAAGACGGCGACGGCCCGGCGTCCCAGGAGCTCATCAAACGCCGTGCGGTCGTCCATGCCCAGCGCGAGCGCCAGCTCGCTCCACGCCTGGGCCTTGCTGTCGAGCAAACCGGCCTCGCCAAGCGCGTGGAGCAACCGCTGAGCCGGCTCGCGTTGGCGGAGCGTCGATGCGTCGTTGACCACCACAACGCCCCGCACGCCCTTGGGCGGCGCGTCGTCGGGATCGAGCACGATAATCCAAAGGGCCGCGCTGGCGCTCGGTGCGCACCAGCACATCCAGAACGCAAACCAGACGGGCGCGATGAGCCGCAGCCACCCCCAGAGTGTCCAAGGCCCCCTGGGTGAACGCGATCCGCCTGGATGTTCGAGGGCAAGCTGACGCACAGAATCTCTCAAGCCACCACGCCAATCACCACACGCCGCCTTGGGACCCCTCTCTCGAGCGGCCCCGAATCCAAGCACACGCCGGATCGGGCGACAGACAGCTTACCGGCAAGAACGCGCATCGGTCCGCCTCATTGCTGGATTTTGGAAGTTTCGGGGCCAACGCCCGGGCAGGGCCAACGCTTGGCCTCACGCTCGGTCACGGCGATCGGGACGACCACACGTCCATGTCGGTCGCCAGGGGAGCAAAGTCACGCGAGCGGAGGCGCCCGGAGCGCCACGCCGCCGACTGGACTGTGAATCCCTGAGACCAGCTCGCCTCCGAGGCGCCCCAGAAACGTCCGGTATTCTCCGACGCCATCCAGGTCACCCGATCATCGGTCGTGGCGACGTGGTGCACGGCGTAGGTCGGGTTCGTGACGATCTCGACGCGAACCGGCCTGCCGAGCACGGCCATGACTCTTCCCAGCCACGGATTCTCAGGCTGCTTGGGCGACGCGCTGGCCGGATCGCTCTCGCCGGGCGAGCCAGCCTCGGGCGCGCCCAGGCTCGCGATCGCGCGGGGCTGAGACGTGGCCGGGTGGGGGGGTCGGAGCCTGGGACTCGCGTCCACCAGCCCGGAGACGGGCGTCGGTCTTGGGGTGAGTTCGATCGTGCCCGGCCTCATCCGCTCCACGAGCACCGCGCCCGTGAGCAGAAGCAGAATCGATGCCGCCGCCGCCAGCCTTCCCACGGTGACGATTCGCCGTGCCTGTCCGGTGACGAACGGCTTGCGATCGTCGACGGCGGCCAGGATGCGTGCGGAAAGGTCGGGCCCCTTCAACGGACGCTTGAGATCGCTGATCATCTCCTCGGTCGCCGCCACGTCGCTGCGGAACTTGCGGCTCTTGACGAACGCGCCCCGGAACTCCGCCGAGCGGCGATCGGCCTCGCCGTCGAAATACGCGTCGATCGGATCGGCCGCGTCGCAATCGCGATACCCGAACTCGGTGTAGTCCGTGCGCAGCTGCTTTCCGCGGCGAGCATGCTCGCCTGGATTGCCGGCGGATTGGTCCGATCCACCCTTCAAATCAGCGCCTCCTGCAACGACTCTGAGCCCACCAGCTTGATCGAGTCCAGCGACTCACGCAGGCGCTTGCGCCCGCGGTGCAGATGGCTCTTCACGGTCCCTTCGGGCATGCCCAGGTGGTCGGAGATCAGCCAGATCGGCCACTCCTGCTGATGGAACAGGATGATCACCTCGCGCTGCTCGAACGTCAGGCTCATCAGCCCCTTCTGCAGCACGTCGCGCGCGACCAGCGTGTCCTCCGCGCGCTCAACGAGCGTCTCGGATCGGGCCGCACCGCTCGCCCACGCCCCGCTCGCGTCGCCCGCGGGGATCGCCCGCTTCTTCTCGCAGAAGTTCAGGAAGAGCCGGCGAGCGATGGTGAAGACCCAGGTGCTGAACCTGAAACGCGGGTCGAATCGATCGAGATTCGTCAGCACGCGCACGAACGCCTCCTGGGTCACATCCTCCGCCAAATCACTCCGCCCGCTCAGGCGCAGGAGGTAGGCGTAGAGCGACCTCTGGTGCGCTTTGATCATCGCCTCGGCGGCGGCGCGGTCACCCGCTGCCGCGAGTCGAATCAGACGTTGTTCTTCAGTCTTGGTCATGGCCTCTCCGGAAAAGGCTGCCCAGGGACCAGAGAGTCTACTGCGCTCACCCGCCTCGGGGTTGCATTTCTCCGGGCGATTTGGTTCGGATCGTGATCGGTCCTCCAAAAAAAGCGGGCCGCGACTGGAAGTCGCGGCCCCGTGGATTGACTGGTTCGGGTTGCGATCGGGCGATCAGGCTGCGCGGAGCCGGCGCTTGGTGCGGGCGGGGGCCTGGGCCTCGACCATCGCGGGGGCCTTTCGACCATTGCCGGAAAGTCCCTGGGCGAGTTCAAGCGGCGTGCTGGCGTACATATCGGCTTCAAGTTCCTCGGCCAGACCCTGGGCCCGGTTGAAGACGCCGCCGCCAACTGCGATCTTGGTGGTGGGCGAGCCGTTGATGGTGCGCAGTGTCTGGATAATGGTTCGAACGCCGGGCAGATCGGAAGCGGCAGACGCGAAGAGAAGGAGGACGTCGGGGCGCGTCTCGTGGACGTGGCCGACGATCTCGTCGGAGGGCACGCCGCCGCCGGCGAAGCTCACCGAGTAACCCGAGGCCTCGAGAGTGTCGACGGCCATCTGGGCCGCGAGCTCGTCGGACTCGGTGCCGCCGCAGAAGGCGACAACGGTGGTGCCGTTGGGCGCGGACTTGGGCAACTGGCTGGAGAGGTGCTCGGCCAGAACGCGCAAAAGTCGCGTGGCGAACTGATGAGCGATCTGGGAGAGCTGATCGGCCCGGAAGAGTTTGTCCACGTGCTCGTACGTGGGCCAGACGAGCTCTTCGATGACTCTCTGGGGAGAACCGACGACCGCGCCGAACTGCTTCATGATCGTGCGTGCACGTGCGCGATCACCACCGGTAAGGGCCTCAAAAAACGATTCCGACAGGATGTCCTGGTTCATTCGCGCCATCTCCATATGGGGCGTCCGGTCTGCCGCGTCCACCACGCGATCCGGCGATTAGGGGGGAGGGGCCAGGATCCTCCTAGCGTGAGCGCCACCAACGCTCTGCCCCTTCTATCGTCGCACCCCCGGGCGTTTGCTGAAGTTTGCACCACCCCTGGCGGAGCTGCGCCGCGACGCGCAACACCGGCGCGAAATCCATCCGATAAGCGCGGCCCGGCATGTCCTTGGTGTTGTTCGCGGTCCTTCAACGTCCGCTCATGTCGCGCGCACGCCCCGGTAACACACGCAGATCCCCAGCGAGAGCCCGCGCGAGGAAACTTCGCGAAACCCCGACTGGCCCATCAGGTCCGAGAGTTGCCCTCGCGACATGAAAGTCCCCACCGATCGCGGCAGATATTTGTAGGCCCCCGAGCGATCGCCGCTGATCAGAGTCGCGGTGCGCGGCATGATCCACCCGCAGTAGAGGTCGTGGAACCAGTTCATAGGGAACCAACCCGGGCGATCAAACTCCAGAATCACCAAGCGCCCGCCCGGCTTGAGCACACGCGCAAATTCACGCAGCGCCCGCGCGGGGTCCAGGACGTTGCGGATTCCAAACGCGATGGAGAGCACGTCGAAGCTCGCGTCCGCGAACTCGAGGTTCATCGCGTCCGCTTCTATATAGGACACCTTGGCGGCGTGCTCGGGAGAGAGATTCCGGGGCTGCTTGGTCCGGGCGATCTCGAGCATCGCGGGGGTGAAGTCGCCGCCCACGACCCGTGCCGCGGCGGACCGCGCGAACAACTCGGTCAGGTCGCCGGTGCCGCAGGCCATGTCCAGCACGTGATCGCCCGGCTTCACCGCGGCCGTTCGAACCGCCGCCCGCCTCCAGGCCTGATCTCTCCAGAGGGAATGGAGGCGATTGTTGAGGTCGTAGCTCCCGGCGATCGCCGAGAACATCCCGCGGACCTTGGTTGCTTTTTGCGCGTGATGGTGCGGGTCGGCCAGTTCTTTGGAGGACCATTCGGGCGCGCGGGCCGGGGGGGCTTCGTGCTGACTCTGGGGCATCGAAGGGACGGTAGGTTCTCGGGCGATCTCGGGGATGCTGTCGCTGCGGGCACCAAATGAAAGAGACTTGCCGGTTTGGGCAAGTCTCCAGGGAAGGACGGGTGTGTGCTTGTGCGCGGAAGCGGCGAGTGGTCGCTTCGGCTTAGCTTCGGGGCGGCAGCGGAGTCGCACGGCCGAAGGGGCTTGCGGGCCGGTTGGAAACGGGCTCGGCGTGGCCGATTTGCTGATTGAGGGCGGCGGCACCTGAGAGGCCGGCGGGCTGGGCGATGGCCTGGGCCACGGGGCCGTTGCCGATGCGTTGCTCACGAACCTGGTCGATGGACCGATCGAGCTTTCCCAGGATGGACTTGACGAGGTTGAACGAGCGGTCTGAAGGTCCCATGCCGGACTCCTTGGTGGTGTTGTGGAGCTATCGGCGGGCGGTGGAGGGCACTTTGGCCCAAGGGGTCCACAGGCCCTTGGATATGGGGCCGGCGTGCCGGGTGTAGGGTGTGGGTGGAGTGGTGGGGGGGGGCAAATGGCCAAAAGGTCAAATGGTCAAATGGCCAAATGAGGAGTGGTGGTGGGGGGGAACGGGGCGTGGGGATTCCTTGGGACGGGAGGGGTCGATTCGGGTACAGTGCCTGTGAATATGGCACAGGTCAACCTCCAGGACGTTCGAAAGGTCTATCCCAACGGGTACGAGGCGGTGAAGGGCTTCTCGCTCGACATCGCCGACGGCGAGTTTGTGGTGCTTGTGGGCCCCTCGGGGTGCGGCAAGAGCACCACGCTGCGGATGGTCGCGGGCCTGGAGGAGTCGTCGGGCGGCAATATCTCGATCGGGGGACGGGTGGTGAACGATGTTCATCCCAAGGACCGCGACATCGCGATGGTCTTCCAGAACTACGCCTTGTACCCGCACATGAGCGTGTACAAGAACATGGCGTTTGCTCTCAAGCTGCGGGGTGTGCCCAAGGCCGAGATCGATCGGCGTGTGATGGACGCGGCCCGGACGCTGGGACTGGAACAACTCCTGGACCGCAAGCCCAAGGCGCTCTCGGGGGGGCAGCGTCAGCGGGTGGCGGTGGGGCGGGCGATCGTGCGGGAGCCCAAGGCGTTTTTGTTCGATGAGCCCTTGAGCAATCTGGACGCGAAGCTTCGGGTGACGACGAGGGCGGAGCTCAAGGCACTGCACCTGCGGCTCAAGACCACGACGATCTACGTGACGCACGACCAGGAAGAGGCGATGACACTGGGCGACCGGATCGTGGTGATGAGCAACGGGCTGATCCAGCAATCGGGGCCGCCGCTGGAGGTGTATCAGAAGCCGGCGAACCGGTTTGTTGCGGCGTTTGTGGGCATGCCTCCCATGAACTTCTTTGACGGGGTGCTTGAGCAGCCGGGCGGCGGGGGGGGCGGGCTGGTGTTTGTTGAGGGGTCGAACGATCCCGACGGCAAGCCTTATCGCCTGGCGGTGCCGGCCTCGCGGGCACAGCAGCTTCAAGGGCAGGTCGGCAAGCCGGTGGTGCTGGGAGTTCGTCCGCAGATGTTCAGTGAAGTGATGGGTGGCGAGAGTGGTGGAGGTGGGATGACGATGCGGATGGCGGTGCGGGTGACGGAACCCTTGGGCGACACGGTGGACGCTTTCTGCGCGACGCCGAAGCACCCGCACATCGTCGCTCGCGTAACGGCGAGGACGACGATCAAGCCGGGGTCGACGGCGACGCTGGCGGTCGACATGGAGCAGGCACACTTCTTTGAGCCCGGTGAATTCGGGAAGCGCCTGACGGCGTGAGGGATGCGGAGGGCGAGGCATGAGGCGCTGGGTCATCGTGATCGCGTGTGCCGCTCTCCTGACGACGAGTGTTGTCGCCCAGCCCATTGCTCCGGCCCCCGGCACACCCGCCAAGCCTGCCAAAGGCGTGAAGCAGGAAGCTCGCGTGGTGCGGATCACGGGCGGGCTCGATTGCCAGCTCGTCGCCACGCGCCTGATCGAGGCGGCAGACGTGGCCGAGCGGGCGCGTGCGCCTGTGCTCGTCATTGTGCTTGAGGGCGTGAGGAGCTATCGCGAGGATGTCGTGCGCGACGCGATCGTGCGGTTCAAGACGCTGCCGATTCCGATTGTTGTGTGGGACGAGACGCCGGTGGACGCGAAGCTTCACGCCACCCATGTCTGCCGCGGCGTGGCGATGCTCATGCTCGCGGCGGGCACGGGGGGCTCGCGCGCGCCCTTGACGATCTCGACGGATGAGCCCGATACGCGGACGGTGCCCGCAAAGGTCGATGCGGCGCTGGTGCGGGCCGATCTGCGGGAAGTGCTGGGCTTGTCGGCGGCCCGGCGCGTCAAGCCGCCCGAGGCGATCGATTTGCTCGTGGGCTCGAAGGAGCGGCTGTGGTGGGTGGCGCGGGCGCCGGGTACCGGGACGGGCGTTGGCGGAGCCTCGGCGGAATGGCGGATCGTCGCCACGAGCGAAGCGCCCACGCCCGAGGCGGGCGGCGAGGTGCGGGAATTGACGGCGGGTGTGCCGACGCCAGAGAAAGAGGTTCGCTCGGGTGTGCTGGGCCCTGGGGATGTCCGGGCGTTTTACGGAACACTGGTGCGGCCGGATGCCGAGTCGATGCTGGTCAAGTACAACGCGAAGATGCCGGTCAGGCCGCACAGCAATGCGATGGGCGGCGTTGACCGGCTCGCGGACGCGATCCGGGCGGAGTACGAGCAGTTGAAACAAGCCTTGGCCGCGGGCACGCGAAAGGAACGGACGCCCGGCGAGGTGATCAAAGAAGCCGAGCGTGTCGCTCGTGGCGTCGATGCGATCGATGAGCGGCTCGTTCATTACCCCGAGATCGCCATGCTCACGCCTCCCGACGGAGTCGAGGCGGGCGCCAAGCCAGGCACCAACGCGACCGAGTGGCGTGGCAAGCTCAAGGCCCTCAAGGATCGGGCGAACAAGGCGCTCGAGAAGGCAAAGGCGAAGTAGGTCGGAGGGTCCCCACCCAGACCTTCGCAGAGCCTCAGTTCCGGCGTCCCAAACAAGTCTCCTCGGGGCGACGATCCGGTCATTTCTCTGATCGTTCCATCGCGAGCATCGCGGCGCCGTAGATGCCCGCGGCGTCCTCGAGCTGGCTGGCGACGATTTTGACCTGCTTGCACCGGTCGGGGAAGGCGAAAAGTTTGGTTGCCCTTTCGACACGATCGACGTACGGCTTGCCGACCGCTTCGGTCAGCCCGCCTCCGAGCACGACCCGTTCGAGCGAGAGAAGCGTGACGACGTTGGAGATCATGATGCCCAGGAGCTCGGCGGAGTGGTTGATGACCTCGCAGACGACCTCGTCGCCCGCCGCGTACGCCTCGCCCACCATGCGGCTCTTGATGTCGTCGAAGTCGCCCTTGCACAGCTCGGTGATCTTGCTCTTGCGGTTGGCGCGGATGAGACGGACGATCTGGTCGACGACGCTCGTGCGGGAGCAGTTGTGCTCGAGGCTGCGGTGTCCGGGGGGGTTGTTGGGCAGGGCGATCGTGTGGCCGATCTCGCCGGCGGTCATGAAGTGTCCGTAGTACAACTTCCCGTCGAGGATGAGCCCGCCACCGATCCCCGTGCCGACCCAGACGCCGAGCATGTTCTTGGAGTCCTTGCCAGCGCCGAGCTTGTTCTCGCCGTAGACCGCGACGTTCACGTCGTTGTCGAGGAAGGTGGGAACGCCCGTGCGTTTGGTGAGAATCTCGGCCAGGGGCGTGTTCTTCCATCGCAGGTTGACGGCCTCGAGCACGACGCCCGTCCATGGGTCGACCGCGCCGGGTGCGCCGATGCCGATCGAGCCGATGTCCTTGATCGTGAGCTTTGCCTCGGCGAGCGCCTCGTTCACGCCCTCGGCGATGCGGTCTATCACCGCGGACTGCCCGTCGGCCGCCTTGGTTTTCTTCTTGGCCTGGGCGACGAGTTTGAGATCGCCGCTCCCGGAGGGGACGACGATGCCGATCTGCATGTTGGTGCCGCCCAGGTCGATGCCGACGGCAGGCTTGTTGGACTTGGCCATGGAAGGTGTCTCCTCGGCCCGAGTATACGTGATGCGTGCGAGGCGGCGCAAGAAAGAAGGCGTCGGGCTTATGGGGCCCGACGCCTTGGGTTGCTTTGGTAGCACCGGTCTCCAAACCGGTGTTCATTCCTTGGATTCGGATGCACTGCTCTGGAGAGCAGTGCCACCAATCAGTGGGCGTGGCTTCGGCGGCCGGTGTCGATCTGCATGCCGTAGAACGAGCGGTAGACGAAGAACATGGAGATCAGCAGGAAGACGCCGGTGAGCACGCCGGTGAGCATGGTGTGCTCGGCCTGGCGGGTGTCGACGTTGAAGTGCTTGAGGCTCATCGCGAGTTCGACGGCCAGGAGGCCAAAGAGGGTGGCGAACTTGATGACGGGGTTCATCGCGACCGAGCTGGTGTCCTTGTAGGGGTCGCCCACGGTGTCGCCGACGACGCAGGCGTCGTGGAGGGGCGTGCCCTTGGCCTTGAGCTCGGTCTCGACGATCTTCTTGGCGTTGTCCCAGGCGCCGCCCGCGTTGGCCATGAAGATGGCCTGGAAGAGGCCGAAGAGGGCGGTAGAGATCAGGAAGCCGATGAAGAAGAAGGGCTCGTAGAAGGCGAAGGCGAGGGTGGAGAAGAAGACGCCCAGGAAGATGTTGAACATGCCCTTCTGGGCATACTGGGTGCAGATCTCGACGACCTTCTTGCTGTCCTCGACACTGGCCTTGGTCGCCCCTTCGAGCTTGATGTTGGCCTTGATGAACTCGACCGCCCGGTA
>CAYHQQ010000024.1:0-12895 GCA_964358855.1 uncultured Phycisphaeraceae bacterium
GTGTGGTGCGTGAACTCGTGGAGGCCTTTGATGAGTTCGGGGGGGCTTTGGGGAGTGGTTGTGGGGAAGGTCGTGATGATGCCGTTGAGGTTGATGGTTGTCGGGGGCGGCGTTGGGGCTTTCCAACTGATCCAGTGCTCGCCGCGGAAGCAGCGGAAGGGGAAGCCGCTGGCGGCGGTGAAGACCTGTTCGTAGCCCTCGCGCATGTCGGTGGAGATGGTGGCGGCCCAGGAGGGGGGCGGGTTTTGCCTGTAGTACGGGAGGGAGGGGATGTCGCCCATGAAGATGATGCGGCGGAAGTCGATGACGTCGACCATGGCGTGGTGTTTGGCGAAGTAGCGGCCGGCCTTGGGGCAGGGCCAACCTTTGGAGTGGTCGGCGTCGTCATCGATCCACCATTTCTCTGGTCCCCAGCCCCTCGGGCCGACGCCGGAGATGACGCCTGGAGCTTGCCAGGCGCTGTGGTAGTGGAACACCGCGAAGGGGACGGCCCAGGCGAAGGCGAGGGTGGTGAGGGCGCCGAGGAGGGGGGGGAGAAGCGGGATGGCGAGGCGGAGGAGTCGCATGGAGGATGAAGGGCGCGGGGGGCGGGTGGAGTTCACGGGATGATTGGCAAGTCGGGGACGCAAGCCCACGCCCTATAGGGCGTGGGCTTCGAGGGTGAGGTGCGGCGCGGAACGGGGTGACGAGTGTGGTGACCACAAACTGTCACCACAAGTGATCTTCGTTGAACTCGATGCCGTACTTCTTGAGAAAGGCTTTGTATTCTGTCTTGAAATCGATGGTACGGTGGTGTTGCTTCTGATTGGCGATGTATTGTTTGAGGGCAGGGACACCTGACTCGCCGATGCTGAATGCCGCGTAGCCCTCTTGCCAGCCATCCCAGGCTTTACCGCCGACTTGACTCGGAACCCAGATCGATGAATCGCGTTTGACCTTCAACATGAGTTCGGAGGCAGAGATCGTCTTGCCGAGACTGATGAGGAGGTGGACATGATCGATTGTGCCGCCGGCGGCGATGAGCACCGAGGCATGGCTACGGCAAATGCCGCCGATGTACGCGTAG
This sequence comes from uncultured Phycisphaeraceae bacterium, assembly GCA_964358855.1. Classification (GTDB taxonomy): domain Bacteria; phylum Planctomycetota; class Phycisphaerae; order Phycisphaerales; family UBA1924; genus UBA2396. The sequence continues at coordinate 1,067 of CAYHQQ010000024.1, forward strand.
AGCGCGTTCTCGAAGGACTCGGCGATCGTCGGGTGACGGTCTTTGGTCGAGAAGATGAAATGGATGCGGATGGATGTAAGTGTTGCGGCCATGATGTAAGTATACCTCGGCCCGGATTGCCTTGCAGGCCGTAGGCCTGAACGTCAATAGCCGGGGGCGCAGCCCCCGGAAGGGCGGCAACACGAGACACGACCCCGTAGGGGTCGGCCGAAGGGCGTTGCGACATTTCGGGGCGTCAATGGCGGACCCCTACAGGGTCCAATTCACGTTTCGGCGTCTTCCGGGGGCTGCGCCCCCGGCTATTGACGATAAGCCCTACGGGCTACAAGGCAGGAGCGCGCGAAAACCCCCGGCTTGCGCCGGGGGCTCTGTGGATGTCAATCAACTCACCGCGTGCTGGTCTTCTTCTTGGAGGGGACGACGACCTGGGTCGTGCCCTTTTCGAAGAGGTCCTGGAACTTGAAGCCTTTGCGCTTCTTCCAGTCGGCGCGGTGGTAGGCGTCGCTTGCCAGGAGGGGGAAGAGGGCGGTGAGTTCGCCGAAGACCATTTGTTCGTGGACGATGTCGACCTTGCCCCAGCTGCAGGCTTCGCGGAGGGTGGAGCCGCTGAGGGCGCCGTCGCGACTGTCGGCGACGGTCATCTGGATGGCGTACTTGTGCATGCCAACTTCATTGGCGGCTCGGAGAGCCGCCCCACCCTTGCCACCCTTGCGCTCGTGGAGGAGTTCGGCGGCGACGACGATGTCCTGGGCGAAGTTCTTGGGGACGCCGCCGCCGAGCATGAGGAGGCCGGTGTCCTTGCAGGCGAGTTTGATGTCGGTCAGCTCGCGGAAGTCCTTGCCCGAGTCGAAGGCGACCTGGCCGCGCCCTTCTTCGATGGCCTCGGTCTGCTGGAGAACGATGCCAAAGCCGGCGGAGCAGTCGGAGAATGCGGGAACGAAGATGGGGACCTTTTTCTGGAAGCAGGTCTTGACGATGCTGTCGTTCTTGGCGTGGTGCTTGGCGAGGTAGGCGCCCATCGCCTCGATGAACTCGCGGCTGGAGTACGCCCCGGGGGCGAAGGTGTTGAAGATCTCGTGGGTGGCGGCGTCGCAGTCGCGGAGATCGTCCTCGTTGATGTAGGTGTCGTAGATGCGGTCGATCATGAGGTTGCGGAGGGTCATGTCGTCGACGGGCGGGGCCTCGGGCGAGCCGGGGGCGATGTAGTGCTTGAAGCCCAGGCCCTCGAAGAAGTCCTGGTCGACGATGTTGGCGCCCGTCGAGACGATGGCGTCGACCATGTTGTTCTCGACGAGCGTGATGATGGCGTTCTTGAGCCCCGCGGAGATGAGCGAGCCGGCCAGGGTGAGGATGACGGCGCAGTCCTTGTCCTTGAGCATCATCGAGTAGATGTCGGCGGCGTTGGCCAGCGTGCGGGCGGTGTAGGCCATGTCGCGGTAGGAGTTGATGACGGGGCGAGCGTCGATCTTGGTGATGTCGATGTGCTCGATGGGACGCGAGAGGAGTTCCTTTTTCGTCCAGGTCGACTTGGGAGTGGCCATGATTGAATTGCCTCCAGCACGCCTCTTGAAGGAGGAGTGCAACCAGAAACGGCCAAGCCCCCCTGGCCCGAGTGTTGGTGTGGCCCGCCGGGGGTGGCGGCGAGCGGGGGATTCTAGACAAGGACTGCGGCCTGAGCCGATATCGATCGTCTGGGAGAAGCGTGAGGCCCCCGGCGCGCGCACGCCGGTTTGGGGATGGAAAGTCACGCCGCTCGACCAAAGGAAGCTCACATGAAGTACGTCGCCGCCACCATCGTTTCCTTTGCCGTCGGTAACGCCATCGCCCAGCAGGCGCGGGTGATCCAGATCCCTGTCCACCCGATGTACGGGCAATTGGAGCCCCGGTGTGTGAGCGGAGACGGGCGCATCGTCGTGGGGTCAGGACACAAGCCCGATGGCAACAACACAACGATTCCGATGGTGTGGCCGATCGATGGCGAGATCGAATCGCTGCTTGACCCCCTCCTGCGCGGGGGGGCTTCGGGAAGCGTCTGCTCGTATGACGGCGCGGTCGTTGCCGGCACCGGTCATGACAGGGACTACAACCAGGTAGGGTACCGATGGGTTCGCGGCGGCGGGGTCACGCTGCTCAACGGGCTTGTGGGGCAAGCCCGACTCTACTCGGCCAGCGCCATGAATCGCGACGGTTCGATCATCGCGGGCGACATTCACAATGCGGCCGGATCGAATCCCGCATTTTCGGGCGCGTATTGGACGTCGGAGGCCGGGGTCGTCGTCGTTGCGGGGATTCCCGGGGGAGCGACGTCGCGTGTCATCTCCGGGATGTCCGGCGACGGACGGACCATGGTGGGAATTTTGAATGGGAGTGCTCCGTTTGCGTGGCGGGCGGATTCGGGATCGTTTCTCGTGCCTTTTCCGAGCGCGGCCTACACCGACACGCATGGCCTGTCCGTGACCTCCAACGGCGATGCGATCTTTGCCACGGCGATTGGAAGAATGCCGGGGATCGGCGTGCCGATGACATGGAATCCAGACACTGGCACCTCAACGCTTCCGGGCATCGCCGGGCAGAACTCGACCGGACTGGACGCGGCGACTGCCGACGGGCGCGTCGGTGTGGGAAGCACGATCGCCAACTCAACACCTCCCTATGGCGAGGCGGGCGCAGTGGTCTTTACGCTCGGGTCCGGCACGCGGTATCTCGCCGATGTGCTCGCGGACTACGGTATTTCCCGTCCCCGAACCGACTTTCGATACTCCATTGACGTTTCGCATGACGGGAGAGTCATCGTTGGACAGGGTGGCATCTATCCGTACTGGGTCGTCATCCTGCCGTCGCCAGCGCCGGCGGACTTCAATGTCGACGGGACGGTGGACATGGTCGATCTGATGGACTTCATCGATTGTTTCACGGGGAATAGCGTGCTGCCTGTGTCGAGCGCAGACATGGACGGTGACGGGGCGGTGGACTGCTTTGACTTTGACGAGTTTGTGAGGCGGTTTGAGTGAGGGAGGGCGTGCGGACACCCCGACCCGCTCGCTGACGCTCGGGGCTCGTTGATGCCTGGGCTCTGCGCGAAGGGTGATCGCTGAAGCACGGAGACACCCCCTCCGTCGCATCGAAGTCTCGCGACAGCTCCCCCGCTGCGCGAGGGAGGAGAGAAATTCTCGGACGAGATTGGAACCCGGGCACGAAACCCTGCGAATCGAATCGACCGGTGTTCCTGAAATACACTCGTTTTGCCCGTTCGGGCATCAGGGGGCCGGGGAAATCTCGTTCGAAGGGACAATTCACATGAATCGCATTGCCGCAATCGTCGGCCTCGTGGCCGCCACGGATGCTCTGGCCCAAGAGGCCCGGGTGATCCAGATCCCATCTCATCCGACGTACGGACAGCTGATTCCACGATCGATCAGCGGAGATGGGCGGGTCGTCATCGGGTATGGGCTCGGCGGCGGAAGGCCCACGCCGATGGCGTGGACCATCGATGGCGAGATCGACGTTTGCCTGTCGCCCGCGTTCGGCAACAACGGCGGCAGCGGGAGCGTCTCTTCGTACGACGGATCGATTGTCGCGGGAACGACAAGCGCCGCGGGACAGGTCGGGTTTCGATGGGTTCGCGGGGGTTCGACCACACTGCTCACGGGATTGTCGGGCCAGGGGAACCTGCGCTCTTCGGTCGCCATCAGCCGCGACGGGTCGATCGTGGGCGGGGACAGCACCTGGGGGAACGCGGCGTACTGGACCGCTCAGGGGGGCGTCGTCAGAATTCCAGGGATTCCAGGGGCCAACTCCCGCACCGTCAGCGGCATGTCGGCCGATGGTCAGACGATGGTCGGGTTGCTGATCGGCGGCGCGCCGTTCGCGTGGCGGGCGGGCCAGGGCTCGTTTCTGGTGCCGATGCCACCTGGGATGATCATTCCCTCCAACCTCTCGGTGACGGCCAACGGCGATGCGCTGGTTGGCTCGGCCTATTCAAATGTCGTGGGCGTCGGGGTGCCCTTCATCTGGAACGCCGACACCGGCTCGTCGATCCTTCCGGGAGTGCCCGGCCAGGCCAAGACAATGATCGGGGACGGATCGGCCGACGCCCGGATCGCCGTGGGGCAGACCTATGCCAACCCGACGCCGCCTTACGGCGATGCGGGAGTGGCTGTGTTCACCATCGGCACCGGGACGCAGTACCTCGCCGACATTCTCCAGGAGTTTGGTCTCTCGCACGCGCGGAACGACTTTGGGGTGTCCATCAGCGTGTCGGACGACGGCATGACGATCGTGGGCAAGAACGGGATCCATCCGTACTGGGTTGTCGTCCTGCCGCAGCCCGAGCTGGCGGATTACAACATCGATCGGACGGTCGACTTTCTGGACATGGTCGACTACGTCGATTGCTACACGGGCAACAGCATTCTGCCGGTGTCGAGCGCGGATCTGGATCATGATGGGGCGGTGGACTTCTTTGACTACGACGAGTTTGTGAGAAGGTTTGAGTGAACCCACTCGCTCACGCTCGGGGCTCGTTGTTCAGGAGTGCTTGAGCGCACCTGGCGACACACGGGAGAGATTTTCGAAGCCGGATGCAACCGGCGCCGAGAACCTCGCGAATCGAATCGACCGGTGTTCCTGAAATACACTCGTTTTGCCCGTTCGGGCATCAGGGGCCGGGGAAATCTTGTTGAAGGGACAATTCACATGAATCGCATTGCCGCCGCTGTCGGTCTGGTTGTCGCCACCAATGCCATGGGGCAGGAGGCGCGGGTGATCCAGATCCCGTCGCATCCGACGTACGGGCAACTCATCCCAAAGACGATGAGCGGAGATGGGAGGGTCGTCGTCGGCTGGGCGGACTACGGCTCGCGTGTCGTGCCGCTCTTGTGGACGGTCGACGGTGAGATCGAGGTGCTTACAGGCGGGCCGTCGAGCTTTCGGATGGGGAGCGCGAGCGTCTGCTCGTACGACGGCTCGATCGTCGCGGGTTCGGGGACCGACTATTACGGTCATCAGATCGCGTATCGGTGGGTTCGGGGCGGCGGGGTCACGCTGCTGCGCGGGCTTCCCGGGCAGAAGGACCTGCACTCGGCGACCGCCATCAGCGACGACGGGTTGATCGTCGCGGGTGACGTCTATCTCGAGGTGCAGCCGATCCTGTGGAGCGGCGCCTACTGGACCGCGCAGAGCGGCACGGTGAGCGTCCCTGGAATCCCCGGCGGCGCCACCTCGCGGGCGATCGGCGGCATGTCGGCCGACGGATCGACGATGATCGGCACGCTCTACGGCGGCGTGCCGTTCGCGTGGCGATCGGACACGGGCTCGTTCATCGTGCCGCTCCCGGGCGCCCAGTTCTCCAACGCGTCCGGGCTCACGGTCACATCGAACGGCGACGCGATCTTTGGCACGGCCGGCACGCACTCTCCCGGCTCCACCCAGGCGTTCACGTGGAACCCCGACACGGGAACCTCGGCTCTTCCGGGCATCGTCGAGCAGCCCAGGATGTCCATCCGAGCCGCGACGGCGGACGGACGCATCTCGGCCGGGCAGGTCCACGCGAACTCATCCCCGCCCTACGGCGACTCCAGCGCGGTGGTGTACACCCTGGGCGCGGGCACGCAGTTCCTGGCCGACATCCTGCGGGGCTACGGCCTTGATTACGAGAGGACCGACCTTGGCAACTGCACCGACATCTCGGGCGATGGCCGCACGATCATGGGCAAGGATGGCGTGCACCCTTACTGGGTCGTGATTCTGCCGGCGCCCGAGGCGGCGGACTACAACGTCGATCGCGCGGTCGACTTTCTGGACATGGCCGACTTTGTGGATTGCTACACGGGCAACAGCATTCTGCCGGTGTCGAGCGCGGACATGGATGGTGACGGGGCGGTGGACTTCTTTGACTATGACGAGTTTGTGAGGAGGTTTGAGTGAGGGGCGGGTTTGAAAGGCATTTCACCACAGAGGGCACAAGGAGTGCTGCGTGCTGCGTGCTGCGATGATGGTGGCTCGGCCCAATCCATGGCTCTGATGCCTTGCTCTGTGCCCTGTGTGCCCTCTGTGGTAAATGTCTTGCAAATCCGGTATGCTCCGCCCCGTGACTGACCAGACACAGACGGACAATCCGCCGGACAATGAACGCCTGACGGGGGTGCAGATCAAGGCGTTGGGGGCGGCGTTTTTGGGGTGGGCGTTTGATGGGCTGGATGGGTACCTGTATGTGATGGTTGCGGGGCAGTTTGTGGGGCAGCTGCTTGGCAAGGGGCCCAAGGATCCCGAGACGACGTCGAAGGCGACGATCATCATGAGCGTGTTTCTGGTGGGGTGGGCGGTGGGCGGAGCGGTCTTTGGGCGGATCGGGGACCGGCTTGGGCGGGCCAAGACGCTGACATTGACGGTGCTGACGTACGCGGTGTTCACAGGGGTGTGCTTTTTCGCGCAGACGTGGTGGCATCTACTGATCTTCAGGTTTGTGGCGGCACTGGGGATCGGGGGAGAGTGGGCTGCGGGGTCGGCCCTGGTGAGTGAGACGCTGCCCAAGCGTCACAAGGTGTGGGGGTCGGCGGTGCTGCAGAGCGGGTACATGGTCGGGTGCATCCTGGCGTCGATCACCACGGGGGTGATGAGCTCCTACCAGCTTGAGCCCAAGTGGGTCTTTGTTGTCGGAGTGTTGCCGGCTTTTTTGACGGTGTTCATCCGGCGGGCGGTGCCGGAGCCCGAGAGCTGGAAGGCGGCGGCCAAGCATGAGGCGATGCCTCCGGTGACGGCCCTTTTCGCGCCCGGGATCCGGCGGACGACGTTGCTTTTGTCGGCGTTCACGTCGGTGTCGATGCTGATCTCATGGTCGTATCTGTTCTTTGTGCCGTTCATCGTGCAGAGGTTGCCCGAGACGCTGAGCTGGACGGCTGAGCAGAAATCGGCCCTGGTTTCGCGAGTGTCGATCGTGTACTTTCTGGTCTGCATCGCGGCCAACTTCGTGGCGACGGGGCTGTCGAGGAGGTATGGGTACCGGGCGTCGTTTTTCATCATGCTGTCGCTGGGGATGTTCTTCTTTCTGTACGGCTTCTCGCGGGAGCTGAACACGACGAATATCTACTGGGTGACGAGCGGGGCGATGTTCTTTGGGCTGGGGTACTTTGGGAACTTTCCGCTGTATATCCCCCCCTTGTTTCCCACGCTGGTGCGAACGCTGGGGTCGGGGTTCACGTACAACGTCGGTCGGCTGGTCTCGGCGGTTGGCGTTTTCTTCCTGGGTGACATCGTGAACAAGTACGGCCCGACGCAGGCGGTGTGGGCAACGGGGTTTATGTTCATCCCGGGGTTGATCCTGACATTCTTCCTGCCGGAGCCGAAGGAACGGTGAACCCGGGGGAACCCCGATGGTCTGAATCCGAGCCTTCGAAGACCGAGGTGAACGTGCTGAGTGCTGGGTGCTGCGTGCTGCGAAAGAGCCGGGAGTTTGCGGATGTGGACGATGACAGGCACCCCGGGGATCCTGGACACAATCTGCCTGTACGTTGGTTGCGGCATTGTGATCCTCGGGCTCATCTTCGTCTGGCGAGCGCTTTTCGGCGATCGGGGCAAGGGGCGAAGGCGATGCCCCAGGTGCTGGTATGACATGGCGGGGGTGCCGGGGCTGAGGTGTCCGGAGTGCGGGCGGGAGGCCGCCCGGGAGGCGCACCTGACGCGGACTCGGCGGCGGTGGCCCGGGGCGATGGTGTGGGCGCTGGTGATGGTTCTGGGGTATGGCGGGATTGTGACGCCGCGGGTGAGCCGGCATGGAATCGAAGGCGTGGTGCCCACGACGGCCTTGGTCTGGTGGGCCCGCGCGAGCGATGGACCTGACGCCAGGTCTGTGCTCGATGGAACCAAGACCCCTTCGTGGAACGGGATCGCTCCTGTTGCGCGCGCCCTCTTGTGGAGAGAGAGACTGCAGGTTGAGGCATGGCGGCGAGTGCTTGCGGGCGAGGCGTGGGCGTGGCAGTCCAGAGCGCTGATCGAGCGTTGGCTGAAGGCCAAGGGGAGTTCGATCGAGCGCTTGGTTGAGGTGCCGCGGCGGTGGCGAACGGGCGAGGCGGTGATGGTTCGCTTCGTTCAGCGCGGCACGCCGCCGGAGGTGACTGGCATCGCGTTTGGGCCATCGATGCCGGTGCTGGGGCCGAGCCCGATCCCCCCGCCCGGGGTGCCGCCACCCCCTGGATCGCCCAGGCCGCTCGTGGGGCCGACACGAAGCCCGAATGCTCGGGACCTTTCGGCAAGGGTGGAAGTGGTCACTCTGCGGCCCGGAACGGCGAGTTCACCGGCGCAGCTCAAGATCCGCGATGCGCTGGAGATCGAACTCGGCGGGGCAAGGGTGCCTGTGGGCAAGCTCGGTGCGAGTATCGACGGATATGAGCGAGGGGCGGTGCTTGAGAGGGTGAATGATCGGGCGACCAACGAGATTGTGTGCGAGGCGCTCAATCCCCGGGTCGTCGTGGTGGGGAGTGAGCGGTTTGTGGTGGTGAGCAGGCGGAGCGAGGCCAAGATCTGGGAGAGTGCCGACATTGAGGTTGGCGTGAAGCTCCGCATGATGTTGGATGGCCGCTTGCTGGGCACCGGATCGGCGGCCACGGACCACATCACCGCCGGCATCCACGACTACATCGAAGTGCCCTGGACGTGGGAGGCGGGCGGGATGGAGGCGATGCTGGCGTCGCCGGAGAAGGCGAAGATCGAGCTCACGGGCGACCCGGAGGCGATGGAGGAGCAGTACATGAACGATCCATTCGAGCTTCGGCCCGCGGCATGGGCGGGGAAGTTTCAAGTGCGCGTGAGGTTCAATTCGCTTCGAGCGCGCCAGCCATGACGCTGACCAACAATCCTTGGATCATTGACACGATCTGCTACGTGGTTGGCGGGGCGGCGATTTTGTTCGGGCTGGTGTTTCTGTGGCGGGCGCTGTTCGCGGATCGAGCCAAGGGACGCAGGCGGTGCCCCAAGTGTTGGTACGACATGGCGGGCGTGCCTGGGCTCTTGTGCCCGGAGTGCGGGAGGGTGGCCCGGAGCGAGAAAGGGCTTGCGCAAACTCGGAGGCGGTGGCGACGGGGCGTTGCCTGGGCCGCCGTGATTGGATTGGGGGCTGCAGGAGTGGCGACCCCTCGCGTCAGCCGTCAAGGACTGGTCGGGGCGGTGCCCACAACGCTGCTGATGTGGTGGGCGCCGGTGGAGGATGGGCCCGTTGGGCTGAATCCCTCGATGACAGGATTCTTGTGGGTGGTCTATCCAATTCGGACGCCGCTGGAGCTGACCTGGGGAGAGCGGCTTGAGGCCGAGGCGTGGCGGCGGGTGGCGACGCATGAGGCGTGGGATTGGCAATCGCGAATACTGATGAAACGACGTTTTGCGCAGCACAGCGGCTGGCTCGCGAGCGTGGTTTGGGTGCCGGACCGGTGGCGCGTCGACAACCCGGTGCCGGTGCAGTTCTCGCCCAAGAATTTGTCTTGGGAGGTCGAGTCATTGAGCGTGCAGCTTCCGCCGCCGACGGGGCGGACGGAGATCGTCCACTACGGACCCCTCGAGACGATTCATCTCCTGGCAGAGTGCACAACCCGGGGGCACGATCAGACCCGTGGGCGAATGCGGGTTCGACTGCCGATTCAGATCACGTGCTTTGGGATCAGGGTTGACCTGAAGGAGTATGAGGTCTCACTCGACGGCGTTGAGGGATGGCAGCCCCTTTGCGATGCGCTCGACACACCCTCGATCAACGAAAAGGTGCAGACGGTCATTGGCCTGCGAGTGCGCACGAACGATTCGGGGGCGATCGTCTGGATCGGGGACCTGAGCTGGGACATGCCGCGACACGTCGACTTTCAAATTGGCGTGCAGATCCGCGCGATGTTTGGTGAGACGTGCTTGGGGTCGGGCAAGGCCATGCTCAAGGATGAATACCCCATCGTCATCGACGGGAGTGGGAGCACGTATCCGAGGACATACTCGATTGTTGAGATGACGTGGGAGACTGGGAGTCAGGAGATCCTGCGCGAGTGGCCCGAGAGCGTGACGATCCAGGTCAGCGGGAGCGCGGAAATGGGGGAAGAAGCGTTCGTGGCGCGGCCGTACTTGAGGGCGGCCGCCTGGACCGGCCGGTTTGAGGTAGCACTGAGTCGCGACGGCGTCTTGGTGCCAGCGAACTGAACGAGAGCAAAGTGGATTGCTCGATCGAATGGAGTCACGGCGGCAAAAGGGCGGACGATGTCAACGCTGACCAACAACCCTTGGATCCTCGACACGATCTGCTACGTCGTTGGCGGAGCGGCGATTTCGCTCGGGATCCTCTTTCTCCTGCGGGCGGTTTTCGCAGACCGGGCCAAGGGACGGCGGCGGTGTCCGGGGTGCTGGTACGACATGGCGGGGGTGCCGGGCTTGCAGTGTCCTGAGTGCGGGCAGATCGCCAAGGGAGAGGCACGCCTTTTGCGAACTCGGCGCAGGTGGCGGGCGGCGTGCGTGTGGATGCTTGTGATCGTGCTGGGGATCGGCGGGACTTTGACGCCGCGGATGAGCAGGCACGGGCTGGTCGGGGCGATGCCGACGACGGCCCTGGTGTGGTGGATGCCGATCAAGTTTGGGCCTTACAACCAGGCACAGGTTTGGACAACGCGCATGGTGATGGCGGGCGCGACGCCTGCACCCCGGTCGTGGGGCGAGCAGCTCGAGGATGAGATGTGGCGGCGGGTGCTCGTGGGCGAGTCGTGGACGTGGCAGTCGCGGGCGTTGATCCAACGGTGGCTCAGTTTGCACGGCGGGTCGATCGAGCGGCTCCTTGAGTATCCCACGCGATGGCGGATGGACGTGGCGGTGCCAGTGCGAATGGCAACCTTTGCGCGAGGCTGGAGCCCCGACTACGTCAAGCTGGGATCGCAGACGGGACGGCTGCGACTGGACACGCCGGCCACCACGACCAGGCACGGAAACGGCCCGACTCCCGGACGCATGAGAGTGCGTGAGCCCCTGGGCGTGGGCGTCTGCGGGGTGACGGTGCCGGTTGGTTCGTTTGATGTGACGATCGAGGGCGTGGAGTCTGAGTACCCGCTGCTTGCAAAGCTGGATGATGACGCGCTGACCGCCCGGATTCGGGCCGCGACCGATCCGCACCTGGTCGAAGACGCCTACGGGCAGGATCTGGTCGTCTGGACCCGCAGCGCGGGGCCTGCGTGGCAGGGAATGGACTTCCCGGTGTGCCTGCACTTTCTTGTCACGGTCGACGGGCGGAAGGTTGGCTCGGGCGCGGTGATGCTCAACTGGACAACGCTCATGTGGACTGAGAGAGACTCGCTGAAAGCGACGATGACGTGGGCACCGGGGGGGCTCGAAGAGCTGTTGGCCAGCCCGCACAAGGGCAGGATCCAGGTGAGCGGTAACATGACGCTGGCGGAGTGGCAGTATCGCGAGTGGCCGTTTGAATGCCGCGCCGTGACGTGGATGGGCTCGTTTGAGGTCCCTGTTCGCGTCGATTCGAATCGAAGGCGCGTTGAGTAGAGTGGTGCGAGCGACTGGAAGGACTGGCGATGCAGAGTGCGACAACCAACTCCGAACTGCTCGACACCATCTGCCTGGTCGTCGGCGCGGGTGTGGTCGTCATGGGGTTGTTCTTCATGTGGCGGGCGCTCTTTGGCGACAAGGCGGGCAGGAAGCCCGGGTGTCGGCGGTGCCCGGCCTGCTGGTATGACATGGCGGGGGTGCCCGGGCTTGTCTGTCCCGAGTGCGGCAAGGCGGCGGCGGATGAGGCGGGGCTCGGGCGGCGGCGGCGACGCTGGCGGGCGTCCTTGGGGTGGGGGCTTGCGGTGGTGCTGGGGTTGG
>CAYHQQ010000024.1:12905-54235 GCA_964358855.1 uncultured Phycisphaeraceae bacterium
CCCGCGGGGGCCAGGGGGGGGGGGGTTTGGGGGGGGGGGGGGGGGGGGGGGCTACGGGGGGGGGGGGCGTGGGGGTGGGGGCTGGGGGGGGGGCGGGGGTGGGGCGGGGCTTTGACGCCGCGGATCAGCCGTCAGGGGCTGGCGGGGGCGGTGCCCACGACGTTTCTGGTGTGGTGGGCGCCGGTGACGGGCGGGCCGGGGGTGCAGTCGCGCCGGAGCGTGACGCTGCAGTTCACCCCGACGCGGGCGATCGTGGGGACGGCGGCGAAGTTTCCCGATCTGCCGTGGGAGCAGCAATTCGAGGCGGAGGCGTGGCGACGTGTGACGGGGGGCGAGGCGTGGGCGTGGCAGTCGCGTGCGATGATCGAGCGGTGGCTCAAGTCGCACAACAGCTCGATCGCGCAGCTGATTGTCGTGCCGCAGCGATGGCGTGAGGGCGAGCCGGTGCCGGTGATGCTCATGCCCGAGCGAGCGTCGTGGGAGATCACGGATGTCAATGTCGGCCAGGCACGCCCGTTGAGCAGCGGGCGCTCGCTCTCGGGAAACGCGCTCAAGAAGCTGATCACGCTCAACGCCGAGGTGGTCCGGCCCGGGCGCGGAATCGTGCCGGGCAAGCTGCGGATCCGCGAGGAGCTGGAGATCGTGGTGCAGGGTGTGGGTGTGCCGCTGGGCGAGCTCGACGTGACGATCGACGGGCTGGCGCCCGACCAGCCGCTCCTGGAGGGCCTGGACGACGCGGAGACCAACGCCCTGGTGCGGGCGGTACTCTCGCCGCGGGTGGTGGTCGACGGCTGGGGCAAGGACGTGGTCGTGGGCAACCGCAGCGAGGCGCCGATCTGGAAGAACGTCGACTTCGCCGTCGACGTGACGATCCGCGTGATGCTTGAAGGGCGCTGCCTGGGCACGAGCGAGACGATGGTGAACTGGGACTACGCGGTGTGGAAGGACTACACCGAAGCGCCGATGGTGTGGGAGGAGGGCGGGCTTGACGCCTTGCTCGCGTCGCCGGAGAAGGCGACGATCCGGGTGACGGGCAACCACCACTCGGCGGAGAAGCAGTTCGCCGAGTGGCCCTTTGGGCGTCGCGCCGCGGCCTGGACGGGGACGTTCGAGGTGCCGGTGCGGATTGAATCGGTCAGAACCCGGGAGAAATGAGGGCTTCGAGACGCCCAAGGTATCCCAGCCTTTGCGGACACAGACTTGGCGTGGAAAACTCCTCACCCACTCCCCCCCTCCGTCTCCCTCCGCTCCCCTTCGCAACTTCGCGTTCGCATTTCGCCTTTCCAAAGGTGCACAATTTCACTTGACTTGCCCGTCCAGATCGGTTACCATTTGGTTATCAATGAAGGACGCCGCCCTCGATCGCGTGTTCTCAGCCCTCTCCAGCCCCAAACGCCGGAGGATGCTCGATATCCTCCAGGAGAGGTCGGGGATCACCATCGCCGACCTGGCCGCGAGTTTCCGCATGACGCCCGTGGGCGTGCTTAAGCACGTGAAGCTGCTGGAGAAGGCCGGGCTGCTCATCACGCGGCGGGAGGGGCGGGTGAGGCGGCTGTATTTCAATGCCGTGCCGATCCAGTTGATTTACGACCGGTGGACCGACCGGTACTCGGGCTTTTGGACCGCCCGGATGGCCGACCTCAAAGAGCGCCTCGAGAGCCCGGGGGCCCGGCGAGCGGGCACCGACGGTAATCCCAGTGTTGACTCGACCGATGCCAGCGAATCCCAAGTCACATCTCAAACCGAAAGGACCAGACGCCGTGCCTGAAGTACTTACCGCAACCACCCGACGTGTCTTCAAGATCGACATCAACGCGCCCATCGAGGCGGTGTGGAAGGAGATCACGCGGACCGACGCCCCCATCCTGTGCTTTTTCAACAACCGCATGTCTCTGAGCCGCGGCGGGCTTGTGCCCGGGAGCAAGATCGCCATGCGCTCGCCCGACGGCAAGTGGACGGGCGTGGTGGGCACGATCTTCGTGTGCGAACCCCCCCACCGCTTCGGGCACACGTTTCGGTTTACCAACCTGGACGACCCCGAGTGCAAGGTGATCTACGAGCTCAAGCCGGGCAAGAGCGGCGGCACGGAGTTCACGCTCATCGTGGAGGATCTCGCCGTTGGCACCAAGACCGCCAAGCAGATGACCGACGGCGGCACGATGATCATCAACACCCTCAAGAGCGTGATGGAGACTGGAAAGGCGACCTTCGGGATGCGATGCCTCTTCGGCATGATCAAGGTCCTGGGGCCCGTGATGACCCCCAAGGTGTGCCGCAGCGAGAACTGGCCGGTGGATTGAGCCTGTCACAAAGGAGACGAACATGGTCCGTGCGATCGTCGGTGTCGTGGCCGGGTACGTGGTGTGGAGTGTGCTGTGGGTGGGAGCGGGGATGGTGCTGTTCACGGAGGCCGCGGCGAAGATGGGGCGTGGAGAGATGTACGCGGATGTCGGCCCCCTTGCGGTGGCGATCGGCCTCAGCGTCGTGTGCTCGCTGGTGGCGGGCTTCACGTGCGCGAAGATTGTGCCAGGAAAGCCCGGCCTCGGGGCGGCCGCCGCGCTGAGCGCCAGCCTGCTGGCGACGGGCATCCTGGTGCAATCGGGCGTCTGGAATCTCGAACCCCTGTGGTACCACCTGACATTCCTGGCGCTGCTGGTGCCGATGACGCTCGTTGGTGCACGGCTGGGCAAATGATCAGAGCCCGACGCGCCAGCGAGGGAAGGCGCACGAATGTCCTGCGTGCACAATTCGCCTAAAGCCTCCAGCCTCTGAGCGCCGCGGCGTCATCCGGCACGTCAGACTGTCGTGCGCCTTCCCTCGCTGGCGCGTCGGGCTCTGAACGAACAAACCCGGATGATTTGCGAACGCTCACTCATCGAACGGGGATGACGACCATCTCTTTCGCAAAGAACACCATTGGTTTCCCCGGTGGGTTGCCGATCGTCCGCAGGATCGCGGCCCTGATTTTCTTGCCGACCGCGTGAGTTGCTCTTGAACCCTCCGTTCACTTCAGTAAGCTGATTTGTGGGCCGTCCTGTTTCCAATTCCGCCATGGACGGGCCCCAGGAGTAGAGCGATGACACACACCTCACGACGTGGTGCGGCGGTGGCTTTGGCCACGCTGAGCACCGTCCTCTTCCCCGTGGTTGCCTTCGCACAGGATCACAGCCGGTTCCTTCCCGGCTCGCCACGGGTCGGGCTCAACGGTTTCACCTGGAGCGGAGGCCGTGTCGACCAGTTGACCGCCGCGGTCGAGGCGTGCGGCCGCCGCGTCGGTGAGGTGCGATTCGATCAGGACACGTTCACGGGCACGACGCCCCGCGGCACGGCCTCGGGCGGCAACGCCGTCGCGGGCGGGTTCTGGATGGACCGCGGCATCACGACGGATGCCTCGTGTCGGCTGGGCTGGGCCCAGGTGGTGCGGACCGAGGTGCCGGGCCGCAACGAGTGGGCCGCGACGCGCAATATGTGGTTCCCCGACACCAACAACGGGCGCACGAGCCCCGACTACCCCGGCCAGCGCCTGCCGAATCTCGCGACGCCGCCCAACCCGGGGCCGACCTTGGGCTTCCAGGATTTCCCGTTCCGGTTCTTCCGCGACGGGGCCCAGACCTGGACTGCCGAGCTCGCCCTCTTCACGGCGAACGATCGCACGCACGAGCTGTGCCTCATCGGCATGCTGACCTGGGGTTTCACGCTCACGACCAACCCCAACGCCGTCGCACGTCTTGGTCCCTTGGCCTGGACCAACGGCGTCGCCGCCAACAGCAACATCGCCCGCACGCTCACAGACGCGTTCGACGGCAACGGGCTGACTGGGACCAATGGCGTGACGAGCACGCCGTGGACGATCAACACCCGCGACTGCTGCGACTGCTTCGTGCCGACTCCGTCGTCGCTGGTGGCGTTTGGACTCTTGCCGCTGGCGAGCAGGAGACGCCGGGCGGCGTGATCAGAGCCCGACGCGCCAGCGAGGGAAGGCGCACGAATGTCCTGCGTGCACAATTCATCCAAAGCCTCCAGCCTCTGAGCGCCGCGGCGTCACTCGGCACGTCAGATTGTCGTGCGCCTTCCCTCGCTGGCGCGTCGGGCGCTGAAGTGCCGGACTACCGCACGCGCACGAACATCTCGCAAGGATGACCCTGCGGGATCATCCTTGCCACCAAAGCTTGATTCTGGGATTGTCTGGAACCAGCACGCGCCAGCGGCGTCAACTTGCCGCATGGCGCTTCTCAATGACGCTCCGAACTTGTTGATCTGGTGGCTCGGCGGATGCGTGGCCGCCATGGGGCTGCTTCTGGCGGTCTGGGCCTTCGCGTGGGACCGAGCGCGTGGACGGCGACGATGCCCGAAATGCTGGTACAACATGGCAGGATTGACAGGGCTCCGGTGTCCCGACTGCGGGCAAGAGGTCGGTGAGGAGAGAAGGCTCTACCGGACGCGCCGAAGTCTGGGCGTTGGGGCACTTGGTGTGATGCTGCTGGCGGGAGGAAGTGCATTGGAGACGGCACCGACCGTTCGGGCGCATGGCTTGATCGGTCTCATGCCGGGATTCCAGCTCGCGAGATTGACGCCCCCGATTGGCCAGGACCAGGGGGCGTTCAACCTCGTGACGCGAAGCTGGGAACTGCCCCCAGTGGTCAAGGAGCTTCAGCGGCGCATCATGGCGGATGAACTTGCGCCATCGAACATGCTCACGGCGATCCGGAAGGCCCAGGTTCTGTTGATTCCGGCGCGCCTGGACCTCGGAGAACCTCTGATCGTCGGCCTGCGCTTCCCGCTTGAGTGGACGGGCCCTGGGATCCTGGAGCTTGTACCGAGAACGCCGGGGCTCGCGACTGTCCGCGCGGGCCAGCTCTATCCCGTTTGCGGTTTTTCAGGCATGGCGAGACGGGAGAGGGAGGCGCAGCAAGTGGTCGGTGTGCTGCCCGATGGCGTCTCGACCATCGAGTTCGACGTGCGAGTGTCCTTGCGCCGAGAGTCGACGACCCCGTCGCGATGGGCGAAGGCAAAGGATGAATGGAACTACGTCGACACGATCGAACTGGGCGTGTGGCGAGTACCGATCAAGGTGATGTATTGACGCCACTGGTGTCGTTCAAGGCGGGAGGGAGTTAGTGGCAAGGATGATGGTGCCAAGGATGATCCCGCTTCGCGTCATCCTTGCCAGCTTACCGCACGCCTACGAACATCTCGCAAGGATGACCCGAAGCGGGATCATCCTTGCCACCAATCCAATCACGCCACCGTGATGCTCTTGTCCAGATACACGTCCTGCACCGCATTCAGCAGCGCCACCCCATCCTTCATCGGCTTCTGGAACGCCTTGCGGCCCGAGATCAGGCCCATGCCGCCGGCCCGCTTGTTGATGACGGCGGTGTGCACCGCGTCGCGGAGGTCGTCGGCGCCCTTGCTCTCCCCGCCGGAGTTGATCAGGCCGATGCGGCCCATGTAGTTGTTGAGCACCTGGTAGCGGCAGAGGTCGATGGGGTGGCCGCCCGCGCCGGCCTCGCTCGAGCCCGCCAGGTCGGTGTACACGCGCTTGTCCCACTTGCCGTACGAGGAGCCGCCGGCGTTGAGGGCGGCGTAGCCGCCGTTGTTGGTGGGGAGCTTCTGCTTGATGATGTCGGCCTTGATGGTCACGCCCAGGTGGTTGGCCTGACCCGTCAGGTCGGCGGAAGCGTGATAGTCGGTCGACTTGCCGTCGGCGCCCTTGACCTTGAACGCGTTGTTGCGGGTGTAGCACCACAGCACCGTCACCAGGCCGTACTGATGGGCCTCCTCGAACATGTCGGAGACGTACGCGATCTCCTCGCGGCTCGTCTCGCTGCCGAAGTAGATCGTCGCGCCCACCGCCAGCGCCCCCATCTCGTAGCACTGGCGGATGGAGCCGAAGTACGACTGCTTGAAGACGTTGGGGTACGTCAGCATCTCGTTGTGGTTGAACTTGACGAGGAACGGGATCTTGTGGGCGTACTTGCGGCTGACCGACGCCAGAACGCCCAGGGTCGAGGCGACGGCGTTGCACCCGCCGTCGATCGCCAGCTTGACGATGTTCTCGGGGTCGAAGTAGGCGGGATTGGGGGCAAAGCTCGCGCCGGCGGAGTGCTCGATCCCCTGGTCGACGGGCAGGATCGAGAGATAGCCGGTACTGGCGAGGCGCCCGGTGTTGAGGATCGTCTGGAAGTTCCGGAGCAGCGTGGGCGAGCGGTCGGTCTGGGAGAAGACGCGATCGATGTAGTCGGGGCCGGGGAGGTGGAGCTGGGCTTTGCTGACGGTCTTGGACTCATAGGCGAGCAGGGCCTGGGCCTCGGCCCCCAGAATCGCGCGGGCGTCGGTGGTCGGCTTGATGGTGGCAAACTGGGTGGGAGAGGAGCTGGATTCGGGCATTGATGGTCTCTCGATCTGGGGATTGCCCGCCAGAGGTGGCTGGGTCGCGATTGTTTGGTCTTTGGCCGGTTCTTCGGCCAAAGAAGTCGACGAAAGCGAGTATAGGAAGAAGAGGGGCTGGAGAGGTTGGGCGGAAATTGCCGAATATCACAACTTTGTTGTACAAAACCATTGGGCAAACCGAGAATCGTGTGGCATATTCCGTGTGCAGAGGATCGTGAGTCGTGGAGGAAGAGTTGGAGTTAGAGATCGCGGCTCACTAAGAACTCTGTGTCGGGCTGGTCCAGCGGCGGAGGAGCCCTTTCGAAACAGCCTGTTCTACACCACCGGCGGGTTCGGATCTCACGGTCCGAGCCCGTCGATTTTTTTGCACCCTGAATCTCACGCCTGAGCGTGCCCCTGGCGCAAGTCCTGAAACTACGTGGACTCCCAGTACTCTTCGGACGCACCTCGATTCGTTTGCCGCGATTTCTCTCCCCCTTCAGGGATGCCTTCCGGTATGATGCCCGGGTCAAGGGTTTCAACAGTGCCCGGAGGGATTGCCTGATGTTCCGCAAAGAGGTTGTGTATGTGGCTGTGCTCACCGTGACAGCCGGCCTTCTCGTGGGCCTGAGCGAGTCGGCCCCTCGGGCGATTCAGTTTGACGACCCGGGGAGCGGGACCATCGGCGATCGCGACGCCTCCGGCTTTGTCAACTGGGAATCTCCGCACACCCACCCAATCGAGCTCCTCCCCGGCGGCGCCCGCCTGGCCGCGGTCAACACCGCCGATGCCAGCCTGGAACTCTTCGATCTCTCCAGCGGCTCACCCGTGCACTCGGGGAACATCGGCGTGGGCGTCGACCCCGTGAGCGTGCGGGCCCGGACGGCGACTGAGGTCTGGGTGGTCAACCTCATTTCCGACAGCATCAGCATCGTCGATGTCTCGACGGGGCGCGTGACGACCACGCTCAAGACCAATGACGAGCCGCGGGACGTCGTCTTCGCCAATGGCAAGGCCTTCGTCTCCGCGGGCGGGACCGACAAGGTGCAGGTCTTTGACCTTTCCAACCTCTCGGCCACCCCCGGCACCGTCACCCTTGAGGGCAACGGCCCCCGCTCGATGGCGGCCAGCTCCGATGGCACCAAGGTCTTCGTCGCCTTCTTTGAGTCGGGGAACGGAACCACGATCCTGGGCGGCGGCGGCTCGATGGATGGCACCGTCGCCTTTCCGCCCAACGCGGTGAGCGACCCCGCGGGCCCCTACGCGGGACAGAATCCCCCGCCCAACCTGGGCGGAGGTTTCAGCCCGGCGATTCCCTCGGGCAACAACCCGGCGCCCGCGGTAGGGTTGATCGTCAAGCGGCAGCCCGATGGGCAGTGGTTCGACGACAACAACGGCAACTGGACGAGTTTGGTCACCGGCGCGAACGCGTCCTTGTCGGGGCGACTGCCTGGCTGGGACCTGATCGACCATGACATCGCGTCGATCGACACCACATCGCTGGCGGTCACGTACGCCGGGGAGCTCATGAACATCTGCATGGCCCTGGGCGTGAACCCGGCGACGGGCGACGTTGCCCTGGTGGGCACCGACGCGACCAACGTCGTGCGCTTCGAGCCCAACGTCAAGGGCAGGTTCATCCGCGTCAACATGGCCACGGTGAATCCGTCGACGATGGTCGCCTCCTCGATCCGCGATCTCAATCCGCACCTGGACTATCTCGCCTCGTCGGTCGCCCAGTCCGAGCGCGACAAGAGCGTGGGCGACCCGCGGGCGGTGGCCTTCAACGCGGCGGGGACGACCGCCTACGTCGCGGGCATGGGCTCCAACAACGTCGTGGGCGTCAACCCGGCGACCGGAACCATCCTGTCGCGGACCAGCGTCGCCGAAGGTCCCACGGGCCTGGCGATCGATGAAGCCCGGGGCCGCCTGTACGTGCTCAGCAAGTTTGCGGCCAAGCTTTCGGTGATGGACCTCTCCACCGGCGCGGTCGTTGAGGAGCAGGACTACTTCGATCCGACTCCCCCCGCGATCAAGGTCGGGCGCAAGCACCTGTACGACACGCACAAGAACAGCGGGCTTGGGCAGATCTCCTGCGCGAGCTGCCACGTCGACGGGCGCATGGACCGACTGGCGTGGGACCTGGGCGATCCGGCGGGAACCATCGACCCGCTCACGGGCAACAACCTGGGACAGGGGCTGTTCGGCCTCGAGCCCAACACGACGCAGACGCCCTTCCAGCCCTTCCATCCCATGAAGGGGCCCATGACCACGCAGACGTTCCAGGACATCGTGGGCAAAGAGCCGTTCCACTGGCGGGGCGACCGCAAGGGGCTCGAGGCGTTCGCGCCGGCGTTTGTGGGGCTCCAGGGTGACGACACCACGCTGACACTCCAGGAGATGCAGGAGTTCGAGGATTTCGTGGCGACGATCACCTTCCCGCCCAACCCGTTCCGCAACTTCGACAACTCGCTCCAGACCAACATGGTGCTCACGGGTCACTACAAGACCGGCCGCTTCGGCGGCGCGGGAACTCCCTTGCCCAACGGGAGCGCCCAGCGCGGCCTGACACTCTTCCGCTCGGCCGCACGACGCCTGGACAACAACGCCTTCGCGTGCGTGACCTGCCACACGCTGCCCACGGGCGCGGGGACCGACTACACGCTGGTGGGCAACACCTACCAGCCCCTGGCCGTCGGTTCGCAGGGAGAGCACCACCTGGCGCTGGTCTCCGTCGACGGCTCGACGAACAAGGCGATCAAGGTGCCCCAGTTCCGCACCGCCGGGAAGAAGACAGGCTTCAACACGACGCTGCTCCGCAACACGGTCGGGTTCGGATTCCTGCACGACGGCTCGGTGGACTCGCTCGAACGATTCACGGCCGAGCCCGTCTTCACAGTCGCCAACGACCAGGAGATCGCCGACATCGTCGCGTTCGTGCTCAGCGTTGCGGGGTCGGAACTGCCCGCGGGCTCGGTGGGGAACATTCTTGAGCCGCCGGGCCCGACCAGCAAGGACACCCACGCGACGGTGGGTCAGCAGATCACCCTGGCGACCACGCCCACCTCACCGCAGACGCTGACGATCAACACCATGCTCGCGCTCGCCAACGCGGGCAAGATCGGGCTCATCGCCAAGCAGCTCATCGGCGGAGTCGAGCACGGGTACGCCTACAACGGGTCGAGCGTCTGGAAGACCGACCATATCGGCACAACCATCACGCACGCCCTCCTGCTCGCTTCGGCGAGCGCGGGCGCGGAGCTCACCATCACGGGCGTTCCCGCCGGGGCCCAGACTCGCCTTGGCATCGACCGCGACGACGACACCTGGCTCGATGGCGACGAGAAGCAGGTCTGCGCCGACCATCGCGACGCGACCAGCTTCCCCGGCGGCCCCGGCTGCGTCGATGTCGACGGCGACCTCACCATCGACTTCTTCGACTACGACGCCTTCGTCGTGGCCTTTGAGGCCGGCACCGCCAACGGCGACTTCGATGGCGACGCCACCATCGACTTCTTCGACTACGACGCGTTTGTGACGGCCTTCGAGGCAGGGTGCAATTAGAGCAATGGTGCGAAATCAGGACATTGAATAAGTCCCATAGGACCCATAGGTCCTATGGGCCCTGTTCACGACTGGCCACTACACCCCCGAGTGCGCCTCGGGCGCCGACGCCGCCGTCCGTCGATTGGAGATCTGCTTGACCAGCTGCTCGTGCTTGCGGAGGTACTCCATCACCGCGATGACGAATGTGGCGTGGCTCCAAGTCAGGGGGCTCACGCTGATGGGGTCTCCGGTGTAGGGGTGGAACTGCTCGGCCAGGACGCCCGAGGGCGCGGTGCGGAACGTCGCCCAGTTGATCAGGTCCATCGCCTCTTTGAGCTCGTCCAGCGTCGTGGCGGCCGCGATGAGGTACTGCGCCTGCCACAGCGTGCAGATGATCCACGGGTTGCCCGGCACGATCTCGGTGCGCTCGCGTTCGATCTGGTGGTAATAGTCTCGCTCGTAGCGGGCGCACCCGCCCACGGCGGTGCGGACGCTGAGGCGCTCGCGCAGGTGGGCCATCTCGCTGCGGACGCGGGGGTCGGAAGGTTCCATCGCGCCAAACGCGAAGATCGCGTAGTTGGCCGAGTCGGCGGTCATGTCCAGGCGGTAGCCGCCGCCCGACAAAGGCGTGGCCATGCGTGCAAATCGCTCCTGCTCGCCGTTCCAGAGGTGCTTTTTCATCGCCGACCGCATTGACACCGCCCCCTCGCGGAAGGCCGCCTCTCTGTCGAGCTCGCCGAAATCGCGGGCGAAATCCGCCGCCGCGTTGAGCGCCCCGATCGTTGTCGCGACCGTGAACGTGTGGATCCCGCGGCGCTCCTCCCACAAATCCCACGACGGCTGCGGCAGCCCGTTGGAATCGCGGTACTTCAGGATCCACTCCGCCGGGCGCACGATCAAGGGGTTGTACAGGGGCTTGACGAACTCGACGTCGCGGAAGGCCTCAAAGTGCCGGCGCAGCGACCAGGCGACCAGGGCCGTCTCGTCCTGCTGGATCGGCAGGATGCGCTGTCCGTCGATCATCCAGGGGTGCCAGCTGCTGGCGAGCTGTCCGTTGGGCGTGTACTTGTGGAGGAAGTAGCCGTCGTCCTCGATGACCTCGGCGCAGTAGCGGAAGAAGTTTCGCGGGAGCTCGCTCTGGCCCAGCAGGATGAGCGAGTACGCGACCAGCGCGCCGTCGCGAGGCCAGCAGTAGCTGTAGTGGTCGCCCGCGAACTGCTGGATGTCGCTGTCGTTGGCCGCGATGATCGCCCCGGCGTTGTCGATCTGCGTGCGGATGATCAGCTGGCTGCGATAGAACAGGTCGCGGACGGCGTCGGGGAGCAGCGACGTGTCGATCGGCTCCTTCTTGGCCCAGAGTTTCCAGTACGACTCGGTGCGACTCATCATCCGCGGGGCACCCTTGGCCAGGATGCGCGCGTTGCGCCCCTTGACCTCCTTGTAGCTCCGCCCCGCGGCGAGCCACGAGTGGAACGAGGCCTCGCCGTTGGGCGGCACCTCGAGGTGCACGCCCACCGTCGCGTCGACCGAGCCCTGGCTGATGGCGTTGCGCCCCAGCTGCCCGTCCTCGGCGTCACGCCAGGTGCCCTCGGCGTTGTTGAGCCGCTTGGTCCCGATCGCCCAGTGGTCGATGCCCGCCTTGTCCTGGTCGCAGGCGTTGAAGAGAAAGTAGATGTCGTCCTTGTACAGCACGAGGCTGGCGGTCGTCGGGTCGTAGTTGGCGGTGTCGCCCACCGCCACGCCGCGGATGGAAAGATCCCAGTGGAAAAAGACGCGGACATCGCGGGACTTGCCGGAGGTGTCTCGGACGGAGACGACGCGGAAATACACCGGCTCGTGGAAGTCGACCGCGTCCTCGCAGCGGACCTCGAGCTTGAGCGAGTCGTTGATGAGCAGGACCTCGGTGACCAGCGTGTCGGGCTTGTACCGCAGCAGGCGGCGCCACGACGGATCCTCGATCCAGGCCATCTTGCCGTCGGCCCAGATGCCAAAGCGCTGGATCGCACCCTCGGTGTGGTTGTACCAGCCGACGTGCGGGTAATAGATGTCACGCACCCGGTAAAGGTGGTCGAAGGTGATGAGCAGGTCGCCGTTTCCGACGGGAATATCGCGTGGCATCGATCGGTTGTCCATCAGGCAGAGGGACTGAAACGAGCGCAGGGAATGCGCGGGGCACTGATGGAGAATATCGGATCTTGCGCGTCGATGCACGAGCCCGGGAGCACGTCCCCTTGCGATTACATCTGGTCGGCGAGCAGGGCGTCGGCGAGTTTGTCGGCCCCGGACTCGGCCGCCTCGGGGGGCGCTTGGGGCCCGACCGCGGCGATACGGAGCTTGATATCCCCGATGTAGGAGATCCGCAGGCCGAAGTTCTCTCCGACCTTCACCGCCGTGCCCACGCCGATCTCGCGGTTATTCACGAGCAGGTCGAGCTCGTCCTCGGCGTTCTTGGGGAGCTCGATCATGGACCCGGGGACCAGGCGCAAGACCTCCGAGAGGGGCATCTTGCGCTCGCCCACGCGAACGACGATCGGGACGTCGATCTTGAGAATCTGGTCGAGGTTGCTGGACATGCGGGGTGTGTTCCCGGTGGGTGGGGTGCTTGGGTCGTGGAACGGGCGTCCATGAGCAGAACGCAACGGGCATGCCAGCCACGCCCAAAGCCCGACGCCGCCGGGCGTGCAACGATCGGGCATGGCCAATCGCCTCGCGGACTCGACCAGCCCCTACCTCTTGCAGCACGCAAATAACCCCGTGGAGTGGTGGCCCTGGGGCGAGGAGGCGTTTGCCGAGGCCCGGCGGCGAGATGTCCCGATTCTCCTCTCGGTCGGGTACTCCACGTGTTATTGGTGCCATGTCATGGAGCGGGAGAGCTTCGAGAACCCGGCGATTGGACGGCTGTTGTCCGACCTGTTCGTGTGCATCAAGGTCGACCGCGAGGAACGCCCCGACGTCGACGACCTCTACATGCAGGCGACGCTGGCGATGCGTGGCCAGGGCGGGTGGCCGATGACCTGCTTTCTCGAGCCCGCGGAGCTGCGCCCGTTCTGGTGCGGGACGTACTTTCCGCCCGAGCCCAGGGGCGGCATGCCCGGCGTGCCGCAGATCGCCCAGAGCATCAGCGCCGCCTGGACGGAGCACCGCGCCGAAGTCATGCAGCAGGCGGCCGAGATCGCCGCGTCGGTCGCTGAGCGGTTGCGCACCGGACCAGAGCCCAAAGTGCTTTCGGCCAAGGCCGTCGCCGATGCCGTGGGAATGTTCCTCAAGATGTTCGACCGTCAGCACGGCGGGTTCGGACGTGCGCCCAAGTTCCCGCAGACCGTCTTCCTGGACCTCCTGCTCGACGCGCGGGAACTCGTCGGCGCCGAAACACGCGACGCGGTTGACCTGGCCCTGAAGTTGTCGCTCGACAAGATGGCGATCGGGGGCATCTTCGATCAGGTCGGCGGCGGGTTCCACAGGTACAGCGTCGACGCCCACTGGACCGTGCCGCACTTTGAGAAAATGCTGTACGACAGCGCCCTCCTGGCGATGGTCTACGCCAAGGCCGCCAAGACGTACGACGACCTGTACTACCGCCAGATCGTGACGCGGACGCTCGACTTCATGATCCGCGAGATGGCCCAGGAGGGCGGCGGGTTCTCCTCGGCCCTGGACGCCGAGGTCAACCATCGCGAGGGACTCAACTACCTGTGGACCGCCGACGAGGTCCGGTCGATCCTCACCGGCGAGGCGGGCGTGATCGCGATGCGAGCCTACGGCCTGGACGAAGGGCCGAACTTCCAGGACCCCCACCACTCCGGCGAAGCGCCCAAACGCGTGCTGCGTCTCGACGAACGCCCCGATCGGCTCGCCGCACGCCTGGGTGTGACGCCCGAGCAGCTGGCGACGGTGCTCGGCGGCGCGAACGTTGCTCTTCTGCGCGAGAGATCCAAACGCAAGCAGCCCCACCTGGACGACAAGGTCATCGCGGCCTGGAACGGCCTTGCCATGGGCGCGATGGCGGCGGGCTTCGCCCTCACGGGCGAGGAACGCTTTCTCGCCGCCGGCTTGCGGGCGGCCCGCTTTGTCACCGGCGAGATGATGTCGGCCTCGGGCGAAATCCTGCGAAGCTGGCGGGGCGGACAGGCCACCACGCGCGGGTTCCTCGAGGATTACGCATTTGTGACCTGGGGCCTCTTGGAACTGGCGGCCGCGGGCGGGGACGCGACCGTGAAGCTGGTCGGCGCCGCCGAGGCGCTGGCCTCGACCGCCCGTGATCTCTTCCGCGACCAGAACTCCGGCGCGTTCTTCGACACGCGGGACCATCAGGCCGACCTGTTTGTCAGACCACGCTCGACGCACGATGGGGCCTTGCCCTCGGCGGGTTCGGTCCACCTGCACAACCTGCTGACGCTTGCGGAGCGGACGGGGAACGACGACTATGCCCATGAGGCGATCGGCCTCCTGAAGCAGACCAGCGGCGAGGTCGGGGCGTCGCCGATCGGCACGACCAACTCGGTGCGGGCCCTCCTGCGCGTGCTGACGACGTCGGGATTGCGTGATCGCGCGATCCTTGCCGGTGTGGTGACGCTCAAGGACGACGAGGAACTGCCCAAGCCGGATGCCGTCCGCGGCGAGCAGGTGGTGGAGGTCTACGGCAGCGTGGAGCGCATCAGCGTGGGGCCCGATCAGCCGGCGGAACTGACCCTCGTCTTCCGCGTCGCCGATGGGTACCACATCGTGGCCGCCCACCCGGGCGAGGCGTGGAAGGGCAAGCTGATGCCGCTGCGGATCGGCTCACTCGGCGGCACGGGCGTGCAGGTCTACGCGGGCTACCCCGAGGGCGAGGAGCACGTCGGTGCGCCGGGATCGGAGCCGCTGCGTGTCTATCGCGGCACGTTTGAGATTCAGGTCGCCGTGGAATCGGCGGGCGAGTGGGAGGGCAGGCCTCTGCTGGGCGTGACGTACCAGGCGTGCAGCGAGACCGAGTGTCTTGCGGCGACGACGGTGGAACTAGATGTGGCGATCGATCGGGTGTGAAGAGGTTGGTGAGAAGCAGGCATCAAGGCATGAGAGGGACTTGAAAGTGCGGTCCGCACCCGCTACCGTCTGTTGAGACTGAGTCTCAACATGTTCGACGGAGTTCTTTGCGATGAAATCGACTGAACAGAGTGTGGTTTCGGAAGCCAGGCCCGCACGAGGATGGAAGTGTTGGGCAGCCCGGTATGGCGCGGTAGCGTTTGTCTTCTTTCTCGTGAAGGGGCTTGCGTGGCTCGCGATCGGGGCGGGGGCGTACGCCGCGATTTGGTGAAACTTTGGATTGACTCAGGAGCAGCAGATGTCACAGCATGAATCCGCGGGCAAGCAGGCCGCCAAGTGTCCCTTCGGTCATTCGAGCACGCCGGCCGTCGGCTTGGCGGACACGCTCAAGGAGCAGACCAAAGCCGCCCACGCGATGGCCGAGCGTCATCCAATCCAGTCGCGAATGGTCAAGGGCGAGTCGAGCCGTGAGCAGTACACGGCGTATCTGGGGCAGTTGCTCCCGGTGTGGAAGGCGATTGATGCGGGCCTGTGGGTGAAGGCGGCGAGCGACCCGCGTGTCGCGTCGATGGTGAAGCCCTACCACGCGAACGCGGGACGCGTGGCGGCGGATCTGGCGTTCCTGGGCGCCAAGCCTGGCGATGTGCTGCCCGCGACCCAGGGATTCGTGGACATGGTGAAGAGCGCGAGCAACGGCGTGGGAATCGTCGGCGCTTGGTACGTGCTCGAAGGCTCGACCAACGGCGGCCGGTACATCGCCAAGGCCCTCTCACGCGGGCTGGGAATCACCGGACCCGAAGGGCTCACGAGCTTTGACCCCCACGGCGAGCAGCAGCGCGAGCGGTGGCAGGCGTGGCGGGCATCGCTGGATGCACAGACCTGGACCGAGGCGGAACGGGCTGAGATCGTGAACGCGGCGACGGGGACGTTTGAGGCGATCTATGAGTTGATGGAAGGGATGGATGCGGCCGCGGCATCGAGTGCGACTTGAATGACCGCTGGGGGTGCCACCACCCGCCGCTTCGGCGCGTGGTGGGGGTAAGTCAGCGACACAAGAGCACCCTAGGGCAGTCGTGTACTCCCGCACCACGCGCGAAGCGCGGGTGGTGGCACCCGACTACGCAATCACGGCTTGATCGGGTGTGATGCCCCCATCCCCGGCCCACACACCACAGCATTCATGAACAGGCGTGTCGTCCCCCGGGCGCAGCCGCGGAACGTCGGGGAGTTGGCGAACAGGATGATCTGCCCGCTCCCGATGTGCTCCTGCGTGCAAAAGGCCGAGTGGGCAATGCGGTCGGCGGCCTCGGGCCACAAGAGTCCCGACATCCTCAGTCGCAGCTCAAACCCAGGCGGAGCGAGCAGCCAACCCGGCTTGGGCTCGTCCTTCTTGTCATCCTTCTTGTCGCCCTTTTTGTCGTCGTCCTTTGTGCTGTCGTCTTTCTTGGTGTCGTCCTTTTTGGCCTCTTCCGTCTTGGTGTCATCCTTCTTCGTGCCGTCGCTTCTGGAGTCGGTCTTGCGGCCGTCCTCCTTCCTCGACTCATCCTTCTTTGACTCGTCCTTCTTCGTGTCGTCCTTCTTTTCGTCCTTCTTTGCCTCTTTGGGCGGCTCGGGCGGCTTGGTCGAGGGGATGATCGCACCCATCAGCACCGGCGCGTTGCCGCCCTGTGCGGGCAGAAGCACCGGCCCGGACACATAGAGCACCGGCAGGATCTCTCCGCAGCCAGCGGTGATCCAGTGGCGGTCGTCGGTTCGGGCCGCCAGGATCGCTCCCGTCGGCATGAACAGTGCCCGCCACGCGTCGCGGCGCTTGGCCTCGGGTTCTTCGATCTTGTCGGGCTCGCCCAGGGTCCATGGATACTCGAGCTTCTCGGGCGGATTGAACGACCAGACCTGTTCGGGCATGGCGGCCGCGGTCTTGCCGAGCCAGTCGCGAACAATGGCCGAGCGGAAGTCGTCGAGCTTCAGGAGCACATCGGGCAGATCACGCGTGCTGCCAATCCCGTCCTTCTCCTTCGTGAACGGTGTGGCCGACGAACCGATCGCGATCAGCGTGCCGCCAGCCTCGACCCAGGTCTTGAGGGCGGGAATCTTGTCGGTCCAGGCGTCGGTGCCGCCATCGGGGATGACGATGACGTTGTAGCGGCGCACGTCCATGCCGCCCAGATCGGCGGTGTTGAGGAAGGCCGCACGAATGCCCATCTCGTGGTCGATCAGGTGCCAGCACTCGCCGACGGTGTACGAGTTGAAGGGGTCTCCCGTGAGCACCGCGATGCGGGGCTGCTCGAGGAGCACGAAGTGCTGGCCGCCCACGTCGGGAAGATCGCCCGGCCCCATGCCCGTTGTCACGTGCGCCGGCGCGAGGCCGAATTGCTTCGCCGAGTCGGCGACGACCTTGGCGAGATCGCCGGCGAAGGCCTGGTTGTCCTTCTTGCTCACAAAGACCGTGCCGCGGGCGAGTGCGGCGTTGAGCACCGTGGGTTTGTTGAGCACGCGGACGCGGACGCTTTGGTCCATGAGTCGGGCCGCCAGGGCGACCGAACGGTCGTCGCGCCCGTCGAAGGCCCACGCGACGATGTCGGCTGGCGCGGGTGGTGCGGGCTCGGTCTGGGTCGCGGCCAGGCGGCTCTCGTTGGGCAACGCGGCGTCGATCTCAAACGCGTCGACCCCATACAGCATCGCGGCGTTCCATGCGGTCGTGTCGTAAAGACGCGACTGGCCGAAGCGAAGCAGCTCGCGCCGCTCTTCGGTCAAGAACGCGGGCGACATGCGCGGATCGAGCTCGAGAATGGCCGCGGCGATGCGACCCTGGGGCTGGCGTCCGGGCACGACGAGCGTGCCCGCCGGAAACACGCGATCCTTGACCTCACGCCCGAGCCCGTCGCGTCCCGAGGCCTTGAGCTCGGCGGTGAGCTGGTACGCCTCGATGCCCTGGATCTTGAAGATGTCCATCAGGCGATCCCAGCGTCCCTTGTTGCCCTCCGCGCCGGCGAGCACGAACGATCTGGTCGCGTACGGGCTCTCATCGGACACCATCCGCCAGCGATCGACCGCGAAGTCCTTCACGATCTCCCTGCGGTGGCGCTGCAACGTCGCCAGATTCGCCATTGTACTCACGAGCTGCTTGTGCACCGCCTCGCGGTACGGCTCGATCGTTCCCTCGTGCCGGCGTGCCCCATCCGTGATGATGCGGGCCTGCTCGTACAGATTGTCGATCGCCCCGCGCAGGGCGGCCCACGATCCCGAGTACCCGGGGAACCACTCCTCGTTCCACTCCCCCGTGTAGTAGCGCCAGCCGAAGCGGTCGAAGGCCTTGCCCTGATCGTCCCCGAAGATCGCCGACCATTTCGCGATGTTCTGCGGGATGTTGGGGTTGACCGGAGCCCGCGGGGGCATGAAGAGAAACGTGTCCTGCGTCGATTGCTCGTGGCTCTCCACGAAATAGTGCGGGTTCCAGTCGCCCGCCGCCTTGATCCGCCCACGGCTCTCAGGCTGCGTCCCCCAGATCCAATCGCGGTTCATGTCGAAGAGATAGTGGTTGGTCCGCCCGCCCGGCCACGTCTCGGCGTGGATGACCGACTGATCGTCGACGGCGGGCTGTGCGGTGCGGTGCTGGTTGATCTGCGTGATGCAGCGATCGCGCCCGTCGGGGTTCATCAAGGGGTCGATGAGCACCACGGTCTCGTCCAGCAGCGTCGTGACCGAAGCATCCGTGCCAGCGGCCAGGTGGTAGATGGCGGCGAGGGCGGCGTCGGTGCCCGACATCTCGTTGCCGTGGATGACATACCCGAGCCACGCGATGGCGGGAATGCCGGCCGCCAGCTCGTCGTGCTGGGCCTTGGTGAGCGTCCGCGGGTCGGCGAGCCTGGCGGCGTCGGCCTTGATTGCGTCGAGCCTGGCGACGTTGGCCGGGGAGCTGATGGCGAGGTAGTAGAGCTTGCGACCCTCGTGGCTCGTGGCGTACTCGAACAGCTTCACGCGAGCCGGAGCCTTGTCGGCGATCGCCTTGATCACCGCCTCAACCTCCGCATGCCTTGCGGCCTTGTCGCCCAGGCGATAGCCCAGGATGCTGTCGGGCGTGGGCACCGCGGCGTCGTACTTGGCGCCCGGGAAGAACGGGGCGTCGTACATGAGCCCCGGGAGAGGCGTGGGCGGAGCGGCGGGAAGCGCGCTCTGGGCGTGAACAGTGCCGGAAAGCAGGGCTGAAAGGACGAAAGCACAGCGGGTCAGCATCGGTGGATTCCAAGCCCATGGGATCTCACCCGTGGGGTTCTTTTTCGATCTATAGTCGGTCGCCATGATAACCGACCCGCCCGTGGAGTGCCTCATGCCCGCGACCGTCTTCGACCAGCGTACCGACAGCCTTTTCCAGCAGCTCAAGGACCAGAAGGTCTGGAAGGTGCTCCAGCAGCTCGAAAGCCCCATGGACGCCAAAGTGCGGATCAAGGGCTACGGCGAGTGCCTGTGCTTCTGCTCCAACAACTACCTGGGCCTGGCCAACCACCCCGAGGTCGTCGAGGCGGGCATCAAGGCGCTCAAGGACTGGGGGGCGGGGACGGCCAGCGTTCGCTTCATCTGCGGCACGTTCTCGCCGCACGAAGAGCTCGAGAACGCGATCGCGGGCATGATGGGCACGCAGGCCAGCTACTCGTTTGTGAGCTGCTGGAACGCCAACGAGGCCGTCTTTCCGACGCTCTGCGAGGCGGGCGACATCATCATCTCCGACGAGCTCAACCACGCGAGCATCATCGACGCGGTGCGCCTGGCGACGGTGATCAAGAAGGGTCTGCTCAAGTCCGTCTATAAGAACAACGTGCTCACCGGCGAGAACTCGCTGGAGCAGCGCCTCAAGGACGCCAAGGCCAACAAGGACGTGACGGGCCAGATCTGGGTGGTCACCGATGGCGTGTTCAGCATGGAAGGGTCCATCGCCGATCTGCCGGCCATGCGGCGACTCTGCGATGCCTACGGGGCAATCCTCGTCGTCGACGACAGCCACGGCCACGGCGTCATGGGCAAAACCGGCCGCGGCACGCACGAACACTGGGGAATGTTTGGAAGTCCGGCTTCCCGCGTGGACATCTTCACCGGGACGCTCGGCAAGGCATTGGGCGGCGGCGCCGGCGGCTTTGTGGCGGCCGATCGGCGGGTGATCGAGCTGTTGATCCAGCGTGGGCGCCCGACGCTTTTCTCCAACGCCCTTCCGGTCACCGTCGCGTGTTCGGCGAAGAAAGCGATCGAGATCATGCTCCGCGAGCCAGAGCGGGTGCAGCGACTGCGTGACAACGTGGCGTACGCACGCCAGAAGGTCAAGGCCGCGGGGTTTGATGTCCTGGAGTCCCCCACCGCGATCTGCCCGGTGATTGTGGGCGAGACGTCCAAGGCGATCGCGATGAGCAAACGCCTGCTGGAACTCGGTGTCTTTGTGATCGGCTTTGGACATCCCGTGGTGGCCGAGGGACACGCACGCCTGCGGTGCCAGGTCTCGGCGGCCCACACGCGAGAACACATCGACGCCTTGGTGGCGGCCTTGCGAAAGCTGTAAAGACAACCATGCCACGAAACGATCAGTCAAGGGCGGCGACACTGGCAAGGTGGGTCGAATACCGCGGGCGCCTGCGGATCAAGGACGAGCGCGTCCGCGCCATCGTGCTGCGCCTGTGCGAGGGGATGATCGCGTGGCTGGAGGGACGAGCCGAGGCTCCCGAGTCCAAGGACATTGTGGCGGCGCTCAAGTGCAAGCCGACCGACGCCGTGTTCTTTGGTGCGACTGCACTGGCCGACCTCGGGCGGTTCGATCGCGAGCGCTGGGGAACGATCAAGTCGGTGTTCTGGAAGGCGTCGGTGCGGGCGTGCGTCGAGATCCTGACATACTGCCGGGAGCCGGCCGCCCTGGCGACCATGCTGATCGAGAACGCGATCGAGCATCCGTCGGCCGAGGTGCGACGCCGTGCGATCGAGCGGGCGTACTGGGGCGAGGAGCCAAGCTTCCTGTCGCTGCTCGAACGGGCCTCGGCCGGCCCCGACGCCGCGATCGACGCGAACGAGGTCACGCGGTACCGCTCGCTCCTGGAGAACGGCTATCACGCGGTGTTTCGCAAGGACTCATGGAGCTGGTCGATCGAGTATCGCGACGAGGGGTCGATGCGAAGCGCGGATGTGCCAAGGGCCGTGGTCGAACGCATCGGCCTCAAGGCGACGATGAAGCACGTCCGAAAGCACCACAACGACGACAGCCACGTGGCGTGGGACGACGTGCTCGACGATCTGCCGCCGCAGTGACCACGTCGGGTACGATGGCGTCATGATGATGCCGCGTCCGCGGATTCTGGCGGGATGGCTGCTGCTGACGGCGGCGACGTTGTGCATCCTCTTGGGCCTGATCGGACTGGGGTCGGTGTGGCGGAGCGTGGTGGTCCAGTGGAACGGCAATGCCGCAGGGGCGTCGGAGGGTGTTCTGATCGGCAGTTCGTACTTCGCGAGCGCCAACCCGCCCATGCGGGGGTTTGAGGTGAACAGCAAGCCTCGCACGCACCCCTTTGTCTGGTGGATCGAGAGCGATCCGATCTGGCAGATCCGTTGCGGCGCTTTCTCGGCCCAACGCATCAACGGCTTTGGAATCCAGAGCCGAACCGTGATGGTCATCTGGTGGCTGCCGCTGCTCGTTGGCGGAGCGGGGCTCCTCGCCGGGTGGCTCGTCGTGCGAAAGGGGCGTCGCCGATTGCGGAACGGCCAGTGCATCGATTGCGGCTACTCAATGGCCGGATTGCCCGCGGACACACCCTGCCCGGAGTGCGGCGCCAAGGGTGCGATCACCACTCATTGAGGCGAAAGACGACCCAGGCGATGAAGCCGACGACGATGCCCACGCCCAGGCCGATGGCGGCGAGGATGAGGCCGGAGACCATGAAGCCGGCGACAGCCCCAAGAATCGCGAAGAGGACAACGAAGACGGCGATCTCGCCGAGAGTCGCGCCCAGGGCGTCACGCATGAATTTGAGGATGGATTTGAAGGGGGACATGTCGGGGGAGTGTATTGGAAGTCGCATGCTGGAGGTTTCGACTCCTCTGGCAGGTGGCCTACCGAGGACATTGCGACCCGGCAAGTTCGCGCCACGCACCCATTGTTCTGATGGACCGAGCCCCTGCCGACGGATTCACGAGGTGAGCGATGCTTCCGGGGGTTGAGGCGCAATGATAAGCTGCTTTCGGGGCCCCATGGGGCAGAGGCACGCGCAGTTCAGAAACGACCAAGGAAAGCAGTGAAACCTCACGCTGATGACATCCTCGCCTTGCTGCGCGAGTGCCCTGTGTGCGCCTACAGCCTCGCCGGACTTGAAAGGACGCATTGTCCAGAGTGCGGGGCCGACATCGCCGCAGAATGGAAGCGTCGTGGCCCGCGAAAGCAGGCCCGGCTGGTCATTGTACCTCTGGGCGTCAATGCGGCGTTCTGGACCATTCTCACCTTTCTCGCCGGGCTATTGGTTGGGGGCGAAGCCCAAGTCAACCCGCGGAATGAGCCGGTCTACTGGATTTTCGTGACAATCTGGGGAGTTGTCTGCACGGCATTCGTTCTGTCCCTCGTGCGTGTGCGATGGTTGCGTCGTGCGCTCCCGCGCGAGTTTCGCCTGTGCTGCTGCCTCGCGTGGGTGCCGTTTCCCTTGGCGCTGCTCTTGATGGCGTGGGTCCTCTGGGTGGGTTCGCGATGAGCCAATCGCGTCAATCGATCTCGTTAGTCCAACTGAAGGCCGCCATTGTTCGATATCGCGCCGAAGGAGACCACGTCACCACCGGCGAATAGTTCAAGCTGCGGTCAACTCCTCGCGGACTCGGCGTTTGATATCCCAGACTTCCTGGGGTGAAAGCGCTCCGGCAAAGGGAGAGCTCTGGCGAAGACGTTGGCCCTCATCCGACTCTTCCGTCAATATACGACAAACCTCGATCACCCCGCGGTCGAGCAAAGCGAGCCATTCGGTGTAACACCGCACCAGACCTGGGGCGCTGGCATTCTGCACCGACCACCGCTGCAGGTTCTCGCGGGCCAGGGTCATCCATTCGGGTCGATTGGGCAACTCGGCCGCGATACGGCGGCCAAGAGTCAGGCTGACGGCGTCCTGGTAGCGATGATCCATCGGGGGATTCTATTGCCGTTCGGGTGCGTCGGGCGATCCCGCAAGGATGACCCGAAGCGGGATCATCCTTGCCACCAACCCACAACATCACGCCGCGGCACGCAGGGCATCGATCACCCACACCGGCGTGCGATCCACCATTCGACGCACCACCTTGTCGCGCGAGAAGTAGTACCACGCGTTGAGGCCAGGAGCGATGATGCCCACCGCGGCCACGGTTCCGTACAGCCCGATCGTGATCGTGCTCGTCAGGTTGCTCAGCATCGCATCGGTCGCGGGGTCGCCCGTCTGCGAGGCCTCGGCCAGGGCGGAGCTGTGCTGGGACTGGTAGAGCTGCCATGCGGCGTACGCGACGATGGCGGCACCCAGGGCGAGCTGGTTGTAACCGACCAGGCGGGCGGCCGACGGATCAAACCGGCGAAACAGGGCCGCTCCGCGAAACTCGACGTGGGCGAAGATCCCCAGAGCCGCGGCCACCACCAGCGAGGTCATATCGCCCAGGACGACACCCAGGAGAGTGACGGCGGCGAAGATCGCGAGCGTCCAGGCGTTGAACGCGGCCACCGTCGCCGCCCTGAGCACCTTCTTTGACCGGATGCGAGCCTCGGCGATCTCGCGGAAGTGATCGGCGGAGAGAGGGCCGGGGGCGAGGTTGGTCGGGGCGGTTTCGATGGAGTGTTTATCGGCTGAATCGGAGGGTGGAATTATGCTGCAACCGGTCCCATATTCCGCACGAATAGGAGACTCTCGTCGGGAGGTTTTCCATGCGAAGAGGCTTCACACTGACGGATCTGGTGGCTGGAGTGGCTGTGACAGGTGTTCTGGGGGCATTGGCGGTCACAGTTGCCCTCGCCGAGCCATCCGGAAACACCGAAAGGCTCTTCCAGAGCCTGGCCAACCTGCGGGCGATCGGAGAGGCCACTGGAGCGTACCGGGCGGACAACCGCGGCTACCTGCCGCTGGAAACGACCACGTCCAGGCGCCGGCCCAACATCTTGCAGTCCGATGTCAGTGGCTGGTGCACATGGCAATACGGCGGCAAGAACAGCAGCGCGTCTTGGTATCAGTCCTACGGCGGAAGCTTTGACGTCGAGGCTGCCGACCGCCCATTGAATCCATATCTCTATCCCGGGTACACGTTCATCGCCCCGACGCCTCCAGCACGCCTGCCGGCGAACGACCCCGCCCGAACTTCGCAGGAGGCCCGTGTCTTTCGTGATCCCGCAGACGTGAATGGTCATCAGCGGTCATGGCCTAATCCAAACAATCCGGTGACCTCCTCGTACAACGACGTGGGCACTTCCTACTTGGCGCAGATGGCGTGGTGGGAACAGATCTCCCGCCAATTCGGTGGCTTGAGCTTTACCCAGCAATACAACCTGGGGACCGCGCGCCTCGCGAGCGACCAGGGAGTGGACCCGAGTCGCTTCGTGCATGTGCTTGACGATGTCGGCGACATCGTTTCGGTCTATACCGATCCGAACCTTCACATGACGGGGAACTACGGTGGGATCAATCAGGGTGTCTCGCTCTTTGCCGACGGGCACGCCGGACTTGTGACCTTTCGACCCGGGGGTACACGCGCGACGAGCGTCAGGCCGGAGTATTCCGTGTGGTTCGAGGATCTGCCCCGCCCGGGCGCCGAGCAACTCGGTGGCGCGGGCGCGGTGATGAAGTAGCCGTCGGTCTCTGAGGCAGGAGGCACGGGCAGGAGGCACGTGATACAGGAAGACATGGGCTGGAAGCCCATGCCACGTCAGGACCCGCACTTGGCCTTGAGCGCCTCGCCGAACTTGTTGAGGTAGAAGTCGTACCCGAACGCGATCTTCATGATCGCACGCGGGATCGGGCTGCCCACGGTGCCGGTCTCATTCACCGTGATCTTCGTTCTGCCCGGGCCCGCCTCTTCAAACCGGTGCTCCCAGCTCCCCGTGAACATCGCGTTGTCGTCGGTGATCGTGCGGGTCACCAGGCTCGGCGGTGTCTTCACCGTCTCCTCGAGCACAAACGAGTTGCGCCCCTGCGTCTGGCGAAAGACCCGGTGCCCGTCGTGATCCGGCAGCATCTCGACCTTGCTGATTCCCGGGAGCCACGTCGGAAACGCGGCCACGTCGTCGAGCAGCGCCCAGACCTGATCCCGCGGCATGCCGACCGTGACGCTCATCGTGGCGGTGTGGGTCGCGGGAATGCACGAGCCGATGATGCCCAGGGTGCCGGCGATGAGAAGGATGAGGCCGACGACGACAAGGGCGATATAGATGAACATGCGCATCTCCGTGTGCTCCGGTTGGACGGGCCGCATTGTACCAGACGTTCCAAGGTGGCACAGCTCCGTGGTGGCACCGCTCCCCAGCGCGGTGCGTCTTGCGGCCAGGGGAACGCACTGCTCTGGAGAGCAGTGCCACCCACGGCTAGACTCGCCGCGTCATGCCACCCACTCCCAGCCTCCCACCCGACCGCTCGGCTATCCTCACCGAGCAGCGCAACTCGCGCTCGGCCAGACTGCACGCCATGAGCGCCCTCGACTGCGTCGCCCTCATCAACCGTGAGGACCAGGCGACCGTCGACGCCGTCAAGAACGCCAGCCCCGCCATCACCGCCTTCATCCACGCCATCGAGCCCGGTTTCCTCGCCGGCGGACGCCTCATCTACGTCGGCGCCGGCACCAGCGGGCGTCTGGGCGTGCTCGACGCTTCCGAAGCACCGCCCACGTTCTGCATCGAGCACGGCCGGATCATCGGCCTCATTGCCGGTGGCGACCCGGCCCTTCGCGTCTCAAGCGAGGGCAAGGAAGACGACCCGCAAGGGGCATACGCCGAACTCGAAACGCTCGGCCTCACCAATCGCGACGGCGTCCTTGCCATCGCCGCGGGCGGAACCACCCCGTACGCGACCGGGGCCCTGGCATGCGCCAAGTCGCTTTGCACCAGCACCGTCACGGCTCTGCTCTCGTGCTCGCCAGTGCCAAAGCCCGCCGCGACCGATCACCTGATCACTCTGGAAACCGGCCCCGAGGTTCTCACCGGCTCCACGCGCATGAAAGCCGGCACCGCGACCAAGATGACCCTCAACATCATCTCAACCACCCTCATGGTCCGCATGGGCCGCGTCTACGAGAACCTCATGGTCGACATGCGGGCCAGCAACGCCAAACTCCGCGACCGGGCGGCCCGCGTGATCTCCACTCTCACCGGCCTCGACCGAGGCGCCGCGTTCGCGCTCCTCGACCGTGCCGACGCGAACGTCAAGACCGCCATCGTCATGCACCGCAGAAACGTGCCGCGCGAGACCGCCGAGCGACTTCTCGCCCAGTCAAAGGGACGCCTCGATCAGGTCATCACTTGATCGCGTCGAGCTGGATGAGCGTTGCGGCCGCCTGATCGCAGGCCTTGGCCGCGTCGCCGTCCCCCTGATTGCACGCGACCACCACCGCGAAGTCGCGTTCGGGTGCAACCCACGCGACGCAGTACCACATCGTGTTGGAGCCATTGTGATTGAGCACTCGCCCCGTGTCGCCCTTGCCCACGCCCTTGGCCCACGGGCGCGTCGTGACGAGCCAGCCCATGGCGTACTGGGTCTTGGGGTCGGGCGCGGCGGTGTGGAGCTTCTTGAACGTCTCGGGCTTGAGGATGCGCTTGTCGTCCTTGCCGGGCGTCGATTCGCCCGCGGCGTGGGCCCCCACAAACCGCGCCCAATCGGAGATCGTCATGTGCACCGTCCCCGCAGGGCCGATCGCCGCAGGGTTGTCGGAACCGGGACCGGGCCCGATCGCCTTGCCCTTGACGTGCCCGCACGGCTGATCGAACTTGCCGGGCGTTCCCGGCGCTCCAAATCCCGCGCTGGTGATGCCCAGCGGCGTAAAGACCTGCGACTGCACCAGCTCCTCCCATGGCTTGTCGGCGAATCGCTCCAGCATGGCGCCCGCGATCGTGAAGCCGCCGTTGGCGTACTCGTACTTGGTCCCCGGCGCGCTGGCGGGTTCCCACGAGAGCACCGTGCGCAAAAGATCCTGCCGCGCGTCACGCGGCCCCGCCTTGGTGGACCACAGTCGACCCCACAGCCCGTCCTTGTTCAGATCCCCGGGCACGCCGCCACGGTTGTGCAGCAGCATGTCGAGCGTGCAGGGCTTCCACGCGGGCTTCATGTCGATCCTGGCGAACGCGCCCTCGAGCGTCGTCTCCCACGTCACAACACCCTGCTCAACCAGAACGCCCGCGAGCGTCGCCGTCATCGCCTTGGTGCACGAGCCCAGGTGCCACTTGTCCTGGATCGTGACCTTCTCCTCGCGGCCCAGGGCACGCAAGCCGGCCGCTCCGGTGGTGGTCACCGCGCCATCCTTGTAAATCGCGGCCGCCATGCCGGGGATCTTGCTGGTCTCCACGATCTTGGCCAGGGCACCCGACACATCCTTTGGCATGGGGTCGGTGTCGCACGCGAGCGCACAGGACCCCAGGAAGCACGACATCGCGATCAATGGATATGGCTGCACGCCCTACTCCTTGCGTTCTGGTGCCTGCGACGATGCGGCTGGCTGGCCGTTGACGGTAAGTTGCTGCGTCCGCCTCGGATGCCCCCACCACGAGTGGTCGCCCCCGTCGTAGTGGGCCTCCATCGCCTTCACCACATCGCCCATGGTGCCATTCGCCTCGACCCACCCACCCCCGGGCGCACCCGCGATGTCTGGGAAGTCGATCTTG
Source organism: uncultured Phycisphaeraceae bacterium (assembly GCA_964358855.1). GTDB lineage: Bacteria > Planctomycetota > Phycisphaerae > Phycisphaerales > UBA1924 > UBA2396. The sequence continues at coordinate 40,675 of CAYHQQ010000024.1, forward strand.
CAGTTGTCGCACTTCTTGCCGTCGTAGAACTTGATCGGGCACCAGAACGTCTCGACGTTGCGGAGCATCTCCGCCCCCAGCGAGTAGACGCCCGTCATCCAGTCGCAGTAAAGGCACCAGATCAGATCGTGCCCCACCAGCCCGTCAAACTTCTGACGCGAGACGTTGATCCACTCCGAGTGCCGGTAGGGCGGCAGCTTGATCAGCCACACCAGAAACGGATACACGCACACCTCGCCGAACCGGATGCCCCAGAAGATCGGAAACGCGACCGCCGTCACCGCCAGGGCCAGATGATTCGCAAACCGCCCGACCCGCCGGTTGACATACCCGACGATCCGCGGACCCCTCATCTGGCGGCGACAGATCGTCTCGTGCACCCAGCTCCACACAAACAAACCCAGGTACTGCCCCACCAGCGTGGCCAAGGCCGCCCACCAGCCCGCCAGCGCGACGGCGAAAACCCACGGAATCCAGCTGAACCCGGCGACCACCAGATCGAGCCCCGGGGCGTGTGTGACGATGTGCGAGAGGGCCCCCGAGACCTTTTTCGTCTGCGTGAGGAGCGTGCCGACGACGACAACGCCCGCGAAGGCGCCGGCGCCCCAGAGTGCACAGAGTTCCAGCAAGGCCTTGGTTTCATCGGTCATGTGCGGAGCATATCAGGGCTTGGTATCATGCGTGGACCACGAGGGAACACACCATGAGGCTGCTTGCGATTCTCATCATGCTCGGGCTGACGGCTTTGTCTGGCTGTACGAGCTCCGCACCCCCCGTGGCGACCGGCGCAAGCCCCGCCCAGGGCGCCTCGCCCGTGGCAAGAACCGCCTCGCCCCTGCCCAAGCTCGTCACGGTGCACATGCAGACCACCGCCGGCGACATCGTCATCGAGCTCGACCACGAGCGGGCGCCCATCAGCGTCGAGAACTTCCTGCGGTACGCCGACCGCGGCGAGTACAACGGCACCATCTTCCACCGCGTGGTCCCCAACTTCGTCGTGCAGGGCGGCGGATACACCCTCGCCCTCGTCGAACTCAAGGGCGATGCTCCGATCAAGAACGAGTGGAAGAACGGCCTCAAAAACGTCCGCGGGACCATCGCCATGGCCCGCGACTCCGACCCCGACACCGCCACCCGCGAGTTCTACTTCAACGTGAAGGACAACGCAAGGCTCGACACCGCGCGGGACATCACCGGCAAGGCCGGCTACGCCGTCTTCGGGCACGTCGTCTCGGGCATGGAGATCATCGACGAGATGGTCAAGGCCGATACGTATTTCTCGATCGAACGCGACATGCGCAACATCCCCATGCGACCCGTCGTCATCACGAGCGTGCAGCGCCGGTAATGAGAGGCGGCACCGCTCTCCGGAGCGATGCCGCCTTCGCAGGATCCACGTGTTGTTCAGCCGCCAATGCTCAGCAACCGGCCTCGAACGCGATCACGTACGCGTCGTAGTCGAAGAAGTCGGTCGTGCCGTCGCCATCGAAGTCCGACGACGGATCGCCGGCCTCGAACGCGACCACAAACGCGTCGTAGTCGAAGAAATCGAGCGTGCCGTCGCAATCAAAGTCGGCGTGGCAGACCGTGAGCGTGGCGGCCTGGCTCGTCGCGTTGCCGCAGCCGTTGGTGATGGTGCAGGTGTACTGGCCCTCGTCACTCTGGGCGACGTTGGTCAGATTCAGAGTGGGGTCGGAGGTGCCAACGGGCGTGACGCCGTGCATCCACTGGTATGTGAACGGGCCGGTGCCCGAGGCGGTCACCGAGAAGCTCGCCGAGCCGCCCGGACAGGTCGAGGCATCGGTGGGGTCGGAAGCGACGCCCGCGCCCGTGCACGACGCGATGATATCGATCCGCCCCCGCATGCCCAGGAAGCAGTGGCACTGGCACATGAAGAAAATCGAGCCCGTGGCGTTGGCGGGAATCACAACGTCGAGCCCGGCCGTCCCGCAGCCGGCGGTCGCGAATCCGCCGGGCATGGCGGTGCACGAGGCGGCCGAGGAAGTCTGGTGCACGCTGTGGCAGCAGCTCGTCACGGTGAAGCGGATAGTGTCGCCCGGATGCGCGGAGACGACGCTCGGAGAGAACGTGAAGTTGTTGGTGGTGGTGACGTTGACCACATCGGCGGCCGCAAGTGAGCCCGAAAGTGCCGCAACGAGGGCGGCCAGGCGAAACAAAGCGCGGTGGTTGCTGAACTGTGCGGGAATCATGTGTGCCTCCGGAAGGAATGTGACTGTGATCGATCACAAGACGCATGTGGACTTGCAGGTTTCCATTGCAGTATTCGGTGATTATCAGGGCGATTCGCCGGCCCTGAGGCAAAAAGCAGACCGCGGGCGGGCCCCCGGCGCCCCCGTGGCAGGGACCAGGGCCCGTGCCGAGTGTACCCGAAGCCGGACCCGGCTCCAAGGACGATTTCGGCCCGGCGTCCCCACGTGGGTAGACTCCCTGCACGCCAGGAGGATCCATCGTGAAAGCCCAAGTCCTGACCCTCGCCGACCTCCCCATCGACCGCCCGATGCCCCGAATCGAACGCCAACGCGTCATCGCCGAGCGGATGATGATCTCCAAGGTGCGACTGCTCCCGGGCTTCGTCCTGGAGACCCATCAGCACGACAACGAGCAGATCGTGGTCATGGTCAAGGGCCGCTGCCGCTTCACACTCGGGGCCGTCGGCTCACCCGACTTCCGCGAGGTCGACGTCAAAGGCGGCCAAGTCCTGGTCCTCCCCGGCGGCACGCCCCACTCGTGCGTGGTCATCGAAGAGACCGAGATCCTCGACCTCTTCAGCCCCATCAGCGAGAAGACCGGCGTCGATCGCTGACCCCTCCTCCCCCGCTCCTAGCGGGGGAGGTGGCCGAGTCTTCGAGGCCGGAGGGGGTGTCTCCGGATATTTCGTTCACCCCGTGCCCATCTTCGCGATCCCCTCCCACTCAATCTCAAACCTCGCAAGGTACTTCTTCAGCCGATCCGCATCGTTCACGCTCGCTTTCCTCTGGCGCGACTGGGCAAACAGCGTCCGCCCGGCCTCCGACATCGAGCGGCCCTTGCGGCACACCTCCAGCACATCCGCCAACTGCACCCGATCAAAGCGGCCACACGAATGATCTGGATGGGAGCGGGAGCTACACGAGCACCGGCTTTGGGCCCACCCAGGAGATCAACGAGACCAGAACGTTCAACACGGTCAACGAGATCTCGACAAGGGTGGACAACTCGGTGACGAAGTCACCGGCGTTCAACGGCAACGGGCAGCAGACCGACGACGGTGTGAACTACACCTACAAGTGGGATGCCTTCGGGCGCATGACCGAGGTGAAGAGCAATGGCGGCGGGACGCCGCAGGTTGTGGAGTACAAGTACAACGGCCTCAACATGGTCATCGGGCGCCATGCCGACCTCAACGCGAGCGGCACCGTTACCACGAGTGACAAGTGGGAGTGGTTCATCTACGACCCCAGGTGGAGGCACGTCGCCACGATGATGGTGGCGGGAACGGCGTTCAGCGCCTCGGCGGACACCTACGTCAAGGAGCAGTACTATTATCACAACGCGGGCCGCGGCGGGCGAGGCTCAAGCTCGTACATCGACTCGGTCATCCTCAGGGATCGGGACGACACCAACGGCCTCAACGGGTCGGTAGTGGTCCAATCTGAATGTGACGGAAATTCGGGCGTCGAGCATCGGGAGCGTGAGGGCTTCTGATCCGAATCAATGGCGCACTGCGCGCACTTGACGCGGACAGGAGCCCGATATGCCACAGTTCGCCCGTCCGAAACGCGTTCGCCTCTGTTTGTCTATGGTTCGGTCCCGGAGGCCAAACTATGCCGAACCCGAGCGCCGAAATCAGCCAAGAGGACCGAGCCAAGATCGACCGGTGGCTTGTGGACAAGTGGAAGGTGCGGAACTGTCCAATTTGCGGGACCGCGAAGTGGCTGGCGGCCCACCACTTTCTGCTCGACGAGACTCCCGGTCCGGACGCGTCCATTGTGGTTCCGTATGTGGCGCTATTTTGTGCCAACTGTGCCTACACCGTCCGCTTCAACGCCGCGTTGATGGGCCTCTTGTCGGCGTGGGAACCGGCGAACATCGCGGAGCCAAAAACCAATGGCTGAACCAACCCCACCTTCGGTATTCACAGAAACCGAGAGCCCAGCACGCCCGACCGCTCGCCGCAAGCCACACGCCGAGTTCCACCCGGAAGGGCAGGTGCGGAGAGTGAAAACCTACCCATTTACAACGGTCGAAATAGCGGCACTGTCCATCCTCAATCCAACCTGCGCGGGCTTGGTGGGCATGGCCGTGAACATGATGACGACCGAGATCCCCCTTGCCGACACGTCACCAGGAAAAGCCGCAATGCGGGTTGGTTGGATCGCCATGTTTGCGTTCGCCGCTCTTATTCAGGCGTTTTGCTGGGCGTTTGTGCTATGGGTGCGGCGAGAGTCCAAGCCAAAGCAGATTTGACAGGCTACGCCGTTCGTTCTTTCGACGCCCGGGGCTTGTAGCTGCCCCGGGCGTTCTTCACTGTCCCCACAAGGGCGGTTTCCTCTGCCTCCAGAAGCCCCACCAGCTCCTCCACCGACCACACATGGTCGGCCAGTCCGGCGGCAACGGCGGGCGTTGTACCGATGCTCATGTGCTTCCGGCACCAGTTGTAGAAGCACGAGTGGAGGGCGAAAGCGGCCTCCATGTGCGTCAGGCTCTTGGAGTGGGCGTTCGTCAGGCGCGTCCAACGGCGCTGGCTCATGCGGAGCGTGAGATTGGCCCGCTCCACTCGGGAGGTTCCGGCTTTCTCCATGTCCGGATCGCCCCGGAGCGCGGCCTTGGTGCATCCGATGCACTGGGGAGGCGAATACCGGCCGACAACGTTCCCGGCGGAATAGACCTTGTGAATCTGTGCGTAGTCCACTCCGAGCGTGTGGAACGCCTCCGCAACCGCCCCAGCGTAAACGCCTAGCCCATCGGTGGAGAGTTGGGGCCGACAGGCGAGCCGTGAGGCAAGGTCTTTCATAAAGGCGTGCCCGTGGGCCTGATCGCGGTCCCCCATGATCCAAGAGAGGATCATCTTGGAGCGAGCGCACACGGCGTACCAAGTCCACACCGATCCCTTGGGGCACTTTTCAAGCGAGCGGATCGCGTGCTTGTCCTTGCAGTGGGTGAACCCCCAGATTTCATCGGCCTCAATCTGGACGCACTTGACGCCCCGGATTGCCTTGTCCTCATGCGCGAGGCAAACCCGCCCGAGCTTGAGGAGGAGCGTCAGGACGGTTTGCTTTGAGACTCCGATCATCCGGCACGTCGCGCGGATGGAGCACCCTTCGCACAGGGCTTTGACGATCTGGACGCGGGTTTGTGTGTCAAGTCGGTACATAGACATAAATGTAGCCACATAAATACCACTGTCAAGGTAAATGTAGCCACAATATGGTTGACTTGTGGCCACGTTTGGAGTACAGTCGGTCCACATATGGCCGGACGACCAGCAAAAACAGACTCCGAGCGGCGGGACAAGCCGCTCCGAATCAGGCTCTCCCCGCAAGAGCGGGAGCGCATTGACAAAGCGGCCCAAAAAGCAGGGCTGGCGTCGTCTGGGTGGGCCCGGATGGTTCTTCTAAAAGCTTCTGAGGAACATGGAAGCACCCCGCTAGGAAAAGCGAACGGTCCCTGATAGAATGGACGATGAAATTGGACCCGGCCGCGCGAACGGCCGAGCCCGGTTAGATGTGCGAGTAGGAGGGAACTCAACGGCGGCTAGCGTCCTCGTCCCTCAAGAGGGCACGAATCCCCCGGCGAATTGAGAACCAACGATTGGAGGGATTTGACACGGGTCATTTTCCTTGAACAAGCCCGATCTCTTAGCTTCCACGCGGAAGATCGGGCAGACTCTGAACGGCGGCGGGGACCTTCCCCGCCGCTTTCTTCGCTTTTGTGCCGGGCTGTCGGTGTGTTCCATCTTCGTCTCCTGAACTCAATGCGGCCCCCAGCAACGAGCCGGGGGCCTGGGATTAGGACTTCTTGACTCTGAACTGCTTGCCGGGCTCTCCGTTCGGGTTCTCCCGGGTTTCAAACCTGTCCTTGTGTTTGCTGTAGATGACGTGGGTGGCCGAGTTTCGATTCAGTTCGGTCCCATCGACAATCTCGTTGCTGGTCGCCCACTCGTTGTTTCTTTTTGCAAACCAATCTTCGATTGTCTGGATCAAAGTTTTTGGTCCAAAAAGCGGGCTGGACTTCTGTCTGGCTGCTTTCTTGGCCCTCTTGGGCTTCTTGGTGATCGTTTCTGGTTCTGTCATTATCCCGAACTGACCGATCATGGCGTGAGCAAGTTCGCTCGCGCCTTCGGGGTCGGCCTCCGCCAAGGTTTCAATTTCCTGCGTAATTTTGGCCCATTTGTCGGCCTTTTTGAGTTGCTGATCGCGGAATGATTTGAGGGTTAGCACGTTGGACGCTCCGTAGTTTCTTGGTCAGGGAAATTATAGGGCGCCCTCCCCGGGCCGACGGCGGAAAGCAAACCGCCAACACAAAAACACGCACATTCTTGTGCGTGTTAGGGAAATGGTCTCATTGTGGAAAACTAATTACCGGGGTTGACAGCCGTCGTGTTTTGCGTCTTGTCGTTTCCCTCGGTCCGGGCCGCTATCCGGTCGATCATCGACTTAGCGGCTTGACTAACGTCCTGACGGGGCGCGGTCTTGGAGGCTTTCGGGGCGGTCTTGCGCACGGGTTTCTTGGTCGGCTTGGTCATGCGCCAGAGTAGCGACGCGATTTCAGGGGTCCACATTCAGTTTGGACCAGTACCAACGGGTCCACCGACGCGACGATGGAGCATCGGGTCTACTATTGCCAGAACTGGCGGGCCGATGTGAGCGTCACCATGACCGAAGCGGGCCGAATCCTCGAGTGGATCAAGTACAGCGCCTATGGCGTGGCCAGCCGAATCCCCGTCGGCGACTACAACCGCGACGGCGCGGTCAACGGCACTGACGACAGCGACTTCTACTTCGACTTCACGGGCACGCCCCTGGCCCGGACGGACATCGACTTCGACGGCTCTGTCGACTACTTCGACTCCGACGCCTGGGATCTGGACTACGCCGAGTCCCTGTACACCGGGCGCGGCGAGGTCGCGCAGAGCGGGGGCTCGGCCGCCTATAACCGCCTGGGCTACGCGGGGTACTTCTTCGAGCCAGCCACCCAGCAGTACCTCGTCAGGAACCGTGAACTCGACCCGCTCGTGGGAACGTGGGATGAGAGAGATCCCTTGAATTATCACGATGGGGCGGATTTGTACATGTATGTCAAGGACATGCCGACAGTCCGCCGGGATGCGATGGGACTGTGCGGCGACATAGGCGGAGGCGCCGCCAGTTCGCAAGGCATCTTTACAAGCCGTTTTGGCAATAACAGGAGCGCCGAGTGGCAACCCCTTGGCAATCCGATTCTCGCTATGATTCCAACTAATATGGTAGATAATTGTTGGAGCGATGTGGGCGAGAGTGCGGAAAACAAGCAATGCGCAAGTCAGTGCGCAGCAGACGCTGACCGGGGTGGAGCGACATGGTGCGAATTCGATCGTAACATTAATCAGTGGATTCGACACTGTTGTATTTGCACAACAAACATAAAACGAGTATACCCAAACGAAATCGGTCGCGATTACGTGATCGAGTGCACAGTTGTTCACGAGAATGTTCACATGAATAACGGAAGCTGTCCCAAGCCAAGGCCCAATTACTGCGAAGAAGTGGACGCATACTCTGCAGAGTTAGAATGCCTTCGCGGCAAACTCTTGGAGTGCGATAGAGATATTGACGCGGCGCCGGCTTGTCGAGTAGTTATTGAACAAGCAATCCGAAACGCAGAGTCGATGATCTTCATTAACCGCCAAGATTGTCTTGGCCTACCTAGGGCCTCGCAATGAGTCGCGAGGTAAATGTCTACACAAAGGTAATCGCAGGCTGTTTCGCTGCAACGGTCGGGATAATCGTACTCGTGCTCTTCTTTGCATCCGGGCGATATTCGGTTGCGTGTAGCGTATGCCCAGGTTTCAATGTGGTAGTCGTGTATGGATCTGTTCGCATTAACTTTCAGAAAGCGATGCAGCTGAGATTACAGCCTAAAATACATGTTGTGCGAATTAGTCCGCCGTACATTATCCAGTGGCATGATTCCGGTGAAAGAATAGATCGAGTCTGGAGTATTCAACTGATGTGGTATGACGAAGTGCGGCATGTGTATTCACCGCCAGTAAGTACGCTCGTCATCGTGCTTTGGCCTATTGCATTAGTGTCGCTTTACGCTGGAACTTATGTACTATGGCGCGTGCGAATGAGAAGTATACTTAATAGAAATTCATTCGCCTGCAAGAAATGTTCCTACGATTTGTGCGGAACCGTAGGCATCGGCACGTGTCCGGAATGTGGCGAAGCGATTGCGTCGAGCAGCGTCAGAGATCGTTTGTGAGCGATACGTGAACTGCATCTTGTCACGGCACGCCTTGCCGCAATGATGCCCTGCATGAACAGACTGTCGATCTTGGCGCGGGAGAGGTGGGCACGGATCATCGCGGAGCAGCGTGAGAGCGGAGTCTCGATCTCGGCGCTCTGCGCCGAGCGTGGAATTCCTCTTTCTTCGTGAGCGGTGAACGAACCGCACCCTTCACGCCGGCGGCGGGGTCTCGCGGCGCTTCCACTGATCGGGAAGCCATCGCTCGAGCTCGCTGACGGGGGTCCCGGAAAGTTTGGTGAGCAATTGCGTGAGGTAGCGCTGCGGGTCGATCGCGTGGCGGCGGCAGGTGCTGGCGAGGCTGGCGAGGATGGCCGCGGTGTGCCCGCCGCGCTCGTTGCCCACGTGCAAACGTGAGCGATACGTGAACTGCATCTTGTCACGGTTTCCTGGGCCGCGACAATGCCGTGCATGAACAGACTTTCGATCGCGGCGCGGGAGAGGTGGGCGCGGATCATCGCGGAGCAGCGTGAGAGCGGAGGTTCGATCTCGGCGTTCTGCGCCGAGCGCGGAATTCCTCTTTTTTCATTCTTTCCCTGGCGGCGAAGGCTGGCCCAGGCCGCGTCGGGGGAGGCGAGGGTGGTGTCGTCGAGATTTGTCGAGGCGCGGATCGTCGAGGCTCGGGCGGGCGCGATAACGTCCTGAGAATTGCGCAGATTTGACAATGTCAATGGTGAGCGATACGTGAACTGCATCTTGTCCCCACGGCCCTGGCCGCGACGATGCCGTGCATGAACAGACTTTCAATCTTGGCGAGGGTGTCACCGAGCGCCAAGAATTGACCCACCCCCGAGCGCCAACTTCTGACCCACCCAGATGAAGGATCAAACTCTTGGGCTTCCCCTATCTGGGAGGAGGCCCGCTTGCTACAAACGGAGGAATGGATGGACGTTCAACTGCTTTTCAAACAGCTCGGCTCGATCCGGGCCGTGGTCCGGGAGACGGGTTTCTCCCGCAACACAGTGCGGCAGATGCTGCGGTCGGCCTCGCCGCCGACCTTCGAGGCGCCCAATCGGACCAGCGGCATCGACGGCTTCAAGGAGTACCTCACCAATCGCTTCGCCGAGCATGGCCTCTCTGCAGAGCGCCTACTGGGCGAGATCCGCCCCCAGGGATTCACCGGGTCGGTGTGCATGATCCGGCGGTTCCTACGCAAACTGCGACCGCTTCGAGCGAGCGCCGCCACGGCCACCGTGCGCTTCGAGACCGCGCCGGGCCTTCAGGCCCAGTGCGACTGGGCCTATTGCGGCCGCCATGCGGGGCGCGATGGCCAGTCCATCAGCGTGTACGCCCTGGTGATGGTGCTGAGCTTCAGTCGCGCGCTCTTCGTCCGCTTCACCACCTCGATGAACCTGGAGACCCTGATCGGCGCCCACCGCCAGGCCTTCGCCTTCTTCGGCGGCGTGCCTGGCCAGGTTCTCTACGACAACATGAAGCAGGTGTGCCTGGAGGACGGGAAGCTCAACCCCGTCTTCGTGGACTTTGCCTCCCACCACGGGTTCGCCGTCAAGACCTGCCGGGTGCGGCGGCCACGCACCAAGGGCAAGGTCGAGCGCATGGTGGACTACGTAAAGGACAACTTCCTGCTGGGACGCGAGTTCGCCGACCTGGACGATCTCAACGCCCAGGGGCGAGCTTGGCTGGACAACACCGCCAACGTCCGCCTGCACGCGACCACCGGGCACCGCCCCGCCGATCCGCTCGTCAGCGAGCGCGAGCACCTGACGCCGATCGCGAGCATCAGGCCCTACACCCTCATCGAACGGCACCCGCGCAAGGTCGCGGCCGAGTCGATGGTCTCGTTCCGCTCGTCGCGGTACAGCGTGCCGCCGGCGTACGTGGGGCGGGAGGTGACCGTCGAGTTGGCGCACCAGGGCCGGTCGGTGGTGATCCGAAGCGGGGACGCCATCGTGGCCGAGCACCCCGCGGCGGCCAAGCGCGGTGAATCGATCACCGAGAAGGAGCACCTGGACGAGCTGTGGAAGCTGGCGCTGCAGCGTGCTCCCACGCCGCTGCCGAGCTGGAAGCTCACGTTCGACCACGACGTGGCGGCCACGCCGCTGGGGCGGTACGACAGGGTTATGCGGGCTGCCCCGGCCATGGAGGTCGCCATATGAGCATCCCCTTTGAAGCCAAGGCCGCCCAGGGCCTGGAGCATCTGGGCCTTAAGGTCGCCCAGCAACACCTCGACCAGGTCGCCCAGCAGGCCGCTGCGGGGCAGTGGAGCTACACGCACTTCCTGGGCTACCTGCTCGACGGCGAGCTCAAGGAACGCCGCAGGCGCTCGATCGAGCTGTCGCTGCAGTTCGCCAGGTTCCCCTACCGCAAGAGCCTGGACGACTTTGACTTCGCCGCGCAGCCCTCGATCGATCGGCGGCTTATCGAGGAGCTGGCGACCGCCAGGTTCACCTCCGAGGGCCGTAACGTTGTGCTCCTGGGTCCGCCGGGGGTGGGCAAGACGCACCTGGCAATCGCGATGGGCGTGCGGGTTGCGGAGCTTGGCCAGCGCGTCTACTTCACCACGGCCATCGATCTGGCGCGCCGGCTCACGCGTGCGACCCGCGAGCACCGTTTGCACCGCGAGATAAAGAACCTGGTCAGGCCCAGCGTGCTGATCATCGACGAGGTGGGCTACCTCACCCTCGACAGCACGCAAGCCAGCCTGCTGTTCCAGGTGATCGCCGAGCGGTACGAGAAGCAGCAGGCGATCATCCTGACCAGCAACAAGGCCTTTGCCCAGTGGGCCGGGGTCTTCGCGGCCGACGCGGTGATGGCCTCGGCGGCCCTGGACCGTCTGCTGCACCGGGCCACGGTCATCAACATCCGGGGCGAGAGCTACCGCATGAAGGCCCGGCACCGCGCGGGCGAACGCGTCGAGGTCGCCGAGGTGGACGGCGGCGGAGGTGGTGGCGCGGAGGCGAATCTGGCACCCCCGGGTCAGCCCAAGCGCCCGCGAGCCCAGCTGGTGACGACCGAGCGCGAGGAGGTGAGCGCATGACCTGACCGGGCTAACCTTGACCTGCGTGCCTCTTTCCAGGTGGGTCAGAAGTTGGCGCTCGGGGGTGGGTCAATTCTCGGCGCTCGGTGACAAGGGGTGCGTTCACATCACCACCTTCCTGCGGGAGAGCCCCTTTGTCAAATCTGCGCAATTCTCAGGACGTTATCTCCCCTTGGGATTGCCGCTGTCGTACACCATGATCTCCGTCTTCGTCATCGTGTCCGGGCCGCTCACCTCGCCGCCGGTGAACGAGTAGTTATTCATCCCGACCCAGCTCTCCGTCGCCAGCGATGTCCGACAGTTTATGCGCCGCCCACTTAATTGCTGGCCCCGCACTCCGGGCAAACCGAGCCCAGGCCTGTCATGTCATACTGACAGATGGAGCATGTTCGCGAGGACAATGATGGTCTCTTTCGGATCTTCGCGGCCAACAACCCACATCCTCCAAGCACGATAGTCCAAGATGGCAAAATGAATTCACTTCTGGCATTTGAAAGAGAACACCTCGGAATCATAATACATGAACATGCCTCACACCGTAACAACCATACCGCCTCGCCTAACGCCCCAATATCGTAAAATCCATCTGGTGACGAGTAGATTTGAACAGAAACTGCGCCAGAACCCATACCCACCACGACAATTCTTGATGCCGCATTGACTACCGCGACTTTGGGCCGGATCACATACGTCACAGCAAATGTGAACATTACTATTGCAAACGCGGTGTATGCGCCAAGTGTCGTAAATCGGCGAAATAAAAGTATGGTTCCGCTCATATGGGCAAACCAGGGCAGTTGAATGGTTTCTTTGGCTTGCACTTCCTGAGGCAAGCCACCAAACGTTCCCCGGCAGCGTCGCCAGGGAAGTCCTTGGGATAGTTATTCGCGCACGATCCGCAAGCCAACGCGCAGAGACAAAAGTTGCGATCGTTGCAAATCTCTGCCAACTTAGCCGGAATAGGATCGCACTGATTTGAAAATGCCTTTGCTTCAAGTTCGCGGTCCAGGCATCCATCGGCAGTAATAGAAAACCCCGTGCAGTTGGGAAAATAGCCATCTCTACAAAACTGTGATATGTGTAACAATTCTTCGAGTGCGGCTTCACAAAAATCGCGTTTGTTCGTCCAGCAGCTCGGTTTGGAGCACAACTTCAGTGACACTGATCCCTTGCCATTATCACATTCGGCAACCGCTCGTCCGCATCGGCCACTACAAGTTTCTGGAGTATCCTCGCATGTAATAAGCGTACGAATATCGACATTGGCCCCACATCGAGTTGCAATTAGTCTGTAGACTTCGTCGAACCGATGTTTATACTCATCGCTCATTTCGCACGCAGAAACCGCCAAAATACAGTATGCATCTCCGGGAAGGCCGAGGGGCGATGCGAGCGTCGCCATGCCGCAGCCGCCACTTAAACACGCGCTGCGAACTAAGCCTGTCGGATCCTTCTGAATTACAACGTGGGCATTGACATAAGAATATAAATCCGCCCCATCGTGGTAGCCGATGGGATCTCTCTCATCCCAAACCCCCACGAGCGGATCGAGCTCCCTATTCCTGACAAGGTACTGCTGCCCGGCGGGCTCGAGCCAGTACCCCGCGTAGCCCAGGCGGTTGTAGCGGGCGTTGGTGGTGGTCTGGGCGAGTTCTCCTCTGCTCGTGTCGTATCCGTCGGCGAAGGTCGCCGCCCACATCGTGTTGTCGGAGGAGTCCACCGTGCCGTCGAAGTTGATGTCGGCCGCGGTGGGCGGCGTGGGGGTGACGGCGTAGTCGGTGGCGAAGTCACTATCGTCGAAGGAGTCAACGCCGCCGTCGTGGTTGTACTCCGCGGCCGAGGTGCGCTGCGCCACGCCATAAGCCGAGTACTTGATCCACTCGAGGATTCGGCCCGCTTCGGTCATGGTGACGCTCACATCGGCCCGCCAGTTCTGGCAATAGTAGACCCGATGCTCCATCGTCGCGTCGGTGGACCCGTTGAGGCCATTGGTGTCGTCCCGGTCCCTGAGGATGACCGAGTCGATGTACGAGCTTGAGCCTCGCCCGCCGCGGCCCG